>NZ_JACHBI010000008.1:0-315707 GCF_014200235.1 Martinezella paranaensis | reverse complement strand
ATGATGAAACTCCTCATTTGGATAACTCAAACCAGGAATCCGCCAGCCCGCTTCAGGTTCCATCAAAGGCCGCTTTCATGGAATCGCTCGTCTAGCCGATCGAAGCAATGTGCTCCGGCGTCAGCAGATCGGCATGATGCGCAAGCGCCACATCGGGATGCGAGCGGAGCCGGCTCTTGAGATGGTTCTGTCCGACTTCCCGGAAGATCGGGTTTAACGGATCCACGGTGACACCCCGCGCCACGCTCTTCAATTCCTCCGGCAACTCGATCAGCGGAATGGTTGCGTCGTAACGCGACCCCAGGAAGAAGGCGACGGAATAGCGTTCCTTGCCGACGGGCGGCCCGACGACATCATGAACGTCGGCACGGACAAATCCGTTGGTCGCAAGCTCCAGCAACTCGCCGGTATTGATGATGAAGGTGCCCGGTACCGGCGGCACATCGATCCAAGCTCCCTCCTCCGTGCGGACGCGAAGACCGCGTTCGGTGTCTTGGAGCAGAATGGTCACGAATCCACCGTCCTTGTGCGCCCCAACGCCCTGATCACTCTCTGCGACCTCACGTCCAGGATAGCGAATGATCTTGAGAAGCTGCGAGGGTTGCGGCTCATAAATTTCGGCAAAGACGTTCTCGGGCTTGCCGAGAGCAGCGGCGATCGCCTTCAATATATCGATACCGACCCTAGTCACTTCCTTTTGATAGGCCAGCAACACGGGTTTCAGTTCCGCAAGCGCCGTGGGCCACTGGTTGGGGCCGAATAGACGATTCCAGGCCGGCGTATCCGGTCCAATCTCGGCCGGCTCGCCTTCGGTATTAACGTCGAGCTGCTCACGCCAGTCGCGTTCTCCTCGCGTTCTTTCCTGCCCGGCGCGATTGTATCCTCGAAAATGCGGTGACTTCACCATCTCGATTTTTAGCTTCTCCTCCAATGGAAGAGCGAAAAAGCGCTTCGAGAGATCGATCACAGAAGAAACCAATCCGGGGTCGACCCCATGTCCGATAAGGTAGAAGAAGCCATGGTCGAACAGAGTCCGGCGCAGCTCGGCTACGAACGCATCACGGTCATCGGCCGGGCCATGGAAGCGAGAAAGATCGATGACCGGCAGAGCCAGTTGCTCGTTCGCGGGCTGCAGATGAGTGGTCAAGCCAGGCACTCCATAATCGTGAACAAATAAGACAGCATGGATGAGAAGACACCAGGCCGCGCCTTAGCTGGGGCCGGCATAGGCCGACCCTCCTGACGCGGTGTTATCGGCTCCTATTCAGCCGCCACTTTGAACGCATTTGCTGCAGCCAAGCCTCGTTGGAGATCCGCAAGAATATCGTCGATATGTTCGATCCCGACGGAAAGACGGACATAGCCAGGCGTGACGCCAGTCTTCAATTGATCCTCAGCAGTAAGCTGCGAATGTGTGGTCGAGGCAGGATGGATGGCCAGGCTGCGGGCGTCACCAATATTGGCGACATGGTAGTGCAGCTCCAGCGCGTCGATAAAGCGACGGCCCGCTTCCCGACCCGCAGCCAACTCAAACCCGACGAGACCGCCGGAACCGCCTTTGAGATACTTGTCGGCCCGTTCCCGCGCGATCCCCGATTGCAGGCCCGGATAAATGACACGGCTGACCTCGGGGCGGCTCGCAAGGAATTCGGCAACCTTCTGGGCATTGCTATTGTGCCGCTCGATCCTGAGGGGGAGGGTTTCGATACCCTGCAGCGTGAGAAAGGCATTGAACGGCGAAAGGGCTGAGCCAAGGTCGCGGAGCAAGGTTGTGCGCGCTTTGACGATGTAGGCAACCGGGCCAAGCGGCTTGGTGGCTTCGACCCAGACCGCGCCATGATAGCTCGCGTCAGGCGAATTGAGCGCAGGCTGGCGGCTTCCCGCTGCTTCCCAATCGAAATTGCCGCCGTCAATGATCGCGCCACCGATCGAACTGCCGTGGCCGCCGATATATTTGGTGGTCGAATAGACGACGACTGCCGCGCCATGGTCGAAGGGGCGTGCAAGCAGCGGCGCAGCGGTGTTGTCAACGATCAAGGGAATGCCGAGCTTTCGGCCGATCGCCGCCACTTCGGCGATTGGGAAAACCTGAAGCTTCGGGTTCGGCAATGTTTCCGCATAATACGCCCTCGTCTGCTCGTCGGTGGCGCGGGCGAACGCTTCAGGATCCTGCGGATCCACGAACCGCACTTCAATACCCTGATCCTTCAGCGTATTTGCAAAGAGGTTCCAAGTCCCGCCATAAAGATCGGTGGAACTGACGATGTTGTCACCGGCCCTTGCGAGGTTCTGGACGGCGAAAGCAGACGCTGCTTGCCCCGAAGCGAGAACCAATGCGGCCGCACCACCTTCAAGCGCGGCAAGTCGCTGTTCCAGCACGTCATTGGTCGGATTGCCAATGCGGGTATAGATCGGCCCCAACTCCTCCAGCGCAAACAGTCTGGAAGCATGCTCAGCGTTTTGGAATTGGAACGATGTCGTCTGGTAGATCGGCGGCTGCACGGCGCCGGTGGTTGGATCCGCGCGCCATCCCGCATGCAGCGCCAATGTTTCTGATCTCGTGCTCTCAGTCATTTCCCCACTCCTTGGAACAATCGTCGCATCAGGTTGCAGAGGGCGTTGTGCCGCATCCAATGATCCGACGATAATGCAATCCACAAAATCGATAGACGTTGAAGATTGCAAAGATTGGAAGAGAGACGGAAAATTGTTCTCAGTCTTACCGGAAATTCGGTTAGCGGCCGCCAACGATTGATTGACTGGAAAACTCTAACGGATACTGCGCGAGGTTTGCTGAAAGCTGCGGCAGGGCTTGTTTTGGTGTTGCAGGCGATCGCACAAGATCGCGTCGCTCGACGATAAGGTTGGAACCCACCACCTCCCTGAATGCGGCGACGCTGTCGTCTCTTAAGGACCGCCCCAGAGACTAGCGCTCGCACACCGCCGCTGGAAGACTTTGCCGAGACTGAGAGTTTGCGAGCTGCCAGAAAGTGAGGCTGAAGAGATGAACGAGGCAACCCCTCCGAACGAAAAGCCCGTTACGGCATTCGCAATGTCCGAGCCGGAGAAGAACGTCATAATCGCGGGCGCGCGTCTTTCTATGCTTCTTGCCGCGCTCGACCAGACGATCGTTGCCTCTGTGATGCCTACGATCGGCAAGCGATTGGCTGCCGCGAATATCTGCCCTGGCTCGTGACTGGCTATCTCCCAACGGCGATCGCCGTGGCCGCTTCGGTTGCTAACGAATTGAGCCTTTGACTACTGGATTTTCTGAGAAAATATCACGTACCCACGCGCAAGCGAAGCGTGAGCTAGCGTGGTAAGATATGGGCGATCGTTTGGCAGGCTGAGGCGCTGCAGCCAGTTCCAAGTTTTTAGAGCAACATGACGATACGGCAGTTTCGCAATGACTTGCCCTCGGATGCCTTACGGTTCTATTTATCACCCCATGGATTTGGAGCGAAAGAGAAACCTGGATAATGCCCGATAGCCGAAATCAAATGAACGACAACGTCATCAAATTTCGAAGACCGAAGCCGCCCAAGACACCGCGTCCAGGTCTGCGCAAATTGCTCGTCGTCCTCGTCGTGGTTGCGGTTTTCGCCGCCGCCTGGGGATATTTCCAGATTTTTGGCCAGCCGGTTTAGTAAGAACGTGGCCGTCCCGGTAAAGCAAAACGCCCGCTGTATGAGAGCGGGCGTCCAAACATCACACTGTCACGCCGTGAGAGAATTCAATATTATCGTGCGAGTGCTTCGCGAGCGATACGCTGGATTTCAGCGCGCTCGATGCCGATGTCGTTAAGCCTGTGGTTCGACATACGGCCGAGTTCCGATACGGTGCGACGATACTGGCGCCAATTGTTGAAGGAATGCGCGATGTTCATGTTCATCCCCTTTCTTCGGGCTTGAAAGAGCGGCTGCCATCCGGGCGCCGCCCGTGTTTTCGATGACAGCGATATAAGGTTTGACTTCCCCGTTTAACAGCATCGAACCGTCAACCCACCATTGCGGCAATTGCATATCTTCCCACCAATAGCACATTTTTTAGACAATAACGTCGCGCGAATTTTGATCGACTGTCGGCGAGCGGCGAAAATCCCGGGACACGACGCGACTTCGGCAGCACAGCCATCCGACACCGAGATGCGAGAAACGCACGCCTAACCCGCTGCAATGTTGCACGTCGCACCTTTTGCCCCAATGATCAGGGCGCGTCGAAGCCGCTATCAATCAATGCCGGAACGCGGCGCTGGCCTATCGATCTGCCAATGATGATCGGGTAACATCATTCGCAGACAACAGGATCTCCATCCATGAGCCTTCGTCCGCCGCAATCTCTGAGGCAGTTTAATTCGAGTGGCGGCTTCAACGTTCTCGAATACGAACTCATGTCGGAGCGCGCCAGCTCCCTTGGACGCCAAGGCCTGCGCGTAGAGTTGGCGCTTGCGGAACTGCGGGCCTGGGACGCGGCTCGCCACAGTGAGGCAAACCGCGAGAAGCTTGTCGACGAGGCTTCCGATGCGGTTTGGGCCTTCTTCATTCAGCGTGAAATCTGCGGCCTGCGAAACGGCCGCGACGTCATTCAACGCTATGCGATCCCCAACGAGGTGCTTGCAAAGGTCGGCGTCGTGCGCCGATAACCGGGTGGCATCTTCACCATCCGCGCAGTAGGCCCGCTCCCGATCACCAAGCGCGACTGTGGCCTATGTTCACGCCAGCATCGTCGAAGAGATGGATAGCCGACATATCGGGCGAAACGCGCAATGTCTCCCCCGGCTTGGCGCGAATGCGTTCGCGGAATACGCAGGTGATCGTCTGTTCGCCCAGTTTTGCAATGATCAACGTTTCCGATCCGGTCGGCTCCAACACGACGATGCCGATTTCGATGCCCTCGGGATCGAGATGGATGTTTTCCGGGCGGATGCCGTAGGTGACGGCATTGCCAGGCTTCTTAAGCGTCGGCAGCACGATGCCCTCGGCCGTCCGAAACCCCTCCTGCGTCATCGTGCCTTTGATGAAGTTCATGGCTGGCGAGCCGATGAAGCCAGCGACGAAGAGGTTGCTCGGCTGATCATAGAGATCGAGGGGCGAGCCCATCTGCTCGATCTTGCCGTCCTTCATGACGACGATCTTGTCGGCCATGGTCATCGCTTCGATCTGGTCATGCGTCACATAGATCGTCGTCGTCTTGAGGCGCTGATGCAGCTCCTTGATTTCCGAGCGCATCTGTACGCGCAGTTTCGCGTCGAGGTTCGATAATGGTTCGTCGAAGAGGAACACCGCCGGATCACGCACGATGGCGCGGCCCATGGCAACGCGCTGGCGCTGACCGCCGGAGAGCTGTTTCGGGTAGCGTTCGAGCAGGCTTTCTAGGCCAAGAATGCGGGCCGCCCGATCAACCCTCGCCTTGATATCAGGCCGCGGCATGCGCTTCAGCCGCAGGGAAAAGCCCATGTTCTGCGCCACCGTCATGTGCGGATAGAGCGCGTAGTTCTGGAAGACCATCGCAATGTCGCGATCCTTCGGTGGCAGGTCGTTGACGACATGCGTCCCGATCTGGATGGCTCCGGAAGTGATGCCTTCCAGACCGGCGATCATGCGAAGCAGTGTTGACTTGCCGCAGCCGGATGGGCCGACCAGAACGACGAATTCGCCATTCTCGATCTCCATGGACACACCCTTGATGGCTTTGAAGGCGCCGTAATCCTTGCGCGCATTGTTGACGGATACATTTGCCATTGGTTCCTCCCCTTCCCCTGGACGCGTCAGATCGATTTCAGCGCGTTGCGCAGGAAGCTCAAACCAAGCCGCTCGCCTTCCCTTCGGGCGGGAAGATCCTTGCCCGGCCAGCCGTAAGCGGCATCCTCGTGCTCGATCGAGAGCGTGCCGTCGAAACCATAGGATTTTGCCTGGCGGAGGAACTTGTCCCAATCGAGCATGCCCTTGCCGGGCAATTTATATTGCCACCATCCTTTGCCATGATAGCCGACGGCCTGAAGCCGCTCGGTGTCGATGGCGGTATCCTTCGCATGCAGAATGGCGATACGATCCCTGACGCCTGCAAGGGCTTCGAAGGGGTCTACACCAATGCGGAGCAGATGCGATGGATCGAATTCCAGGCCGAAGCGCGGGCTCTTGATCCTTTCGAAAAGCTGCTGCCATCCATAGGGCGTGGTGCCGACGAAATTATCCTTCGGGCCGGGCCAGTTCTCGATCGCAAATGTCAGGCCTCTCGCCTCGGTCGCCGCAATCAGTGCGCTCGCGTGGTCTGCGAAACTGTCGTAATTCTCCTCTTCGCTCGCATCGTCGTTGCGGCCGGGAAAGATAACGAAGATCGGAACCTTTGCTTCACCGATCGCATGCGCGAATTCAAGGGTTGTGGTGCGCAATTCGTTCCGGCGGCCTGTGTCGGCATCAAGCTGATTGCCAGTTAGAGTAATAGAAGCAACGAACAGGCCGCGATCCCTGGCGACGGCTACGACGCTGGCGACACGATCCGGCGCCTTGATATGGCCGCGGACATCGATCTCGATCGCATCGAACCCTGCCTCCCTGGCGAAATCGGCAACCTCCTCAAAGGGGCGATCGTTGAATGTCGATGTATAAAAACCGATCTTCACTGAATTCCTCCTTATTCAAAATCGAATGACGCTACGATTTCGTCATATGGCGTGCAGGCGGTCCATGATCTGCAGGGGCGAGCGGGTGCGTTGTTGCGGATTGGCCGAACCGAGCATCAAGGCCGCCGCGGTCGGCATCGCCGCGCCGCCGAGAGCGGCCGCATCTTCCGTCAGCGAGGCGCGATGAATGGACGGCAGGTTGGGGTCCGAACTCTGCAGATGCTCGTTCACGTAGCGCAGAAGCTCGTCGGTCATACGCACCGGCAGGCGTCCGCCGACGATCACGGCATCGGGATCGACGATCAGGCCGATGTGGATGACTGATTCGGCAAGATGAACGCTCATCTGCTTCAGCCAGGACGAAACCAGCTTGCGGCCACGCGCATCGAGCGCCAGCAGATCCTGCGGCCTGCTCACCTCTATGCCATGTTTGGCAAGGTGGTCATAAAGGAAGAATAGCGAGAAGATCTCGCCAAGAGGCTGCACTTTCGCACCCTTCGGATCATTCGGATCGGCGATCGGCAGCCAGCCGATTTCGCCGCTCAACCCCATTGCGCCCCGATGACCGATCCCGTCGAGCACCAGCCCGCCGCCGGGGCAGGCGTTGATGGCGATATAAAAGAAGCTGCGGCTCTCTGCGCCAAGCCCGTAGTCCAGTTCGGCCATTGCCGCGGCATTGGCTTCGTTGTCGATGAAGATCGGATGATCGGTAATGGCTTCGATCGCTTTGCGGACGTCGAACGTGGTCCATTGCGCATAGTCGTCCGGCCGGCCAAGCACCGGAATTTCGCCGAGCCAATCGGGAACGGCGAGGCCGATGCCAGCGATGCGGGCGTCGTCGACAAGCTTGCTGCGCTGAAAATGCGAGATGGCATCCGCCGTCAGCTCGACGAATTCGGCCGGAAGAATGAAGCGCTTTTCGTGGTGCACCCGCCCGCGGACGTTTCCGACGGCATCGACCGCGAGGATGGTCAGATGATCGCGGTCGATATTCACGCCGATCGAAAAACAGGCGTCGGGATTGATTTCGAGTTCGATCGCCGGCTGCCCGCGCAGCCCATGGCGGCGGCGCGCCTCCATCACCAGGCCTTCGTCCAAGAGCCGATCGACGATGCGAGCGATCGCTGGCTTCGTAAACCCGGTCTGCCGGGCGATCTCTGCCCGGGAAATCGGCGCCTGGCGATGAATGCACCGCAGGATGACGGCGCGATTGTGCTCGCCGGCATCCTCGACATTGGCGCCGGTCAGGTCGAAAACATTACGGTCATCGTCGAATTGTTGCATCGTCAAAGCAGCCTCGCGCTATCTCTCGACCGCCTCGTACACGCAATTCTCGTTGTCCGTAACATCATCCTTTCACGGCTCCGCTGGTCATCGCGCCGAGGATCAGCCGCTGCAGGGAGAGGAAGGCGACGATGGCTGGAACCACCGAGATCAGGCAGGCGGCCGCCAGCAATTGCACGGATGAATCCGTCTGCATGCCTTTGAAATTGAAGATGCCAACGCCGATCGGCATCAGATTGTTCTGGGTCAACAGCAGGAACGGCACCAGGAACTGCGACCAGCCGGCAATCACCGTGATGATGAATACCGAAGCGATGCCGGGTCCGGAAAGCGGCAGGATAATGCGCCAGAACACAGAAAAGCGGTTGCAGCCGTCGATCATCGCGGCCTCGTCAAGGCTCCGCGGAATGCCGTCCACCGCGCTCTTCAGCAGCCATGTCGCCAGCGGCACGCCGAGGGCGATGTAGACCATGACCACGGCGAAATGGGTATCGAGCAGCCCGAGCCTGTTCATGTAGCGGTAGAGCGGCACCATGATCACCAGCGGCGAAATCATCTGGAACAGCAAAAGCCCCATCATCGACAGGCCCTTGCCGCGAAAATGAAAACGAGAAAAGGCGTAAGCCGCCGGGAGTGCGACGATCAGGACGCCGAGACCACTCAGCGACGCCAGCTTCAGGCCGTTCCAAAGATAGATCGGGAAGTAGCTGTTGGTCAGCACCGCGGTGAAATTGTCGATGGTCGGGTTCTTCGGGATATAGCGGGCAACGCCAAGATAGATCTCCCGCCGATCGCGCAGGGCAAGCGACAGCAGATAAGATAATGGCCCCGCGAAAAACACGAACATGATGAGCATGAAGATATAGCTGGCAACATCGCCCCAGCGGCTGCCTGTTCTCATACTCACGTTTCTTCCTCCTTCGGCAGGAACGAGGCGTAAACGAAGGCAAGCCCGAGGCTGATGAACAGCATCAGCACCGAGAGCACGCTGCCGCCCGAAAGGTCGTAATTGCGGAAGACGATGTTGAAGACGTAGAGCGATATGACCTCGGTCGCTCGGCCTGGCCCACCGCCGGTCAACGTGATGATCGCGTCGAAGGTATTAAGGGTCATGATGGTGATCAGGATCATGTTGACGAGGATTGCGGCCCGCAGTTGCGGCAGGGTTATGAATATCAGTTGCTGCGTCGAGGATGCGCCATCCACTTCCGCCGCTTCATAGAGCGACGGATCGACCGCCTTCAGCGCCGCGTACATCACGACCATCGAGAAGGCCGTGCCACGCCAGATATTGGAGAGCAGCGCCGACCAGGGCGCGATCGCCGGATCGGAGAGCCAGACCACCGGCGGAATATGCATCATCCGCAGGATGCTGTTGAGGGCGCCGTAGGGCGCTTCGCTGAACAGCATCTGCCAGATGATACCGCCGGCAATGCCGGGCACGACCCAGGCGACGAGCGCTGTCGTGCGCAGGATGGTGGTGCCGAACAATCCGCGTTTTTCGCCACGAATGACGACGACCGCGACCGCCAGACCGAGGATCTGTTGGCCGACCACGCTGCCACCGACGAAGATCAGCGTTGCCCACAGAATATCGGGCAGTTGCGGCGAGTGGATCGCGTTCCTGATCGAATCCAGCGTGTAGATGGAATTGTCGCCGATCAGCGTCGCGTTGGTCAGCGACAGCCGGAAGACGTCGAGCACCGGGTAAAGGTAGAATACGCCGATGACCAGGATGACAGGCATGATCCATGGAAGCGGCGCGCCGGCAAAATCACGCGGAAAGAACCCGCGTCTTCGGCCCGTCGGGGCCTCCATTGCAATTGGGCTCATCTGCTCTCTCTGTCCGAATGTTTCAAATGGACGCTGGCGCCGCTGCCGATGTCGGTGCGCCGCCCTCGATCATCTTTCGGCAGGAACATCCGGCTTTGTGGTGGTTTCACCTGCAAGCTGGCGGGATGCCCTGGATCAAAAGAGTAGGACAACCGTGGCGCGTTCCAGCGAACGCGGCGCGGCGCTCTAAAGGCGCTTATAGGCCTCCATCGTCGCATTGAACGCCGCGTTCAAAGCCTCCTCCGGCGATTTGGTGCCGGAAAGAACGTCGCCCATCATGATCTGAATCTGGTTGGAGATTTCAGGATAAATCGGCGCGCCGGGACGGGCCTGGCCATTGGCGAGGGCGGCTGCGAACGTCTTGTTCGCATCGGTTGCAAAAACCGGATATTTGTCGAACAGCGATTTGCGCGTCGGCAATTGCTGTTGCAGGGCGTTGGCCGGCCCCATATAGACCTCGCGGGCGAGATCGGCGCACATCTCGACCTTTTCCTTGTCCTTGCTGAAGGAGGCGATCGTCCAGCCGCCGGTGCCGGTCGAGCGCTTGTCCGCAGTCGGACCCGGGATCGGCGAGAAGGTCCATTTGTTGAACTCGTCTTCGTCGAGCGTCGCCTTCAACTGGGCATATTGCCAGTTGCCGCCAATGAACAGGGCGGTCGTACCGGCGGCAGCAGCAGCGTTCAGATCGTCATAATTGCCGATCGTCGTGACGCGCTTCGGCGCAGCGCCGGTATCGACGAGGTCCTTGTAATAGGTCAGCGCTTTTAAGAATTTTTCCTTGTTGTCGCCTTCGCCGAAGACCGGCTTGCCGCTGTCGTCCACCAGCTTGCCGCCAAGTGCCCAGTAATTCGCCAGCCAATCAAAGGTGGAGCCCTCATAGCGGCCGGCGTTGAAAATGACGCCCTCCATGCCCTGGTCTTTGGAGGCAAGAGCCGCCTTCTTCAGATCGTCCCAGGTCTGTGGCGCGTCAGGAACAACCGTTTTGTTACGATAGAGGACGCGCAGGTCGGTATCCCACCACCAGGCGCGGACGGTTCCGTCCTTGTCGGTGATGCCATTGCGGATGAAGGGGAAGAGATCGGCAACTTCGTCCTTGCTGAAATAGGGGGAGAAGTCGGCCAGCACATGATTGATCATGAATTGCGAGAGCACGAAGGAGTCGACCGCGGCGCAATCCGGCGCATTGCCGGCCTTTGCCTGTTCGAGCATTTTCGCCTGTTCAGTGCCGATGTCGGCGGACATGAACTGCATCTGCAGCTTCCAGTCCGGATGTTTCTTGATGAAGTCTACGAACAGTCGCTTGTAGCCATCGGCAATGTTGGGATCGGCATTGTTCGGACTGTCATTCGTCAGGCGGACAACCAAAGATTTCGGAGCACTCTCCAACCCTATTCTGTCTTTTGCCGCCAACTCCTGAGCATAGCCTGACTGCACTGCAAATAGCATCGTGCTCAGCGCCAAGGCGCTGACAATGGACTTCATCATGATGGGTCTCCTCCCCCATTTGGCGAATACAGCAGGTTTGATCAGTTGACCTATCCTCATTTCCGTGCTGCATTAATTAGATTAAGTTACTTTGTTTTGATGTCAAGCCGGAACTGGGAGGCGCGGAAAATGGCGATCATTGCGAAGACATAGCGCCCGGGGGGATAGTTCAAGCATCACATCAATCAACTTCTGAACGGCGAAGTAGAAATTGTTTTGCCGCAATCATCCGTGGTCCGACTTGGCCGCGGAGCGACGATCCTATGGGAGGATATCATGCGCTTACTTATTCTCGGCACCGGCGGAATGGCCGATAAACATGCGTCGAGCTTCAAGGCGATCGAGGGCGTGAGCGTTGTCGGCGGCGTCGACATCGTGCCCGAGCGGCTGGCGGCCTTCTGCAGCCTGCATGGCATACCCAACCATTTCGGCTCTCTCGAAGAAGCACTTGCCTGGGGCGAGTTCGACGCGGTCGCCAATGTGACGCCGGACCGCGTCCATCACCCTACCACCCTGCAGGCGATTGCCGCCGGCAAGCATGTCTTCTGCGAAAAGCCGCTCGCGACCGATGCCGTCAAGGCGATGGAAATGACGGAAGCAATGGAGAAATCCGGCAAGGTCGGCATGGTGAATTTCACCTATCGCAACTCCCCTGCCCTGCAGAAGGGCCGGCAAATGGTGCTCGCCGGCGAGATCGGCGCCGTGCGCCATGTCGAGGCATCGCATCTACAGAGCTGGCTGGTCGGCAAGGCCTGGGGCGACTGGAAGACGGAAAGCAAGTGGCTGTGGCGCCTCAGCAAGAAGCACGGCTCCAACGGCGCACTCGGCGACATCGGCATCCACATCGTCGACTTCACCTCCTATGGCTCGGGGCTCGACGTCGCACATGTCTTTGGCCGGCTGAAAACCTTCACCAAGGCGCCGGGCGATAAGATCGACGAATACGATCTCGATGCCAATGACAGCTTCACCATGAATGTCGATTTCACGTCGGGCGCGATCGGGACGATTCAGGCAACCCGCACGGCGGCGGGCCAGCTCGATCAGTTGCGCTTGCGCGTCTATGGTGAGACGGGCTCGATCGAAATGATCTACGACACGGGCAAGTCGACCCTGCGCGCCTGCCTCGGCGACGATGTCCATACCGCCACATGGCGCGATATCCCGTTCGACCCGGTCGAAACCAACTATCAGCGCTTCGTGCAGGCTGTCAGGGCCGGCAAGACGCAGGAGCCGTCCTTCCGCCGCGCCGCCAATATCCAGAAGGTGCTCGACAAGGCGCTCGCCTCCGATCTCAGCCACAGGGACGAACAGGTGGCATAGCCACAGCGTGCCCGGTCGAAACCGGCCGGGCATATTTTTTATCCCGCCGATGGCGACGGCAGCAGGGCATCGAAGAATGGCAGCAGGGCTGCCCCGAGGGCAATGCCGCCGCCGTCGAAGCTCGCCGGCCTCATGGGCGATATCCATGGCGTGATGAACGGACGAATGGTCGTATTGCGGCGCTCGATCGACATTTGGTGGATCAGCGCCTCGATGATGCCGCGCGGCAGATCACCGCCGATAAGAATTGCCCCTGGAGCAAGGAACCCTGCCGTGGCGACGATAGCGTCGAGCAGATGACCGGCGGCATTTTTCACCCAGTCCGAAATCGCCGCCGACATCGGCAGCTCCTCTCCGGCCAGAAGCGCCGCAAACTCCTCCGGCGAGAGGCAGGCCTCCAGTGCGTGCAAGCCGACGATACTGTCGAGCCGCACATGATCCGGACCCGTCCGCATCGCGCCGATGCTGCCCGCCCTGCCATGCACTCCGGCAAAGGGCACTCCGCGTACGAGAAGCGCTGCCTCCACCGCGTCATCGATGATGATCATCACGAGGCCACCCTCAGGCATTGGCGCGCCAATGGTGCGCTCGGCAAGCACCGCCGCCACGCACTCGCGCTCGACCAAGACGCGGAGCGGCCGTGAATCAAACTCTATCTGCCCAATGCTGATGTCATCCGCCGAGCGAGCGGCGATGCCTATGCCAAGCAGGCGATGCGCCGCGGTATTGCCCGCCAGAAGATCACGGGCCGCCTTTTCAAGGCTGACCGGCAGCTCGACAGTCAGGTCGAGCTGTGTCCGCTCTCGAATCTGGCCGCTGAGATCGACCAACACGGCTTCCGGTCGAGCACCGCCCAATCGAACGCCGATGGAGCAGGCGCCATCCGGATTGAGCGCAAACTCCGTGGACGAAGCCCCCTTGGCCGCATCCCTGCGCCGCCTCGACGTCACGAGCCCATCTTCGCTCAGCCGCCGCAATATGTTGGTGATGCCCGGTCCGCTGAGTCCCGTCCGCTGCCCCAACTCGAGCCGCGTCAACGGGCCGTAGCGGCGAATGGCCTCGAGGATGACGCGGAAGTTCCGGTCGGCGATCTCAGTCGATCGAAGGCCGACCTTCTTTGACGCCACCACGCCAGGGCCGACGCGCGTGCGCCCTTGCACATCTGACCGGAAATGCCGCATGAACCCTCTTCGTTGTCCCACTTCCACATATGATATCACCGATGCCTTTTATCATCGGAACATCTCTTGTCGAGGCGGCGCCAAACGGCTCACCAATGGCGGATAGTCTTGGCGGCCGCCTTCATGTGCAGTGGATGTCGGGCTCGACGGTTCTCATAGGACTGATTCGGTTGAAAGTGCCGGTTCACCCGACACTTCGCTGGGCACTGCAACGCCCAGCTTTGGCTCCAGCGAAAGGATCGCTCAGCTCGCGACAGCGAGCTTGTCCTGCGTCCTGGTTTCGAAATCGCTGGCGTCATGGCGCTCATGCAATTGGCTTGAGGGCTCACCGGATACACGGTTGACCATCCGTCCGCGTTGCACGGCCGGCCGTTCGAAGATTGCGTCTGCCCAACGCTGGACGTTTTTGTAATCCTCCACCTGAAGGAACTCCGCCGCACCATATTGCCAGCCCTTGACCAGGCCGCCATACCAGGGCCAAACGGCGATGTCGGCGATCGTATAGTCCTTGCCGCCCAGATATTCGCTTTCGGCAAGCCGGCGATCGAGCACGTCGAGCTGGCGCTTCACCTCCATGGCAAAGCGGTCGATCGCATATTCGATCTTCGTCGGCGCGTAAGCGTAGAAATGGCCGAAGCCGCCGCCGAGATATGGTGCGCTTCCCATCTGCCAGAACAGCCACGACAGGCACTCGGCGCGCGCGGCGGCGTCTGTCGGCAGGAAAGCACCGAACTTTTCGGCGAGATAAACCAGGATCGAACCGGACTCGAAAACCCGAATCGGCTTGGGGCCACTGCGGTCCATCAACGCCGGTATTTTGGAGTTGGGATTGACCTCCACGAAGCCGCTGCCGAACTGCTCTCCCTCGCCGATCTTGATCAGCCAGGCGTCATATTCCGCGCCGCTATGGCCAAGAGCCAGCAGCTCTTCGAGCATGATCGTGACTTTCACGCCATTCGGCGTTGCGAGCGAGTAAAGCTGGAGAGGATGGCGGCCGACCGGCAGATCCTTGTCGTGTGTCGGTCCCGCGATCGGACGGTTGATACTCGCGAACTGGCCTCCATTCGCCTTGTTCCAGGTCCAGATTTTCGGCGGCGTGTAGTCGGAAGAACCGGTCATGCTCAAACTCCTGATATTTGACAGGGACGTACAATCGACATCGCTTCGATGATCGCTATGCACCTAGCAAAGGTAGCGATGTTTTGTCAGGGGCAAGGGCACCACTTCACGCAGCAGTGAGACAATTATCTAACTGAGCGCGGAAACCATTCAAAACGCATGCCGACAAGGCGCCTCACGGGTGGCCTGAATGAGCGAGGTAGGATTGTCAAAGATTAGAACGGCCTGCCTACGTCTCTTGGGACGGCAAAAGGCACGAAAAACGCATTATTTACCGCACATTTGCGGACTGCGTGCGATAGGCAAGAAAAAAGGCCCGGAGGGAAACCGGGCCTTTTCCCTTTTCTGATCGGAGGTCAAATTCAGATCAGATTAGAAGCTGCGCTCGAAGCGGAGGATACCAGCCCACTGATCTTCGTTGATCGAATCCCAGTTGGTGTAGGTGATTTCCGGCTCGACGAGCAGGTCCTTAACCGGCTTCCACTTGAGGTTCGTCGTAGCAGAGAAGATCTTCGAGTCGGTATAAGCGACCTGGAAGTTCCACTTCAGCTTTTCGTTGATCGGAACGCTTGCACCGCCCCAAACTGCCCAGTCGCCCCAGCCGATACCGGAAGCGTCGCCGCCACCGTTCGCGCCAGCGTACTTGTTCAGCTTGTCGCCGTCCGTGTTCCAGCCGCCCATCAAGAAGGCAGAGAAGACGCCGAAGTCAGCATCGACGCGAGCCTTGATGGCGCCTTCTTCGACGATGGAGTCATAGCCACCGACGACCTTGAAGGACCATGCACCAGCCTTGTAGCCAGCACCGGCAACGACGTCCGGAGCGTAGTGATCCGAGCTGTCTTCGCCGTTAGAGCCGGTTGCGCCAACGCCAGAATTGGTGTCTTCGACCGAGATCACAGCCGTGAAGCCGTTGCCGGCATCGTAGTTGTAGGTGATCTGGTTGAGTTCATACGGGCCGTCATAGACCACGTCGTCGTTGATGACGTCGCCAGCGTAGCCGGTGAATACGTTGAACTGCGAATCTTCCTTACCGACGGTGAAACCACCGAGGCTGATGCTGCCATGGAGGAAGTTCGTGCTCGTGGAGCCGCCTTCCTGCCAATCCCAACGCAGTTCCGTGTTGGTCTTCAGCGGACCGTATTCGGTGTCGGTAGCCGTCTGAAGCTGCAGTTCAGCGCGGGTGTGCCAGAGCGTGCCGCGAACGTCGTTCGGGTTGTAGGCGTTGTACCATTCACCTTCCGTACGAACCTTACCGCCGATCTTGAGGCAGGTTTCGGTGCCCGGAATGAAGAAGTAGCCTGCACCGTATGCGTCGCAGATACGGACGTATTCGAGCGGCTCCGGTTCAGCAGCAACAACAGCGTCAGCCGCGTGTGCACCGGAAACTACTGCGAGAGCAGCAGCGGAGCCGAGAAGAAGGCTCTTGATGTTCATTTTTTCTCCAATCTATGTGCCTGATCGGAACGACCCGGAGCCTGTCCGTTACGTTCATTCATCCGGCTGTTCCCTATAATCGAAAGTTTGTGAACTTCCGGCCGCAAGATAGCCAGAGAAGCACCGGAGCCAATATAGTATTTGGGCAAATACAAGAAAATTGCCGACATAAATCCGTCATAGATGCAGAAATACATCAGTAAATTAAGAATAATCGAATATATAAGTCCTAATTTGGCGTCAGAAATATTCATAAACATACAGGCTGTACGTATAACTATACATATTCCAGTTACAATACTTATCAGTAGGGTTCATATGGTAAGGTACTATTATCATTTTGAGTCGAGTTATTGTGGGAATTGATCCTCTTACGGCTGTGAATTCATTGCTTCCACTGCCTCCACGGGTTGTCCAAGGTGGGTGCTGCGATAAGATTTTCCCACCAAGAATGCAGATCTGTTGCTACGAATAGCTGGCGACAGGTTCGGGCCGCCGTCAGTCCCAGCTTACAGATGCCTTGCCCATGGGATGGCAAAAGGTATTCGTAAGGGCGGTTACGAGAGAAGGAGGGCTGCAGTCGCAGTCCGGTCGAAAGCTTGTTGCAAGACCGTCAAAGGCTGGACAAACCCGTTTGATATGGGCAAACCGATACCATGTTCGCCCTACCCTGATGCCATCGATCAGGCAGGATCATGAGCGCCATATTTCGCGGAGGCCAAAGTGACAAAACCAACCTATTTCGCGCCGGCGGGCGGCGCTCCGAAGCAGACGGAACTCCTAACCGGCCGCGCGGTCTTTACCGAAGCCTATGCCGTGATCCCCAAAGGCGTGATGATGGACATCGTCACAAGCTATCTGCCCTTCTGGGACGGAACACGCCTTTGGGTGCTCTCGCGCCCGCTTTCCGGCTTTGCGGAAACCTTCTCGCAATACATCATGGAGGTCGCCCCAGGGGGCGGCAGCGATCAGCCGGAATTGGACCCGCATGCCGAAGGCGCGCTCTTCATTGTAGAAGGAGAGGTGACGGTCGAACTGGGGGGAGACGTTCATGTGCTCCATCCCGGCGGCTTCGCCTTCTTGCCGCCTTCGTCCGGTTGGCGGCTTCGCAATCGCGGATCTGTCACCGCGCGGTTCCACTGGGTCCGCAAGGCCTATGAGGCCGTCCCGGGCTTGGATGCGCCAGAACCGATTTTCACCAATGAACAGGAAATCGCACCCACACCGATGCCTGGAACGGAGGGGAAATGGGCAACGACCCGATTCGTCGATCCGTTGGACCTGCGCCACGACATGCATGTCACGATCGTCACCTTTGAACCAGGTGCCGTCATCCCCTTTGCAGAAACCCATGTGATGGAGCACGGTCTCTACGTACTCGAGGGCAAAGCCGTCTACCGGCTGAATCAAGATTGGGTGGAAGTCGAGGCTGGCGACTTCATGTGGCTGCGCGCCTTCTGCCCTCAGGCCTGCTACGCAGGCGGGCCAGGGAAGTTCCGCTATCTCCTTTATAAGGATGTCAATCGCCATATGAAGTTGTCGCGGTATTAAAGACTGCATGTGACATCCGATTATCGCGCCTTAAGCGTTACCCTTGAGAGCGGGCGAAACGCCCGCTTTCTACCGTCGGCAGGAGACAGTCATGGATTTGAAAGACGCAACATTGTTCCGGCAGGCCGCATTGGTCGGCGGCGACTGGATCGAAGCCGATCCCTCGAATGCGATCAAGGTCGACAATCCGGCGACGGGCGAGATCATCGGCCTTGTTCCCAATCTCGGTGCTGCCGAGACCAAGACGGCGATTGCCGCAGCCGAGATCGCACAAAAGCAATGGGCCGCCCGCACCGCCAAGGAACGTTCCGGTATCCTGCGGCGCTGGTTCGAGCTGATGATGGAAAACCAGGATGATCTCGGACGCATCCTGACGGCCGAACAGGGCAAGCCGCTTGCCGAGGCCAAGGGCGAAATCGCCTATGGCGCCAGCTTTGTCGAATGGTTTGCCGAAGAAGCCCGCCGCGTCTACGGCGACATCATCCCCGGCCACCAGAAGGACAAGCGCATTCTGGTGATGAAACAGCCGATCGGCGTGGTCGCGGCGATCACCCCTTGGAACTTTCCAAATGCGATGATCACCCGCAAGGCCGGTCCCGCCTTTGCCGCCGGCTGCGCCATGGTGCTGAAGCCGGCCTCGCAGACGCCGTTTTCGGCAATCGCGATCGCAGTGCTGGCGGAGCGTGCCGGCCTGCCGAAGGGCCTCTTCAGCGTATTGACCGGCTCGGCCCGCGCCATCGGCGGCGAGATGACCGCAAGCCCGGTTGTGCGCAAGCTCACCTTCACCGGCTCGACCGAAGTCGGTGCCGAACTCTATAAACAGAGCGCACCGACCATCAAGAAACTTGGGCTGGAGCTCGGCGGCAATGCGCCCTTCATCGTGTTTGACGATGCCGATCTCGATGCCGCCGTCGAAGGCGCGCTGATCGCCAAGTTCCGCAACAATGGCCAGACTTGCGTCTGCGCCAACCGCCTCTATGTGCAGGACGGTGCCTATGATGCCTTTGCCGAAAAGCTTGCCAAGGCCGTCGGCGCGCTGAAGACCGGCAATGGGTTCGACCAGGGCATCAATCTCGGCCCGCTGATCGACGAGGCGGCCCTTGCCAAGGTCGAGGAGCATGTTGCCGATGCACTTTCCAAAGGCGGCCGCGTCGTTGCCGGTGGCCATCGCCATCCGCTCGGCGGCCGCTTTTACGAGGCGACGGTGCTTGCCGATGTCACCCCGGCGATGGCTGTCGCGAAGGAAGAGACCTTCGGGCCGGTCGCTCCCCTCTTCCGCTTCAAGGACGAGGCCGATGTCATCGCCCAGGCCAACGACACCGAATTCGGTCTTGCCTCTTATTTCTACGCCAAGGATCTCGCCCGGGTCTTCCGGGTCGCCGAGGCACTGGAATACGGCATGGTCGGGGTTAATACCGGCCTGATCTCGACGGCCGAAGCCCCCTTCGGCGGCGTCAAGCTCTCCGGCCTTGGCCGCGAGGGATCGCGCTACGGCATCGAGGAGTTCACCGAAATCAAATATGTCTGCCTCGGCGGTGTCGTCTGAGGTCAAAAACTAATCCAGGATAGGAGCCCGTCAGCGAAAGACGGGCTTTTCCTTCCACAGGGTCCCCGCGGTGAATTCGGCATATCCCAGAGCATAGACCGCCCGCATATAATTGGTGTTGAACGGATCGAACATCGAATAGTGAACCTGCGCATCGATCGAGGCGAGATGGAAGCCGGCGCCGGTCAGCCGTGCATAGTTGTAGAGCGCCGTCAGCGCGCTCTGGGTCTGTGATTTGATGAAGATCGAATAGGCCCGCACGATCACCGGAAGAGTCCTGTCCGGCGTGACGGCAAACTCGGGCATGAGCGCATTGTTGACGATCACGTAGAAATCGATGCCCTGCCCTTTGACGGGCATTAGGCGATCGGAACTCGTGAGAAAAGCCTGCGGCATCATGAGGACTTGCGAGGCCGACCCGCCGTCCGAATGCATCTCCTCGAAATGCCGCCCTCCGGACTCGGCCTTGATCATGACTGCCGGATAAACGCCGGGAATACTCGCAGATGCCGTCAGAACATCCTGAAACAGCTTCAAAGCGTCGGGGCGCCCACTATTGGCAATCGCGCCCATGTTCCACATGACGGCGCGCTGGCTATCGAGATTGGTGGTCAGGATGAAGAGGCGGCGGCCCTTGCGATGCTCGGCGGCCACCTGCTGCAGGATCGCCGGCGTGATATAGCGTTCGATCATCCCTCTCAATGGTCCGGCTCGCAGCAGACTCGACCCGAACAGCCCGACGAAGCCCTTGGTCCGGACCAACTCCTGCGCAACGCCGCTGGTATAGAGGTGCACGAGGGTATCGTCATAGGCCGATCCCAGGAAGGCGTAAGGGGCGATCAAGGCGCCGGTACTGACGCCCGTCACGATGTCGAACTGTGGACGGGTCCCCGCAGCACTCCAAGCCGAAAGCACACCGACGCTGAACGCGCCACCCGCACCGCCGCCTGAGATCATCAGGGCGGCGGCTTTTTTGCGCGTCGTCACCGGTGCCCAATCATGGAAATCGCGCGGTGCTTCGTTGAATCGGGCATCGAGATAGATCCGGATTTCGCCGTAGCCGGCAATGGCGGCCTTGCCCGCCTCATTCGCATCGAGAGCCCTGTCGAGGGTCTGCATGCATCCGGACAGGATGAGCAGAAAGGACAGTACGAGAATGAGCGCCCGCATCGGACTGCTGCGAGAAAACCGGATCGATCGGAAGCTCACAGCCCCTCTCCTTCGGACGGCAGGACGCGCAGGCGGCATGACGCCGCCTGCGGGGGGTACACGTCCCGCGGCCTCGTTCCGGGGGGAGGAACGCGACCGAAGAAGTTGCCATGAGCATCGGCAAGTCCTGCTTCTGTTCGGCGCAGATGCATTGGACCAATGACGTCTTGAGAAGGGATCATCTGTGGCTGCGTGCCTGCTTCTGATCGGGCTTGAAAGCGATCGCCTCGCGGTCATTGGATGCCTGCGGCGCCTCGTCGTCGGCACTTTCATGGCTCAGCCCAACCCGCCGCAGGAGCCGCTTGAGCACCTGTTCCAGATCGTCGACGAAGGTGAAGATGACCGGGATGACGATGAGGCTGAGCAGCGTCGACATCATCACGCCGCCGATCACCACGATGGCCATCGGCTGCCGGAAGCTCGAATCCCCGCCCGTCAGGCTGAGTGCAACGGGAAGCATGCCCGATGCCATGGCTATGGTGGTCATGACGATCGGCCGCGCCCGCTTGTGGCAGGCATCGACGAGGGCATCAAATCGGGACATGCCTTGGCGAAGCGACATGATCGCATATTCGATGAGCAGGATGGAGTTCTTCGTCACCACGCCCATCAGCATGAGCAACCCGATGACCGCTGCCATCGAGAAGCTGGTTCCGGTCAGCACGAGTGGCACCAGCGCGCCGCCGAGCGAGAGCGGCAGGGCCATCAATAGGGTGAGCGGCTGCAGGAAGTCATGGAAGAGCAGGACGAGCACCGCATAGATGCAGAACACCCCGATCGCCATCGCAAGCGCGAAACTCTGGAACAGCTCGGAGCTGCGCTGCAACTCGCCCTGCTCCACAAGAGTGACGCCCGGCGGCAGGTGCTGAAGCGCCGGCAGCGCCTGCGCCTCGCGGTTGACATCGCCCAGAATGCGGCCGTTGAGTTCGACGGAGACCGTGACATTGCGCATCCGGTCGATACGGTCGATCTCCGAAGGGCTGCCGCCGATGCGGATATCGGCAATCGATCCGAGATCGACATTGCCATTGGTGCCGGCCACCCGCATGGTCTTGATGTCGTCCAGACTGGTGCGCGTTTCCGGCGAGAAGCGGACGACGATCGGGATCTGGCGCTGCGGCAGGTTGAGCTTCGGCAGGTCGGAGGAATATTCCCCGTTCGTTGCCACGCGCACGGCGCTGGCGATTGCATTCGACGTTACCCCGAGTGCTGCGGCGCGCGCAAAGTCGGGCGTGATCTGAATTTCCGGCGCCTGCCTTGCCGCCGTCGATGTGACCGCACCGATGCCATGCAGCGTGCGCAACTGCTCCTCGAGCGCCGTGCTGGCGCTATCGAGCGCACTGGCATCGTCGCTGGCGAGCGTGATCTCAAGCTTCGTGCCATTGCCGCCGCTGCCGACCTCCACCCGTACGCCGGGGAGAGCGGAGAGCGCCTGCCGGATACTATTTTCGATTTCCGACTGCTTTCGATCCCGATCGGAGATGGGTGTCAGGACTGCCACGATCGTGGCCGATCCGACATCACTCGTGGAGCTGGTATCAGGGCCATTGCTGGAGGATGTCGAACCGACCGAGGAGAAGACATGCATGACGTCGCGCAGCTTGCCGACGATATCCGCAGCCTTGCGGGTCATCGCATCCGTCTGCTCGATGGTGGCGCCGGGTTGCATGGTGAGCGTCACCTGGGTGCGCGCATCGTCCGAAGCAGGCAGGAAGCCCGATTTCAGCAAGGGAATGGTGGCGAGCGAAAGCGCCACGACGACGGCGGTTGCGGCAATCGTGGTCTTCCGGTGCTTCAGAGCCGCCTTGGCGATCGTCATATAGGCGCGCATGATGCGCCCATCCTTCTCCTCTTTCGGATGCGCCTTCATGAAATAGGCTGCCATCATGGGCGTCAGCAGACGCGCCACCACGAGCGAGGCAAGCACCGCGACGGAGGCGGTGATGCCGAACTGGCGGAAGATGAGGCCCGGTATGCCGCTCATGAAGGCCGTGGGCAGGAAGACGGCGACCAGCGTGAAGGTGGTCGCGATGACGGCAAGCCCGATCTCATTGGCCGCTTCCATCGCCGCATCGATCGGCCGTTTGCCCATCTGTAGGTGGCGGGCGATGTTCTCGATCTCAACGATAGCGTCGTCGACCAGGATGCCGACCACCAGCGACAGCGCAAGCAGCGTGACGATATTCAGGCTGAAGCCGGCGAAATACATGACCAGGAAGGTCGGTATGACCGACAGAGGCAGCGCCACTGCCGAGAGAATCGTCGCGCGCCAGTCCCGAAGGAAGAGCCAGACGACCACGATCGCCAGGATCGCCCCTTCGAAGAGCATGTGCATCGAGCCGTCATAATTATCGATAATCGGCCCGATCGTGCTGTAAGCCTCATCGATCTGCACATTCGGATGGGCGGCTGCGAATTGCTTGATCGCCTTGCCGACGTCAGACGCGACGCCGCTGTCGGAAAAGCCGTTCGAACGCTTGATCTCGACCGCGATCACCGGCTTGCCGTCGAGATAGGCCATCGAGGAACGATCCGCGAAGCTATCCTTGACCGAGGCGATGTCGTCAAGACGGGCCTGCTGGCCGTTGGCCAGGGGGATCCGTAGCCCCTTCAGTGCTTCGACCGATGGCAGGGCGCCCAGCGTGCGCAAGGTCTGGCGGTTGCCGCCGACTTCGCCAAGACCACCGGACGTATCGGCCTGCATGGCCTTTAGCTGCGACGACACAGTGGCCGCGGTGACGCCGACCGATGCCATGGTCTTGGGGTCGAGATCGACATGAACCTCACGATCGACCCCGCCGATGCGATTGACCTGCCCGACGCCCTGCACCGACAGCAGCGCCTTGGTCAGATCATTGTCGACAAACCAGGAAAGCTCGGTCTCGTTGAGAGCGGTCGAGCGGACGGCATAGGTGACGAGCGCGGAACTCTGCACCGTGACCTTGGTGACGCTCGGAGACTCCATCTGCGAGGGCAGATCGGCCTTGACGCTGTCGACGGCATTGCGAACCTCGTTGAGGGCCGTTTCGCTGTCTTTCTCCAGCTTGAAGGAAACCTTGATCGACACGGTGCCGTCGGTGATCGTCGTGGTGATGTGATCGAGATAGCTGAGAGCTGCGAGGCTATCCTCGATGGTGCGGGCGACCTCGGTCTCGAGCTGCGTCGGCGCCGCGCCGTCGAGCGTGGCGGTGACGCTGATGGTCGGAAGGTCCATATCGGGAAAATTCTGGACCGGCAGATGCTTGAAGGCCAACAGCCCGCCGACGGCAAGCATGACAAACAGCAGGATCGCAGGGACAGGGTTACGGATCGAGAAGGCCGAGAAGTTCATCAGTTCGCCTCCGCAATCTTTACGAGGTCATTGTCGGACAGAAAGGCACCGCCCGACGTGACGACTTTCGCCGACCGGTCGATGCCGGAGATGATCTCGACCTCGCCATTGTTGCGGCGGCCGGTTTCGACCCGGATCCGTCGAACCCGCTTATCATCGCCGGCGGTGAAGACGTAGCTGATGCCATCCCGGAACACGATCGCCGTCTCGGGGACGGTGAGCGCCGGTGTGGTCTGCAGCTCGATATTGCCAGTGACATAAAGGCCGGTGCGCGGACGAACGTCGGCCGGAAGCGCGACATAGACGATCGCCCGGCTGGTATCGGTGCTAACAGAGGGCCCGACAAGTCTCACCTTGCCGGCAATGGCATGACCGTCCGGTCCATTGATCGCAACGCTCAAGCCTTCGGAAATGCGCGACAGATAACGCGCCGATACTTCCGCCTGCCATTCGACACGCTGCTGGCGCACCATGCGGAAGAGCTCGGTGCCTGTAGAGACGACGGCACCGAGGTCGGCGGAACGCGAGGTTATGAGGCCATCATCGACGGCAGTGATGGTTGTCTGATCCAGCTTGATCTTTTCGCTGTCGAGCGCGGCTTCCTCGGATGCCAGGCTCGCCGTTGCCGTCTGCTCGTCGGCGAAATATTCGGTGATTTTCTCAGCGGATAGAGCGCCGGAGGAGCGAAGCTGCCGCGCCCGATCTGCGTCGGCCGTGGCTTTAGCGAGTTTCGCCTTGGCAGTCACGACGGCCGCCTCCTGCTTGCGAATATCGGCGAGCACGCTGTCCTGCGAAAGCCGGGCCAGCGTCTGCCCCTTGGTGACCACCGACCCGACATCGACCAGAACCTCGGTGATGCGCAGGCCGCTCGTCTCGGAGGCGATGATTGCTTCCTGCCACGGTTTCAGCCAGCCGCTCGCGGGAACGGTTTCCGGCCAGTCGCGCTGCGCCGGCGCTGCCAGGGAGACAGTGAGCGCGGCTGCAGGTACGGCGGCCTGTTCCGCAATGGCATTGGGGAGAGGGAAAAGAAGCGCAGCCGCGACGAATGCGGCGGCGAATGTCATGGATGGCTTGTTCAACGATGCATTCCTTGCAGGTTCCGGCATGGGCACAGGCTGTTCCTGCCGCGCGACCGATGCCGCCACATCGATCAGTAGCCGGGCGAACGTTAAGTGCGGTCAAGTTAATGTTAAGCTGAGTAAAACTTCGTCCCGCGCTCGCTTTTGTGCTGTATGAATGGCGGATAGGAATGACGGGTAACGTGAATGAACAAGGTTCTTCTCATCGACGACGATGTCGAGCTGACGACGCTTCTTCAGGAATATCTGAGCGAGGAAGGATATGAGGTCGTAACGGACACGGACGGTCGTGCCGCTATTGCCGCCGCCGCCGGCAATACGGTCGACATCATCGTACTCGACATCATGATGCCGCGGATGAACGGGATCGAGGTTCTGCAGCGAGTCCGGAAGCTGAGCCAGGTCCCGGTACTGATGCTGACGGCCAGAGGCGATGACATCGACCGGATTTCGGGCTTGAACCTCGGCGCCGACGACTATGTGCCGAAGCCCTGCTCGCCTGGCGAACTTGCAGCGCGCCTGCGTGCAATCCTGCGCCGGGCAGGCCAACCGGCAAGCGGCGTGTCGACCGATACGCTCAGAGCCGGTCAGCTCGTGATCCATCCGGGCAGCAGAACCGCCGAGTGGCGCGGCGAGACCTTGGATCTGACCGGCACTGAATTCAGCCTGCTTGAAGTCCTCGCTCGCGGCGCCGGCCAGCTCGTCTCGAAGCAGGACATCTCGAAGCGGGCCTTCGGGAAGCCGCTCACGCCATTTGACCGCCGCATCGACGTCCATATCAGCAGCGTTCGGCAAAAGCTCGGGCTCCGGGAGGACGGACAATCCTGGATCCAGTCCGTGCGCGGCCAGGGCTACCAACTTCTCGTGGATTGATCATGCCCCGGCTATTCTGGAAGTTCTTCGCGACAATCTGGCTGACGCTTGCAACGACGCTCACGGTCATCATCGTGATCGTCAACCTCTTTCAGATCCCGCCCCCCGGCCGCGACCGGGAGTATCAGGAACGCGCGATCATTCTGAAGCTGACGGCAAACGTGCTCACAACGGATGGCGAGGACGCCGCCGCGCGCTTCGTCCGCACAAGCGAGAATACGGTGCCGCTTGGCCTGACGCTTTCGAAAACCGCGGACGCGAGTGCGTGCGGAAATGAGAGTACGTCGCAGACGAAATCCGTCCTGAAGGACGGAATTTGCTACCGGATCTCCGTGGCGCCGGAACCCAACTTCCTTCTCAATATTATCGACAACCTGGCTCTGCTGGTGCCCTGGCTTTCGATCTTTGTTGCGAGCACGGTCGCCGCGGCGGCTCTCGCCCGATATCTCATTCGTCCCGTCGTGCACCTTCGTGATGGCCTGAGCGCGCTTGCCCACGGCCGTTTCGACGTCCGCATCGGGAACAAGATGGCCGGCCGAAAGGACGAAGTCACCGCGCTCGCGCATGATTTCGATTCCAGCGCCGCGCGGCTGCAGGAACTTCAGGATGCGCAGCAGCGGCTGTTTCATGACGTGTCCCATGAGCTGCGTTCGCCCCTCTCCCGCCTTCAGGCCGCCGTGGGTGTCCTCCGGCAGAATCCTGCAAAACTCGATGTCATGCTGGATCGCATGGATAGGGAGGTCGAACGGCTCGACGTGCTCGTGGGCGAGATTCTAACGCTCGCCAGACTGACCGCCGGCTCCAGCCTGCCTCTGAAAACGCAATCCCTTGATGTCATCGACCTTTTGAACGAGATCCTGGGCGATGCTGCATTCGAGGCCCAGGCCCGCGAGGTCTCGATCACGCCCGGCGTTGGCGGCACGTTTCCGGCTGAAGTAGAAGGCGAGCTGATCTATCGGGCACTCGAAAACGTTATTCGCAATGCGGTTAAATATACCGCAACACATTCAAGCATATCGGTATCCTGTGAGACGACTGGCGATCTCCTCAAGATCCGCGTGACGGATCAAGGACCTGGGGTCGGGCGAGACGAGCTCGAACGCATTTTCCAACCATTTTCCCGTGGCAACAACGCCGTGCCGGAAGGCGGATATGGCCTCGGCCTTGCGATCACCAGACAGGCGATCGAGCGTCACGGCGGGCGCGTCTCCGCATCGCTGCCTGCCGCCGGCGGCTTGGCCATCACCCTCGAAATTCCCCGAAGGCCGAAGGCCTATGCACCGGCAAGCATACGTGCCTGAGCAGGCTCAGCGTCTTTAAACATCTGCCTCTCAGGCTTTTACCCAACTTTACACTGCCTTTACAGCCATTAACGCTGGCGTGGCTAAAAGCTGAACGACGATCACTGTTCAGAAATTTGCCACATGACCTCCAGCTTTCGGCTTGCCAACATCCGCCCGCAGACCGCAGCCGTCATTCTGCTCGCGGCGCTTCCCTCTTGTGCCAGCGTGCCGCTGCATCAGGGCACCTCCCTCAGTTCTTATAAGGATATGGCTGCATCGGGAGGGTCGCTGACGAAGGCGAAGCTGCGGGTAGACCCAGCGTCCGTCCTTGTTGCACGCACAGTGCGTATCGTGCCGACATCGGCGCACCCCGGCAACAGCGGCGCACTAGACCCGAAGGGTCTTGCGCTTGTTGCCAACGCCATAGACCGGGCTCTTTGTACCGGCCTCAGTGACCGCTTCCAGGTCGTGGCGGCGAACCAACCGGCGGATCTCGTCGTGCATGCCACGGTCACCGATATCGTTCCAACCAACCGGACGGCCGCGGCGACATCCGCCGTCGCGTCGCTCGGCACATCGGTCGCGCTCGCCATTCCCATTCCAAGGATTCCAATCGGCCTCGGCGGGCTGTCCGTCGAGGCGGAAGCTGTCGGTCAGGATGGAGCGCAGAAGGCGGCCATGCTTTGGTCGCGCGGGGCAAACATGCTGACGACAAAAGCGCGGATCTCCTCGGTCGGCGATGCCTATTCCCTCTCCTCCGCCTTTGGCGGCGACTTCAGCCGCATGCTGGTAAGGGGCCATGACCCCTTCAAGGGAAAGCCGGCCATACCATCGATACAAAAGATAAAGGCATCGCTCGGCGGCGACCCGAAATACGACGCCTGCAAAGCATTCGGTTCGGCACCGGGCCTCACGGGAGCAGTTGCCGGTCAGTTGGGCTTACCGCCGAGCTGGAGCGACAAGGGAGCGGCGGCTCCGCAATAGACATCCCCACCATTTCGCCACCCGCAACAAATCAAACAAGGAAAGAACATTGATCATGAAAACGCATCTGAAGCTTGCCGCAGCCGCCGCAATCCTTGCTGCAAGTCCTGCATTCGGCACGGAAGGACAGGCTTATCTTGCCGCCCAAAAGGCTGCTGCCATACTCGCCGACGGAGCTCCCTGGACGGCCGACGCGCCCGATGGCAAGACCCTCAAAGTCATCCTCAATAAGGATGGCTCCGGCAGCATACGCGGCCCTTTGCCGTTTGCGCTCTCCGTCACATGGACGGTCAAGGGCGATGCGATGTGCCTTTCCGGCAAGATGGGGACAAAGTGCCTGAGATTCCGTGAGGTTCCCGGCGCCCTCCAGGCCTGGGACGGCGACAAGCCGGATCTGAAGTTCAGTCGCTAGGGTTCCCCGCCGCGTCTATTGAACCAGCCGCGGCGATGCGCTCCCGCTGCTTGCCGATGATCCGCCGGTGCCTGACAATGGCGTCAGGTTCCAGTTGGTGCCGTCGAGGCTCAGGTCGTCGAGCACGATGGCAGTGCGCTCATTGTTCATCGCAAAGGTGGAGTTGAAGTGCGCATTTCGGCTGGGCAAATAGATGATGCCGTTGAGCACGGCATTCTGGTTGCCATTGAAGAGCATGTCGGTCTTCTGCAAGCCAGCCTGCTCGAAGATCAAGATGTCTTTGTATTTTCCATCCGCGGGCGCGGACAGGTCGATATTCACATTGCCGTTGAAGAAGATCTTGGATGTGTCGGCGAAATAGAGCGTCACGTCGTCGCCGACTAAGGTGGTTCCGGAATTGAAGAACCAATCGCCGTTCTTGATCACATAGAGACCAGGCGCCAGTTCGATCCGCGGTGAGCCATTTGCGCTAAGGCCGTTGCAGTAGATCCCCGGTGTGAGCTTGTCGACGGCCTTATTGTCCGGCAGATGTCCGCCCAATTGCTGATCGCAACCCAGCGAACTCACGGCCGGGAGCTTGCCCGCAAAGGGATCATCCGCAGCCGCGCAATTTTTCTCCACAGCCGGATTGAGCTGATTGTTGTAGGAGATCTGAGTACCCTTGATGCAGATGCGCGCAAGCTTCAGTCCGTTGCCGCCATCCGTGAAGGTGGCGGCTGGATAGGCGGCAGAATGGACATGCATCTCACATGAGGTTTTTTGAATTCCCGCGCCTGAATTGACGTAGAGCGCATTCTGCCCGGTATCGAGGAGCAGGATGCAAGGAGCGCCGTTGGAGACTGGATCGGATGATGCGGCAGTGGCAGCGGCGTGAACGGCGACCGGTACCTGGTTCACCCCGACCACGCCGAGAAGTGATGCCGGGAGCGACGCGGTCACGTCACCGGAAATGGTGCCGTCGGAATTGATCGCGAAGGTCGCCGAGGGCGAGTATGCCGCAAGAGAGGAAATGCCGCCCTTAAAATATGTTTGCGCTTCGGAAATTTGCTGTGACTGCGCAACTTTTGCGCCGGCAAGAACTGCCGCATCAAGCCTTTCCTGCAAATCGGCCCGCAAAACGTAGGCGCGACCGAAATCGACAGAGCCTCCAGCGGCGGCCGCCAGGAAGACCACCAGCAAAGCGGTGAGAATTCCAAAGTTCCCCCCTCTATCGGCCGCAAAATTCTGGGAGGCAATGATGAGCGGGCGTCCTCGGGATGCAAATTTATTAAACAACGAAATGCGCATGCTTCACCAATCGTTCAAGAAATGACCGGCAAAAGGCGCACGAAAGATAAACGAGCTATTGATTTCGGTGGGTCAAGTTGACTGCAACTATGCGTATGCTTCGCAGATCGGCTTCAATCGCGTATTTTGGATAATGGGCATGCTTTCGATCAATGATCGAGTTGATGGGGAGACGCTGTCAGGCGGAAGAGGCCGTGAATTGGGATGGCTGTCGAGCCTTCACGGCCTCAAAGTACGGCTAGGGTCTATTCTCCGTTCGATGCTTGAGAACAACCTTCCCTTGAGCACCCGCCGCAACTGCGTTTTGTGCGGCACCGATCTCTTCCAGAGCAAAGGTCTGCGAGATCGGTATCACGAGCAATCCTCGCACGGCGGCATCCAGGACGGCATCGAGTGTTGCGGCATCGGTGCGGTGATAGAGTTCATGGATGGTCACGCGATTGTCCGTCTTGGCACCCTCGGGCACCGGAACGATGCTCGCGACTTGGCCGCGGTCGCGGACGTGAGCGATGAGATTTTCGGCCACCGGCGCCGCAGCACTGATGGCATAGTCGAAGCCGGGATTTCCCGGTGACGTTGTGATATCCACCGCCTCACCCGCCAACGCGCGCGCTTCACTCAATCGTTCGGGCCGGACGCCAGCCACCGGCTTGGCACCGATCTGCTGGAGATATTGGATTGCCGCGCGGCCGACCGAGCCAAGCGCGCCGGAAACCAGGACGCGATCGCCGGCCTTGACTCCCAGCGCGTCCACAGTCTGACGCCCCGTAAGCCCGGCCTTTACCAAGACCGCTCCTTCTTCGAAGCTTAGTGCCGCCGGCAGTTTGGCGACCGATGTGGCGGGAACGACGCCGAATTCGGCATGAGCCCCTTTGCCGTTGGCCGCGAAGTCGGCAACGACCCGATCACCGATTGCTACTTCGGTGACGCCCTCGCCGACTGCGGCGATGATGCCCGCGGCATCGCCGCCCAATACTGCCGGTAGCGGAAGCGGTATATACTGTGCCATGAAACCCTGGCGCAGGATGAGATCGAAAGGGTTGACGGCCGATGCTTCGATCTTGATCAGGACTTCGCCTGGCCCGGGCTTCGGCGTTTGAATCTCGCCGATCTCGAATTGATCGACATCACCATAGGATTTCAGAAGAGCAGCCTTCATTGCGTGCCTCCAAAAGCTTGTTGTTGCTTTGATTGAATTGGGACTGAGTTGGTTTGCCTGCAGGAAAGCGGGCGGCCGGATCGTCGGCCGGTGATGCGCTCCCGTGACATGACGGGAGCGCATTGGCATTATGCGCCTTCGGTAAGCGACACCTGCTTCGTGGACGGGCGCAGGACATTGTCGAGTGCCCAACTGCCGGGACCGGCAAAGGCGATATAGAGGAAGATGAAGCAGAACATGATGGCGGCTTCGCCCATGTTGAGTGCCGGCCAGAAGCCCTGCGGCGCGTGAGCCATCCAATAAGCGGCGGCCATCTCGCCGGAAGCGATGAAGGCTGCGATGCGTGTATAAAAGCCGGCCGTTATCAGCAATCCGGCCACGATCTCAATCGCGCCAGCAACGAGCATGATCGCGGGCAGCGGATAAGGTACGCCGGGAATGGCGGCGGGGAACTGGAAGAACTTCATCGTTGCATGTTCAAGGAACAGCAACGCGGTCACGATTCGCAAAATTGCGAGGATATGAGGCGTCCACTTGGTTGTGTTCGGCATGGCATTACTCCTGATTGGCTGTTGATATGCTCAAGCGGCTGCGGCCTTGAGCTCGAGATTTTCCTTCCACAGCTTCATCATCGGCTTGAGAGCGCCTTCGATGTAGCTGGCAAGCACGGGCATGTCGGCGGGCACACAGCCCGATTTTGCCGCCAGAAGCGCGATGATCTCGCCGGAATCGGCGATGTAGCGGCCTGGCTCCAGCCGGGCGGCAGGGAAGCTCACCTTGTCGAGGTGACCGGCAAGCTCGGCGCGAATGTCACTCTCCTGTTTCGATCCCGGCTCGCATTCACGGATTTCCACCTCTTCCATCATGCGGGCTTCCCACAGGAACAACCTCACTTTCAGGCAGAAGGGGCAGGCCTTCTTGAAATAGAGGACCGGCTTCGATGCATTCTCGCTCATTGTGTATCTTCCTTGGATGAAAGGGTTGCGGGCACATGGCCGAAGCGGAAGCTGGAGGCGGTAATGCCGCCTGCGAAATCGGTCTGATGGTAGGTGACGGAACCGGGTTCGTCCCTCGCCGCGCCGACCACCACCATCAGCGGAATGAGATGATCTTCACGCGGATGCGCGGCGCGGGCGGACGGGGCCTGTTCCCACTTGAGCAGCCGCTCGGCGCGCTCGTAGGGAGACGAATGGACCAGCGTCTGCTGGAGCCAGGCGTCGAACTGGCGAGACGGCTCGTAGCCGCTGGTGCCCCTGATTTCCCGCAAATTGTGATAGCTGAGGCCACTGCCGATGATCAGCACACCTTCGTCGCGCAATGGCGCAAGGGCCCGTCCTAGCTCAAGATGCAAGGCTGGATCGTAGCCCACGTCCAAGGAGAGCTGAACCAGTGGGATGTCCTCCTCCGGGTAAAGCGGCTTCATGATACTGAACGTGCCATGGTCGAAACCGCGCGTCGGGTCGAGGCTGGCTTCGATTCCGCGCCCATGCAGAAGGTCTTGAACGCGCTTGGCAAGCTCCGGCGAACCAGGCGCATCATATTTGATATGATAGAGGTACTCGGGAAAGCCGTGATAGTCGTAGACCATTCCCGGTCTGGCGCCGGAGGAGATGGCGAAACCCTGCTCTTCCCAATGGCCGGAGATCACCAGCACCGCCTTGGGCGCATTGGCAAGTTCCGCCCGCATCTCGATCAGCGATTGCTCGAGCTTGTCAAAGTTACGGCGAAAATCATCGGTGATATACGGCCACGGACCACCGCCGTGACTGACGAAATAAGTCGGAAGCCGAAACTTGCTCACCTGCTGCATCCTTATTGAACCGCACCAGTCCACGGGTGCGAAATCGCGGGGAAAACGAGTTTTGCCCGTGTTCTTGCAGCCAATGTTAACTTTTCGCAATTGTTGATCAATGCGCCTTACATTGAAGAAACACTTCCTATACGTTGATGATCCATGGATAGTTTGACGAGTCTGCGAGTCTTTTGCACGGTGGCCGAGCTCAGGAGCTTCACGGCGGCCGCAGAGCGCCTTGGCCTTTCGCCGGCCATGGCCAGCAAGCATGTTATGCACTTGGAAAACCGGCTCGGAACCCGGTTGCTGAACCGAACCAGCCGCCATGTCAGCGTGACCGAAACCGGTCTGCTCTACTTCAACCAGACCAAGCAAATGCTCGACGGGCTCGACGAGGTGGAGGCCGCCGTCAGCAATGTCACGGTCATGCCGCGCGGGGTTCTAAAACTCAGCGCTCCGGTGTGGGCTGCCAATACGCTCGTCGCCCAAGCGTTTGCCGAATATCATCAACGCTATCCCGACGTGCGCTTCGATATGGATCTGAGCGGCCGGATCGTCAATCTCGTGGACGAGGGATTTGATCTGGCCCTACGCGCGACGGCTCCCGAACGGCTGGACCCCAGCCTTATTGCGCGCCCGCTGATGAAGGTCACCTTTCACCTCGTGGGTTCTCCCGCCTATCTGTCGCGCACCGGCCGCCCGACCCGGGTGGCCGACCTCAACGGTCACTCGCTGCTGGCCTATAGCGGCATGAATGCAAACGGCAGCATTACCATCGATGGAGCGGAAGGTCCGGCAACGGTGAACCTTCGGCCCATCATGCAAAGCGAAAACGAAATCATGCTGCATCTCGCAGCGCTCGAAGGCATGGGCCTCGTCTTCCTGCCCGTATGGATGACGCAAACCGACGTTGCCGAAGGCAGGCTGGAGATGGTTCTGCCCGATGAGGTTAAATTCACCGCAACCCTGCATGCAGTCTATCCCAGCAGAAAATATCTCTCCGCCAAGGTTCGCACCTTCATCGATTTCCTTGCTTCCAGGAAAAACCTTTGTTCCGGGGCAACCGAAGATCAGTCGGCGAGTTAAGGATCTCGCACGGCGTAACGGATGAACCGGGGCTAGCGCCGAAGGCCCAGATGCCGAAGGGCCGACTCGACGTCGCGCACGAGGTCGGCGTTCGACGCGGCTAAATGACCGTTCACCCGGTAAAGATTGTTCTCGAAACCGACACGGGCATGCCCTCCGAGAAGTGCTCCGGCGGTAACACATGCTGCTTCGTCACGGCCGAATGCGCAGACGCTCCAATGGGAAAAACGCGGCATGTCCAGCGCGAGAAAGGGCAAAAGGTCCGTTGGCGCCGAGGTCTGTCCAACGGTATAGCGTCCCAGCACGTAGAGCACGGGCACATCATCGAACGCCAATAGACCGCGCTGACGATATTCGGCCAAGCGGATCGCCTCCGCAGGCTCATAGAGGATGATCTGCGGCAGCACGTCTTCGCGCTGCATCCAGGCAAGCAGGTCCGCGAAAGCCGCTTCGTGGGACGCATCCGGAACAAGTTCACGCAGCGCCAGCGACGCGGCCTGCGGGCGCACGGCCTTCACCACGGCGATCTGTTCGGCGGGCGAATATACTCCCAATGCCTCGCTGGTGATCTGGATCACCATTCGATCCCCTACTTCGGCGCGGATCGCGGCGATCGCGGACCGATAGGCATCGGCATCCAGCAGATGCGTGCCATCCGATTTGCGGACATGGACATGGATCATCGACGCGCCTGCCTCCAGGCATTCGCGGGCGGTGCGCGCCAGTTCCGCGGCCGTCAAGGGAATGGCGGGATGATCCTGTTTCGTGCGGCGCCCTCCATTCGGGGCCACGGTGATAGTTGTCTCCGGCACGCCAACTCCTGCGATCCATATGTTTCATATTAATCACAATGAAACATATGTTGCAATAACGCCCTATAAAGGATACAAATCCGGCATGGAAAAAAATCCTCTTGAAGAGACAATCCTTGCAGCCTTCGACGGCATGTCCGCGCAATTGCAGGCGGCCGCCCGCTATATTCTCGACCATCCTCGCGATATCGCGCTGCTTTCCATGCGCGAGCAGGCGCGACAGGCGGGGCTGCAACCGGCAACGATGACACGGCTCGCCAAGCATCTCGGCTTTGATGGTTACGAGGACATCCGGTCGCTCTATCGCGCCGCGGTTCGCGGCGACGCAGCAAACTTTGCGGGTCGCGTGAGCGAGCAGGCGCAGCACCAGAAGCTGAAGGGCGACCAGTTTCTCGCCGGCGAAATGCTGATGACCTTCGGCAGACAGGCGGGCTCATTGGCAGAACCGGGTTCGCTTGCACGCTTTGCCGAGGTCAGCACCCGCATTTCGGCGGCGCGCGAGGTCTATTGCCTCGGGCTACGCTCCAGCCATGCCTCGGCCTGGCACCTGCACTACATTCTCTCGCTTATCGGAAAACGTTCGACGCTGCTGGATGGGATCGGCGGAACCGGCGCCGATTCGATCGGCCGGGCCGGGCCGCAGGACGTACTGGTGGCGGTGAGCGTCCTTCCCTATACGCGCGCCACCATCGAGATCGCCGACTACGCCCGCGAACGCGGCGTTTGCCTGATCGCCATCACCGACAGCCCGGTTGCGCCGCTGGCGCAGTCGGCGGACATGGCTCTCATCGTTCAGACCGACAGTCCCTCCTTCTTCCACAGCATGGTGCCGGCTTTCGCGGCCGCCGAAATTGTCGGCGCGCTCGTTGCCGGGCACGGCGGCGACGAGACGCTTTTGGCGCTGCGCGAATTCGACGAACGCCTTGCCGCTCTCGGCACACACCTCACGTCCCGCAACATCAGGAAAACACCGTGACCCACCTGCTTCATCGATCCATTCATGCCAGCCTGCCGGTCGCCGTGCGCGGCGAAGGCATTCATTTGTTCGATGCCACCGGCAAGGCCTATATCGACGCCTCCGGAGGTGCTGCCGTTTCCTGCCTGGGTCACGCCCATCCCGACGTGCTTGCTGCACTTCATGCGCAGCTCGACCGGATCGCCTATGCCCATACCGGCTTCTTCACGACCGAAGTGGCCGAAGAACTGGCGGACAGGCTCGTCGCCGATGCGCCGGAAGGTCTCGATCACGTCTATCTCGTCAGCGGCGGATCGGAGGCGGTAGAAGCAGCGCTGAAGATGGCGCGGCAATATTTCGTGGAGAAGGGTGAGCCGCAGCGTCGCCACATCATCGCGCGCCGGCAGAGCTATCACGGCAATACGCTGGGGGCGCTCGCAACTGGCGGCAACGAGTGGCGACGGGCACAGTTCAAGCCGCTGCTGATCGAAACGCATCATATCGATCCCTGCTATGCCTATCGCCTGCAAATGCCCGGGGAAAGCGACGAGGCCTATGCCGCCCGCGCCGCCGGTGAACTGGAAGCAAAGATCCTCGAACTCGGCGCCGATCAGGTCATCGCCTTCGTCGCCGAAACGGTGGTGGGTGCAACGGCCGGCGCCGTTCCGCCGGTCGCCGATTACCTGAAACGCATTCGCGCCATCTGCGACAAATATGGCGTGCTGCTGATCCTCGACGAAGTGATGTGCGGTATGGGCCGCACCGGCACGCTGCACGCCTGCGAGCAGGATGGGGTTTCGCCCGACCTCATGACCGTCGCCAAGGGTCTTGGAGGCGGGTATCAGCCTGTCGGCGCGGTGCTGCTGTCGAAGCGCATCTTCGATGCCTTCGCACTCGGATCAGGCTTCTTTCAGCACGGCCATACCTATATGGGCCATCCGATGGCCGCCGCCGCAGGACTTGCAGTGCAAACCATCCTGAAGCGGGACGGTCTGCTCGGCAATGTCAGGGACATGGGCAACCATCTGGAAACATGCCTCGTCGAGCGGTTGGGCAACCACCACCATGTCGGCGACATTCGCGGCCGCGGCTTGTTCCGTGGCGTGGAACTCGTGAAGGACCGGGCGACCCAGAAGCCGTTCGACGCCGGGCTGAAACTCAATGCCCGGATCAAGAAGGAAGCCATGACCCGTGGCCTGATGGTCTACCCGATGGGCGGCACCATCGATGGGCAGACCGGAGACCACGTTCTGCTGGCCCCGCCTTTCATCGTCGGGAAGAGCGATGTCGAGGCGATTGTCGAAAGATTGGGAGATGCCATCGAGGCCGCAATCGCCTCCATTTAAAAGCTGACAATTACTGAAGAGGGCCCGCGCTGTTCCCCAGCGCGGGCTTTTGTATGTTCGGTGTTCTCCATGGCCGCGTGAAGATGGATTGCCACCCTTTTCGTATGCATTCATTTCAATGCAAAAGATTCATCTTTGCAAATTTTCAATGCGACAAATCCCAAAAAGCATTCTATATTTGCATATAGCGTATCTGAGCAAACTTCAGACGCATCAACGATAAAGGGAACTTCCATGAAACAGCGTATTCGTCATTTGCTGATCGGCGCTTTCGTCGCCGCCCTCTCCTTCAGCCCGGCTCTGGCCAAGGATCTGATCGTCGCCACCGACACCGCGTTCGTGCCGTTCGAATTCAAGCAAGGCGACGAGTATGTCGGCTTCGATATCGATCTATGGGCGGCAGTGGCCAAGGATATCGGCGTCAGCTACACGCTTCAGCCGATGGACTTCAACGGCATCATTCCGGCCCTGCAGACCAAGCAGGTCGATGTCGGCCTTGCCGGCATCACCATCAAGGATGAACGCAAGAAGGTCATCGACTTTTCCGACGGCTATTACGACAGTGGCTTTCTGCTGATGGTCCCGACTGACAGCAAGATCACAGGCCCGGCGGACCTGAAGGGCAAGACGCTGGCGATCAAGACCGGCACGTCGGCAGCCGACTACGCCAAGGCTAATTTCAAGGACACCGAACTGCGCCAGTTCCCGAATGTGGACAATGCCTACATGGAACTCCAGACCGGCCGTGTCGACGCCGCCATGCATGATACGCCGAACGTGCTCTACTACATCAAGACGGCCGGCGCCGGAAAGGTGAAGGCTGTCGGCGAGCAGATGATGGCGCAGCAATACGGCATCGCTTTTCCGAAAGGCAGTGAGCTCGTCGCCAAGGTGAACGCTTCGCTCGCCAAGCTCAAGAAGGACGGCACCTACACGGCCATCTACAAGAAGTGGTTCGGCGCTGAGCCGAAGCTCTGATCGCCCGGTAGCCTCATGCGCGTCGGTGCAGCCGGCGCGCAGTCCACGGGAGTATTCCAATGCAATTCGACTGGTCGGTGGTCATCGATGCCCTGCCTGCTCTTCTCGGCGGCGCTCGCTTGACCGTTCTCATCGCATTTGCGGGTCTTGTCGGCGGCATCGCCGTCGGCGCCGTCGCGGGCTTCATGCGCGCCTATGGCAACTGGCTGCTCAACGCCATCGCCTTCGTCTATGTGGAGATCATTCGCGGCACGCCCATCGTCGTGCAGGTGATGTTCATCTATTTCGCCCTGCCGATACTGGCCGACATCCGCGTCAACCCCATGACGGCCGCCATCACGGCCATCATCGTCAATGCGGGCGCCTACATAGCGGAAATCGTTCGCGGCACGCTGCTTTCCGTCAGCAAGGGCCTCAAGGAAGCCGGGCTCGCACTCGGCCTGCCGATGTGGAAGGTCCTGGCCTATGTCGTCGGGCCAATCGCCTTTCGCCGCATGATCCCGCCGCTCGGCAATCAATTCATCGTCAGCCTGAAGGACACGTCGCTTTTCATCGTCATCGGCGTTGGTGAATTGACGCGGCAAGGGCAGGAGATCATGGCAGCCAATTTCCGCGCGGTCGAGATTTGGACCGCGGTCGCCATCCTCTACCTCATCATGACCGGCGTCCTGACGTTCGCTCTCCGCTTCACCGAAAAGAGGATGCGCATCCTATGAGCATCGTAGAATTCAGAACCGTCACCAAGACGTTCGGTCCGATTACGGTCCTCAAGGATGTCAATCTCAACATCGAGGCTGGCCAGGTCGTGGTGCTGATCGGCCCGTCCGGCTCTGGCAAGTCCACCCTTCTGCGCTGCATCAATGCGCTGGAGGAAATCGATGGCGGTAATCTCGTTGTCGATAGTATCAGCGTGCGCGAGGGACGTTCGCGCGTGCGCCTCATCCGCCAGGAAGCGGGCATGGTGTTCCAGCAGTTCAATCTTTTCCCGCAGATGACGGCCTTGGAAAATGTCGCCTTCGGCCCTCGCCGCGTCCGCGGCCTGGGCAAAGCCGAAGCGACCGCGCAGGCCAAAACGCTCCTTGCGAAGGTGGGGCTAGCGGAGCGAGGCCATCACTATCCCTCCGAATTGTCGGGCGGCCAGCAGCAGCGCGTGGCCATAGCCCGCGCGCTCGCGGTCAAGCCGAAACTGATGCTCTTCGACGAGCCGACCTCGGCGCTTGATCCCGAACTTCGCCAGGAAGTGCTGAAGGTCATGCAGTCGCTCGCCGAAGAGGGCATGACGATGATCGTCGTCACCCACGAGATCGCGTTTGCCCGACAGGTCGGCACGCGGCTGATCTTCATGGAGGGCGGCAAGATAACGGTCGATGGCAATCCGGCCACTTTGCTCGACAATCCTGAAAATCCTCGCCTTCGTGAGTTCCTCCAGCATGTCCATTGATAAATCCCACCGGCTTTCCAGCATCGCGATTGCCGGCGAGCCGTTCGAAATCGGCCTTCAGCTCGGCCGCCACGGCGCGGATGCCGCCCATGCGCATCTGATCCGCACCCATGCCTGGGCACATGTGACCGGTTCTAAGAATCACGATCACGTGCAAGCTGCGAGAGAGCTGACGGAGACGCTTTTTCCTCGTTACTTCGAGGAGTTGCGCGGGCTAGCAGCCGGCCTGGAATTGCCGCTGGAGGATGTTTTCGCGTGGAACTGCCGCGGCGACATCTGGGCCATGAGCCCGGATGGCTGCACGACGATACAAATCCCTGGCTCTGAACCCGTCGTCGCGCACAACGAGGACGGCGACCCCGGCCTGCGGCGCGGTTGCGCTCTCGCGACCGTGCGTCCGTCCAAGGGCCGAGCCTTTACCGCATTCGTCTATCCGGCATCCCTTCCCGGCCACACCTTTGCCCTCAACGACGCCGGCTTGGTCATGACGGTCAACAACATTCGCTCCCGCGAGACCGGCGAAGGCCTGCCACGCATGGTCGTGACCCGCGCGCTTCTGGATTGCGGCTCTCTGGATGAGGCCGTCGAACGGGTAAAGACCGCGCCCCGCGCCGGCGCTTTTCATCTGACGCTTGCCCGATCCGGGGAGGCCGATATCCTCAGCTTGGAGTTCACCCACAAGCACCTGTCCGTCCAGACCGTGCGCAGCCCCTCCAGCCACGCCAATCATCTGATCCACGCGGGTATCCGCGCGGAGCAGCAGCTCGTTACCGGTTCTTCGAACTCGCGGCAGGAGCGGGCGGATGCAATGATTGCGGAAGCCGGCGGCAACGTCGATCCTCTCGCTATCCTCCACGATACGACACAAAGCGCCTTACCGATCTATCGCCAGCAGCCCGACGATCCGGATAATGAAAACACGCTGGCAACCGCCTATTTCAAGATCGGTACGGACAAGGTCGATTGCACGATCTATGATGGAAACGAGACTTCTCCGCGTTTCCGCTTTAAGAGCGATGCGTTCAGTCCCGCATGAGGCAAGATGAATGACCACGATAAGCGCATCGAAAAGCTCCCCGCGTCCGCAAACACTTGAGGAGCTTCGGGCGCTGACGGTCGACATCCGACGCGGCAATACCGATCTCTCGCTGGGAGGCAAGGCGCTCGGGGTCCTCTCCCGGCTTGTCGATACGCCTGAACAGACGGCGGTCCGCACGATTTCCGAATTGGCTGAAGGGCTCGGCATCAACCCATCCACCTTGACCCGGCTCGCCAAGCGGCTGGGTTACGGCGGCTTCGGGGATTTTCAGGATGTTTTCCGGGAAGCGATTTCCGATGACGGGCGCTATTTCTACAGCCGCCAGGCTGGCCGGCTGATCTCGATCAAGGAGGAAGCCGACGAGGAAATCCACGTTTTCGAGAAACTGGCGGCTGAATCGAAGATCAATATCGACGGCTTTCTCGCGCAGCTCGACGGTCCCGAGCTGCATGCAGCGGCGAACAGACTCGCCCATGCGAGGCGTGTGCGCGTTTACGGAGTGCGCCAGTTTCACGCTTTCGCGAGCTTTCTTACCTATGGATTGGCGATGTTGAGAAGCGATGTCGCCCTGCTCGATGCGCCGCGCCTTGGCGAAGCGGAGGGGCTTGCCCAGCTCGAGCCCGGCGATGTCCTTGTCGTTGCAAGTTGCGCGCCTTATACGCGAAATGTCGCCGAAGTCGCGGCCCTCGGTGCTCGCCGGGGGCTCGACGTCATCGCCGTAACGGATACCCGATCGTCTCCCCTCGTCCCGCCTGCCCGCCATGCATTTCTGGTGCCGCATGCAAGCAGCTTCTTCAGCAACAGCATGGGCGCCTATATCGTCTTCTGCGAGGGCCTGCTCAACCTTGTTGCCAGAGCGCTGGCCGACGGCGCCATTGACGCGCTCGCCAAACGCGAAGCGCTGATCCGCGATCTTCGCATCGAAATCGATCGCGATTGACGCTTGCCCGATCATTCTGCGTCGGCAAGCTGCAGATCGTGGTTCCAAACCAACGCCCGCAGCTTCCGGTTATTTCGCCATTACAGGCGTCGTCGTTAGCTATAGGCAGCATAGGCGGCAATGATCGCCTCGACTTGCGCCGAGTCCAATGCCGCCGCCTGGGCTGTCGTGATAGCGTACAATTGGGCGCTGGACAGGATGGAAATATCATAGGTTGACAGTCCCGCCAGGCCGCGAGTGCCAATCGCTTCGATTTGATTGGTCGATAACGTCTCGATATCCTTCGACGACAGGGCGCCGATCTCTGCGGAGGTCAGAGCCGCGATCTGCGTCGTGGTCAATGAACCGATCTGCGTCGTCGACAGCGCGGCAATCTGGCTGGTCGTCAACGCTGCGATCGAGGCGGTCTTCAACGAGGCAACTTGCGTCGTCGTGAGTGCGGCCACGGCGACGGTGCTTAGAGCTGCAACCTGCTTCAGGCTCAAAGCACCGATCTGCGTTGAACTCAAAACGTCGATCTGCGTCGTCGACAGCGCGGCAATCTGGCTGGTCGTCAGCGCCGCGATCTGCGCCGTCTTCAAAGCTGCGATCGTACCGGTGCTGAGCAGCACGACGTTAGCAGTGGAAAGCTTCGAGAGGGCAGTCGCGCTGAGGGCGCCGATTTGGCTGCTCGACATTGCCGCAATATCCACCGTCGAGAGGGCGCCGACCTCTGTGGCAGAGAGAGCGGCGATCTGCGTCGTGGTCAACGCGGCAACCTGCGTCGTCGACAATGCCGCGATCTCAGCGGTGGTCAGCCCAGTGATCGAAGCGGTCTTCAGCGCTGCGATTTGCGCGGTCGAAAGCGTGGCCACGGCGTCGGTGCCCAGAGCTGCAACCTGTTTCGCGCTCAACGCACTGATCTGTGTGGAACTCAAAACGTCGATCTGCGCCGTCGACAGCGCCGCGATCTGACTGGTCGTCAGCGCCGCGATCTGCGCCGTCGTCAAGCCGGCGACCGTGCTGGTGGTGAGCAGTGCGACATTATCGGTGGACAGCTTCGATAAGACCGAAGCGTTGAGGGCGCCGATTTGGCTGCTCGACAGCGCCGCAATATCCTTTGACGACAGTGCAGCGACCTCTGTGGCAGAAAGAGCGGCGATCTGCGTCGTCGTCAATGCGCCGATCTGCGTTGTGGACAGCGCCGCAATCTCATCGGTGGTCAGTCCGGCGATCGAGGCGGTCTTCAGCGCCGCGATTTGCACGGTCGAAAGCGTAGCCACGGCGTCGGTGCCAAGAGCCGCAACCTGCTTCGCGCTCAAAGCATTGATCTGCGTGGAGCTCAAGACATCGATCTGCGTCGTCGACAGCGCCGCAATCTGACTGGTCGTTAGAGCCGCGATCTGCACCGTCTTCAAGGCGGCGACCATGCCGGTGGTGAGCAATGCGACATTATCGGTGGAAAGCTTCGAGAGGGCCGTCGCGCTGAGGGCTCCGATTTGGCTAGTCGACAGCGCCACAATATCCTCCGACGACAGGGCACTGACCTCTGTGGCAGAAAGAGCGGCGATCTGCGTCGTCGTCAATGCGCCGATCTGTGTTGTGGACAGCGCCGCAATCTCATCAGTGGTCAACCCGGCGATCGAGGAGGTCTTCAGCGCCGCGATTTGCGCAGTCGAGAGTGCGGCCACGCCATCAGTGCCCAAAGCCGCAACCTGCTTCAAGCTCAGAACGGCCAACTGCGTGGAACTCAAAACGTCGATCTGACTGGTCGTCAGCGCCGCGATCTGACTGGTGGTCAGAGCCGCGACCTGCGCCGTCTTCAAGCCGGCGATCGTGCTGGTGGTGAGCAACGCGACATTAGCAGTGGAAAGCTTCGGCAATACCGACGCGCTGATGGCTCCGATTTGGGTGCTTGACAGCGCCTCAATGTCTTCCGACGAAAGGGCACCGACCTCTGTGGCAGAGAGAGCGGCAATCTGCGCCGTCGACAGCGACGCGATCTGCGTCGTCGACAGTGCCGCAATCTCACCGGTGGTGAACCCGGCGATCGAGGCGGTCTTCAGCGCAGCGATTTGCGCGGTCGAGAGTGCGGCCACGCCGTCGGCGCCTAGAGCGGCAACTTGCCTCATGCTCAGAGCACTGATCTGTGTGGAGCTCAAAACATCAATCTGTCCGGTCGTGAGCGCAGCGATCTGGCTGGTCGTCAGCGCAGCCACCTGCGCCGTCGTCAAGCCGGCGACCGTGCTGGTGGTCAGCAACGCGATATTAGCAGTGGAAAGCTTCGACAAGACGGACGAGCTGATGGCCCCGATTTGGCTGCTCGACAGCGCCACAATATCCTCCGACGACAGGGCGCCGACCTCTGAGGCAGAGAGAGCGGCGATCTGCGTCGTCGACAGCGACGCGATCTGCTCCGTCGACAGCCCCGCGATCTGAGTGGTGGTCAGCCGTTTCACGTCAACCGTGGAGATCCCCGCAATCTGGACCGACGATAGAACGGCCAGTTGATCTAGCCCCAAGCCCACAATGGCGCTCGCCGATATTGCATTGATTTGCTTCGAGCTAAGGACAGCAACGTCCTCGGTATCCAACGCGGCGATCTGGACTGAGGTCAGCGCATTGACTGCGCTTGTGCTCAGCGCCGCAACCTCGTCCGTGCTCAGAGACGCTATGGTGGCTGTGGAAAGAGCTTTGATCGCAGTGGCAGACAGAGAAGAAATGATTGTCATAGACGAGCGTTCCAAATGTTAGCTTGATCACGCCTTACCGGTCAGGCCGCCATGGTGCTTCGGACGGCTGGCGACGGCGGCAGAGGCGTCGGAATAAACGCGATGCGAACTAGCTGACTGCTTTTGTTTTCATAGTGCCCGCGCTACTCGCTAGGATGTTTCTTGTTAACACCCGTAACAGTGGCACCTGATCCGAAGCTTGCGCGTCTTGGCTTTTTGCCGCGGCGACCTGCCGCGAGTGATGTCCTCCTGATAGGGACCAGGAAGTCTTCGTCACCCTCAATAGAGATGGCGCCACTCAGCCAGAGAAGAACCAGGGCGGCAGTCCCCGGTTCATTCACTGCAGAAATCTCGTCCTGATTGTCAGATATAACGCCCCCCCGGGGGGCCCCTACCTGCCGGTCAAGGCTGCTTCGGAGCTGAACCAAAAACCAATCGGCCGGCGCTTCCGTCGGACAGCTTCACTTTCCCCCAGGCTGACATGAGGTCCGGCGCTCTCGTGACCTCGGCCTGCCCGGTGCGACCGTCCGAGCATTTCATCGGAAGAGTAACAGTCGGACGCCGATCCTTCAGGTCGTAGGTGCCGGAGCATTTCACCGAATGCCGTGACGACTGGACCGAGAAGCGGCCATTGCCGTGCGACGCGATCGTGGAGCCTTTGAACGTCTCACCGGAATCCATTTTCGCCGAAACCGGAAGAACTATGTCGCCTTCTCCATGACCCTGCTGCTTCGGCAGGCTGGAAGCGGAGATCCTCAAAGCCCTCGAAATGCTGGGATTCATGACGTGACCTTGGACAAACTGAACATAGTCGTCGTAGGGGATGGTTCCTTTCGCGTAAGCGGTGAGAATCCGGCGGCAAAACTCAAGGCGGACATTGGCCTCTGGAACGCCCATCAGCTTCGCAAGCTTCTTTTGCGCGTCCGGCTCGATACCACTGTGGCTGCATGCCTCGATGTTCCAATTGAGAACCGTGGCATCGCTTAGTCGATTTCTGTCATATTCATACCCGCCCTTGGTCGTAACCGGCGCGGCGTTCGCCGACGCAGAAAAAACCGCCACAGTGGCGGCCACCAAAATCACAAGCTTTTTCATTTCGCCCCTTTTCCTTGGTCTGCGCAGCGCTCGCGAATCGCCCTGATTTCGTGCGCCGTATTGCTCTCCTGATGCGATCAATACACCGTAGGATTTTAAAATCGAAGACTACACGCTGCTTGAGATTGTCGACCCGAAAGCAAGGTCTACAAGCTGTGCCTTATCCCCCGTAGCGCGCCAAAATTTCGATGCGCCCGATGGCACCGCCCGCAGTCCATACGCTCTACCAACTGGCGAATTTTTGGCGCAGCAGATATCGCGCCCATTTCGCCACCTTCAGATCGTGACGTTTGGACCGCTGGATAACGTCCTTCAATTCCTTTCGCGTTACCCCTTGCAAAATTATCGATAAAAATATTTTCTATCCATAATTTGAATCTGGAGGACGTGCGCAGTGGAAAGAACCAGCCAAATTTCGGAGTTTTCGACGATTTCTGCCTCAGCATCGCCTGGCATTACGTTGGGTGAAGCCAAAACTATCTATAATTTGCCATTTAACGATCTGCTCTTGCGGGCTCAGACTATCCACCGCGCTCATTTCGACCCCAACGCCGTGCAGATGAGCCGGCTGCTATCGATCAAGACAGGCGGATGCGCCGAGGACTGCGGGTACTGCAGCCAGTCCGCCCACTATCCGACCGGCCTGAAGGCCTCGAAGCTGATGGAAGTCGAACGCGTTTTGACCGAGGCGCGCAAAGCCAAGGATGCGGGCGCGACTCGCTACTGCATGGGGGCGGCGTGGCGCAGCCCGAAGGATCGCGATATGGACACGCTGGTCGCCATGGTCGAGGGCGTGAAGGCGCTCGGCATGGAAACCTGCATGACGCTCGGCATGCTGACGGAGACTCAGGCAGGCGAACTCGCGGAAGCCGGCCTCGACTACTACAACCACAACATCGACACCTCCGAACGCTTCTATTCCGAAATCATCACCACCCGAAGCTTCGCGGACCGGCTCGATACGCTGGAAACCGTGCGTATGGCCGGCATCAAGGTGTGCGCCGGCGGAATCCTTGGCATGGGCGAGACGGTCGACGACCGGATCTCGATGCTGCTGACGCTGGCAAACCTGCCCGTGCCGCCGGAAAGCGTGCCGATCAACCAGCTCATCCCCATTCCCGGTTCGAAACTGGCCGACGCTGAACCTGTCGATGCGATCGATTTCGTCCGCACGATCGCACTGGCGCGCATCCTGATGCCGACCTCGCATCTGCGCCTTTCGGCCGGACGCACCGAAATGAGCGACGAGATGCAAGCGCTCTGTTTCTTCGCGGGCGCCAACTCCATCTTCGTCGGCGACATGCTGCTGACGGCGGACAATCCCGGCGACGATCACGACACCGCGCTCTTCCGCCGCCTCGGCCTTTCTCCCATGCCGCTGGAGCCGGCGGTGTGACGGCGACAATGCTTTCGGACTATGCCGCAACGCTTGAGGGCCTGCGACGCAAGGCACGGCTGCGCAGCCTGGCGCCGCAGCGTGGCATGGACTTTACGTCAAACGATTTTCTCGCTTTTGCGGGCGCACCACGCCTCAAGACGGCGATCATCGCGGCGATGGAAAGCGGCGTTCCGGCGGGGGCGGGCGGCTCGCGCCTGCTGCGCGGCAACCATCCGGAACACGAGGCGCTGGAGGCGGAAGCCGCCGAATTCTTCGGCGTGGAACGCGTGCTCTATTTCGGCAGCGGCTATGCCGCCAATTCCGCGCTTTTCTCGACCTTGCCGCGGCGCGAAGATCTGATCGTTCACGATGCGCTTATCCATGCCAGCGCCCATGAGGGCATTGCGGCGAGCAAGGCGGCAGCCGTCAGCATCGACCACAACGATGCGAACGCCTTCGATGACGCGATTCGAAACTGGCGCAGGGAGGGCGGTAAGGGCCGGCCCTGGATTGCCGTAGAGAGTCTATATTCCATGGACGGCGACCAAGCGCCGCTTGTTGCCCTCGCCGATATTGCCCATCGTCACGAGGCCTTCCTAGTGATCGACGAGGCCCATGCCACCGGCGTTTTCGGCACGGGCGGCAGAGGGCTTGCGGCGGGGTTGGAGGGCCGGGACAATGTGCTTGCCCTGCATACCTGCGGCAAGGCGCTGGGCGTATCGGGGGCGCTGCTTGCCGTGCCGCGCGTGCTCTCCGACTATCTCGTCAACCGCGCCCGCGCCTTCATCTATTCCACCGCGCCCTCGCCTCTCATGGCGGCGGGTGTACGCGAAGCCCTACGCATGGTGGATGACGAACCCGAGCGCCGCGAGGCGCTGGAACATCTGGTCGCCTTTGTCGGCGACGGATTAAGGAGCCGATTCGGCATAGAACCGAGCGGGTCGCAGATCCAGCCAGTTATCATCGGCGACAACGCGCGTGCGGTCCGAATTGCCGAAACTCTTCAGGCTCAAGGGTTCGATATCCGCGCGATCCGTCCGCCGACCGTGCCGGAGGGCACCGCGCGCCTGCGGCTGTCGATCACGCTCAACGTCGATTCGGAGCAGATTGCGCACATGCTGGATCGCCTCGCCGCCGCCATGGAGGAACACAGGAGATGACCGCCCGTTTCGTGGTAACTGGCACGGATACCGGCATCGGCAAAACCGTGTTTGCGGCGGCGCTGGCGGGCGCGCTCAACGCCCGATACTGGAAACCCGTGCAATCCGGACTGGAAGATGAAACGGACAGCGAAGCCGTCGCCCGACTGAGCGGACTGCCGGCTGAGCATATCCTGCCGGAAGCCTATCGCCTCTCCTCCCCGCTCTCACCGCATCTTTCGGCGCGTCTCGACGGCGTGGAAATCGACCCGGCCCGGCTCGAGCCGCCAGCCTGCACCGATCCACTGGTCATCGAAGGAGCCGGCGGCCTACTAGTGCCGGTCACGAAAAATACGGTCTTTGCCGATGTCTTCGCCCGGTGGCGCCTTCCCGTCATTCTCTGCGCCCGAACCTCGCTCGGCACCATCAATCATACGCTGCTGTCCATCGAGGCTCTGCGCAGCCGCGATATCCCCCTTTGCGGCGTAGCCTTCATCGGCGCGGAAAATGCCGACACCCAAGCGACCATTGCGGCCGTCGGGCAAGTGAAGGTGTTGGGACGGCTGCCCCTGCTGGAAAGCCTGACGGGCGAAACCCTACGCCGCGCCTTCCGCGAGAATTTCGACATTGCATCCCTGATGGAGGCAAACGCGTGACCCCCTCGCCCGTCTGGCACCCCTTTACTCAGCATGCCCTCGAACCGCCGATGAAACGCATCGTCGCGACCGAAGGCGCATATCTGTTCGACGAGGATGGCAATCGCATCCTCGACGCGATCTCGTCATGGTGGGTGATCACCCATGGCCATCGCCATCCCCATATCATGGCGGCAATCCGCGAGGCGACGGAGGCCTACGACCAGATCATCTTCGCCGAATTTACCCACGAGCCCGCAGAACTACTCGCGGAACGTCTTCTCGCCTTCGCGCCCCCTGAACTGAAACACGTCTTCTATTCGGACAGCGGATCGACGGCGGTCGAGGTGGCGATCAAGATGGCGCTCGGCGCGTTCCACAATCGTGGCATCGCGCGTGACCGCATCGTTGTGATGGAACACGGCTATCATGGCGACACGATCGGTACCATGTCCGCTGGAGAGCGTGGCGTGTTCAATGCGCCCTTCGAGCCGCTGCTCTTTGGCGTCGACCGCCTGCCCTTCCCCGAACCCGGCCGGGAACAGGAGACGCTTGACGCGTTCGAGGCCATCTGCCGCTCAGGCAAGGTCGCCGCCATTCTGATTGAACCGCTGGTGCTCGGCGCGGGCGGCATGAAGTTCTACAGCAGCGCCGTGCTTTCTGCGCTGAAGGAGATCGCCGGCCGATACGGCTGCCTGTTCATCGCCGATGAGGTGATGACCGGCTGGGGTCGCACGGGAACGCGCTTTGCCTGCGAACAGGCAGGCGTCACCCCGGATATCCTCTGCACTTCGAAGGGTCTGACGGGGGGCGCCCTGCCGCTGGCGGCAACGCTTTGCACCGCGGAGATTTTCGAGGCCCATCTGTCTCGCGATCGGCGCAAGACCTTTTTCCATTCGAGTTCTTACACTGCCAATGCAATCGCCTGTGCGGCGGCTGTCGCCAATCTGCAGGTCTGGCAGGACGAACCGGTCGAAACCCGGATTGCTGGGCTTGCAGCGCAGCATACCCGGCATCTGCGGCGCTTCCAAAACGACAAGAGATTTGTAAACGTTAGGCAATGCGGAACGATCGCCGCCCTCGATCTTGCAGTGCCCACCGGCGGCTACCTCGCCGAAGCGGGGCCGCGCATGCGCAAGCTGTTTCGCGAACGCGGGCTGCTTGTGCGCCCGCTCGGAAACGTCATCTACCTGATGCCGCCTTATTGCACGAGCGCCGCGGACATCGCCGCCGCCTATGACGCGATCGACGAAGTCGCCTCGCTCGTTCTGGAGGAGACTGGATCTTGACGCCTCTCTCCTCCCGCCTCGCCGGATTCGGTCATGCCGTTCCATCCCGCATCGTCCACAATGCGGAAATCGAAAGCCGACTCGGCCTCGAGGAAGGCTGGATCGAAAGGCGCACCGGCATCCGATCTCGCCATTGGGCAACCGAGGGCGACACACTGAGCGGCCTTGCAGCCGAGGCCGGAAAAATGGCCCTTGAGGATGCCGGGATTGCGCCGGGCGAGATCGCCATGACCCTGCTTGCCACCTCGACGCCGGACCATCTTTTGCCGCCCTCGGCGCCGCTTCTGGCGCACAAGCTCGGCTTACCAAATTCCGGAGCCATCGATCTTGCCGGAGCTTGCTCCGGCTTCCTCTACGCTCTGACGTTGGCGGATGGCTTCGTGCGGGCGCATGGGCGAGCGGCACTCGTCGTCGCCGCCAATATTCTCAGCCGTCGCATCAATCCGGCGGAGCGCGCCAGCGCCGTTCTGTTTGCCGACGGCGCCGGCGCGGTCGTGCTTGCTCCGTACCGCGATGGTCAAAGCGGTCTCAAGGCAGCCGTGTTGGCTTCGGACGGGAGTGGCTATGATCTGATTACCATTCCATCCGGCGGCAGCAACAAGCCTTTTTCTCCAGAGACTGCGGCAGACGAAGTACTAATGACGATGCGCGATGGGCGCGAGGTCTTCTCCCGCGCTGTCGATTTGATGACACGCACCTCACGCCAGGCCATGGACGAGGCAGCCGTAACGGTCTCCGCCATCGACCGCTTCATCCCGCATCAGGCGAACCTCCGCCTTTGCGACGCGGTTCGCCACAATCTCGAATTGGAAGAAAGCAAGCTTGTCAGCACGATCGCGGAATTCGGCAACTCTTCGGCTGCTACCATTCCGCTGTCCCTTTCCGTCGAAAATCGCCGCAAACCATTCAAATCCGGGGAGCGCCTTCTCATGGCCGCCGCCGGTGCTGGCCTGGCGGGCGGGGCTGTCATCCTTGCGGTCTAAACTGACGCTGTGGAACAGCTACAGTTCCACGAAGAATATGGAGAATCAACAAAGGGACAGGTAAGCATAGGACATTGAGTCGATGCGCCCCTTCTGAAACCGATGATAATTCAATGAGCGTTGCAAAAGATGATCCTATTGCCGTGCGGATAAGCCGGACACTCGCGGATCGCATTATTTCAGGCGTGATCGAAGCCGGCGCCAAGCTCAGGCAGGATCACATTGCCGAGGAATTCGGCGCGAGCCATGTGCCCGTGCGCGAGGCTTTCCGTCGCCTGGAATCCCAGGGGCTGGTGGTCAGCCAGCCGCGCAAGGGCGTGCGTGTGGTCGGCTTTAGCGTCGAAGAGGTGCGCGAAGTAGCCGAAATGCGCGCCGCCCTCGAAGTATTGGCGCTGCGCAATGCCGCACCTCATATGACCAAAGCCATCCTGGACCAGGCCGAAGAGGCGATCCACGCCGGCGATCGCGCGACTGACGTTCAGGCCTGGGAAGAGGCGAACGGCACGTTCCACCGTCTCATTCTGTCTCCCTGCAACATGCCGCGCCTGCTGAAGACGATCGAAGACCTGCATGCGGTCAGCGCACGCTTCCTGTTTTCCGGCTGGCGGGCGGAGTGGGAAGCGCCGACCGACCGCGATCATCGTGCCATTCTCAACGCGTTGCGCGCTGGGAATGTGGACGTCGCCACGGCGGTCCTTTCGCGCCATGTGCAATGGATGGGCCAGAAGCCGGGAAGCAGATCGTAGTTTCAACCTTCTCGGTGAAATGACCGGGTTGCACCAATCCACGCCAGCGTCCGTTGTTCGGGATCGGGATTGCGCGTGATGTCGGTCACCACGGCGGCACTATCCGCCCCATTTTCGAAGACGCCGGCAATGCGCTCCACCGTCAGCCCGCCAATAGCGACGAGCGGCAGCGAGCCGATGCGGCTCTTCCAGTCGCGCAGACGGTCAAGACCTTGCGGCGCCCAGGGCATCACTTTGAGAATCGTGGGATAGATCGGACCGAGCGCGATATAATCCGGGCGCGCCGCAAGCGCGGTTGCCAGCTCCGCCTCGTCATGCGTGGAAAGTCCCAGCTTCAGGCCGGCCTCACGGATGGCGGAAAGATCGGCCGTCGCCAGATCCTCCTGGCCGAGATGGATGAAATCACAGCCTTCCTCGATGGCAAGCTGCCAGTAGTCGTTGACGATCAACTGGCACGCATGCGCCGCGCAGACTGCCTTTGCCCGCCGGATGTCCGCGCGGATGTCCGGTAGCGCGCGTTCCTTGATGCGCAGTTGCACGAGTTTGACGCCAAGCGGAACCAGCCTTTCGATCCAGGCGGCACTGTCGACGATCAGGTAGAAGGGATCGAGCCTCACGCGAATACCGCCTTTCCAATTACAGGTGTCGACGGAACCGCCATGTCGCGCGGCTCCAGCATGCCGGCGCCGAATGCCTGTCGACCGGCCTCAATCGCCTTGGCGAAGGCTTCTGCCATCGCGGCGGGATCGCCCGCACCGGCAACCGCGGTGTTCAGAAGAACCGCATCGAAACCCAGCTCCATCACGGTCGTCGCATGCGACGGCCGGCCGATGCCTGCGTCGACGATCAGCGGCACGTCGGGAAAATGCGCTCGCATGGATCGAAGGGCCGAAGGATTGAGTGGCCCCGCCGCAGTGCCGATCGGGGCGCACCAGGGCATCAGCACCTTGCATCCTGCTTCCAGCAGGCGCTCGGCCACTACTAGGTCGTCGGTCGTATAGGGAAAGACCTCAAAGCCTTCGCTGGCAAGAATGCGGGCGGCCTCCACTAGCGCAAAGACATCCGGCTGCAGCGTATCGTGATTGCCGATCACCTCCAGCTTGATCCAATTGGTCTGAAACACCTCGCGCGCCATCTTGGCCGTCAGCACGGCCTCGGATACGCCGTGGCAGCCTGCCGTGTTGGGAAGAACGCGGACGCCGAGCGCCCGGATCATATCGAAAAATGCGCCGCCATTGCGCCCGCCGGCCGTTTCCCGGCGCAACGACACGGTGACGATCTCCGTCCTGGATTGCTTGACAGCTTCGGCCAGGACGGCCGGCGAAGGATAACGTGCTGTGCCGAGAAGAACACGCGATCCAACCTGGGTACCATAGAGATCAAGCATGGTTCAGCCTCCCTGCATCGGGGTCAGGATCTCGATCCTGTCATTGTCGTTCAGAAGGTGATCATCGCGATCCTCGCGATGGACGAGTTCGCCGTTGACGGCGGTTGCCAGCCACTCGCCCTCATAATCGAGCACGGCCAGAAGCTGCGAAAGTGTGGTTGCGGCAATTGTCTCGGGTTCGCCGTTTATGATCAGGCGCATCGGGGGCTCCTTTGCCTCGTCTGTTCGGAAAAGACCAGATCCGCGGCTTCGACCGCCATGGTGGGTGCCAGCAAAAAACCGTGGCGATAAAGGCCGTTGAGGATGATGACATTGCCCTCCCGCGACACCCGCGGAAGGTTGTCTGGAAAGGCAGGACGGATGCCGGAGCCGGTCTCGACGATGGCGGCATCGGCAAATGCGGGATGCAGCGCATAGGCAGTGTTCAGCAGTTCCATCAACGAGCGGGCGGTGATCGGCCCTTGGAAATCCGTCTCGATCATCGTTGCGCCGACCATGAACAGGCCTTTGCCGCGTGGCACGATATAGACGGGAAAGCGTGGATGCAGCAGTCGGACAGGACGCGCAAGCGTGACCTCCTCCGTCTGCAGATAGAGCATTTCGCCCCGGACACCCCGCAATTCCCCGTTCTGACCGATGCGGGCGGCGCCCGTGCAATCGACGACTTTGGCGAATTCGCCGTCATCCTCAATTTCATCGGCAAAGGTCACGCCCTTTGCTGAGAGATCGTTCTTCAATGACTGCAACACCTCGCGGGGATTGAGGTGCGCTTCCTGCGGGAAGAACAAGCCATGCCGGAATCGACCCGCAAGAGAGGGTTCGAGGGTGGCGATTTCGGACTCCTCTACCCAGCGATAGCCGGTCGTGCGGCTGGCAAATCGCTTCAGCTCGTTTTGATCGCGGTTCAGCGCGACGACGAGCGTTCCATTGTGGACGACCTTGCCGGGAACAATTGCTTCCCATCGGTCGACGGAATCGCGGCCACGCTCGAGAACGGCTTCATCGGCACTTTCCCGTTCGCACCAGGGCGCCAGCATGCCGCCGGCGAGCCAGGAGGCGGCCTGGCGGAAATTCCGGTTGGGATCTACGATCGTGACCTCTGCACCGCGCCGAAGCAGTTCATGAGCGACCGTGAGGCCGGCGACGCCGGCCCCTTTGACGAGGACACGCATGTCATTCGGCCGGATGTGCGGCGCCGTCAATCGGCATGTAGAGGTCGCCGCCCTCCCGATATTTTGCCGCCATCGCTTCCAGCCCCTCCTTCTGCGCCTCGGCGCGGATGTCGTGCGAAATCCGCATGGAGCAGAATTTCGGGCCGCACATCGAGCAGAAATGCGCAACCTTGTGGGCCTCCTTCGGCAAGGTTTCGTCATGGAAGCTGCGGGCGGTGTCGGGATCGAGCGACAGGTTGAACTGATCTTCCCAGCGGAATTCGAAGCGGGCACGCGACAGAGCATCGTCACGCACCTGGGCGGCCGGATGACCCTTGGCAAGATCGGCCGCATGGGCGGCGATCTTGTAGGTGATGACGCCCGTCTTGACGTCGTTGCGGTCGGGCAGGCCGAGATGCTCCTTCGGGGTGACGTAGCAGAGCATGGCCGTGCCGAACCAGCCGATCATCGCCGCTCCAATGCCCGAGGTGATGTGATCGTAGCCCGGCGCGATATCGGTCGTCAGCGGCCCGAGCGTATAGAAGGGCGCCTCGCCACAGACGGCGAGCTGCTTGTCCATGTTCTCCTTGATCTTATGCATCGGAACATGGCCGGGGCCTTCGATCATCACCTGGCAATCTTTCGCCCAGGCGATCTTCGTCAGTTCGCCGAGCGTTTCCAGTTCGGCAAACTGCGCGGCGTCGTTGGCATCAGCGATCGAGCCGGGGCGCAGGCCGTCGCCGAGCGAGAAGGAAACGTCATAGGCGCGGCAGATGTCGCAGATTTCCTCGAAATGCTCGTAGAGGAAGCTCTCGCGGTGATGATGCAGACACCACTTGGCCATGATCGAGCCGCCACGCGAAACAATGCCGGTGACGCGATTGACGGTCAGCGGGATGTAATGCAGCCGCACGCCAGCATGGATGGTGAAGTAATCGACGCCCTGTTCGGCCTGCTCGATCAACGTGTCGCGATAGACTTCCCAGGTCAGCTCCTCAGCAATGCCGCCGACCTTTTCCAGCGCCTGATAGAGTGGCACCGTGCCGATCGGCAGCGGCGAATTGCGGATGATCCATTCGCGGATGTTGTGGATATTGCGACCGGTCGAGAGGTCCATGACCGTATCTGCACCCCATCGGGCCGCCCAGACCATTTTCTCGACCTCTTCCGCCATCGAAGAGGTGACGGCGGAGTTGCCGATATTGGCGTTGATCTTCACCAGGAAGTTCCGGCCGATGATCATCGGTTCGCTTTCCGGGTGATTGATATTGGCCGGGATGATCGCCCGGCCGGCTGCGACCTCCTGGCGGACGAATTCCGGAGTCACATGATCGGGAATATGGGCACCGAAGCTCTCGCCATCGCGAACCAGGGCTTCGGCCTTGGCCTTGCGGCCGAGGTTTTCGCGGATAGCGATGAATTCCATCTCCGGCGTGATGATGCCGGCGCGCGCATAGGCGAGCTGGGTAACGGCCTTGCCGTCCTTGCCTCGCAGCGGCTGGCGCTTAGCCGGAAATTCCGGCGTCAGCCGCTCGCCGCTGACAAAGCCATTGTCTTCGGGACGCACATGGCGACCTTCATAGGCCTCGACGTCACCGCGCGCGAGCACCCAGTCGCGACGAAGCTGTGACAGGCCCTGCTCGATGCTGATATCAGCACCTTCGACCGTATAAGGACCAGAGGAATCATAGACGACGACGGGTGGCTCGCCCGATGTCGGATGAACGCTGATCTCGCGCATCGGCACGCGGATATCGGTGTGAATGTCGCCGGGAATGTAGATCTTCCGCGACGCCGGCAGCGGGCCGGTGGTGACAGTCGGGGTGAGGTTCTTTGCGGCAATGTTCATGGTTTGAGGCTCCAAGTTGCAGTTGGAGACCCAGTCAATCAGCCGGAATGATGGAAAGACGCCGGCATAGAATCCACGCGGGAATCCGAAGCCTTCGAGCGCTTGCACCGTCCCTACGCCAGTATGAACTGGATCAGGTTCAACGGGTCACTGCGCCCACAATCGGCAAAGCCGCATTGCCTAGCAGTATCTCAGCCCCTTGCCGGGACCCCCCTGGTGAATGTCGCAAAGACTATGTCCGGGGCTCGGCTTGTGTCAACCCTGGAACCACAGCCTCGGCAGACCAAGCCGAATAGGTCCGCTCACCATGAGACTAAAGTCCTACTCATGGCAAGACTTACGTCCGAAGACGCAATCTTTGGTCCGAACGCCATGGATTTGTACCGACTGCTGCTCCAGTTCCCTCCGGCGAAGAAAGCGGCGGGGTATCCGACCGCTTTTGCGAAGTATGCGGAGAAGGTCGATGAAGATGAACGCCCAAGACAGCATCCTCGCCCCGACGCCTGTCGCGGTTTCAGACGGTAGCCGCGTCACCATGTTGGCTGCAAGATAATCGGCCATGCAGCAAGCAAAGCGAATCCTAGTTACAGGCGGTGCAGGTTTCCTCGGATCATTCCTGTGCGAACGACTTCTTCAGGAAAAACAGGAGGTTATCTGCGTAGATAATTTCTTTACGGGACGTAAGAGCAACGTCTCGCACCTCCTGGACAACAAGTCGTTCGAAATCGTCCGCCATGATATCACCTTTCCCCTCTACGTAGAGGTCGATGAGATTTACAATCTCGCTTGTCCGGCAAGTCCGGTTCACTACCAATACGATCCGGTACAGACGACCAAGACCAGCGTCCACGGTGCGATCAACATGCTGGGCCTCGCCAAACGGGTCGGTGCAAAGATCCTCCAGGCCTCCACGTCCGAAGTCTATGGCGATCCCGAGATCCATCCCCAACAGGAGGATTATTGGGGCCGGGTGAACCCGATTGGCCCGCGCTCCTGTTACGACGAGGGCAAGCGCTGCGCCGAGACCCTGTTCTTCGACTATTGGCGCCAGCACCGGCTCCAGATCAAAGTGGCGCGCATCTTCAACACATACGGTCCAAGAATGAGCCCCGATGACGGCCGTGTCGTTTCCAACTTCATCGTGCAGGCGCTGCAGAACGAGCCGATAACGGTTTACGGCAACGGCCAGCAGACGCGGTCGTTCTGCTACGTCGACGACCTCATAGACGGCCTGGTTCGCCTGATGGGAACAAAGGAAGAGGTCACCGGCCCGATCAACCTTGGCAATCCGGCGGAGTTTACGATGCTGGAGCTTGCCGAACTCGTCATAAAACTGACCGGCAGCCGATCGAAGATTAAATTCCTGCCCTTGCCTGCCGACGATCCCCGTCAACGGCAACCGGACATCGGCGTTGCCATGCGTGAACTCGGCTGGAAGCCGAAGCTCCAGTTGCGAGACGGGCTTGCCAAAACGATCGCCTATTTTGACGAGCTGCTTTCGTCGGACGATTCGCACGCGGTCGCTGCTGAATGACGACCGTCCTCGTCACAGGCGGAGCCGGGTATATCGGATCGCATTGCTGCAAGGCGTTCGCGGAGGCCGGTTGGTCGATCGTCACCTACGACAATCTCTCCCGCGGCTGGCGTGACGCTGTAAAATGGGGGCCTCTGGTCGAGGGTGACATTGCCGACGCCGAGACTCTCGCGGCAGCGCTGCGCCAGTATCGCCCTGACGTCGTGGCCCATTTCGCCGCCTACGCCTATGTCGGCGAATCCGTTGAATTTCCGGAACTCTACTACCGGAACAACACATTCGGGACGTTGGTGCTCATCGAGGAAATGCTGAAAGCCGGGGTCAACCGGCTGATCTTTTCAAGTACTTGCGCTTCCTACGGCATTCCGGTGCGAACCCCGATCGACGAGACCCATCCGCAGTGGCCGATCAATCCCTATGGGTGGTCGAAATTCATGATCGAACGGATGGTGGACGATTTCTCCCGTGCTCGCGGCCTCAATGCAGTGATGCTGCGATATTTCAATGCCGCCGGATGCGACCCTGATGGCGAAATCGGCGAACGGCACGAACCCGAGACGCATGTCGTTCCACTTGCCATAGAGGCGGCGATCAAGCCGGGCCGGGTCTTTACCATCAACGGTACCGATTTCGATACGCGAGACGGCACCGCCGTCCGCGACTACATCCACGTCACCGATCTGGCCCGTGCGCATGTCCTTGGCGGTGAAAAGCTATTGCGGGATCGAGGGGTGCATGTCTACAACCTCGGCACGGGCAACGGAACGACCGTGAAGGAACTCGCCGACGCCGTTGGCCGCGTCTCCGGAAATACACTTCCCACTGCCTACGGACCCCGCAGACCCGGCGATCCGCCAGCTCTCGTCGCCTCTGCCGCCAAGGCCGAGCGGGAGCTTGGATGGGCGCCCAGGCATTCCGACATCGATGGGATCATCGACACGGCACTCGCCTGGTATCGCAGCCGGATGTGACCCTTACCGGCGTGTCGCGGTCAGAAACTCATCGAGAGCGGCGCCAACCGCTTCGATCGAGAATTTTTCCGTCACCCGCTTTCTGGCAGCCGCGCCGAGCCGTGCTCGAAGGACTCTATCGCCTTTCAATCTTGCCAGGGCCTGCGCAATTTCCTCCGGCCGCTCCTGCCCCACCATCAGACCGCCCGAGGCCTCTCCATCGGCCAGGATATCCGGCAAACCCTGCGCATCCGTGGCAACGACAGGAAGGCTGCAGGCCATCGCCTCCAGTGGCGCAACGGGCATGCCTTCGATGCGGGAGGCTGTGACATAGGCGTCGGCGGCCGAAAGCCAGCGCCGGATCAACGGCCGGTCCGTCGTGTAGCCGGAAAGCCATCGCAAATTCGACGAGCCGCTTTCACGCACGAGCTTTGCGAAGGCGTCGCTATCCTGGCCCGAGCCAATAATCACCAATTGGCTGGTTGAATCGTCGGCAAACCGCCTCCAAGCCTTCAGGAGAACGTCGAGCCCCTTGCGGCGGATATCGATACGGCCGTGATTGAGGACAATGAAGCAATCCTGCGGCAGGCCAAGGCTGTTGCGCGCCTCTACACGATCCATCGCCTGCCATTCCTCGGTATCCAGCGGATTCGGGATGTCAGCGATGTCGAGCACAATGCGCGGATAGGCCTTGGCGAGGCGCGCGCGCTCTGCGGAGGATGCAACGATCAGGCCGCGGCAAGCGCGCAGGGAAAGCTGTCTCGCAACCGCCTCTATCCGGGACAGCGTGCGATCCCCGCCCTGGAAGGTGGCATAGAGGGGAACGTTGATACGCCGCGCCAGCCACGCAAGCGCGTCGAAGCGAATATACTCATACTCCTGGGCAAGCAGCAGATCGCATCGGGAGCGGCTAAGAATCTCCTGGAAGGCCGCAAGCGGCGTTGCGGTCCAGCGCCGCAGGCTGTAGGCGGCTGGAGAATGGCCTTGCCGGGGCCGCCTTGCCGGCGCGACCCAGATCGGCGTGCCCGTGCCCGAATGCTCGTAGCGCTCGATTTTGGTCACCCGTTCAGATGCGCAGACGATGATCGGCTTGTGGCCTACCGAGCTTAAGGCGGCGGCATAGCCGAACAACCAGCCTCCCGTCATTCGCTCGACGAAATCATTGAGCTCAAGCCCAATCGGGTCGAGAAACTCCTCGATCACATCGCCCCATGGGAAGAGCGCTATGACCTGCGGCGTCCGATGGCCGATCATTTGCGCCAAGCGAATGCCGTCTCCGTGCCACGCGTGGATGGCCGGTGCATCAGATAGCCGACGAGCGTTACGGGCGCCGCTAGCGCATAGAGTACCTTGCGACGGCGACGTCCAATGCGAGAGAACGAGACGTCATGAAAGAACGCCGTGGCGGGATTGATGAATGTTGCCCGCCGTTCCGGCCGCCTGTTGAAAAGAGCCGTCAGTTGCGGGTCGCGGTATCCCCGCCGGACATGGCCCCATTCGCGCATCAACGCGCTCTCATGCGGGCAATAGCGTTTCATCGCGTTGAAATAGGGATAGTGCCAATTCATCTCAGGGGTTGAGATGAGGACATAACCGCCCGGCCGCACCACTCGTAACGCCTCCTGCGCGGCGCGGTGATCATCCTCGATATGCTCCAGCACATCGAACATGGTGACGACATCAAAACTGTTATCGTCGAGCGGCAACGAACAGGCGTCTCCGCAAATGAAGGTCGATCTCGCCCAGGAAGGCTGATGCTCGCCCAGCTCCGGATCGATATCGAGCGTAACGATCTCCGCTTCCGGATAGAGGATGCTGGCAAGGCCGCTGCGACCACCGCCGATTTCCAACACCCGTCCGAAGCCTCCGGTTTCAGCGGGAGCCACGCGGTGGATGGCGCGCATCTTTTCGCGATAGAACAAACCGTCCGTCAGCCCGTTCGGATAAGGGTTCCCGGATAGAAACCGGCCAAGTGGTGCTTTCTTGATCATCACGCTGTTTCCTTGTCAGCAGTCGCGGCGACACCCATCGAGGTTCGCCGCATTCTCCAGCCGAAGCGCAGGAGAAACTGCAGCCCGGCCAGCCAACCCTGCATTTCGGAGGCCAAAATTCCGAGGCGGCCCGGCGGCCCCTCGAAAAGCGACTTGACGAAAGTCTTCACGAAATAGACCGGCAGTTGCTTGCCAATGCGCACAATGTTTCCGCGATCGCCGAAATTGTCATACTGCGCCACGAGGGCCGCCACGTGGCCCTTCATGTAGGCCCTTATCTGCCGCTTCAGACCGGGCCAGTCGCTGCGATGATGGTGGAAGACGACGGCCCGGGGTTCGTAGAGGCAGGTTCCGCCCGTTGCCAGCAGCCGATACCAAAGCTCCGAGTCTTCGGAGCATCCTGCCGCCCCTGCCCCGAGGCGCTCGTCAAACAGGCCGACCCGCTCGAATACGGACCGCCGAAAGGCCATATTAGCACCGGCACCAATCTTCCAGACATGCGCCCCGCTCGGCCGCGTCTCTTCAAAGAAACGCCTGTCAAAGGTGAGCGGTACGAAAGTGTTTCCGAAGCCACCCATGGTGAACTGAAAGCTGCGTTGAGCGACCGTATCGAGGCGCGCCGGCAGCACAAGACCGGTAAACGCCTCAACGTCCCGTTCCGCAAAGGCACGCGCGATCTCCGCGGTCCAGCCTGGATGGGCTTCGACATCATCGTCGGTGAAGGCAATGATATTTAGCCGGCTTGCATGAATTCCGGCGTTTCTGGCCCGGCTCAAGCCAGCGCGCGGCTCATGGACATAGCGAAAATTAGGAAATTGCCCGCACACATCCCTGGCATTCCCATCTTGGGAATTGTCGACGACGATGACCTCCCCCGGAGCGCTGCGTTGTGCCGTCAGGCTGGCAAGGCATTTGCTCAGGGCCGGGCCGCGATCGCGGGTGCAGATCACCACGGAGATATCATGCGCCGGAGCCGACGACGGGATGGCAAACTCTTCGAGAGCTTCGACCAGATTTTCCGCTTCGAACGCCGCCTCGAGCGATAGCGCCTGCTTCGGCCATCCTTCATAGGTGGCGCGCAACGGTGCGCCCAGCCTGCTGCTGCGTGCTTCCAATTGCGCCGCAGCATATTCGGCCGTCAGTTGGCGCAACTGTGAGGTTCCGTAGGGCAGTTCGTCCTGCAGGGATGCTCGCGCTCCAAGCGGCAGGTCTTTCCACCAGAAGATGGACAATGCGGGCCTGCCATGGCCGCCGGCATCGCCGGCAGCGAGATCGACATGCCTCACATCAAAACTACCTGCGGTCATGGATTGCGCTCCCGGATCGCCTGAATGCGCGCACGCGAGCGGTCATATTCGCCCGCAAGGCCGTAGATCCCGCCCCACAGCTCCGCCATGCCGAAACGCAGATCATGGCCGCGAAACCGCCTTGCGGCGCGAGCAAGCGCCTTCAACTGGTCGAAGAACCACCACCGGACCATGGCGCGATGCTGCGCCCTCAATTCATCGTCGGTGCGATAGCTTTTGACCAGAAAAGCCATCATGCCGAGGCCCCAGGTCCAATATTGCCGCCTGAGCTGCGGAATGGTTTCGCGATGCTCGTGATAGACGGCATATTCCGGCTCATAGATCATCGGGCGGCCCGAACGCAGCACGCGGTAAAAGATATCGAGATCGCCGCCTCCGGGAAGCGGCGCTCCGGTATCGAGCGCTTCGTCGAAGCCGCCAAGCTTGATCAGCACTGCACGGTCGAAGGCCATGTTGCAGCCGGCACCGAGAACACCGGACCCCACGGGGTGGAGCGGATTGTCAAATCGCGCTTTGTGGAACTCCCGTCGAGCAAAGCCTCGGCCAAACCCGCCTCGTCGCTCGAAAAAGATCTGCGCCTCGGTGTCGAGGCGAAACGGCAGCACGAGGCCTGTGAAGCCGCCGACGCCGGGATTGTCCCGGCACGCTTTCGCAAGGCCCGTAAGCCAATTGCGATCCACCACGACATCGTCGTCCAGATAGGCAATGATATCGCCCCTAGCCGCATGCAGGGCGGCGTTTCGAGCAAAATCCAGCCCCGCCTTCGGTTCGAAAACGTAGCGGATATCCCTGAAGCCCGCGACGGCATCGCGCGTGGCCGTGTCCACCGAGGCATTGTCGATCACGACGATTTCGACGAACTGGAAGGCGGCTTCCGCCCGGACCCGATCGAGCGAGGCTAGCAGCCGGGAAAGACGCTGCGCGCGGTCCTTAGTGCAGATCGCGATGCTGAGGCTTGGCAGCGCCGCCGCTTCCATCGGCTGCCGCTTTCTCAGCTCGTCTTCCAGCTTTGCGACGAGGATGCGCTCGGCAAAGCGCTCGTCCGCAAGGGCTTTCAGCCTTTCGGCCGTCAGCACCGATCCGGCCGGTAGCTCGATCATTTCAAATGCGATGAGCCGACCCCGCCAGCGCGCGATCAAGCCGACCCCATTCTGCTCGGCCGAAAGTTCGATCGGCGCCAAGGGCTCCGACAAGTCGATATCAATAAGTTTGTAACTCATCACCCAACTCCCGCCCATTGCGGCGGCCGTGCTGAAATTCGTGGAGCCTGGAAAAGTGGCCTTGCCGTTTGAAGAGTTCATCCGGCGAACCGGCCTCGACCACCCGCCCCTTTGTCATCACGATGATCTGATCGGCCGCCAGAACGGTCGAAAGCCGGTGAGCGATCACGACAACGGTGCGGTTATGCGAATACTCATCGAGCGCGAGCTGAAACGCCTGTTCGGTTTCGGCGTCGAGCGCGTTCGTCGCCTCGTCCAGGAGCAGAATATCGGGATTTCGAAGTATTGTTCGGGCTAGCGCGACACGCTGCCTTTGTCCGCCCGACAGCCGCATCCCCTCATCGCCTATCCGGGTCTCGTATCCATCCGGAAGCAGTCGGATGAAATCATCCGCCTTGGCAATCTCGGCGGCTTTGCGTATCTCAGCCTCGCCAGCCTCCAGGTCGCCATAGGCGATGTTGGCCGAAATCGCGTCGTTGAAGAGATGGACCTCCTGCGACATCAACGACAGGCGCTTGCGCCAACTGCGAAGGTCGAATTCGGGAAGAGGTACGCCATCCGCGATGATCGCACCGGAGGTGGGGTCCACAAAACGAAAAAGCAGCGCCATCACCGTCGATTTGCCTGCCCCCGACTCTCCCACGATCGCGGTGGTCTTGCCCGCGGGAATGCTGAAGGAAACCTCCTGCAGGGCGAGCGGCTGGCCGGGTGCGTAGCGGAACGAGACATTCCGAAACTCGACGGCATTCCCGAACTGCGGCGCCGGCAGATGCCCCTCCGATAGAAAAGGCCTCTCCGTCCTCTGCAGAAAATCGTCAACGTCGTCGATGCTGCCGGTAAGCCCGTCCAGTGCAATCTTCGACTGCAGCAATTCCCGGGTCGGACCTTGAAGACGGTATAGCAACGACAGAAAGGCGGCCAATGCCGCAATCCCCAAGCCGACCGACTGCGCTACAAGAACGAGCGCGCCGATCAGGATTGTGATCGAGATTTCCGAGACAGGCCCGGGCGTCGCCCATAACATATCGAGCTTCAGCAGACGTCTTCGCACGTTATCGGACGTCTTCAGGAACCGATTGCGTTCATAGTCTTCCTGGGCGAAAGCGCGGATCAATTGCAGCGCGTTGATGCTTTCCCACATCCTAAGGCCGAACTGCTTGTTCTCTTCGACAACGGCCTTGCCGGTCTCGTCTGCCTGGCGCGTGGCGAGACGAATGGCCATGGCGCCAAGCAGCAGGAACATCATCGAGAAAAAAGTCAGCCGGATGGAAATCAGCAGCATAAGCAGAATGAAGACGACGAACGTGCAGAAGCAGATCATCAATCGATAGGCGAGGCTCAGTGCCTGGCTGACCTTCCAGGTGTTGTTGGCAATAGTCGTGATGATGTCCGAGCGCTTGTTTTCCACCCTGTAGTCGATGCACGAACTTATCGTCTGGTCGAAGACCCTCGCTCTCAGCCGATGCGCAACCAGACCGTCGACATACCGGGTCACCCAGGTGTTGATGAGATGGACCGCATTCTTCAGGAGGATGCTGATGCACAACACTCCGACCAGGAATGCCGTCAAATGCTGTTGCGGAACAGGCGCCAGGAGGTGGTCGAAAATTCGCTGCCATTCCCCCTCCTGCGCCGTTGCAGCACCGAGGCTCTGAATGAGGGGAATGAAAAGAAAGAGCCCGGCACCTTCGAGGACCGCCGCGGCGAGCCCGAGTCCCACGATGGTCGGACCGGCCCACCCAGGTGCTCCCGCGAGGCTGAAAAGCCGTCGCAATCGCTTGAAGAGGGAAGTGCCCGACGTCACTGGACCGTCTCCGTATAGAGAGGTCGGAACTCGGCATTCTTGCTACGCAACCTCTTCAGGCGAGCCTTGATCCAATTGGGAACCAGCCTGGCCCGGCAATAGACATCCAGCATGTTCGGCAGGTTCGAAATCGCCAGGCGTGGCTCCAAAGCCAAAAATCGTTTCAACAGATCACAGCCATCGAAAAACCGCCCGCTGACAAAGGCGCGGATGACCAGCCAATGAATCATGTCGACCAAATGCGCGTCGAGATCGGCGTCGTACTGCGGATATTTCTTGCGATACTCGGCAAGGACGATTTCACACGAACGAAGCATCTGCTTGACGTCACTCGACATGTTCGTGTTCGTCATGCGGTAGCCGACAAGGTGTTGCTGCACGACGCGAAATTCGTAGCTCTCCGCAATTCTGAGACAGATCAGAAGATCCTCGCAGCCCTGGGCTTTCCGAGCCCTCAGCGAGGGGTCGAATTTCCCGGCTTTTTCGAAGGCGGATCGGCGCATGAGCATCGAGCTGCCATTGCCGACGAAATTGTTCCTGCACATGCGTTGAAGCACGTGCCCTTCGGCGCTCGGCTGGTTATGGAGCGAGAATACGCGGCTATCCTCGTCAATAAGGGCATACCAGCAATAGGCCAATCCTGCCGACGGGCCGCCCTTATCGAGGGCTTGCCATTGAAGAGCGACCTTTGAGGGAGCCCATAAATCGTCGGCATCGACAAACGCCAGAAACTCGGCGTCAGTCGCAGCCGCACCGGTGTTGCGTGCTGCGGCGACCCCGCTGTTGGTCTGCCGGAGCATTCGAATTCGTCGGTCTTGTTTCGCATAAGCGGCTACGATCGACGTCGAACGATCCGACGAACCGTCATCGACGACGACGATGTCCAATGCCTGATGCGTCTGCTGGCAGATACTGGCCAAGGTCGCACCGATTGTTCGCTCGGCATTGAACATTGGCACCACGACCGCGACTGTGGCACTTCGCTCACTTCCCACGATCATTGCAGCCCTTAGCGCGGACGTCGGCCAACACGGCGGCGTCGCTCACGGAAATCATAACGAGTGCCGAGGCGAGGATGCCGTTCTTGGGGACGTCATTCATGTTCATCGACCTTCTCCGCATGCTTCGCAAAAGCGGGCGGTGACGCCGCTTTCTTTGCCGGGAGGAACTGGAGCAGCGGTTGGTACAAATCCATGGCATTCGGACCAAAGATTGCGTCTTCGGACGTAAGTCCTACGATTGAATGGGACTTTGGTCTGATAAAGAACGAAAACCCTGCTGCCCATCGTCTTTAGCAGGCCTTACGAGGCGACGAAGACGGAGTGGATTGGCGAGATGACCCTGTTTCTTGGGCCCTTTGCCGTGCGTGATGTCGCATTTTGGTCCGAATAGGTTCGAATCTGCACGACGCGTTTTGCTGATTTCTCCAACACTATAAGCGGAACGGCCCAGCGCAGACGGCGCTGCCGAATTGGGAGTAGAGGGTTTTACATGATCTCCGACGCAGAATTGCATGCCAATCGGCTTGATGCGCTTGAACAGACAAAGGATGGCGCTCCTCCGATCCCCTCGAACCCATTCTTCGGCGTTGGGCCGATTACCGACGCTACGCTTGATGAGGTCGACAGCAGGCTGCGGCGCTTTGAATTTGATCGGTGGATCGAAAAGACCTACCGAAAGCTGGACGACACCGGAAAGGACATCGGTCCGTTCACAACGGCAGAGCTGGCGCGAAGCATGCATCGCGGATACCCGGCAGATAAGATCCTGCTGGATATGATGCGGGCCATTCACCGCTACTTTGAGTTTCCCAAGTCCAACCGCGTCGCTGTCGGGCTCGGCGGCGGCCATAGCGGCTATACCGTGTGCGTCCAGCACTTGTTGAATGCCAACGACGCGGGCCAGCGGGTCTATGTCGACACGCCGCGACCGGAAAGCGGTGGCGCGGGAGCTTCCGGCTTTTTCCGACAGTCCTGGGCAACCCAGCTGATCGAAATGCACCGATTTGCCGAAAAGGGCGATGAAAGCCGCATCCATTTCGCGGAAAAAGAAGGCGCAATCCCGTCTGCAAAGCGCCTGGCCGAGCTCGGCATCTCCATCTTCGTCGGTGTAGGCCACGAAACCACCGGTGCGAACTCCTACACCAACGAAGAAATCAACGAACTTTTGGCGTGGCTGGATGGCGATCCCGAAAACAGGCACGCGGTCTTCGATGCCACATCGATGCTTGGCGCAATGCCCTGGTCGCCCGAGACGGTGCGCGCCGTGATGGCCAAGTGCTGCCTGTTCATGCCGTTCCAGAAAGCGATCGGCGGCATCTCCGGCTACTTCATCGCGTCCTTCACGCCGGCTGCTCTTGCGCTTATCGAACGCAACCAGAGCAATCCCTCCTGGGCAATACCGCGTCAGTTGAAAATCGCCCCGCCGCTCGATCCGAAGCAGCCGCTTTCCAGCAAGCGCTCGGTCGACGCCGGCCCGTTCTACGACGCTCAGGAAGACAAGATGCTCGGCGGGGTTATCAATACCTACAGCACCTTGGCATTTGCCGAAACGACCTTTGGCCTGCTGCAAACCGAACGGCGCGTAGGCTCGGTGATTGAACTCAACAAGCGCTCGGCGGGCAACCGCATCGTCGTCAACGAGTGGGTTGAAAAGAACCCGTTGTTCAGCCTGGTGGTCAGCGAAGAGGAGCGTCGCGGCGCTGCCGTCACACTCCTGAAGGTCAACGACGGCGCCATCTCGTCGTCCGACCTGCATGCCCGCATCATCGCCCGCTCGAAGCAGATACTGGGCTATGAGGGTATCACCCATCCGAACGGCACTCATGAGACCGGGCTCGATGCGGCGCGGTATGTCAACGCGTTCCCTGGAACGCCCGGCGATTACCGGGCATGGATTGGCGGCATTCGCGAACCGTCTGACATCACGGCACTGCTCGAAAATCTGAAATATGCCTATCTCCGGGCCAAGATCGTCGTCCTGGAGGAGGAGCTTGAGCGGAGAGGCCGCCAGGTCGAATATTCCCTAGCCGGCAACAATTCCGCAGAGAGCACCCGTGCAGGCACCTTCAAGGTATTGATCGCAGACGCCATCGGCCTGCGCTTCGATGCCAAGGGGCGCCTCGACCATAGCGAACTCGCCGCCTATATCGCCGAAAAGAATGGCGTTTTCCATGAGACGTCGATCCAGACGGCAGACGTCGCGAATGACGGCAAGATCCACTTCTTCTATCAGCCCCACCTCAGCAAGGCGGATGAGATCCTCGCCCAAACCGATCGGGGCCAATACGATGCCGTCATCGCAGCCGCGACGTTCATCCCGTCCGACGCCAAGTTCCGCCTTGGCGGGGTACGCATCGGCACCGGAACCGGCAATATGGGCGCAGCCTCCTGGGGTGGTCCTAACGGCGAAGGCGGCGAGGCGCCGCTCATGAACACGCCGGGCATCAATAGCCGGGCGACGGCGCAGATGGCGATCAAGGCATTGCTCAAGGTAACGCCCGATCTTCCGGTTGGCGAACTGCATGAGCGAGTCATCAAGGGTGATTTCGACACCGGGAAAAACCTGGCGGAATACCCGACGGAAAAACTCGAAGGCAAAAGAGTCGCCATTCTTGGCTACGGCAACATCGGACGCGAACTCGCACGGATCGCCAAGGCTTTTCATATGAGCGTGGTTATTTACGCTCGCCCGACCCATCGCGACAATATTCTGGCTGAAGGCTACGAATATGCAGAAAGCCCGGTTGCCGCAGCCAGCGGAGCCGACGTTCTTTCCGTGCATCTCGGCCTCGGTCGGCAGGATCCGGTCACGCGAGCATTCTCGAACGCGGGATTGGTCGATCGGAACGTCTTGCTCGCGCTCAATGACAGGGCCGTTCTGATCAACTATGACCGCGGCGAACTCGTTGATGTCAATGCGCTTGACGAAGCCCTGGCTTCGGGCAAGGTCCGGCATGCGGCGATCGATGCGGATATCTTCAAAAGCGAGGACGGTCCGACGGGTCCGATGAAACCCTATCTTTCGCTGTTGCCGAAACATGCGGACAAGCTGGAACTCTTGCCGCATGCCGCCGCCGACACCGACCACCCGACGCGCGTCGCCGGCGCCAAGCAGGCCGTGGATCAGATCATCGATGTCATTCGGAACCGGGCGATCACAAATCTCAAGGGCGATCTTCCCGACGGCTATGTATCGAAGGGTGCGAGAACCGCGCCGGGAATTGGCTACGTCACGCGGGCGGACATGGTCCAAGCCGCCGACGATGTGAATCTCTTGACCGACTTGCGCCTGGCAAGCGAGAAGATTGCTTCGATCGTGGGGGCGCTAAACGCGGTCGCCGACGATGCTCATCGTGCCCGCATCATTGATCGCTATCGGTCGCTGCTCGCTGACAGCGCGCTGAAGCAATATAATCTGCTCAAGGAAGCCGGACTGCTTGCTCCGGCAGCCAAAGCCTAATGATCCTTATACGGCTTCACTGACGACTCTATCGACCGGGCGCACTAACCGCCCGGTCGATAGCCAGAGTTTCTGACTACAGGCCCGAATCGACATCCGCGATTTTCGCAAGTGCGAAGCGAACAATCACGCCACAGCCATTGCCTCTTTGTGCCCACGAGCACCGGCGCAAGTCTGGATTGACTGCCCGCCGGGTAGGCCAGACCTACCCACCTCCTCCAGCCGCCACCCATCCAGGCCATCCATTGGCTGCACATCTGGCATTCTTTTCTGCCTAAACGAGTGTTGTGCAGACATGCCAGGAAAGGCAATTTTAGCGCGAGGAACAGTCCGCCCGCGGACGCGCTGCATGCATCGGAGGAAACATGCAAGGCTACAACCATCCTTTCATACCTAGCCGTATTCACATTCCAGAGCAGAAGTTCCAGGCGGTGAAACTGCCGATGGAAGATATGCATTTCCGGCACCGCCTAGAGCTGAAATTTTCGCCGCTCCCCACCGTGAAAAAGCTATTCACGAACCAGGACGATCACGCCTCGGCCTGACGATACGGCTGGCGTTTTGGTGGCCGGCTATTGATGAGCTGTTGGGGCTAACCGCCCCCGACGCCGAAATCACGGTCCTCGACGCCATCCCGACGATCTCTCTGCACGTCTCTCGACTCACGACGAGTTCGATCCTGATTTCGGACATCGGATCAACAACGAGCGGAGCGCAGCCGCTTAGCCAAAGCAGGCGGAAGAGCGATCTGGCGGCGCATGCGAACCGCCATGCAGCGCGATCCGAGCGCATCCACACAGTCCAGCCCCAAGGAAAATAAGGAGGAACACCATGTCAATATTGGACAAAACAGCGGCGATTTCGATCGAAACCGCCGAGGAGGAAACGTCTGCGGCGTTCAAACGACGCTTTATGCTGAGGATGATCATCGTTCTTACCGGCGGCATGTTCTTGGACGGCTATATCCTCGGGATCGTCGGACCGGTGTCTGGCAAAATGACTGCTGATCTCGCCATTTCGCCATTCTGGGAGGGCCTGATCGCCGCGGGCGCATTGTTCGGCATTCTGATCGGCTCTCCGCTTGGGGGCTGGGCCGGCGACAAATATGGCCGCAAACCGCTGTTCATGATGGACATGGCGCTGTTCCTATTGTCCTCGATGATGCAGCTCTTCGTCGGCGCCGTGCAATTTTTCGTGGACTCGCCCATGCAGCTATTCATCGTGCGTCTGCTGATGGGCATCGCGATCGGCGCCGAGTATTCCGTCGGCTGGCCATTGATGTCGGAATTCGCGCCTGCCCGGCTGCGTGGGAGGCTCATGGGCCTGACGCTTATAGCCTGGTACGCCGGATTCATGATTGCCTTCATCGTGGGCTATTTGCTCAACGAGTATACGGACCTCGGCTGGCGACTGATCCTCGGCACAAGCACCCTGATCTCGGTAGCCTTATTCCTCGGTCGGCTCGGCATGCCGGAATCGCCACGCTGGCTTTGGAACCAGGGGCGTACCGAACAGGCCCGCGCGATCGCCAACCGATATCTGGAAAGCTCCGCCGACACGGCTGATATGGAGCACGAAGGTAGCCACCAGAAGGGCAGCTTCGGGATGCTGTTCTCCCGTCGGTATTGGCGAGCCACTCTGTTCGTATCGGGATTCTGGTTCTGCGCCGTCACGCCATACTTCGCGATCGCCACGTTCGCCGATAGCGTGCTGCAGAAATACGGCCTCGGCGGTGGGCTGGCCGGTGGGGTGGGGCTCTCCGCTGTCGCTTTGGCCGGAAGCGTGACCACGGTTCTCCTGATCGAAAAGTGCGGCCGTCGTACGCTGACCGCACCACCACAATGGATTGCCACCGTGCTGCTTGCGGTTCTCGGCCTATGGGCAGGCGCGCCGGCGATGGTCGTGCTCGCCCTGTTCCTCACATTCTCCTTCTTCAATGCAGGGTACGGCACGCTGACCAGCATCTACCCGGGCGAGGTCTTCCCGACGGAGATCCGCGGAATCGGCACAGGCTTTGCGGCCGCCGTCAGCCGCGTCGGGGCCGGCCTCGGCACCTTCCTGCTGCCGTGGTCCATGACCAACCTCGGCACATCGGGGACGATGCTGATTGCTGCCGGCATCGCCGGTGTCGGCGCCGCCCTGTCGCAATGGCTAGCGCCCGAGACGAAGGGCAAGAGCCTCAGCGAGACGGCCGCCGGCTTCTCGCACTAAAGGTTCGCGACCCCGCGGGCACATCAAAGTCCGGCAAGATGTGTCGAACAAGAGTTAGAGCAAAGAGGCGTTCCCGCTTGAACGCACTTTGCTCTAGTCTCGCAATTGCCCAATCTTCGAGAACCTATTCCGAGCGTTGGGAGCCACCGCCGAGGCCAGCCTCCTGGCTCCAAGGCTGCGTTCGACCTTTTCAGAGCAACGCCAACCCTCTCCGCGAAATGATGTCTGTCGCGATTCCTCGCAGAATCTGGCGAACCACAGTCGACAAACGTTTCGGAAATGCTCAGCTCGGGAAAGCGTCGAAACGTAGCGAGGACCCTTTACGGATCACGCGTGTTCGGCGGCAAGTTCCTTACAGCCAGTTTCCAGCAGATGGCCGAGATGCGGCGCGAAGCTGTTCCAGATATCCATGCGGAAACGGTCTTCGGCATCACGCCAAAGCACCACCGTGGCCCCGTCGAAGACTGTCCTGCGGCTTTCGCCGACGGGGATGGTTTCAATGTCGCGCGGGCAACCAAGGGTCAGAAGCTCCGCAGCCATCGGCCCTTCGATCAGCAGTGTGACTTCACGCCCGGAAATATCGACCAGGCTGTGCGGGTGATGCTCATAGATCGCGGCACATGCAGCAATCAGCTTGGCCATTTGCTCCGGGGAGGACAGGATTATCCATTCGTCAGGACCAAGCCGAACGGCCTCGGCTTCGGCATTCTTGGCGCGCCGGCCTATGATATCGGGCAAGGGCAGACCAAAAGCCGTGTTCAGTGCTTTGAGATCACCACGAGCGCGCAGCGAGAGGCGCCCCCGTTCGGGCAGAACACTGACCCGCGCCGCTCTTGTCTCGACCAAAATGCCGGGGGTGAGGGAAGAAATCTTTACGCTCATCTTCGGCTCCGGATCAGATTTTCAGGCGGATGTTTTCGGGATCGACGAAGACGGTCCCGGTGATTTTCGCGGCGATGGTGCGCTCGGGCATCGGGATATGGACGGTCTCGCCCATTCGATCATGCCCGCCTTCGACCAGCGCCAGCGCAATCGGCCGGCCGGCCGCGTCCGAATGATAGGACGACGTCACATGCCCTACCATCGTCATCGGAAGTGGCTGTTTCGGATCGAAGACGATCTGCGCACCCTCCTCGAGCTTGGAACGGTCCTCCGTCAGCAGGCCCACAAGCTGCCTGCGACCCTTCGCCACCAGATCGGGGCGGGCAAGACCGCGCTTGCCGACGAAGTCGGGTTTATTGCTGCCCACGGCCCATCCCATGGCCGCGTCATAGGGGGTGACCGTGCCGTCAGTATCCTGACCGACGATGATGTAGCCCTTCTCGGCGCGCAACACATGCATGGTCTCGGTCCCATAAGGCGTGATGCCGTATTGCTGCCCCGCATCCCACAGGATCTTCCAGAGCTTCAGGCCGAGGGGAGCGGGCACGTTCACCTCGAACCCGACCTCGCCGGTGAAGCTGACCCGGAAGAGACGTGCCGGAATGCCTGCGACTGTGCATTCCGCGCAGGACATATGCGGGAAAGCAGCATCGGTGAGATCCAGACCCTCGACCAGCGGGGCCAAAAGCTTGGCCGCATTCGGACCGTTGAGCGCGATGGTGGACCATTGCTCGGTGGTCGAGGTCAGCCAGACATTCAGGTCGGGCCATTCGGTCTGGAGAAAATCTTCCATCATGTTCAGGACACGCGCCGCGCCGCCGGTGGTGGTGGTGACATGGAAGCGGTCCTTGGTGATGCGCCCTATGACGCCATCATCGCGGATGTAGCCGTCGTCGCCCAGAAGCAGGCCATAGCGGCAGCGTCCCGACACGAGCTTGGTCCAGGGGTTGGTGTACATGCGGTTCATGAACTCGACCGCATCCGGGCCGACAACTTCGATCTTGCCGAGGGTGGAAGCGTCGAAGATGCCCACACTCGCACGCACTGCGCGGCATTCGCGGCTGACGGCGGCGTCCATATCCTCGCCCTGCTTGGGGAAATACCGGGCGCGGCGCCATTGTCCGACCGGTTCGTAGACTGCCCCATGTGCCTCGGCCCAGGCGTCGATCTGCGTCTTGCGGGTGATCTCGAAATGATTGCCGCGATGATAACCTGCAAACGCCCCGAAGGTCGTTGGTGTATAGGGCGGCCGGAACGTGGTCAGACCAACCTCAGGCTGGCGTTTGCCAAGCGCATCGGCGGCGATATTCAGGCCGTTGATGTTGGACATCTTGCCCTGATCGGTCGCCATGCCATTGGTGGTGTAGCGCTTCACATGCTCGATCGAGCGCATTCCCTCGCGTACCGCCAGACGCAGGTCCTTGGCAGTCACATCGTTTTGATAGTCGACAAAGGCCTTTGCCTTGCCGGGATAGCGGTCCGTCGGCAGTTCAGTGTGCGACACGCCACTGCCCTTGCGATCGGCGGCCACCGCGTAGCTGACCGGAGCACTTGTCTTGGCAAGCGCGGCGGCGATCTCGCGGCCACGCTCAGCGCCGTCCTTCAACGCCGCCTCGACGCCCCAGAGCCCCCGCCCTGCGCCCGCGATCACGCAGTCTTCGCGTGTCATCGCCGGCAGGAAGGTGGTGCGGTCGTCGTCCCATGCGATCTTGCCCTGGGTATGCGAAAAGAGATGCAGCGACGGCGTCCAGCCGCCGGACATCAGCAGGGCATCGCATTTGATCGCCTGCCCCGCGCCGACCGAACCACCACGAACCGGATTGACCCGGACCGAACTTACGCGCAGCCGCCCCGACGTCGCCGTCACCGTATGGGACAGCTTGACCGGAATACCCAGGGTACGCGCCTGGTTCACCAGATCCTGCCGCACATCGGCGCGGGTATCGACGATTGCCTGAATGCGCGCCCCCGCATCGTGAAGATCGAAAGCTGCATACCAGGCGCTGTCATGGCTGGTGACGACGACAGGCGCATTGCCGACCTTGACACCATAACGATTGAGATAGGTCTGCGCCGCTCCCGCCAGCATCACACCCGGACGGTCGTTGCCGTGAAAGACCAGCGGCTTTTCCAGCGCGCCCTGCGCCAGCACCACCTGCCGCGCCCGCACCCGCCACAGGCGCTCGCGCGGCGTATCCTTGGGCAAAACCTCCAGATGATCGGTCAAGCGTTCGCACAGGCCGATCATGTTCTGATGGTAATAGCCGATGGCCGTGGTGCGGGTCATGATCCTCACACCCATCCCCTTCAGAGCCTTCAATTCCGCGGCCAGCCAGTCCCATGCCGGGCGGCCATTGATCTGCACCTGAGGCTCAGACAGCAAGGTGCCACCCGCCTCGGGATTTTCATCTACCACGACGACCTTTAACCCATCGACCGCCGCCGCCCGCGCCGCCGCCAGGCCGGCAGGCCCCGCGCCAACTATCAGCACATCGCAATGCATGTTGCGCGAAGCATAGGTGTCAGGGTCTTCCTCGGTCGGGGATACGCCAAGACCGGCGGCCGCCCGGATGAAAGGCTCATAGACCTTGTTCCAGAAGCTCTTCGGCCACATGAAGGTCTTGTAGTAAAAGCCGGCCGAAAACAGCATGTAGGCCGCATCGTTGACCGCGCCCACATCGAATTTCAGGCTGGGGTATCTGTTCTGTGACGTGGTTTCGAGCCCGTTCCAGATCTCATGCACCGTGGCGCGGGTGTTCGGCTCGAACCGGCCAAGCCCACGGCGCGTGCCGATCAGCGCATTGGGCTCTTCGGACCCCGCCGCCACAGGACCGCGCGGACGGTGATATTTGAACGACCGTCCCATCAGGTGGACGCCATTCGCCAGGAGCGCGGAGGCAACCGTGTCGCCCTTCAAGCCGCGATAGGTCTTGCCGTCAAAGGCGAAGGTGACGGGACGCCCCGGATCGACGCGGCCACGGCCGAAAACACGATATTGGTTCATTTCAGCACCTCAAGATCGGTTGGCACCCCGGGCAGCGGAGCAAGTTCAGGGCGAGGTTTGCCCGCCGGATAGGTTGTCAGGAAGCGGTCGCTGACCGTGTCGCGCACGGCATTGAAGAACCGGCCGCAGCCATGCAGATGCCGCCAGCGTTCGTAATGCGGCCCTTTCACGTTGGTGCGAATGAAGAGGTATTCCTGCCACTGCGCGTCGGTCTGGGAGGAAGGATCAAGCGGGCGCGCAATGTGCGCTTCGCCGGCATAGGTGAACTCCGCCTCGGGCAAGGTTTCATTGCAATAGGGGCAACGGATCAAAAGCATGGGTGAGCTCCCTCAGTGCGCCACAGCCGCCGCGGCGGCCTCATCGATCAGGCGGCCGGTACGGAAACGATCAAGCGTGAATGGTGCGTTGATCGGATGAGGCTCGTTCTTGGCGATGGTCCAGGCAAAAGTATGCGCCGCGCCCGGCGTCGCCTTGAACCCGCCGGTCCCCCAGCCGCAATTGACATACAAGCCTTCGACCGGCGTCTTGCCGAGAATGGCAGAGCGATCGGGTGTCACATCGACGATGCCACCCCATTTGCGCAGCATCCGCATGCGGTTGAAGATCGGGAAGATTTCCACAATCGCGGCGATCGTATGCTCGATCAGCGGCAGTCCGCCGCGCTGCGAGTAAGACGTGTACTGGTCCGTACCGGAGCCGATAACAAGCTCGCCCTTGTCGGACTGGCTGATATAGGCGTGAACGGCATTCGACATGACCACGCAGGGGAAAATCGGCTTGACCGGTTCGGAAACCAATGCCTGCAGCGGGAAGCTTTCAAGCGGTAACTGCACCCCGGCGGTATCCATGACGACAGACGTATGACCAGCTGCCGAAACGGCGACCTTCTTCGCCTTGATGAAGCCCTTGACGGTCTCCACACCCGCGACGGAGCCGTCCGGTTTGCGGCGAATACCGATAACCGGGCAATTCTGGATGATATCAACACCGCGTGCGGCGGCACCGCGCGCATAGCCCCAGGCCACGGCATCGTGACGCGCCGTGCCTGCGCGCTCCTGCAAGGCTCCGCCCATTATCGGATAACGCGCATTGGGCGACAGGCTGAGCGGCGGGCAGAATTCCTTGCATTCTTCTGGGCTGAGCCAGCGGTTATCGACGCCGTTAAGGCGGTTTGCATGGATATGGCGCTTGAAGCTTTGCACGTCATGCACCGTATGGGCCAGCATCAGGCAGCCCCGGCGCGAATACATGACGTTGTAATTGAGTTCCTGGCTCAGCCCCTCCCAAAGGTCGACGGCGTGATCGAAGAGGCGAGCACTTTCGTCATAGAGATAGTTGGAGCGAATGATCGTCGTGTTGCGGCCGGTATTGCCGCCGCCGAGCCAGCCCTTGTCGATCACGGCGACATTGGTGATGCCATGCTGCTTGGCCAGGTAATATGCCGCCCCGAGACCATGGCCGCCCGCACCGACGATGACCACATCATATTCGGCCTTCGGCTGGCTGTCGGGCCATTGCTCGGTCCAATGTTTGTGCCCCGTCAGGGCATTCTTGAGGAGAGAAAATGCGCTAAAACGCGTCATATCGTTAGCCGCCACTTCAAGAGAAAGACTGGGCGGCAGTATACTTACATCAGCAAATGCTTCCGGAACTTTCGCGCCAGTTGACTTGAATGAATGCGCCATGCGCACCGCTACTTGGCCACAGCAACGTCATTCTGGCACGCATGTACGAGCGATTTGGTTGTCTCAGAGGACTTCTATTTACGCGTATGCGGGTCCGCGCGGCTCTCCTTCCAGATCTTCACCCACACCCTGCGATCGGCGGATATCGAGCGGCGCGCAATTGAAATGACGGCGGAACATGCGGCTGAGATGGGACGAGTCACAGAAGCCGCATTCGACGGCAATGGATGCCACTGATTTCTGCGTGGTTTCGATCAGACGGCGCGCCAATGAAAGCCGCACTCCGAGAAAAACGGTCTGGGGAGAGTTGCCAAGTTCTGCTCGAAAGTGCCTCTCCAGTTGTCGTTTGCTGTTTCCCATACGGCGCGCGATATCGCTGATCGAGAGAGGCGTGTCGATATTCTGCTGCATGATGAGCAGCGCGCGTTTCACCATCGGATCTTGCGTCTTCAGATCGATTGGAATTCCCGGCTGCGGTTTTTCCGGATGGAGCGCATCGTCTATGATCATGATGTGCAGGCTCTTGCTCGCCTGTGCCCGTCCAACATGTTTTTCGACGAGATGCGCGGCAAGATGGGCTGAACTTACGCCGCCCGAACATGTGAGGCGATTTCTATCGATGACGAAAATCTGGTCGGAAACCGGCGTTAGACCGTCGAACTGCTCAAGAAAATCCGTGTGGTGGAACCAGCTCACGCAGCACTTATGTCCATCCATCAAACCGGCGCGGTGGAGGATGAATGCTCCGGTACATATGCCGACCAGCGGCACGCCGGCAGCGGCAGCCTTCTGCAGATATTGAATATAGTTTGCGCTGATGTTGGGTATCTCGTCGATCAGCCCCCCGATAACGGCGATATAGTCGAATTTGGCGGGGTCACCCAGCCGTTCGTTCGGCTGCACGGAAACGCCACAACTCGACTGGACTGCACTCATCGTGTCCGAGAGGATTGCCCACTCGCACATTATCGGCCGGCTCCGGTCACCTTCGTCAGCGGCGAGCCTCAGCACGTCAACGAAATTGGCGAAGGCACACAATGTGAATCGCTTGGCCAAGATGAAGCCCACAGAAAGGCGTGGCCCTTCACCTCTCTTCCTGAGGATTCTTGAGGCGACTGCGTGGGATCGAGGCTCCTGCACCATTTTCAAAGTTGCCCCGCTTGTTCTTTTGGAAGTGTCGTAGTGATAGTCTTCCTTTGACGCAAATGTACTGTGCAGCGACGACATTTGTCACAATAGTTCCGTCAATTTCGCAGAAAGCGCTCCATGATCGGTCAAAGCGATGATGCTTCGCCAAGTCGTAAGCTCATATCGCCCGGGATATCCCGTCGCCAACACGCGGGCGAACGGCCTGGCGAGAATGCGAAACGGGAAGAAGCGACAGGCTGACTTTATGTAGCGCGTTCTTGACAGCAGCGCGCCGCTGGTGCCCAAGGGAGGCGGCGACAAGGTTGTGCGTGAGACATTGACATCAACATTCGGCATCAACGGATTGGACCTCTACCGATGAAACAATATGTTCTACGGGTATCCTGCACATCGACGCGGGGGATCGTTGCGGCGATAGCGAATTATCTGGCCGATCAAGGCTGCAACATCGTCGACTCCAGCCAGTTCGACGATCTCGATACCGGCAAGTTCTTCATGCGGGTCTCCTTCATCTCCGAAGAAGCGGTCAACCAGCAGAAGCTCGTCGAAGGCTTCAAGCCGGTCGCCGAGGCCTTCGAGATGGATGCCGAGATCTACGACGCCCAGAAGCGCATGAAGGTGCTGTTGATGGTGTCGCGCTTCGGCCATTGCCTCAACGACCTGCTGTACCGCTGGAAGATCGGCGCATTGCCGATCGACATCGTCGGCGTCGTCTCCAACCACTTCGATTACCAGAAGGTGGTGGTCAACCACGACATCCCCTTCCACCACATCAAGGTAACGAAGGACAACAAGCCGCAGGCCGAAGCCCAGTTGCTGGATCTGGTCGAGCAGACCGGCACGGAACTGATCGTGCTCGCCCGCTACATGCAGGTGCTGTCGGATGCGCTGTGCAAGAAGATGTCGGGCAAGATCATCAACATCCACCATTCCTTCCTGCCGAGCTTCAAGGGCGCCAATCCGTACAAGCAGGCCTATGAGCGCGGCGTCAAGCTGATCGGGGCCACGGCCCATTACGTCACCGGCGATCTCGACGAAGGTCCGATCATCGAGCAGGACACGGCGCGCATCACGCATGCGCAGTCGGCGGAAGACTATGTCTCGATCGGCCGCGATGTCGAAAGCCAGGTGCTGGCCCGCGCCATCCATGCCCATATCCACTACCGCACCTTCCTCAACGGCAACCGCACCATCGTCTTCCCGGCAAGCCCGGGGAGCTATGCGTCGGAGAGAATGGGCTGAGCGATGGTGAGGAACACATAAAATCGCCGGGAAATCTTATACTGAAGGTCTGGATGTGCAGAAAATCGATGGCGTCCCTGCAATTGCAGTGACATTTAGCGCGCAATGAGCCTGCTGCAGGACCCGTGAGAAACGACTGCGCCCGAAGTGCATATGAAGAGCGAGACCGGAATGACGCCGAAGCTTCGGATGGCCCGCTTTGAACATCTGCTGTCGGGTTCTGTCGCATGGTCCGCCGAAAACATTGCTAGACCCGACCTCATACAGTGAATTTCAACCTCATTAGAAACGAAGAGGGGTAAAAATGTCAGCGTTTCCCGAAAAAGCGAGGGTCGTCATCGTTGGCCTCGGAGGTATCGTTGGTGCGTCGATCGCGCATCATCTGATCGAACGCGGTTGGGACGACATCGTCGGCATCGATAAGTCGGGCATCCCTACTGACATCGGGTCCACGGCGCACGCCTCGGATTTTTGCTACACCACAAGCCATGACTATCTTTCGGTCTGGACGACCCAGTACTCGATCGATTTCTTCGAAAAGATGGGCCACTATGCCCGCATCGGCGGTCTCGAAGTCGCTCGCACCGGCGACGATACCTGGATGGAAGAAATCAAGCGCAAGGTGACGTCGGCCAAGTCTTTCGGTACCCGCGCCCACCTCGTGACGCCCTCCGAAATCAAGCAGATGTTCCCGCTGATCGAGGAAGATCAGGTCATGGGCGGCATGTTCGATCCGGATGCCGGCCTCGTCGTTCCACGCTCGCAGACTGTAGCCGGCAAGTTGGTCGATGCCGCGGAGAAATCCGGCAAGCTTCAAGTATTTGGCAACACGCCGGCCAAATCGCTGATTGTTGAAGGCGGCCGCATCAAGGGCGTCGTTACCCATCGCGGCACCATCATGGCTGACCACGTCATCGTCTGCGCTGGTCTTTGGGGTCGCCTGATCGCCGAAATGGTTGGCGAAGATCTGCCGGTCATGCCCGTCGACCACCCCCTCACCTTCTTCGGCCCCTACAATGAATTCGAAGGCACCGGCAAGGAAATCGGCTATCCGCTGCTGCGCGATCAGGGCAACTCCGCCTATATGCGCGACACCGGCGACCCGAAGACCACGGAAGGCGGTCAGATCGAATGGGGTTACTACGAGAAGGACAATCCGCGCATGTGCCATCCGCGCGAATTGCTCGAAAAGCACGAGGCGCGTCTCTCGCCCTCGCAGCGCGACCTGGATATGGAGCAGATCCTCGAGCCGCTCGAACGCGCCATGGAACTGACGCCAATTCTCGGCGAGCTCGGCTATAATGAAGGCCACTCCTTCAACGGTCTCCTGCAGGTATCCGCCGCCGGCGGCCCGTCGTGTGGCGAGAGCCAGAAGGTGCGCGGCCTCTGGTACTGCGTCGCCATCTGGGTCAAGGACGGTCCGGGATACGGCAAGTTGATTGCCGACTGGATGACCGACGGCCGCACCGAGATCGACCACGCCAGCATCGACTATTCGCGCTTCTACCCGCACCAGTTCGAAGAGAAATTTATCGAAAGTCGCTGCTACGAAGCCGCGCAGAAGATCTATTTCCCGGCGGTCCACACGCGCGAACCTTATGCCTCAAGCCGCAACGTCAAGCGCTCGCCTTTCTACGAGCGCGAAAAGGAGCTTGGCGGCTATTTCATGGAGCTGGGTGGTTGGGAGCGTGCGCACGGCTACGCCGCCAACGAACATCTGCTGGAGAAATACGGCGACCGTGTTCCAGTTCGCGAAAACGAATGGGACAATCGCCACTTCTGGCGCGTCTCCAATGCCGAGCATCTGGCGATGAGCGAGGACTGCGGCATCGTCAACCTCAGCCACTTCTACATGTTCGATGTCGAAGGGCCTGACCATGTCGAACTCATGGAATGGGTCTGCGCCGCAAAGATCGGCGGCGACGCCAATATCGGCAAGGGCATCTATACCCACTTCCTCGACGACGAGGGCATGGTGCGCGCCGACTTGACGGTCATCCGCATGGCCGATCGCTGCAGAGTGATCGACGGCGCAGACGCCGGCCCGCGTGATTTCCACTACATCAAGCGTATTGCCGAGGATAAGGGCTTCAACGTCACCGTCACGGACGTCTCCGAGAAGTTCGTCACGATCGGCATCTGGGGGCCGAACGCCCGCGCCACGCTGAAGAAGGTCGTTGCCGATCCGGCAGGATTGGATCCTGAAAACTTCGCCTTCGCAGCAATCAAGCCCATCGAGATCGCCGGCAAGCGGGTCACTGCCTTCCGCATCTCCTATGTCGGCGAGCAGGGCTGGGAACTGCACATGGCGTACGAGGATGGCCTTGCCGTCTGGGATGCGCTGCGTGCAACGGGTGTCATGGCCTTCGGCGTCGAGACATATGCAAACTCGCGCCGCATGGAAAAAAGCCTGCGTCTGCAGAACGCGGACCTGCTGACCCAGTACAACCTGATCGAATGCGACCTCGCCCGTCCGAGGGTCAAGGAAGCTGACTTCCGCGGCAAGGCGAAACATCTGGAGTACAAGGCGCGCGACCATCAACCGGCCGTGCTTTGCACCCTCGTCATGACCGACAATGTCGACAGCAAGGGTGTTGCCCGCTATCCGCTCGGCAACCTCCCGGTCATGGACCCGGAAACCGGCGAGGTGCTGGTGGACGAACTTGGCCGCCGCTCCTACACGACCTCGATCGCATTTGGCCCAACCATCGGTAAGAACATTGCGCTTGCCTACCTGCCCTGGAGCCATTGCCAGGAAGGTCGCAAGCTTAACATCGAATATTTTGCCGAGACCTATCCGGTCGAGGTGGTCGGCATCGGTTACAAGCCGATCTATGACCCGGAAAGCCTGAAGCCGAAAAGCTAAGCGCTTGATCTAAAACGGCGCATAAGCCTCATCGCTTTGCCGACAGTCATTGAAGCAATTGTCCGACGCCGCCACATGCCGGCGGCGTCGAGCAAACAATGCCCCTCTGCCGGATCAATCGATCTTGCATTCGAAATCCAAGATCGATGCTGGCGTCTCCGCTGTCACTGTCTCGAAACAACCACCCGATCGTCGCAAACATCCTATGTGTTTCAAATGCACAGTATATACGACTGGCATGAGCGGTGATCCACATTCGTCGACGTGCGAAAGGTCAGTTACCCTTTCAATGATGGCCAGCATAGCGTGCCCAGCTTTCGAACAACCTGACGCCTTTTGTGGGCTAGTTGAACATTTGTCCTTAGCAGCATCATCAATCCAGCAAGCCTTGGCAACAAGACAACGAGGGCGACCCAACTTCCAATGTAATTCAGACCGGCGAACATCAGTACAGCCTTGAGGCTGGCTGCCGTTCACCGGCGCATCAGTGCTTTAGAGAGATCGGTTATCGCAGGAGGAGGAGCTCCTGATAGCCGTTGAAGCGGGTTCACGCGGCACAACCCGCTTGCCCAATACATGCCGCAAAATGAGGGAACGATAATGAAAAAACTACTTGCGTCCACATGCCTGATGTTTGGCCTGCTCGGCGGAGCGTCGATTGCAAGCGCCGGAGAATGCGGGAGCGTCACCATCGCCAGCATGAACTGGCAGAGCGCGGAGGTTCTGTCGAACCTCGACAAGATCATTCTCAACGAAGGCTACGGTTGCAGCGCCGAGATCACCGTCGGTGACACCGTTCCGACCATCACCTCCATGGCTGAAAAAGGCCAGCCGGACATCGCGCCAGAAGCCTGGATCGATCTTCTTCCGGATGTCGTCAAGAAGGGCACGGAAGAAGGTAAGCTGGTTATCGCCGGCACGTCCCTGCCCGATGGCGGCGTTCAAGGCTGGTGGATTCCGAAATACATCGCCGACGCTCATCCGGACATCAAGACGATCCCGGACATGCTGAAGCATCCGGAACTCTTCCCCGATCCGGAAGATTCCAAGAAGGGTGCCATTGTCAACGGTCCGCAGGGCTGGGGCGGCACGGTCGTGACCTCGCAACTCTACAAGGCCTTTGATGCTCAGAAGGCTGGCTTCACGCTGGTCGATACTGGCTCGGCTGCCGGCCTGGACGGCTCGATCGCCAAGGCCTACGAGCGCAAGGAAGGCTGGGTCGGCTACTATTGGGCGCCAACCGCCTTGCTCGGCAAATACGCGATGGTCAAGCTTGAGGCTGGCGTACCCGCTGACGCGGCCGAATGGAAGCGCTGCAACACCGTTGCGGACTGCCCCAATCCGAAGCCGAACGCATGGCCGGTCGACCACGTTGTGACGCTTGTAGCCAAGTCTTTTTCGGAAAAGGCAGGCCCTGACGTCCTCGGATACCTTAAGAAGCGTTCCTGGAGCAACGACACGGTCAACAAGCTCATGGCTTGGATGACCGACAATCAGGCAACGGGCGAAGACGGCGCCAAGCACTTCCTCAAGGAAAACAAGGACATCTGGACGAAGTGGGTTTCGCCGGAAGCGGCGAAGAAAATCGAAGCTTCGTTGTAATCGTAAAATCTTGCGGTGCGCAAAAGCGCACCGCTTCCTAGCTGCCGATAAAATCAAAAAGACTTGCCACGGCTTCTTTTTTAAAAAGGGGAACCGAATGGAATGGTTTTATAAATTCCCACACATGAACGATGAAACACTCGCCAGCCTGAAGAAGGGTATTGACGAAGCGTTTCGAACATTCACCCGCGGCTATGGCGACGCGATCGAAAGCTTTTTTTCTCCGCTGCAGCACTTTTTGATCGCCGCCGATCGTTTCATGACGCAGACGCCATGGCCGATCATCACCCTGATCATTCTCGTGATCGCCTGGGCGGCGAGCCGAAGCATGAAAATCGTCGTTGGCTGTCTTGTGACACTCCTGCTGATCGGCTATTTCGATATGTGGGACGACACCATGCGGACGGTCTCCATGATCTTCGTCTGCACCTTGCTGTCGATCGCCATCGGCATTCCGATGGGCATCATCATGTCCCGCTCCGATCGCATCCAAAGGGTGGTCAACCCCATCCTCGACGTCATGCAGACGATGCCGAGCTTCGTCTATCTTATCCCGGTCGTCATGCTGCTCGGGATCGGCAAGGTGCCGGGGCTCATCGCCGTCGTCATCTACGCCATTCCCCCGATGATCAGGCTAACCGATCTCGGCATCCGCCTTGTCGACAAGGACGTGCTCGAGGCCGCCGACGCCTTTGGATCGTCCAATTGGCAGAAGCTTTTCAAGGTGCAACTGCCGCTCGCCCTTCCCACCATCATGGCCGGTATCAACCAGACCATCATGATGGCGTTGGCGATGGTCGTCATTGCCTCGATGATCGGCGTGCAAGGACTTGGCCAGCCGGTTCTGAAGGCGATTGCCAACCAGTACTTCACGCTCGGTATTTTCAACGGCCTCGCGATCGTCGGCATTGCCATCATCTTCGACCGTGTGAGCCAGGCCTATGGCAAGAGAATTCAGAAACACCGGGAGACCGTCCATGGCTGATCATCATTTCGGCGGGATCAAGGTCCGCAATCTCTATAAGATCTTTGGACCCAATCCCAAGGCCCACATCCAGGCCGTTCAGAACGGCCTGTCCAAGACGGAGCTCAACGAGAAGCACGGCCACGTCCTGGGGCTGAAGGACATCAATCTCGAAATTCCTTCGGGCTGCATCCAGGTGATCATGGGGCTTTCCGGTTCCGGCAAGTCCACCTTGATCCGGCATATCAACCGCCTCATCGACCCCACGGCCGGTGAAATGCTGGTCGACGGCGTCGACATCGTGAAGATGAATGAGGATAAGCTTCGCCAATTCCGCAGGCATCAGACCGCGATGGTGTTCCAGAAGTTCGCGCTCCTTCCTCATCGCAACGTGCTCGACAACACCGTTTACGGCCTCGAAGTGCAGGGCATGGACCGGGCAAAAAGCGTCGCCATTGCCATGAATTGGCTGGAGCGCGTCGGCTTGAAGGGATTCGAGAAAAAGTATCCCAACCAGCTTTCGGGCGGCATGCAACAACGTGTTGGCCTCGCCCGAGCGCTTTCCAACGACGCGCCGGTCCTGTTGATGGACGAGGCCTATTCGGCTCTTGATCCGCTGATCCGCATGGACATGCAGACGGTTCTTCTGGATCTGCAGAAGGAGATCAAGAAAACCATCGTCTTCATTACTCATGACCTCGACGAGGCGCTTCGTCTCGGAGATCAGATCGCGATCCTGCGCGATGGCGAAGTCATCCAGCAGGGCACCAGCCAGGATATCGTCCTGCGGCCGGCCGACGAGTACGTCGCCAATTTCGTGAAAGAGGTGAACCGAGGGCGTGTCGTTCAGGTCGAGGCTATCATGATGCCGCTGCCATCCGCAGCCCTGACTGGCGGGCCGACGATCGCAGCAGGTACTACCGTTGAAGAAGCGGTGCGCTTGTTGTGCTCGTCACCCGACGGGGAGGTCCACGTCGTCGCACCAACGGGTCAACCGCTTGGCGTCGTGAATTTCCGCCAACTGGCGACGGCGATGGTCAATTCGCACTGACGATGAAATCTCGGCACAGGCGGATCGTCGATTCGCCTGTGCCACCTGGGTAGCCCATACCCCATTGGCCGAGACACGACCAATTCCGAGTGTTTGAATATCGGAAGAATAACCGGCCCTTTTCCAAAGAAATCCAGCTTGCCACCCATCCTGAAAGTACCATTGGCGCCTTTTGCGCAGCCCACGGGCTGCGCCTGAAAACCGCGACCATTCGGGCGGGTCTTTTTAAATATATGCGCCATATTCAATCTGCGACACAAATGTCGCGATGCATGCTTGGGCGCGCTAAGCGATACGTTATGTTCACGCTGTTCTCGGGTGCGGCATCGAATTGGTGATGCGGATAATTGGAAAGCCGGCGACCGTCGCCGCCGCCCCCGTAACGGTAGCAGAGCGAATAACCGATATGATTCCACTGGCTTTTTGCCTGGGAAAGTATGTCGAAGTCCGAACGGACAGTTCTGAAGCCCGGAAACCAGTTCGAGACGAAAACAACACGACTGATTGCGATGGCGATCAGGCGGGCGGTACCGCTTTGCGATATCGATGCCGACGATACCATCCAACAGTCCCTTAGGGGATCAAGAGAATGGATATTGCCAGCGACGTGCTCCGCAAGCTTAAGAACCGCCGCCACGGTTACAGCCTGGAGCAGGCCTTTTACACCGATCCCGATTATTACAAGCTCGATTTGGAGACCATCTGGTATCGCGACTGGCTGTTCATTGGTCATGACTGCGAGATTCCGAAGGCCGGCAATTATTTCACGGCGCAGGTCGGTGATTATTCTGTCGTTCTTACTCGCGACCGGGCGGGTACAATCCACGCGCTGCACAATTCCTGTCGTCACCGCGGCTCGCGCGTCTGCGCGCAAGACAAGGGCTCGTCGGCGAAACTTGTTTGCCCCTATCACCAATGGACCTATGAGCTGGACGGCAGTCTGCTGTTCGCTCGCCATATGGCGGAGGATTTCGACAAGAACCAACATGGTCTGAAGCCGATCCACTGCGAGACTGTCGGTGGATACATCTTCATCTGCCTCGCCGATCAGGCGCCGGATTTCGCGCCCTTCCGCGATACCGTCGAGCCCTACCTTGCCCGACACCGTCTCGGCGAAACGAAGGTCGCTTTCGAAAGCACGATCATCGAGAAAGGCAATTGGAAGCTCGTCTGGGAAAACAATCGCGAGTGCTATCACTGCGCCGCCAATCACCCCGAACTTTGCCGCACTTATCCGGAGGCGCCAAGTGCCACGGGCGTGCAGGGTGCCAAGGACGATCCGGTTATCGCCGAGCATTGGGCAAAGTGCGAAGCAGCAGGACTTCCCAGCGAATTCCGCATCTCGCCGACCGGTCAATTCCGTGCCGCGCGCATGCCGCTCATCCAGAACGCCGAGAGCTACACCATGTCCGGTGCTCGTGCCGTTCAGCGTCCGCTTGCCAACGACATGCTGGAAAGCGGTATCGGCACACTCTTGCTCTTCCACTATCCTACCACATGGAACCACGTACTCGCAGACCACGCGGTCACCTTCCGTGTCCTGCCGCTCGGGCCGGAACGGACGCAGGTCACCACCAAATGGCTCGTCAACAAGGATGCTGTCGAAGGCGTCGACTATCGTCTTGATGAGCTTACGCATGTCTGGACCGAGACAAACGACCAGGACCGCCGGATTGTTGAAGAAAATGCCTTCGGCATCCGCTCGCCCGCTTACGAGCCCGGCCCCTACTCGCCGGAAGACGAAAATGGCGTCAAGCAGTTCGTCGAATGGTATTCCAACTTCATGATCGATCGGCTCGACGGCGTGAAGAAGCCTCTGTTGCAGGTGGCCTGACATGACGACTGTCAGCACATTTCGCCACTTCGACGAACTGCAGCCGTGGAATGACCGCCACGACCTGCTGGAATGCATCGCCGCCACGGTGGAGACACCTGATGTGATGACCTTCACGTTCCGCTCCGACCGGGACAATTGGTTCCGATATTTGCCAGGCCAGTTCGTAACCCTGGAGTTACCCGTTTCCGAAAACGAGCCGGTATTTCGCACCTATACGCTATCGTCGACGCCCTCACGACCCTTTTCCGTCTCCGTGACGGTGAAGGCCCAGGCAACGAGCATCGGTACGCGCTGGATGTTCGACAACCTCAAACCGGGGATAAAGCTGAAGGCCTTCGGGCCGCTTGGCGACTTCTCCTTCGTGCGCCATCCGGGCGAAAAATATCTCTTCATCTCGGGCGGCTCCGGCATCACACCGATGATGTCGATGATCCGCTGGATGGCGGACTGTACGCCGCAGGCGGACGTTGGCTTCATCTCATGCGCCCGCACACCGGACGACCTGTTCTTCAAGACGGAACTCGAATGTCTCGCGGCGCAGATGCCGAAGCTGTCGCTCGGTTTCATCGTCAAGAACCACAATCCGCGTGACGGCTGGCATGGGCTGCGCGGCCGCATCGATGCGGCGCGTCTTTCGTTGCTGACCCCTGATTTTCGCGAGCGCACGGTATTTTGTTGCGGTCCCGAGCCCTTCATGCGTGGCGTGCGCGACATGCTGAAGGTCTGCGGTTTCAACATGGACCGTTACCATGAGGAAAGCTTCCAGCCCGCGGCAGCACCCGCAGCCGAGGAGCTCGCGGTGCGCGCCGGCCCGGGCGAGACCGGTGCCGATGCGGTTGCCACCGTTACCTTTACCATGGCCGGCAAGGAGGCCAAGTGCCCGCCTGGCCAGACAATCCTGCAGACGGCCCGCGCCATCGGCGTACGCATCGGCGCTGCCTGCGAGGGCGGCCTATGCGGCACATGCCGCATCATGAAGGTTTCGGGTGAGGTCGATATGCGGCACAACGGTGGCATTCTCGATGAAGAAATCGAAGAAGGCTACATCCTGGCCTGCTGCTCACAGCCAACAGGCGATGTGTCGATCGAGGCGTGAGATGGAGCGTCGCCCATGGATATCTGTGGAGTCGCTTTCCTGAGGGCACCGCATCCTGCAGGTGTGGTCTTTTAGACATGTCGAAGGTGTTGTCCGGACACCTTCTCGATAAGTGGACCGGGCGCCGCTGAAATCGCGGTGGCCGCGGTCGATTTTTACTTCTATTCGGCCGTTGAGGAGCGGGCCGAACAGGAGGCGATCGCGGACAGTGACGATCAAGTGTTGAACCAAGGAGGAGATGGCATGACTGGCAACAGAGGCGTCGTTTATATGCGGCCCGGTCGCGTAGAGGTTCGCGACATCGATGATCCAAAACTGGAGGCGCCGGACGGCCGTCATATCGAGCACGGCGTTATCCTGAAGGTGATCTCCACGAATATCTGCGGCTCTGATCAGCATATGGTGCGTGGCCGCACGACCGCCATGCCGGGTCTCGTGCTTGGCCATGAGATCACCGGGCAGATCATTGAAAAAGGCGTCGATGTGGAGATGCTCGACATCGGCGATATCGTCTCGGTTCCTTTCAATGTCGCTTGCGGCCGCTGCCGCTGCTGCAAATCGCAGGATACCGGCGTTTGCCTGACGGTGAACCCGTCACGCGCAGGCGGCGCCTATGGTTATGTCGACATGGGTGGCTGGATCGGCGGCCAGGCGCGCTATGTGATGGTGCCCTATGCGGATTTCAATCTGCTGAAGTTCCCTGATCGCGACAAGGCCATGGCGAAGATCCGTGACCTCACCATGCTGTCGGACATTCTGCCCACCGGCTTTCACGGCGCCGTTCGCGCTGGTGTCGGCGTAGGATCCACTGTCTATGTCGCAGGTGCTGGTCCGGTGGGTCTGGCGGCGGCAGCTTCCGCCCGCATCCTGGGTGCGGCCGTCGTCATGATCGGCGACTTCAACAAGGAACGCCTGGCACATGCGGCAAAGGTTGGCTTCGAGCCGATAGACCTGTCCAAGAGCGATCGCCTCGGCGAAATGATTGCAGAAGTCGTTGGCAGCGACGAAGTGGACAGCGCCATCGATGCCGTCGGCTTCGAGGCTCGCGGCCACTCGGGTGGTGAACAGCCGGCAATCGTCCTCAATCAGATGATGGAAATCACCCGCGCAGCCGGCTCGATCGGCATTCCCGGCCTCTATGTCACGGAAGATCCGGGCGCGGTCGATGCTGCGGCCAAGCACGGCAGCCTCTCCCTACGCTTAGGCCTCGGCTGGGCGAAGGCGCAGTCCTTCCATACAGGTCAGACTCCGGTCTTGAAGTACAACCGGCAACTCATGCAGGCAATCCTGCATGATCGGCTGCCAATTGCCGACATCGTCAACGCAAAAATCATCTCGCTTGAAGATGCCGCCCAAGGCTACGAAAGCTTCGACCAGGGTGCGGCGACGAAGTTCGTCTTGGATCCGCATGGGGCGTTGCTGAAAGCAGCATAGTCGGATCTGCGCCATCGGTCGGCCGGACTGTATTCTCCGGCCGACTGGGATGCCTCAAAGAGGCCGTCAGATATCGACGATGAGGCCCTTGGCTTTCAGCACCGGTTCGAGCTTACTGACTTCGATGACCGATTTGCCCTGCTTATAGGCTTCGATATAGCCGGCTTCGGCATCCTCGCGCGCCTGCGAAAGCCGCGCTACCTCTTGCGCTTCTCCTCTGCGAACGACAACGAGACCATCCGCGTCACCGACGACGATATCGCCTGGATTGATGATCTCTCCGCCGACGATAATCGGGTCGTTGACGGCTGCGATCGTTTCCTTGACGGTGCCTTTGATGCAGACGCTGAGCGAGAAGACCGGAAATCCAAGTTCCCGCAATTGAAGCGTATCGCGCACGCCGGTATCGGTCACCAATCCGCCGATGCCCTTGGCAAGGCAGGCATTGGCCAGGACATCGCCGAAGGAACCCGCTTCCTCGTATTCGCCCGCGGACACGACGATGATGTCGCCCGGCTTGGCGTAGTTGATCGCAAGTTGCAGCATGATGTTGTCGCGCGGCGCGGACTTCACCGTGAAGGCCGGGCCGCAAAGCTTCATGCGATAGTCCACCGGCTTCAGGCGCGAGGAAAGTGCGCCACGGCGACCCTGGGCCTCATGGATCGTCGCGGGCGAGAATTTGGAGAGCGCCTCGATGTCTGCTTTGCTCGGTCGCTCGGCGATATCTTTGATGTGGGTCATGGAAACTTCTCATGGTTAGGCCGGCGGCAGGCAGTGCCGCCGGCGATCAACAACGATGTTCGGATGGATCACCGATCAGGCGAAGGGATGCGGCATCAAGGGATTGGTTCGAACTTCAATTCGGAGATTGGTACAACCTTTTCGTTGCGGGTCATCTTGTATTCCGTGTTCGGGCCGAGCCATTTGTCCCAGATCTTGTTGATCTCGCCCGAGTCGTCGAGCTTATGCAGGATTGCGTTGATCTTTGCGGTCAGGGCGGGCTGGTCCTTCTGCATGCCGATACCGACCGGCTCCAGCAGCATCGGCTCGTCGATCATCCGCATCTGCTTGCCCTTGGTCTTCGACTGGTTGACCAGTAGCGTCGTCGTCATGGTGTTCGCGACCATGCCACGCGCCTTGCCCTGCTGAACGGCGAGATATGCAGACCCCGTATCCTGGAAGGTGAGCGGGTCGGACTTATTGAGCTTGATCGCCAGTTCCGAGGTCGAGCCCTTGGTCGAGGCAAGACGCTGGCCCTCGTAATCGGCCTTCTTCTTGCCGGCGTCATCAGCGGGAACGATGAGCATTTCCTTGGCGACATAATAAGGATCGCTGAACTGGATCTGCTCGGCGCGGCTCAGCGTATAAGCAAGGTTGGCGACCGTAATGTCGACGCGGCCAAGCTTGACTTCGGGAACACGCGCTTCGACCGAAATCGGCTTGATCTCAGCCTTCACGCCGAGTTCATTTGCGATCGCCTTGCACAGATCGACGTCGAACCCAGCCATTTCGCGGGTCTTGGGATCAGGAGAGGAAAACGGGGGGACATCCGCATAGGTCGCGCAGCGCAGCGTCTTTGCCGACATGATCGTGTCGAGCTGGTCGGCCTTGGCCGGCATGGCGCCGGCGATGCCCGCGAGTGCCAGCGTTACGGTGAAGCATTTCCAATTCATTGCTGTTCTCCTTGTTATTGCTTTGTGATGCCTAGAGCGGTTCAGCTTTTCACGGAATCTCAGAACCGCTCTATCTCTTTGTTTTTCCGCAATTCCGGACGGAAAACCGCTATGCACTTTTCCTGGAATTGCTCTAGTGGCGCAGATCGGAAAGAAAGCGCTGAGCTCTGGGATGGCGGGGATTTTTAAAGAACTCCTCGGGAGGAGCGGTCTCCAGGATCTCGCCCGCGTCGATGAACCAGATCCGGTCCGCCACATCGCGGGCAAAGCCCATTTCGTGGGTGACGCAGAGCATGGTCATTCCTTCGGCCGCCAGGCTTTTCATGACGCTCAGCACTTCGCCCACCATCTCCGGATCGAGTGCGCTCGTCGGCTCGTCAAAAAGCATGACGGGCGGCTCCATCGCGAGCGCGCGGGCGATTGCCACGCGCTGCTGCTGACCGCCTGAAAGCTGGCCGGGATAGGCATTTGCCTTGTCGGCAAGACCGACGCGATGAAGCAGCGCAACGGCCTTGTCGCGCGCGACCTTCGCCGGCACGCCCTTCACCCGGATCGGCGACATGGCAATGTTGTCGACGACGGACAAATGGGGAAACAGGTTGAAATTCTGAAAAACGAAACCGATCCGGCTGCGCAGCCGGTTTAGCTCGGAACCACCCATCGGGGCGTGAATATTCTTTCCCTCAAAACTGATCGAACCGCTGTTGATCTCCTCCAGCCTGTTGATCGTACGGATCAGGGTGGACTTGCCGGAACCGGACGGCCCGCAAATGACGACCACCTCGCCGCGGCTGACATCGGCGTTGATGTTCTTCAGCACCTGGTAATGACCGTAGCTCTTGCAGACCTCGTGAAGGCGTATCTCCTGAGCGTCCTGCGGCCCGGAAACTGGGATGCTCATAGCTGCTCCGTAAATGTTTTGAGGGGAACGACATCGGTGCGGAGGCGCGCTTTGCTCGGCCCGGCACGTCGGCGAGCAATTCGCTTTTCAACGCTGTTAGCGACGTGGGTCAGGCTCCAGCAAAGGAGATAGTAGACCACGGCAAGGATGAAGAAGACCTGGAAGGGCTGCGAGAGAAGCTGGTTGTTCACCTGGCTTGCCGCAAACGTGAGATCCGGCACATTGATGACATAACCAAGCGTCGTGTCCTTGATCGTCGAGACGAACGTCGAGATCATGCTCGGGATCATATTGTAGAGCGCCTGCGGCAAGATCACGAAGCGCATCGCTCCGATATAACTGTGGCCGAGCGCCCTGGCGGCATCCATTTGCCCCTGGCCGAGTGAAACGATGCCGGCCCGCACGACCTCACTCAAGAACGCGCCCTCATAGATGACCAGCGTTACCAGCATGATCAGGAAACTCGGCACGTCAGCGCCGGTCCAAAGCGGAACGATGAAATAGGACCAAAGGATCAGCATCAGCAGCGGAACGCCGCGTGTGATGTAGACCAGGCCGGTCACCGGCCATCTGAGAGCCGCCCATTTGGAAAGGCGCGCCATGGCAAGCAGGATGCTGAGAGGGAAAGCGAGCGCAATGGCGAGTGCGGACAGGATGAGCGTATTGGCAAGGCCGCCCAGCGGGCCGTTGGGATACTGGCCGATCAGCAACAGAAGCCAATAGTCATGGATGATATTGATAATGTCCTGGATCAAGCGCGCGCCCTCCGCATCGGATCGGCACGCATGGCGAAATATGCGCCCAAGGCCATGATGATGAGCGAGAAGAACAGATAGATAACGGTGCCGATCAGATAGATCTCAAAGGTGCGGAAGCTGACATTATCGATTTCCTTCACCGCATGCGTAAGCTCTGACGCACCGACGACGATGGCAAGACTGCTATTCTTGAAAAGGGAGACACTGTGGTTGATCAGCGGTGGCAGTGCATTGCGCAGGCCTTGGGGCATGATCACGAAACGCATTGCGGAGAGATAACCATGCCCGAGAGCTTTGGCAGCTTCCATCTGCCCCGGGCTGACAGAACGCAGACCGGAACGCAAATCCTCGCTGAAATAAGCCGCCTGACACAATCCGAGCCCGATGACCGCGAATATGGCTTCGGCATTATGGTTGGCGAGCCAGTCTGTGATGCCTTGCGGCATCAACGAATAGATTCCGAAATACCACAGCATGAGCTGCACGAGTGTCGGAACATTGCGATGATAGGAAACGTAAGCCTTTACGATCGGGTCGCCAACACGAAGCGGCGACATCCGGAAGGCAAAGAGCAGAATGGCGAGCGTCATGGCCAACAGCCAGGAGCCGATATAGATGACGAAAGTCACCTCGATGCCCTCCAGGAGCATCGCCTGATAGTCCGGATTGCTCAGGATGGCCGAGAGATCGAACCCGCTCACCGCTTGGCACCTTCCGCGTCAGATTGGGCGGCTGGCGTCTCTGGCTTGGCCGTCTGAAGGCCGCCCATTACCTGCAGTGTCGGGGTGATTTCCATGTGGCCAATATTGACTGCGACCGGCGCGGCAATCGCAAAGGCGATTGCGTCAGCAATATCGGCGGCCTGCGGCAGCTCAAACCCATCGATGAAGCGTTCGCGCACACTGGGGTCGCTGCCATGGACGTGGTTGAAAATATCGGTCGCGACGCGGCCGGGGCAGATTTCGGTCACGCGGACGCGCTTGCCGAACGCGTCGATACGCAACTGGTTCGACAGCATGGCGACGCCGGCTTTGACGGCATGATAGGCGGAGTTGCCGCCGAAATTATAGTTGCCGGCAATCGAGGAGATGTTGACGACATGTCCGCAGTCGCGCGCCACCATGCCGGGTACGATCAGGCGGCAGATATGCAGGACGGCGCGAAGATTGACGTCGATGAGGAGGTCTATGTCCTCTTCGTCCGCTTGAAGGAATTTCTTCGGCCGGTCGACGCCGGCATTGTTGACCAGAATGTCAAACTGAACGCGGTTCGCGAGATCGGCGATGGCAGCACGATCCGTCACGTCGATGACGTGGGCAATGCATGCCGTGCGTTCTGCCAATTCCTTCAGTGGACCAGCACTGCGCGCAATCGCATGCACCTCGATATTCTCGCGGCGAAGCCGCTCTACGACGGCTGCGCCGATACCGGAGGAAGCGCCAGTGACCAACGCGGTCTTGTAATCGGAGAATGGCATTCTGATCCCCTTGTTGTTGCGGTGGACATTAGCGGAGCTTTAACTGCTTGCCTAAGACCGATTACTTTTGGAGTAATAAGCAACTTTTATGGAGGTTGACCTGCCGCGGGGAGCGGGCTGCGAACGCGGGCAATTGCCCCATTTTGCCGGAGCCCTCATGACTTTCAAACATCAGTCCGCGTTGCAAAACGGATGCGCGTCTGCAAACATGCCCGCGAAAACAGAATAGTACCCAATGCCATGGATATCAGACGTTTCAAATCCTTCATCGCCATCGTTGACAGCGGCAGCATTACGCGGGCTGCCGATATCCTGCACCTCGCCCAACCGGCACTCAGCCAGCAGTTGGCGGCGCTCGAGGAGCATTTCGGTCAGAAGCTCCTGATCCGAAGCCAGCAGGGCGTCAGCATGACCGATGCTGGACATGCGGTCTACCGGCATGCGCAGATCATTCTCCGTCAGATGGAACAGGCGCAGACGGATGCGGCCGCCGCCGGCAATTCGCTTGCTGGGCGTGTGTCAGTCGGCCTCGTGCCCTTCAGCAGCGCCGCCACGCTTTCGGTCGATCTTCTGGCGGAGACGAGAAAAAGACACCCCGGGATTCTGCTGCATCTGACCGAGAGCGTCGGCCAGACCTACAGCCAGATGATCATGAATGGTCGGCTGGAAATGGCGCTGATCCACGGCGTCGGCCCAATCAAAGGCGTGCGGTTCGAACCGATCCTCAGGGAGGAATTCTATTTCGTTGCCCATCGCAATTTCGCGATCGATTCAGACCTGAAGCCCGTGCCGGTCAGTGCACTGGATGGAATGCCGATGTTGTTGCCGCCGGCCTACAATTTCGTGCGTCGGGCCGTCGACGCCGCCTTCACGCGCAGCCGGATCAATCTCAAGGTCGTAGCGGAAATCGAAATCGTGCGAACCCTGGCGCGTGCGGTCGGCAGCGGTCTTGGCGCGACCATTATGCCAAAGGCGATCGCCGACCGCATCGTGTCGGAATCGAGCGAGCCTCTCGTTTGCCGGCTGGTCACACCCCGCATCGAAGAAGCACTGTCGCTTTGCACATCCGATCAGAGTTCGCTGTCGGAGCCGGCCTTCGCCGTCAAGGACATCCTCGTCGAGCTGACCGAGCACCTGAAGCTCTGAAGCCTGAAAGTAGGCGCTAAATGCTTCCGACCCGGAAACCGGACCGGAGAGGCCCGATCATCCGTCAGCGCATATCACGGCAGAACTGGGCGATGCGCGCGCAGCCCTCGCCAAGCATTTCCATGCTTGTCGCATAGGAGATACGGAAATACGGGCTCATGCCATAGGCGGCACCCTGCACCGTCGCGACGTGATGCTCTTCCACGAGCGCCATGACGAAATCGACATCGGTCTCGATCTTGCGCCCGCCCTTCGTAGTCTTGCCGATCAGACCGGAAATATTGGGATAGATATAGAAGGCCCCCTCGGGCTTATGGCAGCGCAGCCCTTCGACCTTTGAGAGCTGATCGAGAACGAAATCGCGCCTTTCCCTGTAGATGGCCGCGCGCTCCTTGAGCAGGTCTTGGGGGCTATCGAGCGCCGCGATCGCCGCCGCTTGCGTGACGGTCGTCGTGCCGCCGCTGTTCTGGCCGTTGACGTTGCTGATCGCCGCAATCAGCTCCTTCGATCCGCTTGCGCAATATCCCAACCGCCAGCCGGTCATGGCATAAGCCTTGGAGACGCCGTTCATCGTCAGGACGCGGTCGTAAAGCCTGGGCTCCGCATCGGCGATCGTGCAGAATTCGAAGCCGCCATAGACCAGATGCTCGTAGATATCGTCAGTCAGGATCCAGACATTCGGGTGGCGCAGCATGACTTCGGCAATTGCGGCCATCTCGGCGCGCGAGCAGGCCGCACCCGTCGGATTGTTCGGGAAGTTCAGGATAAGCCATTTCGTGCGCGGCGTGATTGCGGCCTCAAGGTCCTCGGGACGCAGCTTGAACCCCGCCTGTTCGAAGCACGGCACGGCGACCGGCACACCGCCGGCAAACTTGACGATATCGGCATAACTGACCCAGGACGGAGTCGGAATAACGACCTCGTCGCCGGGATTGCAGGTGGCAAGCATCGCATTGAAAATCACCTGCTTGCCGCCGCCGGACACCACGATCTGGCTGGCATCGTAATCGAGGTTGTTGTCGCGCCTGAACTTTCTGCTGATCGCAGCCTTCAGCGCCGGCGTGCCGTCCATCGGCGGATATTTTGTATCGCCGCGGAGGGCTGCGGCATGAGCTGCCTCAATCGCATGAGCGGGCGTCGGGAAGTCCGGCTCCCCCGACGAAAGACTGACGACCTTGATGCCCTTGGCGGCCAGTTCCCTGGCGCGCTGGGTCATGGCGGCGGAAGCGGATATGGAGACGTTCTTGAGGCGATCGGCTATGGAAGGCATTGGTGTGCTCTTTCGATGGAAATGAAAACTTGATTGCTGGAAGCAATCAGGATGCAAGTTCGGCAGCAGGCGCGAGCGTGGCGCCGGAAGCCTCGATTTCGCTGCGGACGATGCGGGCAAGTTCCAGCGAACCGGGCGTATCGCTGTGGACGAGGATTGATCTCGCCGGCATCTGGATTGTGGTGCCATCGATGGCCTCGACTGTGCCGTCCGTCAGGAAACGGCGCACCCGCGCCCGGACTGCAGCCTCGTCCTTGACCAAGGCTCCCGGCAGACCGCGGGCAACAAGCGCGCCGCGGGCGTCATAGGCGCGGTCGGCCAGAAACAGCGCCAGCGTCTTGAGCTTCGCGCGTTTTGCCGCTTTTTTGATTTCACTGTCAGGCGTCACGAACACCACAAGACGTGGATCCACCGTGAAAATGGCATCCATCATCAGGTCGGCGAGCGCAGCATCACGATTGACCATATTGCCCATAGCCGCATGAAAGCTGAAATGGCCGACAGTCATGCCCTCGCTTTTGGCGATCGCGATCAGTGCGCCGAGCTGGTAAAGCATCTGCTGCCGCAGCTCATCGGGCTGAAACGGCATTTCACGCCGGCCGAAGCCGGCCCGATCCGGCAGACCCGGATGTGCGCCGATACCCACGCCGTTTTCCTTCGCAAGACGCACCATGCGCGCCATCGTGTCGGAGTCTCCACCATGAAAACCACAGGCGATGTTGGCTGAGGAGACGATCTTCATCATCGCTTCGTCATCGCAGAGCCGATAAGGACCGAAACCTTCGCCCATGTCGGAATTCAGATCGATCTTCATCGTTTCCTCCCTTTGATCCCTGCAATTGCCGTCAAGCCATCGCCTTCAAGGCGCGCTTGACCATCTGCGAGGTCTGTCTGATATCCGCGATGTAGCGGGCAACGGCCTGCTCCACCGCGCGTGCCTCGGCATGCGTGGAGCGGACGAACCGCAACCGGCTCCCGATACGGGCTTGGCCGAGACGCCAGTGATCGCATTCGATGACGCCGGCGATCTTAGGATAGCCACCCGCAGTGTTGGCGTCGCTCATCTGAATGATCGGCTCGCCGCCGGGCGGAACCTGCACCACGCCAGGCACGATGCCGTGAGAGCGCATCTCGACTGTCGCCGTCGGTTTGATCGGTTCGCCGGACAGGCGATAACCGGTTCGGTCGCTGCTCGACGATATCCTCCAGGTCTGGCTCCAGAAGGCCTCGCCATCGCCGGCAAACAGCTCATGTTCGCCGGCGGCTATCGCACGGATCGGCAGAACGCCCTCTATCATAGCCGGAAAGACATCACGCAGGGCCACGGCCGGCTCGACGACAGCGATGCCGCCTGGTGGCAGAGGAAGCGCATCAGAAGACGTGCCGAATTCAATCCTGTCGCCCTTGACGAGCGGTCGACCGGCATTTCCGCCGAAGCCACCGCGTAACGAGGTGCTGCGCGAGCCCATGAGAACCGGCACATCCAATCCTCCACGGAACACGATATAGGCGCGGGCCAATTTCGGCGGCTGTCTCAGCTCCAGAATCTGACCCGGCTCCGCAACATGGGTACACCACGGAAGCAGTTCCCGACCGTCCAGCATCGGATGGCCGTCCGCACCCGTGACAGCAAAGACGCCACCGGTCTCGAATCGAAGCTTAAACGGAAAGGTCTGGACCTCTATCGCGGCTGCATCGTCTTCGTTGCCAACGAGAATATTGCCGATCCTCACGGCAAGAGGATCCATTGCGCCGCAGGCCGAAACCCCGATATCGCGATAGCCGGGTCGGCCAAGGTCCTGGACCGTGTTGAATGGACCGGTCTCGACAATCTCGATCATAGCTCGATCCTCGCCGGTAAGAAGCGCACGGTATCGCCGGGTGCCATCAAGGCCGGTGTCGCAGATGTTGGATCGAACATTTGCAATTCTGCGTGGCCGAGCGAGTTCCAGCCGTTCGGGCCGGTCAGCATCGCGACGCCCGTCTGCATTCCCCCGATCGTCACGCTGCCCTTTTCCATCCTGAGTGATGGGACGGTCTTGCGCGGCATGTAAATGCGCGGATCGAGACCATGCAGGTAGCCGAAACCCGGGGCGCTTCCCAGGGCAAAGACGCGGTAGCTCGCCTCGTAGTGAATGCGCACCACCTCGCGGTCGCTTAATCCGCAGAAGTCGCAGATGGCGGGAAGATCGATCGCATAAGCACCGCCGTAATGAACGGGAATTTCGATGATCTTGCCTTCCAGGTCGAGGCTCTCGGCATTGCTCCATGCTTCGAGAAGCCGGCCCGCAATGATTTCGGGATCCTCGGGCGTTTCCTTGAAGATCGCCAGCAAATTGGTCATGCCGGGGATCACTTCCGCGATATCAGCCCAGCCCTTTACAGTTTGGGCCAGGGCCCAGATCCATCGTTGCGCAGGGAGATCGAATTCACCCAGTGCTTCGAGCAGGAAGGATCGGGCTCCGATGCAGGAAACCCGCGCCTGGCCCTTCGTGGCGGGAACGATTTCGCGCAATGGCGTAAGAATGTTCGAAGTAGCAATCATGATATCGGCTCGATTTCGAACAGGGGATCACCAAATCCGACGAGCGCATCTGGCTCCATCAACTGCTTGGCCAGCAAGCCGGACCGGCCAGCGGGAACGGGAAGCAGGACGGAACCGATGCGGATGAAGCCGATCACGTCTTCACTGGCGACGGTACGAGGCAGACGCTCGGCTCCATTGGTATCCCGGGGATGCAAAGGATAGAAATGACCTGCCATCGGCGCCTTGACCGGCGCCGCCGATATCGCGGCCAAGCCCGGCTGCGCTTTTCCTGTCAGGCTGATTTGCGCGCCCGCCTCCTTCGAAACCACGATGCGCAGATTGCCGCCGGGCCTCGATATTTCCAGACCGTCTACCCCCGCTGCCGTCAAAGCATCGGCAAGGGCTGCGATGGTTAAGGGATCGCTGAAGTCGATCGCGCTCATGCCGCCCTCCGATGCTGTAGCCATTGCTCCAGGTAATGGATATCCGTCCCGCCGCGGGCGAAGCCTTCGTCGTCGAACAATGCGCGCAGCAATGGCAGGTTGGTGGAAATCCCTTCTATTCGGGTGGCGGCAAGCGCCTCGCGCATTTTCGCCATCGCCTCCGCCCGATTGGGCGCGTGAACGATCAGCTTGGCGATCAGCGAGTCATAATAGGGCGAAATTCGATAGCCGGCATGGATATGGGTGTCGACCCGGATGCCGGGACCTTCCGGTAAGACAAGATCGGAGATCGTGCCTGCCGAAGGCAGGAAGCTTTCGGGATCCTCGGCATTGATGCGGCATTCGAAGGAATGGCCGGTACAGGTCACATCATCCTGGGCGGTTTCCAGGGGAAGCCCTTGAGCGACCTGTATTTGCGCGCGAACAATATCGATCCCGCTGGTCATCTCGGTGACCGGATGCTCGACCTGCAGGCGCGTGTTCATTTCAATGAAATAGAACGCATCATTCTCATAAAGGAACTCGAAGGTCCCGACGCCACGATAACCGATTTGCCGGCAGGCTTCGACGCAGGCCATGCCGACAGGCTTGATCGTCTCCGGTGAAATTCCCGGTGCCGGCGCCTCTTCCACGACCTTCTGATGCCGACGCTGCATCGAACAATCGCGATGTCCGAGCCAGATGGCATTGCCATAGGTATCGCAGAGCACCTGAATCTCGATATGCCGTGGATGTTGGAGAAACTTCTCCATGTAGAGCGCGGGGGAACCGAAAGCCTGACGCGCTTCCTCGCGCGTCAGGGCGATGGCTTCGTGCAGAGAGCCGGCGTCGGGAACCACCCGCATGCCTCTTCCGCCGCCGCCGCCGGCCGCCTTTATGATCACGGGATAGCCGATTTCCAGCGCGATACGCTCGATGGAAGACGGATCATCCGGAAGCGCCGTATCGGGGCCAGGCACGCAGGGAACGCAGGCGGCGATCATTGCCCGTTTTGCCGATATCTTGTCGCCCATGGTCGCGATCGAGGAAGCCTCCGGTCCGATGAAGACGAGACCGGCCATCTCGACCACTTCAGCGAAGGCAGCGTTTTCCGACAGGAACCCATAGCCGGGGTGGATCGCGCCTGCCCCGGTCAGTTGCGCGGCAAGCAGGATGGCATCCGGATTGAGATAACTCCGGGCCGCATTCGCGGGACCGATGCACAGAAAGCAGTCGACTGTCTTGCCATACGCTGCCTGCCGGTCCGCCTCGGAGCAGATCGCCGTGGTCTTCAAGCCAAGTTCGCGGCAAGCGCGCTGAATTCGCACGGCAATCTCGCCTCTATTGGCGATGAGAACCGTATCGAAACGTCGTTCCGCCAAGCCGACCTTGTCGAAAGACTCCGCCATCACGCGATCTCCGCCAGCACGTCGCCCGTTTCGACTTCGCTGCCATCGACATCGGTCAGGCGCAAAATGCGGCCTGCACGCGGCGCGACGATTTTGTTGAAGACCTTCATTGCTTCGATGATGAAAAGGGTCTGCCCCTCCTCCACCGTGTCGCCAATCCCAACGAAAGGCTCTTCCTTCGGTGCCGGCGCGCGATGCAGCACGCCGAAAAGGGGCGCTTTCACGGCGATGGTCGAGGCAGGTGCATTTGCCGAAGCATGGCGGCTGGATGCGGCGGGACCAGCCGCTGCTTTTTCGGGGACCTGCGCTGGAGCAGTGGAGGCCGCCTGATCCGGTGTCCGGAAGATTCGAACCGTGACGTCCTTTTCCGTCACCGTCAGCTCGGAAACATTCGATCGTCCGACAAAATCGATCAGCGTCTTTATTTTCGACAGGTCCATCAGAGTACTCGGTATTTCGGAGTGCCTCTTCGCGATCCCCATACTGTGAGAACCGCTTTCGGCTGACTTCCTCCGTACACGATGGGCCGAGCGATGGGGTCAGAAGAACTTTCAATGACCAGCGGTCACGGACGATGGGAGACGCCTTAAGGGGTTTGGAGCCTGCGGCTCCTGATCAGCGGCTTGCCGATCAGGATTCGGGTCGCGATCAAGATGCGACCCCGATCTGCCGCAAGATGCTTCAGCGGCTGAAATCAGTTCAGGCCACAGCCGTGCCGATCGACCCTAGCATTTGGCTGGGAAGCGGCGTTGCAGTTCAGTCGTCTCGTCGCAACTCAAGGGCCTTGTTTTCTCACCACGCAACAACAGGAACAGTTTGGCCGTCTCTTCGAGTTCCTCGACGGAATATACCGCCTCGGAAAGATCGGCACCGGCAATGACCGGGCCGTGATTGGCGAGAAGCACGGCATGGCTGTTGGCAGTGCGCTCCGCAACAGCCTGAGCCAAGGCTTCGTCGCCAGGGGGATAATAGGGCACGAGCGGCAGGCGACCGACGCGCATGACATAATAGGCTGTGAGCGGCGGAAGCACATCATCATGGTCGAGGCCGCACAGGCAACTGACCGCGACGGAATAAGTCGAATGCAGATGGACGACAGCCCGCGCGCGCGGCCGTTTCTCGTACATGACGCGATGAAGAAACGCTTCCTTGGTGGGCGCGTCACCCGAGATGTGCCGCCCTGCCTCATCCAGCTTGGCGATGCGTGATGGGTCGATGGCTCCCATGGACGATCCCGTCGGAGTCATCAGCCATCCATCGTCGACGCGGACGCTGATATTGCCGGTCGATCCGGCGGTCAGGCCGCGGTCGAACAGCGATTTTGCATAGCCGGTGATCTGGTCGCGAATCTTTGTCTCGCTCATACGGAAATATCCAGGGCACGTTCGAAGAAATCAGGACCGCCAAAATTGCCGCTTTTGAGCGCCACCTGCAATGGCCGATCGGAGAGTGTTGTCGTCCATGGCACTCCGGGCGCGATCTCAGCGCCGATGGAGAGGCCCTGCACCTTGAGCGCCGAAATCACCGCGCCGGACGTCTCTCCGCCTGCTACAAGCAATCGGCTGACGCCGTTCGCCACCAGCCCTTCCGCAATAGCGGCGAGCGTATGTTCCATCATGGCGCCCGCCTGCTGTGCTCCGTATCTTGCCTGGTTCTCTTCCACCTCGGCGGGATCGGCAGACCCGTAGATCACGACCGGTTGGCCGGCAGGCTGGCTCTGCGCCCAGGACAGGGTCTCCTCAACGACGGGGCGCTTATTGGCGATGGCGTCCAGGTCGATCCTGCGGCTCGGCCAAAGCGCCGTAGCCCTGGCGAGCTGCTGGCGCGTGGCGGCGGAGCAACTGCCCGCCAGAATTGCCGTTCGCGGTGACGCCGAGGATGTGGACTCGCGTTCCGCCGGCTTGCGTGGTGAAATGCCGAAATTCGCCGGCAGGCCCATGGCGAGCGCCGAACCGCCGGTGACAAGCTTATGACCGCACACAGCCCGCCCAATGGCCCGGAGATGATCATCATGGATCGCATCCGTGACGACATAGCGTTGTCCGGCCTCTACGCTTCTGCCAAAAGCGTCCGCAATCGCAGCATCACCCGCAGAGATGACGTCATGGGGAACGAGGCCGATGCTGTGGGCCGACTGTTCCGCCATCAGCGAGACCAGATCGGAACGACGCATCGGCGTCAGCGGATGATCCTTCATCGGCGAATCCTGCAGCAGTTGCCGGCCGACGAAAAGATGCCCGTTGAACACCGTCCGCCCGTTCTTGGGGAAAGCAGGACATACAACCGCAATCTTTGCATCGAGCGCGTCGCTCAAGGCATCTGCGACGGGACCGATATTGCCCTTAGCAGTGGAGTCGAATGTCGAGCAGTATTTCAAGAAAATCTGCTCGGCGCCGTGCGCCCGCAACCACGTCAGCGCATCGAGCGATTGCGCGACCGCTTCCGCTACTGGAGTGGTGCGGGATTTTAGCGCAACGACGACGGCATCCGCGTCATGAACGTCGAATGCCGGCGCGGGAACACCGATCGACATGACAGTCCGCATGCCTTCGCGGACGAGAATGCTGGCGATGTCGGTTGCACCGGTGAAGTCGTCAGCTATGACGCCAAGAAGAATACCCATCGATCATCCCCGCTTGTAAGGTTCGAACCAGCCCAAACCGTCCGTCGTTCGACCGCGAGGATGATACTCGCAGCCGACATAGCCCGTGTAGCCGAGCCGATCGAGCTCGGAAAACAGGAACGGATAGTTAAGCTCTTCGCCGTCGGGCTCCTGACGCGACGGCACGCTGGCGATTTGCACATGCCCGCTGATCGGTATCAGCTCCCGCAGGCGTGTCGTCACGTCGCCATGAATGATCTGGCAGTGATAGATATCAAACTGCAGCTTCACATTGGTGAGGCCGAACTCGCCGATCATCTGCGCGGCTGCATGGAAATCATTGAGGAAATAGCCCGGCATATTACGCCCGTTGATGGGCTCGAGCAAAAGATTGAGCCCTCTTTCGGCGAGCCGTTCAGCGGCATGCTCCACCGCACGACGGTAATTTAGTCGCGCTTGCTGATCGTTACGATCGCCCAAGCCTGACATCAGGTGAATGTTCTTCACGCCGGTGGCCTCGGCATAGACGAGCGCGCGGGTCACGCCATCGGCCACATCGTCGAAGCGGCCCGGCAACGACGCCAGCCCTCGCATGCCGGCCGCCCAATCGCCCGGAGGCATGTTGAACAGTGCCTGGGTCAAGCCGTTGCGGACAAGTCGTTCCTGGATGTCTTCCGGCTTGAAGTCATAGGGAAACAGATATTCGACAGCGGAAAACCCTGCCTCGGCGGCAGCGTCAAAACGATCAAGAAACGACCATTCGTTGAACATCATCGTCAGGTTGGCAGCAAAGGCAGGCATGGCTCACCTCGTCTTTTCTGGAAGCGAAGCGCCGGAAAGTTGCGCATAAAGGCGCGCGAGCGAAGAATCGTCGTCGCGTCCCATGCCGGCGCCGGAAGCCGCGAGATACATTTGCAATGCTGCGGCGCTGAGCGGCACCGGATAGCGTTCGGACCGCGCCATGTCCTGGATGATGCCGAGATCCTTGACGAAAATCTCGATGGCGCTGAGCGGCGTGTAGTCGCCGGCGAGCACATGAGGAATGCGGTTTTCGAACATCCATGAATTGCCGGCGGAAGCGGTGATCACCTCATAGACCTTGTCGAGGTCGAGCCCCATTTTCGCGGCGAGCGTGATCGCCTCGCAAGCCGCGGCGATATGAACGCCGGCGAGCAACTGATTGATCATCTTGAACGCGGCGCCGGCGCCGGCGGTATCACCGAGTTCATAGACTTTGGCGGCCATGGCATCGAGCGCGCGGCGCGCGGCGCTGAAGGCAGCCTTTGTCCCTGAGGCCATGACCGTCAGCTCGCCATTGGCAGCACGCGCCGCTCCCCCCGAAATGGGGGCGTCGAGATAGTGAACGGCCCTTGTCTCGAGTTGCGAGGAAAGCTTGCCGGCCACGGCGGGATCCATCGTTGCCGACGAGATAAATACGGAGCCGGGACGCATGACGTCTGCAATGCCGCCAGTACCGAACAGGACGTTTTCCGTCTGGGCCGCATTGACGACCACCGAAACCACGATGTCGGCCTCTCTTGCGGCTTCTGCGATGCTGGACGCCGAACGGCCTCCTGCCTGCACGAAGCGGGAAACGGCATCTGCGGAAATATCGACACCGATCACATCGAAGCCGGCCTTCTTGAGCGAGAGGGCCATGCCCATGCCCATGGCGCCAAGACCAATTACCACCGCCACCTGGGGCGTTTCCGCGTTTTCCTGAAGGGTTGTCATGTGATGATCCTTAGATGATGCAATGGGTGGACTCCCCGACATCTGGTGTCGGGGAGCCGCTCGTTTCAGCGGTTTACCATTTTCGCCGGCACCGAAAGCGTTGCGATGCAACCGACGACCAAGGCCGCTGCCAGGAAATACATACCAATGGAATTACTGCCCGTAGCGTCCTTGAGATAACCGATTATGAAGGGTCCCAGGAAACCCGCGAGATTGCCGACCGAATTGATCCATGCAATGCCTGCCGCGGCGCCAGTGCCGGCCAGGAAGGCTGTTGGCAGGGACCAGAACAGCGGCGCGCAGGTAATGACACCGGCCGCAGCCAGCGACAGCGCTGCGATGGCAATTCCAGTGCTCGATGCCATGGTTGCGGCGATGAAGCCGACGCAGGCGATCATGGCGGGGACAACGAGATGCCAGCGACGTTCGCGGAAGTGGTCAGACGAGCGTCCGAGAACGAGCATGGTGATGAATGTGCAGATGTAGGGAATTGCCGAGACCAAGCCGACGTTGAAATTGCCGACAACCCCGGAAGCCTTGACGAGCGTCGGCATCCAAAAGTTCAAGCCGTATTGGCCGAGCACGAAGCAGAAGTAGATAAGGCTCATCAGCCACACCCGGCCGTCGCGCAGGGTTGCGCCGAGGCTGCTGGGGCTCGCGGTCTTGATCCGGTTCTCAGCCTCCATGTTGGCCAACAGAACGTCTTTCTCCTTCTGGTCCAGCCATTTTGCGTCTTCGATGCGGTTGTCGAGATAGAAGAGGACGACAAGGCCAAGCAGAACTGCGGGAACGGCCTCAATCAGGAACATCCACTGCCATCCGGACATGCCGTGGAACGTGTGAAAGCTGTCCATGATCCAGCCCGAAAGCGGGTTCCCGAAGATGGCGGAAACCGGAATGGCGGACATGAAGGTCGCAATGATCTTGGCGCGCCGATGGGACGGATACCAAGATGTCATATAGAGAATGATCCCCGGGAAAAAGCCGGCTTCCGCCAGACCGAGCAGGAAACGCAGAATGTAGAACATCATTTCCGAGCTCGTGAATGCGAAGGCGGCGGAAACGATGCCCCAGGTGATCATGACGCGCGCGATCCATATCCGCGCTCCGACCTTGTTCATCAGCAGATTGCTGGGCACTTCGAAAAGGAAGTAGCCGATAAAGAAAATGCCGGCGCCGGCCCCGTAGGCGGCCTCCGAAAGGCCCAGCTCGCTGGACATCTGTAGTTTGGCAAAGCCGACGTTGACGCGGTCGAGATATGCGACCACGTAGCAGAACATCAGTAAGGGGATAATCCTCCAAAACACTTTCTTGTAAGCAGTATTTTCTAAAGCTTCGGACACGCCCGCCTGGGCGCCCGATGCCTGATCCAGCACCGTCATTGCTCTCCTCCTCCGATGAAATGCGGTTCGTTTCGCCTCCTCGCGCCCCAAATTGGCAGCGCTGCCATTCTTGTAAATCATTTTGGCAGCGCTGCCAAGTAATTTTTGGCAGCGCTGCCATTGAATAGACGGGCCTGTTCCGAATATGCTTGCGAAGGCTACCTTTTCAGAGTGCATCGCGTTCGCCAAAATCTTGATTGACAAGGTGAAACGAGGCGGAAAACTCGAGCCGGGGGGAAGGAAATGGACCTGAAAAACGCTCCGATCACACTGGCCGAGGTTGCGGACGCTGCGGGCGTTGGCGAAAGCACCGTCTCGCGCGTTTTGCGCAATCACGGGTCCTTTTCCGAGAAGACGCGCGCGCGCGTCATGGCGGCGGTCGATAAGCTTGGCTACGTTCCCAACAAGATCGCCGGAGCCTTGGCATCGACGGGCACACCGTTGGTGGCGATCATCGTGCCATCTCTCTCGAATATCGTTTTCGCGGACGTCTTGAGCGGCGTTACCCGGGCGCTTGAGGTGCGGCAGAAGCAAGCGGTATTCGCGGTTACCGAATATGATCCGATGCGGGAGGAGGCGCTCGTCGCCGCCGTTCTGGCGTGGCGGCCGGAAGCGGTCATGCTTGTCGGCCTGGAACATACGGAAGGAACGCGGAAACTGCTACGCGCCGCCGGATGCCGTGTTCTGGAATTGCTAGATATCGATGGAGAACCGATCGATATCGCTGTCGGATTCTCTCATCGCTCGGCTGGCAGGGCTACCGCCGCTCATCTCATTGAAAAAGGTTACACGCGTATCGCTTATGTCGGACACGACATGGAACGCGACACCCGCAGCGCAAAACGCTTGGAAGGCTTTGTCGAGCAGCTCAACCAGGCAGGGCTCACGCTGAGAGATCGGGAAATCCGCAATGCTCCTTCCTCTGTCAGCGCGGGAAAGGCGGGGTTGGCGAATGTTTTGAGCCGATCGCCCGATGTTGACGCCGTGTATTTCTCCAATGACGACATGGCGCTCGGCGGCTACTTCCATTGCCTGTCCGTGGGAATTCCCGTGCCTGACCGGCTGGCAATCATCGGCTTCAACGCACTCGATATCTGCCGCCACACCCCACAGCCCATTGCCAGCATTCTCACACGGCGTGTGGAGATAGGAAGACGCGCAGCAGAACTCCTTTTGGAGGATGCGCCAGCTCAGACGGTCGATGTCGGATTCTTGCTTGTGCCGGGCGAGACGGCTTGATTTCAACGGGGCGATTTCATTGCGCTGACTGTCGAGCGGCTGGAGTAGATCGTCAGACGAGGACGTCAGGCAAGAAGACGCGCTGCTTGACCTTGGTGGGCAACCAATTCGGCCGCTTGCTTGTCGAAAGATACGAAGCTCTCGCCACCAAGCCATGCTCCTTCATGGGCAATCACGCCATCTGCGAAATCGCCACCAGCCTCCAGCACGCCCAATCCTGCTTCGACCGCAGGGCGGTTCATCGCCACATTGCCTGCATCGAGCAGATCGCGAATCGTCTGTGAAACATCTTCCTTCGATAGCTTGGCTCCTCGACGCAGTATCCAGACCAGCTCACATAAGCACGGGAGAGAAACCGCAATCAGCGAGGCTTCCTTGAGAAGTTTTGCAGCAACGCTCCCCTGCTGCGCATCATCCGGCAGGACCGCTCGTGCAAGAATGGTTGTGTCGACGGAGACTTTCATTCCTCTCCGGCCCAACCTGCAGCGGCAATTTCGTTCATCTCCTCGATGGTCAACGGCTTCTTCGTCTTGCCGGCATGCCGACCGATAAAGTCATCGATCGTCCCCGTCGGACGCGCAGCCTGTACCCGCAGCTCACCACCAGGCAATTTATCGAACTCGATCCGCTCCCCTGGTTTGACGCCAAGGTGCGCCAGCAGATCCCGCTTCAACGTGATTTGTCCTTTCATGGTGACCGCAAGGGAAGGCATTGAAAATCTCCTATCGTGAGCCAACACAAAGGCAATGGAAATTCTACTTACATTCAAGGTACGCCCCGCGTCCAAGGACGGTCACGCGACTGAACACACTTTCATTCGATCTGCAGTTCAAGCGTCTTTGCAATCCCATCATAGTGTTGTGCCGACGCCGTATTCTTCTCGGCGGCATACTTGGCACCGACCTGCCGCGCAGCCTCGGCCGCGATACGAAACGCGTCAATCTTCACCTGAGGCTCAAGCTCAGCTTGGCCACCAATGTCGTCGTCACTGAACGTACCAGCCCGATATCCGTCGCCGAGATCGGCAACGCCGATCTCGGGAATGCCGTTCTTCATTCGACCAAAGAAGGCCGGTCCGGCGCGATTGCCGTCGCGTCGGCGCAACATGCCCGAGCCCGAAGCCTTCCCGTCAACACAAGCGCCCGTCCAGAAGGCAGGTCCATTTGTCAGGGATGTTGGCGCGACGAACTGGCAGCGGCTCACCGGGTCGTGCGACCAATGGTGATCTTCCGATCCAGCCAGTGCCGGTGAAGCAGAGATCGCCATCAGTGCGATCCAGGCGATGCCAGGCAACCTTTTCATTCGATCGAATACTCTCGACAAATCAACCACATCCTTCTTCATCGCTGCGCCATAGGCTTGTCGTCCGTCACCCGGCAAGCCTTACTCGCGGGACAAGGACAAAGCAGCGATGAATGTCTCTGAAGGCAGCAATACCTAGAGGGCGATTCGGAGTCTAGAAGCGAAGATTGCGCTCAGGCTCGCCGCCAGAAGCGTTCAGTTCATAGGCGACAAAGAATGCGCTGAGACTATATTCAACTGGCTTATAAGGGCGAAGTTTCATCAGACCTGCATCTGAAACAACCGCACGCTCACATCTGACGGTCATTCGACAGCAGCTCGACGTTGATCGCGGTTCCGTCGATCAGGTCGGCTCTTTCGATTCCCGTCAAAAAATAACCTTCGTAGGCAACCGGTCTTGGATATGGCCAGTCCTTATAGGCGGTCGTTTCAATGATAGCCCGGCCCGGAATACGTATCTCGGCACGAAGCTTCTTACCCATAGGAAGGTTTGACCTCCCTTCCAAGATCACGGTCGCACCGTGACTACTGTCGATAGAAAATGCACCCAGGACCGTTCGCATATTATCCCCGAGGAATTCACAAACTGATTTTTTGAGGCTTTTGTCTTTTGAAGTAAGGTCTTTCAAGGACGATTATTAGCGTAAAAACCTTCTGCAACGATTGCTCGAAAGCGAAGCATTTGAATCAATCGGCTTTAAGTGTCGAGATTTGGGATGTTCGCGATCCCTTGAAGGCACGTTCGGACAACCAGAACCGAACGTGCCTTCGATATTCAAACCTAAGCTTCGCCTCCCGCGCGCAACCTGCCCTCGGAGAAGTGACCGGTTTCCCCGGCCTTTACCGCCGCTATTCCGTTGTGAATTGCGGTCAGTCGATTGAAAATGCCCTCGATTTCTGCACGAACACACAGCATTTTTTGCAGTGCGTCGACCTCGTCGTAAGAGAGCCCCGAAGCATCCGAAGCGCTGTCGAGAGGAAAGGGGATAACGATGCTCATTGAAATTCCTTGAATTGAAATGCGCTGGAGCGCCGTCCTGGCTCGCTCAGAATTGGTACCCGGGCCCGGATGGACCCAGGTATTTTAGACCGAAAATAGATTGCGAGACGGCGTCAAAACTCTTCCCAGCCTTCGGTGGCAATCGCGGCGTTGCCATGGGTCGGAAAGGCCTTCGCAATTTTGGATCTGAGCTCGCGCGCGGGCGAAGGAGGTGCCTGCAGCTCGCTCTTCCTGTTCCGCGGCTGCGCATCGGAGGTCCGGCCACGACTGATGTTGAACTCGCTCAACAATTGCGTAATGCGACCGACCTCCCGTACGAGGGCATGGCTGGCGGCAGTCGACTCCTCGACCATCGCGGCATTCTGCTGCGTGCTTTGGTCCATTGCATTGACGGCAGTGTTGATTTCTTGAAGCGCGGTCGATTGTTCGCGAGCCGCTTCAACGATCGCACCGATATGGTGGTCGATTTCCTTCACCTCTTCGACGATGACCGTGAGTGCCGATCCGGTTTCGCCAACCAATCCGACGCCGGCTTTAACCTGCTCGCCGGAATTGTTGATCAGCTCCTTGATTTCCTTTGCCGCTTTGGCGGAGCGCTGGGCAAGTTCTCGTACCTCTTGGGCGACAACCGCAAAGCCTTTGCCTGCGTCCCCAGCGCGTGCCGCTTCCACACCGGCGTTCAATGCAAGCAAGTTCGTCTGGAAAGCGATCTCATCAATGACACCGATGATGTTGGAAATCTCGCGAGACGAGCTGTCGATCGCGCCCATGGCGGCGACAGCCTGGCGGACGATCGCCCCTGATTTTTCTGCACCAAGGCGCGCTTTGGCGACGAGCTGGCCTGCTTCTTCTGCCCGTCGAGCGGAATCCTTGACCGTTGTCGTGATTTCTTCCAATGCAGCCGCCGTCTGCTCGATCGAGGCGGCCTGTTGCTCGGTCCGCCTGGCCAGATCGTCCGCTGCCGAACGTATCTCCTGCGATCCGCCATGAATCTGCGATGCGGCACCTTCGATCTGGCCTACCGTGCCGGCCAACTGTTCAAGCGCATTGTTGAAATCGTCGCGCAGCCCGTGATAGGCGCTCGGCAGATCGTCATGGATGCGATAGCTGATGTCCTTGCTGACGATGGCTGCCATCGCCCGGCCGAAGCAGTCGCATACCAGCTTCTGTTCCGCGGCAATCGCCTCCGCCTGTGCCTTCTGTTTGGCGGCCTCGGCCTCATCGATATAGACGGAAATGGCGAGATCCATATCCAGCATGACGGCCTTCACCAAGCTTGCGAGCGCCTTGCCGAATTCGGCTGGTTTCATCGGTCCTTTGGAGAATAGCCCGCCCTTCGGAGACATCTCCTCGACAGCAGTGCTGATCAGGTGATCGAGAATGATGGCATAACCGCCGATATACCATTGTGGTTCGAGCCCGATCCGCGCGTGAACCGTGCCGATCGTACGCACCTTTCCGACATAGTCCTCACTGAAATTGCCGTCGGAAATGTTCACCCAATGGCCCGCTTGCGCGCCCTTGGCGCGAGCAATGTGCTCGTCCGAGGAGAAGAACCGCTTGACTTCGGGGCTCTTGCGAAGCTCGGCGTAGAACTTGTCCAGGCCCCGCGGCAGCTCGCGTTCGATGAGAGCCTTCAGCGAGCGAATGCTGGCACGAGCCTTCGTGTCCAAGCCCATGAATTCCAACCGGCGGTCGATGTTCTGATTTTTTAAGGACGTTCCGCTTGGCCCAGCGGCCGAACCGTGATGCGTGTGACGATCGCTATGTTCATAAGAATGGTTCGACATTGTTCCTCCAAAGCCGGATTTCGAAATGGATGATGCGCGACAAGCGCTCCGAAACCCGTCTTCATGGCGGGAAGAGGTACAGACCGAACCTCATCGGATGTACCGGATTTGGGACGAGATAGTTAATGATGCGTAAACATTTCAGCCAGCCGTGACCTACTCCGCGCGCATCGGATATCCATGCGTTTTTCGGCCATTGGTAGAGAAGCTGCCCGTTTAGGCCTAAAAATGGACCACAAGAGGCCAGTTGCGACCGCGTTGAGGTCGGTCAAACGGCGGCAATATCCCGATATTTCGTCGCTATTCGTTTCGCGAGCGCTCACGAGACGCCGGAAGCGCCCAGGGATCAATCGATCAGGTTCTTTCTTATCGCCGAGGCGACTGCCTGGACGCGGTTGGAGGCTCCGAGCTTTCGGGTCGCCGACTTGAGATAGCTGTTGATCGTTTCCGCTGTGTAGCAGGATTCATCGGCAATCTCCTCGCTGGTCAAACCGCGACTGGCGAGTTTCAGGCAAAGCAGTTCGCCCCCAGTCAGGCGAAAATGACTGGCGGCAAATCTGTCCATGATAGGTTGGGTAACGGCACCATAGAGCGGTTCGGCCATTATCGATAAGAAGTCGCGCTCGTCTGTTGTGAATGGCCGCGCATTTGTGAAACAAACCGCGCCGTAGACGACATCGTTTCTGCACAAGGGGAACAAGATCCTGTTTCGCACGTCATGAGCGCGCGAAAGATAAAGAAGCCTCAGCGGTGGTGATGACAGATCGAAGGCTTCTTCTTCCGTGTAGACCGTCTTCCTTGTTTTGCCGGCCACAACCAAAGGGTCTTGTGGACTCATCTTCTCGGCAAAGTAGGTGTCCATGTAGAGTGGCGGCATATCCGTGTCGATCGACTGGCTGCAGCCGAATTCATAGCCTTCCAGATCCAGGCCGCCAATCGTCACGTATTCGAACGAAATGGCCTTCCGCAGCCTTTCGAGCAGCGCGTTTTGACGCAGCCTGCGCACGGTCGGAACAGACGAAAGGTCAACGTAGCCTGTAAAGTCCCCCGTGCGATCAGCGGAGCCCATCGCAGTCCCTTTTTTTTGAAAAGCCAACTGATTCTCGATTCTGGCCGCGAACAAATAACACACTAACTGCCGCAGAACGAGCATATCGCTCGTCCAGTTAACCGCTGGGCTGCGCGACAACCAAGCACATTGTCAGTCGACGAGCTTGATATTAGAGAGCTGCGGAACTGATTAAATTTAATCACATTTATCGTTACTCTTAACGAATCATTCATTTCCTCATCCCAATTTGGGGGTATCGATGAGGTTTGGTCAACGCCGGTTTTAATCCGGAAAGGAGTTTTGGGTGGGGTTTGAGGTACGTACCTTGTCACGGACAGGTATGATCTTTCGAGGTCGCGAATGTCGTTAAATTCTTATACCCGCGCTGGTTCGATCCAAGGTCCGGCGACGGGCGGCGCAGGGGGTATCTCATTGGGAACAGAAACCGTGGTCAGCGGCACCGATCCGGATGAACTCTCTGAGGTATTGTCGACGCCAGGATCGCCGATCAAGGTTGCGGCACTGAACAATAGTCCCATTAGGTTCCACTGCAACTTTCTCTCCGCAGGAGCGGTAAGGGTGGCGGATTGCGCCTACGAAGGGACGATCGCCCTCAAGCGGGAGGCGCCCAGCGAGAAGATGATCATTTTTCTGCCAAAGCAGGGAAATTTGATCTTCAACTACCCGCGGAAACCCATTGAGTCGGTTCCCGGGCGCGGCACTATTCTGGAAGGAGACCCCACCACCGGTACCCTTCTATTCGGCCCACGCCGTCATCTGGCTCTGTTCATCGATAAGGCCAAGATCACCGGCCACCTGAGCCATATGCTTGACCGGACCATCAGCGGCAAGATCGACATCCATCCCTATTTCGATATGACGTCGGATGCGGGGCTTGCATTGGTGCATCTGGCCGAGCAGCTTCATCGCGGCCTTTGCAAGGATGGCCCCCTGCGGCAATCGCCCCTGGCTCTAGCCTCTTTTTGCGACGCCGCCACCTATCTCATCCTTGAAAACTGTCAGCATCGCTACTCGAACGAACTGGGACGCCCGGCCCCTGCCCCCGCTCCGCGCCATGTCAAGTGGGCCATCGACTTCATGCACGAGCATATCGCCGCCCCGATATCGCTCGACGATATTGCGATCGCCGCCAAAGTCAGCGTTCGAACCCTGCAGCAGGGCTTCAGGCAGTTTAGGAATACGAGCCCCATGACCTATCTGCAGGAGATGCGCATGACCGCCGCTCATCACGATTTGCTCTCCTCCGACACGAAACAGACCGTTGCAGACGTTGCGGCCAAATGGGGATTTTCGCATCTCGGTCGATTTGCAGCCGAATACAAGAAGCGTTTCGGGTACCTGCCGTCACAAACATTGAAGGCTTAGAGGTCACTGAAGTCATTTCGATCCAGTGACCTCAAATTTCCGTTGCACCGCTTATCGCTGCATCAAGAGTTCATACAGTCGTTTCTGCGCCTCGGCGGGCGACATATTTTTGTCATTGAAGAAATCCCCGACCACACCAATCCAACCTTCCGACATCTGGCTCGGCATCGCCTGGGATTGAGCGCTCACCTCGCCCTTCTTCGCCCTGATCATTTCCAATCCTAGCCGGCCGCAACGGTCGAGACCGGCCGGATCGACGTCGGTGCGAACGGGAAGCGAGCCTTTGATCCGGCTGAAAGCGACCTGATTGTCCCGGTCCAGGATCATGCGCGCAAACGCTCTTTGGGCATCTGCCGTGCCATCACGGTTCGTCAGCGGAAAGGCAAAAGCATCGATCACCATGAAATAAGCGATGGAGGTGCCGGGAACGAGCACGCAATCGAAGTCCTCGTCGACGTGATAGCCGCGCGCCACAAGCTCACCTTTTGCCCAATCTCCCATAAACTGCATGCCAGCCTGGCCGGCGCCAACCGCGGCCGTGGCCTCTGCCCAAGTCTTGCTTTTTCGCGTTGCGAACGGTTCCACATAGTCCGACAAACGCGAAAGCATTTCCAGGGCCTCGATCATCCGCGGATCCTGAACCAATGCCGTATCACCGCTCATAAGGCGTGCATATCCCTCCGGTCCGAATTTATGATAGATGATGTCGTTGAAAATGAGCGACACTTCCCATCGTGCACCGCCAAGTGCAATCGGAACATGTCCGGCGGCTTTGATCTTTTCGGCGACGTTGAAGACATCGTCCCAGGAAACCGGCACGCTAAGGCCGGCATCGTCGAATATCTTCCTGCTGGTCCATAGCCAATTTTCCGCATGGATATTGGTCGGCGCGAAATACACCTTTCCCCGGTACGATATCCGGTCGAGGACAGTCGCAGGCATGACATCCCGCCAGTGATCCGCCTCGGCGACGTCATCTATATCCTGAACGATTCCCATCTCCGGCAGTTCCCGCGATCCAACATTCGCGTTCCACTGCATCACGGCCGGCGGATAGCCATTGGCGATACGATCACTCACGACACGCTGGACGGCGACCTTATTGGCGGCAGGCATGTCGGTCCACTGGTTGCCGGCCGCCACCCAAGCTTTTCGAAACACGTCGAGTGCGGCAGACTCGCTCTTCGATATCCAGAAATGCACGACATCCACCGACACCCCGTCGCCGGCAAGCGCCGGCGCCACCGGGCCAGTGACCGCCAAAGCAACCGCGAGCAATGCCCGCATCATTCCATTCATCCGCTGTTCCTTCATTGATAAAATTGATCGATCCACCGAATGCGGAATTCTCCTTGAACGTCAGCCTGCGATGCGCATCGTTCTCCGTGATGCGATGCGTGTGCCGCGGTTCGAGACCGTCAGACGCTCGACTGCTGCGGAGGCCGGTTCAGGCTTGGCAAACAAATAGCCTTGGCCGATCTCGCATCCTGCCTGCAGAAGGAAATCCTGCTGGGTTTTGGTTTCGATACCCTCAGCGACACAGCGTTTGCCCAGATTGCGAGCAAGGTTGATCATCGCTCCCACGATCTGCTCCGATCGGATATCGCTGCCAAGATCGGCAACGAAGCTGCGGTCAATTTTGAGCTCGTCGAATGGAAAGTCACGCAGGTGCACGAGTGACGCGAAACCGGTGCCGAAATCATCCAGCGAGACCGACATGCCCCGCTCCCTGAAGCGTGTTATGGTCTCCAATATCTGGCTGGCGCCACGGTTGAGAAAAACGTCTTCTGTCACTTCAACGGCGAAGTCGCGCCATTCAAGGTCATTGGCTCTGATCGCCGCAGCAATGATATCATAGCCGTCCCGACCGAGCAGCAGGACCTCTGGAAGGTTGACGGCCACCGATCCGGGGCGGAGCCCCGCGGCCTTCCACGCCTTGAGATCACGAGCCGCGATGTTGACGACACAGCGCGTCATGCTGCTGATCAAGTGGGATCCTTCGACGAGCGGCAAGAAGCGACCTGGCGGCAAGATGCCAAGCCGGGGATGATTCCAACGCACCAGGGCCTCGAAGCCCAGGTGTTCTCCGGTTTGCAGATTGACCTTCTGCTGATAGTAGACCACGAACTCGTCGCGGTCGGCGGCGAAAGCCAGAGCCGCTGCCAGTTGGTTCTCCTCAAGACGCCGCGCGAGCGAGGCTTCGTCGAAGATCACGGCGGTATTGCGCTTGGCCTTCGCAGCATAAAGCGCAAGATCGGCAACACGCGTGAGCGATGTCTCGTCTGCCGCATGCTGAGGTGCAATCGCACCGCCTATGCTGGCTGAAATCGGCAAGCCCCGACCATCAAAAGAAAACTCCGCGCCAATCGCCGCAACCGCGCGCTCGGCGAGTGCTTCCAACGCCGCTATATCGGCAAGACCGGGGAGCAGAACGGCAAATTCGTCGCCGCCAAGTCTCGCCACGATGTCCGTGGAGCGAAAGGTCCCTTGAAGGATGCGGGCAACGTGGCGGAGAACCGCATCCCCCGCCGGATGCCCCAAACTATCGTTGATGCCCTTGAAATGATCGAGGTCGACCAGCAGCATCGAAAAGCCCGTGCCGCTCCGCTCCAGCGACACAAAAAACGCGATCAACGCATCATTGAAGGACGAGCGGTTGCTGAGGCTGGTGAGCGCATCGGTATGCGCCTGATGCGTCAACTTGGACTCAAAATCGATCGTTCGCCGGTGCTCGTTACGGAGCCTCCTCAGAAGCGGCATGAAAAGAATTGAGGTGGCCAGAATGAGTGCGGTCGCCGTGAGGCTAAGAAGCACGGCGCTGATCAGGCGTGCATGATCTATGCTCCCGTCGCTGCTATCATGCGCGCTGTCGATCAACGCACTGAACTGGCGCATGAGCATGCTGTCCGAAGAAGCAGCAAAATCGATCGGCCCCCAAAAAGAATAACGCTGACGTCGATCTTCCAGTTTTGCCGACACAACCCTATCGGCGCGCTTGAGGAAATCCTCCAGCCGCCCGGCGAGTTCCAGCCGCATTTCTTCCGATGCGGCATCGCGCGTATTGAGCTTTTCAAGAAGATTCCGTTCCAACTTGCCGTGCAGTTCGTTGAGCTGCGTGCTCATGGCGCGGATGTCGCCGATTGCTTTGCGAACATCATCGACCATCGGCTTGATGATATATTCCGGCATCTCCGCGTTGGCCGAGGCGCTCATGACGGCGCGCGTCTGATTGGTAAGCTGCTGAAAACGGATGAACTGGCGCCCCGTAAGATAGCTGATGTCCTGCTGCAGCGAATGGCGATCGAGTGCGATCTCGACGGTCTGGTAGGTCGCGCCAATGAGCATCGTCATGACGACGACAGCGGCGACATAGTGCCGCCCAATGGACCTGATGTATCCATCCAAAGAGGAATGACGTTGGTCAGACGGAGCCATATGCTCGATCGTCACCGCATCGATCGGCAGCACACTTGTTCGAACTGTCGGCTTACCTGCGGTGAACGCGCCATAGGATACCTTGCGCGAAAACGAGGGTAGCTTCATGGCGATCCTCCTGGCTGCAGCGGTGACCAGACGTGTCATCCATCCGGTCTATTCTCATTGGGGGGAAGCCGCACAAGTCATTCGGGCGGGATCAACGGCCTCGCTGCGTCATCGATATCCGAAGGTCGCTGCTGCAAGGCGTGGGACGATTAGCCTTTGAGAAGTTTAATAAAATGCTGAGCGTGCCGAAGGGAGCAAGCCTTCACCGCGCATTTTGGATCAGATGACGTAATACGGATAGTCTTGTTTTATCAGTCTCACCGTCTGCGTGTCGCTCCTCATGCCTACGCCACTTTGGATCGATAGAAACAATCTCAGAAAGCCAATCGAAAAGATGACGCGCCTGAAAAGACGACGCCGTCACGCAAGCGGAAAGTGGCAGGCGACGCTATGGCCGCCCGTCTCGGCAGTCAGCGGCGGCCTGACCTCGTGGCAAAGCGGCTTGGCGTATGGGCAGCGGGTCGAGAATTTGCAACCCCTGGGAGGGTTAAGGGGACTTGGTATCTCACCGTCGAGCAATATGCGCCCCCGCTTGCCGCGATTGTGCGGCTGCGGAACGGCCGAGAGCAGCGCCTGGGTATAGGGATGGTGCGGTGCACCATAAAGTGCATCCGTTTCGCCGATCTCGACGATCGATCCGAGATACATGACAGCCACCCGGCTCGACACCTGCCGGACCACCGCCAGGTCATGGGCGATGAACACATAGGTGAGGTTTAGCCGCTGCCGTAGGTCGGCGAAAAGGTTGACGATCTGCGCCTGCACCGAAACGTCCAGCGCCGATACCGGCTCGTCAGCGACGATCAGGGCTGGCTCGACGGCGAGCGCGCGTGCAATCCCGATACGCTGGCGCTGACCGCCGGAGAATTCGTGCGGATAACGGTCGAGATATTCGCGACGCAGGCCGACGATTTCCATCAGTTCGGCCAGCCGGTTATCGATTGCCACTCCGCTGCGGATGGCATGCACCTTCAGCACTTCCTCGAGCATATCACGCACCTTGCGGCGTGGATTGAGCGAGGACGAAGGATCCTGGAAAATCATCTGCACCTTGCGCCGCACGGGCATAAGCGCGCGTTTCTCCGCCTTGGAAATGTCCTGGCCGTCGAAAGTCAGCCGGCCGGCGGTGATATCGTAGAGCCGCGTCAGGCAGCGACCGAGCGTGGATTTACCGCTGCCCGATTCACCCACCAGACCCAGCGTTTCGCCGGGATAGACATCGAGGCTGATCTCCTCGACGGCTTGCAATATACGGCCCGAACCCGGCCAGATGGTCTTGCCGACGACGAAGTTCTTGGTCAGCCCCTCGGCGGAAAGCAGCGGCCTGGTGTTCTCGGTCGCGCTCATGCGGGCTCCTCCGATATCAGGACGGTATTGCGCAGGGCCTCGCGTTCCTCTCCATCGAGCAAGCAGAGCACCGACTGATTGCCGATATGGCGGGTTGGCGGGCGGGCGGCGCATTCGCTCCGGGCGAACCGGCAACGCGGCTGAAAACCGCAGCCCTCAGGAATGCTGCCCGGCGTCGGCGGCATGCCGCCGATCGAAATCAGCCGCTTCGGACGCTCGCCCGCCAGCGGCGGGATCGAGGCCATCAGGCCCCAGGTATAGGGATGGATGGGATTGGAGAAGATTTCGCGCGTCGTGCCGCGCTCGACGATGCGGCCGGCATACATCACCGCCACCTTGTCGGCGACCTCGGAGACCACGCCCATATCATGGGTGATGAGAACAATCGCCAGACCAAGTTCCTTGCGCAGTCTGAGCAGCAGGTCGAGCACCTGTGCCTGCACGGTCACGTCCAGCGCCGTCGTCGGTTCGTCGGCGACCAAGAGCGCTGGCTGGCAGGACAGCGCCATGGCGATCACCGCCCGCTGCCGCATGCCGCCCGATAGCTGGTGTGGATAGCGCTCGACCGCTTCTGCGGGGTTGGAAAAGCCGACTTCACCCAGAAGCTCAATCGCCCGCAAACGGGCAGCCCCGGCCGAGATCGGCTCATGGGCGCGGATCTGTTCGGCGATCTGCCAGCCGATCGTATAGACCGGAGTGAGCGCCGTCATCGGGTCCTGCGAGATGAGCCCGATTTCTTTGCCGCGGATGCGGCGCATGGCACTTGCTGACAGTTCGAGAATCCGCTCTCCGCGAAAGGCGACCGCGCCTTCGACCTTGGTGGTTTTTGGATCATGGAGGCCGAGCAGCGAAAGCAGCGTTACCGATTTGCCTGAGCCGGATTCGCCGACGATCGACAGGATTTCTCCTTCGCGCACGGAAAAGGACACGTCATCCACGGCCCTGACAAGACCATAATCAGTGACGAACGAAACCGTGAGACCTTGGACATCGAGAAGAATGGGTTTTTCCGCGTTCTGCATCGTCAGTTCTTCCTCACGCGCGGATCGATCAGCACGTAGACGATATCGACGGACGCATTGGCGAGCACCACGAAGAATGAGGCATACATGACGGTGCCGAGGATCATCGGGAGATCGAGGTTGAGCAACGCCTGATAGGTGAGCCGTCCGACGCCGTTCAGGCCGAACACGACTTCCGTGAGAAGGGCTGCACCGCCGACAAGGGCACCAAAATCAAGGCCGAACATGGTCACGAACGGGATCAGCGACGTCCGGAGCGCATGCCTGAGCATCACCCGCGCCGGGCTCAGCCCTTTGGCACGGGCGGTGCGGATATAATCCTCCTGATAGGCTTCCACCAAGTTGGCACGCAGCACCCTGCCATAGATGCCGACATAAAGTGCTGCGAGCGTTGCCCAGGGAATAATCAGCGTCAGGAACCAGCCGACGGGATCGGAAAACAGCGGCTTATAGCCGAGCGCCGGAACCCAGGAAAACATCCAGGTGTCGTGGAAGCGGCTCTGCGAGATCAGGTTCATCACTTCGCCCAGCCAATAGACCGGCATGGAGACGCCAATCAGCGCGAGCGCCATGAGCCCCCGATCGAGCAGCGTGTCGCGGGCCATGGCGGCGACGACACCGAAGACGATGCCGCCGACTACCCAGAGCACGGCGGCACCGAACACCAGCGACAGCGTCACGGGTGCAGCCTCCGCAACCTGCGGCACGACGCGCATGCCGCGATTGACGTAGGAAGGGAGATCCTGCGTCACGAACAGCCGTTTCATCATCAGCGCATATTGGACCGGCAGAGGCCGGTCGAAGCCGAATTCGCTGCGGATCTGCGCGATCGTCTCCTGGGACGCATTGCGGCCGGCAATGCGCGCGGCCGGGTCGGAACCGGGCGTCGCAAAGAAGATCAGGAACACCAGCGCCGAGATGCCGAACATGACGAACACCATCTGGCCGAGACGCTGAAGGATTGCAAAAACCATCTCCGCTTCCTCAGACGATCTTGGTGCGTGGGTCGAGCACATCGCGGATGCTGTCGCCGAGCACGTTGAGCGACAGAACCGTGAGCGCGATGGCAATGCCGGGTGCCAGTGCCACGGCCGGGCGCGTATAAAGCAGGGTCTGCCCGTCCTGGATGATCGTTCCCCAGCTCGCATCCGGCGCCTGCACGCCGATCGAAAGGAAGGACAAGGACGATTCCGTCACGATGTTGAGTGCCATCATCAGCGGAATGAACACGATGAGCATCGTGGTGACATTGGGCAGAATGTCCTTCCAGAGGATGCGCCATTCGGGAACGCCCAGCCCGATCGCGGCCAGCACGAATTCGCTGTTCTTCAGCTCCAACACGCGGCCGCGCACCGGCCGCGCCACATAAGGCACGTAGATGATGCCGATAATTCCGATCGGCAGCAGCAGGCTATCGGCGGTGATCTCGATCGGGCCAAGCACGATGCCCTTGGAGATCAGCACGATCGACAGAGAAATCGCCAGAAGATAGACCGGAAAGGCCCAGAGGATATCGAGCAGTCGCGACAGGATGATATCGACGACGCCACCGAAAAAGCCCGCACAGATGCCGATCAGCGCGGCCAGGATCAGACAGATCGCAGTGGCGCAGGAGGAGATCAGTAGCGAATTGCGGCCGCCATAGAGAAGCCGGGCAGCGACATCGCGTCCCTGCGTATCGGCGCCGAGAAAATACTGTGCAGCCCAGGTCGGACCGATCGGCGTGACACCAAGGCCCAGGCCTTCCGTCGAAGGCTGCATGATCTTGATTTTCTTTCCGTCGACATTGACCTTGCCGCTGAGATTGGACCGGAACGGATCGGTCATCGACACGTAGTTCGCATAAAGCGGCGCAGCGAGGCTGGACAGGATAATCAAAAGCAGTACCAGGGCAGCGGCGACCGTCGCCTTGTCGCGCTTGAGTAGCCGCCAGGCCCGTTGCCAATGCCCCGAGCCTTTTCGCACGCCTTGGCTTTCGGAACTCTCCACCGGATTTGCAACGCTGTCGGGTACGAGGGTCATTTCCGTTTCCTGCCATCATGCACAGTCGAGCGGCTGCAAATAGCCCTCTGTTCTTGCCGGTCCGGATTGTTCAAGAAGAGATCGAACGGGCAATGGCGTGTATCGCACGCCATTGCCCGAAGGCATTTACTTCACCCAAGCCATTTACTTCACCCAGGACTGGGAAACGATCCAACGATTCTGCTTGTTGAACAGATAATTGCCGAGGCGGGCCGAGGTGAAATTCACGCTCTTTGGCGTGAACAGCGGCGCCAGCGGCGATTCACCCATATAGGCCTTGTCGATCTTGGCCCATTCCGCATTCGCAGCATTCTCATCGGTCAGCGAAAGGGTCATGGCTGCCTTCATCTTGGCGTCGAGGTCCTTGTTGCAATAGCCTGAGATATTGATCGAGGAATCGCTGCCCTGGTGGAAGCTATCGCAGGAAAGCAGCACGTTCAGAAAGTCCGATGCGGCCGGATAGTCCATGTACCACTGGGTAACACTGATCTGGACGTTGTTGTTGGTATTCTGGATGTAGGCGAACTGGATATTAGGCGAGATCGCCTTCATCGAGGCATCGTAGCCGAGCTCGCTGAGCACGCTCTGCAAATAGGTGCCGATGCCGCGCGCAACTGCGTTGTCTTCGGCGATCACGGTCACCTTCTGGCCCTTCGTACCGGAATCTTCGACCAGTTGCTTGGCCTTATCCATGTCTGCCTCGGACCATTGCGGGCCAGGATCCTTGGTATAAAGGCAATCATCGACATGGCCGGGGAAATCAGGCGGCAGGATCTGGCAGCTCGGCTGTGCCAGCACTTCGCCGCCGAAAAGACCGACGAGCGCATCGCGGTCGATCGCATAGTTCAATGCCTGTCGTGCCTTGATGTTATTGAAGGGCGGCAGACCGACATTCATCGGCGCGTACCAAAAGGCCGCCAGCGGATCGAGATGAACCTGCTTGGCATATTTCGAGCCTAGTTCCGGCAAGCGGTCTGCCGGCGGCGTGTCGTACATCCAGTCCACCTGACCGTTGATTACGGCATTGATGCCGGCCTCTTCCGTCATGCCGAACTTGTAATCGATTTCGTCGGCATAGCCGTCCGGCTGGGCGTCGGCGCTCCATTCCTTGAAATAAGGATTGCGCTTCAGCACCATCTGTTCATTCGGATTGTAGCTTGCGATCATGTAGGCGCCGGTCCCCGGGATGGGGCTCGTGCCGGCATCCTTGGCAGCCGTATCGGCCGGAACGATGCTCGCATGCGGCACCGCGAGCTTGGCGAAGAACTCCGAATCCGCCGCGACGAGATTGATGGTGACCGTGCCGGCCTTTTCGTCGGCAATCACGCCGCCATCAAGCGTGCAGGTATCGCCATTTTCCATGCATTTATCGGCGCCGACGATGCCATTGTAGAAACTGCCCATGGTCGGGCCCTTGACCTTGAAGATCCGCTGGAACGAGGCCAGCACATCGGCCGGGGTGACGTCCTTGCTGTTGGAGAACTTGATGCCCTTGCGGATCTTGAACACATAGGTCTTCCCGTCGTTCTTGACCTCTGGCATCGCCTCGGCGATCGCGGGCACGATCTTGAAACCTTCCGTGCCGCCGGCCTGCTTGAACTTGACGAGACCGTCGTAGGTCATCTGGTAAACTTGCCAATATTGGGCTGTGTAGTTGAGCATCGGATCGATGGTGCCGGCAGCCGAAACGGCCGAAAGCGTCATCGTGCCGCCGCGATGCTGGGTCATCAGCGCCGCGCGGTCTTCGGCATGGGCCGCCCCTGAAAGCATGGTCTGCGCGAGCAGAAGGCCGGCGAAAGCCGCCACAGTGCAGCGGATGGATATTGTCGATCGTATCGTCATGATTATCTGTTCCCTTTTATTATAGCTGGTTCCATGCGGCTGCCCCGTGAGGCAATCTCTTGTTTTCACGGTGCTTTCTCATCCAAAAAGGCAGCGACCTCTGCCATGCAGGCCGCGCGCTCCTCGACATGCGGCATGTGGCTGGACTGTTCAAATATCCGCCAGCGCACATCCGGAATTTCATCGGCATAGGGTTGCACGCAGGCTTTCGTCGCCTCGTCATAGTGGCCAGAGATTAACAGCGTCGGAACGTCGATGGTCGAGAGGCGGCCGACGATCGACCAGTCCTTCATCGTGCCGATGACATGGAATTCGTTGGGACCGTTCATCGTGTGGTAGACAGTCGGGTCGTCGGCGATGGCGTCGAAAGTGCGCTTCACCTCGGGCGGCATGGGGACGACGCGGCAGACGTGGCGTTCGTTGAAAACGTCGGTCGCCTTGGCGTATTCGTAGCTGTCCGTCGTGCCCGCCTGTTCATGCTTGAGCAGCGTGGCCTGCACATCGGCCGGCAAGGCTTCCCGAAGGCGATTGGCCTCAGAAATCCAGGTCTTCATCGCCGCCGGCGAATTGGCGATCACCAGCGCCTTGAGCCCGGCCGGCCGATCGACTGAGAATTCTGCCGACAGCATCCCACCCCAGGATTGTCCGAGCAGGCAGTAGGCATCGCGGATGCCGAGATGGTCGATCAGATTGTGGAGTTCCGCCTTGAAGAAATCGACCGTCCAGAAATCACCACCCTTTTCCGGCAGGTGCGTGGACTTGCCGTTGCCGACCTGGTCATAATGGATGACGGCGCGGCCCGTGGCGGCGATGTCCTTGAAACTGTCGACGTAGTCATGCGTGCAGCCCGGCCCGCCATGCGCGACGATCAGCGGCGGCTTGCCGGAGGCGAGATCGCCGGTGATCCGATACCAGGTCTGATAGGCGCCGTAGAGTGCATAGTCTTCGGTTAGCTGCATGTTTCGTCTCCCTTCTTCATCATCTTCCTTAGAGTCCGCCACGGGTACGCCTGTCATTCTTGCAGATGGCATCCGCGGCTTCCTCGATCGTCATGCCCCAATCCATCGAGATGCTTCTCAAGCGTTTGAAAGCGGTCGCTTCGCCGGCATATCCTTGCTGCATCAACTGCAATACGGCGCGCACAACGATCGGCCGCTGTCGCAATCGGTCCTCGAGCGTACGAATATCGTCGGCATCGCCGCGGGCCTTCTGGTAGGCATGCGACGCGATCAGCAGCGCGCTATAGGCGCCGGTGGAGCCGATCGGCTTCAGCATGTGCGCGTTGGAGCCCTGGCCCAGCACCCATTCGATCCGTCCGGGCGCTTCCGAGCCGATCAGCGCCACAAGCGGCATGGGCGAAAAGCCTGATGGCCAGGGAAATTGCTGGTCGTGTCCCATATCGGCATCGAAAAACACGACGTCGGCGAGCGCATCCTGCTCGTCGAGCTGCGGCCAGACGGCCCTGACCTGGATATGCAGCGAGTCCAACTGGCGCGTCAGCGCCTCGACGGCCGGGTGCGGCCGATGCAAGATCACCGCGCGCCAACTGGAAAACATCGGTCGTTCGAAGCGGCTCATTTCACCACCCTTAGTCCGGCTCCCGGCGCATAGCCGCTGGGTTTGCCCGGAAAAATCGAACGCACCAAGTAAGGGTCAGCCTCGACAACGGGCGTTTCGGTGTCGAAAATCTCGAAACCGCCCTCACTGTCGGACCTGCCGATAAATGGCCGCAACCCGGCATAATGTGTGCGCGGATCAAACGAAATAGGCCCAATGGGCGTATCGAACCGCCGTTGCGTGACCACCTTGCGGATCAGATCCGGATCGTCCGTGCCGGCATCAGCGACTGCCTGAGCCAGGACGGAAACCGCCATGTAGGCGAAGACGAATGGCCCGGTGACCGGGCGTCCGCCGCCGCGACGGGCTGCCAACCGCGCCTTGAAACGCCGGTTTTCCTCAGTGTCGAGCCTGTCCAGATAGATGTTGGTGACGATGTGCCCAGCCTTGGCCTGCGGGCTGAGGTCCGCGAGGTCGATTTCCGAAAGGTTGCAGGCTACGAGTGGTCGGCGTTCGGCGCTAAACTGGACGTCGTCCTCACGCAGCTCCGCATAGGCACGGATGAACGCCTGGGCGGAACGACCAACGAGGTTGGAGAGGATGAAATCCGGCCGCTTCTGGCGGATCTCGGCAATCAGATGGTCAACCTCTTCCGAACCGAGTGGCACAAAGCGCTCAGCCAGAACCTCACCACCCACGGCTTCGGTTATCTCGCGTGCAATGCGGCCAATTTCCCAGCCCCAGATATAGTTCGAGCCGACGATGAACGGCCGCCGGCCGTAGCGCGGCAGGACATAGTCGAACAAGGGCAGCAGATGCTGGTTGGGACAGGCCCCCAGATAGATGACGCTGTCACTCGTCTCATAACCTTCATGCGGAAAGGCATACCACAGCAGCGCGCCGTGGCGTTCGACGACCGGAAGCACTTCCTTCCGGCTCCAGGACGTGATCGCACCGACAATGTGCCGACATCCCCGTTGCCGGATGGTGGCTTCGGCAAGTTCGGCATAGCGTTCTGCGCTACCGGCTGGATCATCGACGCGCGGTTCGAATTGGAAGAAGCAGTTGGGATCACCGTTGACTTCGGCGATCGCCGCCAAGGCCCCGTCCACAGCATCGCGGCCAAGCGCTGCGTAAGTGCCTGTCGTCGAATAAAGAAGCGAAACAGGGATGGGCTTCCGGATCATGAGGCGTCCCACGACACGTAACGCAGGCGGCAACCGCTTGTCTGCCGCCCGAAAGGCAATCGATTATCCTGACTGGGTGTATCGCTTATCACGCCAATATCTCAGTTCGAATACGTGCTTGGTAAGACCAACCAAACGGCAATAAAAAAGCCCCGTCCGCAGGATATGCGGAAATCGGGGCTCGTTTGCCGTCGGCGATTAATGCCATTTCTTACTTCAACGCTACGATAGGCTCACTTTATAGTCAATTAGAAAACATGCTCATTTTTCAATCAATCGCATAGGTGCGATGCGGTGATATCGCACCGTGGCGGGGCGCTCGATGCGAGGATGCGCAATAACTAAAACAGACACTCCAACAGCAACCGCGGAACACCCTCACTTGCATGCCACAATAAATACGAACCTGCGGCATGTTTTATTGGTCAATTTGCATCATTGTTAAACTTCTGATGCTATCGGTGCCCGGAAGACAAATATTGGCGTTCAATATGCAAGTTGTTGATATCGAGGCAATTGCTCAAAAAGCAAATTCGAACTTACGGGAAGCCTGGCACCTCGGATGTACCGGCCGTTCGGTTGAGGCGCTCACACTTGCCAGCCAAACTCTTGCCGATGCCAAGTCGCGGAGCGACGATCGGACCGCCGCGCTATGCGACACCGATATCGCCTGGTACTGCTTGCAGATCGGCAAGGCCGAACTCGGGATAACGCATGTCCGCAAGGCAGTAGACTTCTGGAAGTCAAACGGGGAGCCCATTCAGGAAGCCTATGCCCGGGCCTATCTCGGATGGTTGTTCCTGGAATTGGGCTTGCCGGAGGAAGCGATCGAAGAGGCTACCCGCGCCCTGGATTTGGCCGACAGGACCGAAGACGCCAGGGTGCAGAGCCTGGCCACCAACGTCATCGGCATTATCTTCTGGTACAACAAGCAGCCCGACCGCGCCATCCTGATGAGCGAAAGGGCTGTCGAGCTCGCCAGATTGATCGGCGATAAGACCTTCGAATGCTGGTGGCTCATCAATCTCGGCGGCGCTCATTCGGAAGGCGGCTATATCGCGCAGTCTCTCGGCCAGCAGGAAGAAGGGCACCGGAAGCTAGTGAGAGCGCTGGAGCTGACCGAACAGGCGCTGGATATATCAATCGAGATCGGCGACCGCTGGGCTGCTCGCATTTGTCTCGGCAACGAAGCCGATTACTACAGCCATCTAGGCGAGCACGACAAGGCGCTCCAGTGCATGGTCCGCTACCAGGCATTTCAGGAAAACAGCTATGTCCGGGACAGGCAGCAATATCTCTACACTCTAGGCCAAATCCACATCAATGGCGGAAACTTCGTGGAAGCCCGCTCGCTGCTGCTTGAGGCGCTGGATCTGATCGGCGACGGCGGCAGCTTCGATTCCTATATCCAGATCTATCTTTATCTGTCGCAGGCTTATGAGGGGCTGGGACAGTTCGACCTGGCGCTGGAGACGCATAAAAAGTTCCACCACGCATATTTGCAGAATAGCGCCGAGAGAACCCAGCAGCGCGCGCGTCTCGCCGAAATCTACTATGAAACCAAGCGGTTTAAGGAAGTCGCTGAAACGGAAACGAAGCGTGCCGACACGCTGGAGGCCTCCTATCAGAAACTGCAGGAAGAAACCGATATCCTTGCCAGTGCCGTTTATCTGGACGCGCTGACTGGGCTTTATAACCGCAAATATCTCGACAGCCGCTTTAAGGAACTGGAATCTGAGAACCGTCCATATTCCATCGCGATGCTGGATGTCGATCATTTCAAGTCGATCAACGACAACTTCTCCCATATGATCGGCGACCAGGTTCTGAGTGCCATTGGAACCATATTGCGCAACCAGTTGCGGATTACCGACCAGGCAATTCGCTTTGGCGGCGAGGAGTTCATCGTCCTGCTGGCAGGCCCTCCCCGAGGCGCCGCCGATGTCTGCGAGCGACTGCGTTCGGCCGTCGAGCATTGGGACTGGTCGGAGATCTGCAACGGGCTGCAGGTCACGATCAGCATAGGTGTCGCTGGCACCCTCTCTGCCAACGCACCCAACGAAATTCTGGAGATCGCCGACCAAAATCTCTATGCAGCAAAAAGAGGCGGGCGAAATCAGGTTGTTGCGTAACGGGCATTGTACAGCTTTCGGCGAAGGTAACAGTCGCCAAATCTAGGCGGATCGCGCCAGTGTATCCGGCCGCGTAGTTGCGCCAGATGGCGCCGCCCGAGCGGCAACATGCGTGCTCAGCGATACGTCCTCTCATACCAAGTTCTATGATGCTGCATCAGAAACACCTGGTGCAGGAGTTCTTGCGTGCCTGCATATTGCGGCTTGGCGGGGTGTTGAATCTGGATCGAGATGGAGTTCTACAGGAACGGGCGCGGAGATGCATTTCCGCTATCTGCTCATGCCTCTCTCTATCCAGCTTTCATCATAATATCCAGAATGAGCAGCGAAGTTCCTTCGCAACCGCGATGGCCAAGGCAAACCCGCAAAAATCCAGTGTTTGTTAAGAGTTACCGTCAATTCATCCAACGCGGGCGCAATTGCCGCGATGTTCCATGTCGCGCGACCAAAAGCCTGTCCACGCTGCACAAATGATTTGAGGCGGCTTTTTTCACCAATTCACAAAGAGCCCAATGACGACGGCGCCTCTGTCTTTTCATACTGGAACAGCATGCCGAATCTTATTCCGTTTCCATCCCAAAAGCGCAATCGACCGGATGCCCCGACCCTGAATATTCCGATGCTCCCCGACGAAGTTGAACTTCTGTTGATGAGCAAACATGAACTCCTCGTCAGCGCAACGAACTACCTTGAAGCGCTCTGTAGGTCGCTCAGGCACGACACCGGTGCCATGCCGCATCACCCAATGAACGCAGACGGGCGATCGGTGCAGACGGCGTAGAGGCCCGCCGTCTCTTTTATCTCCAACCTAAACCATTCAACGCTTCCGGCTGCAGGGGGGAGGCTGCCGGCGCTTAAACACAAAGGATTTCTATTATGTCCTTCTTGGCGAACCTCAAGATTGGCACCAAGCTCGCACTTTCATCCGGTATCGGCATCGTCCTGATCGCAGGTATCCTTATCAATCAGCAGATAGCAAGCAGCGAAATCAGTTCGGCGAACGCCGCTGTTTCTCGTGAGCAAACGATTTTCAATGGCATTCAGACTGCCGCCGTATCTCTCGCGGAAATGCGGGCGGCTTCCAACGAAGTCGGCTCCGGCGCGACCACTCGGGATATCGAAGCCGCACTTAACCAGGCCAAAAGAAGCAGCCAACAGGCATGGGATGGCCTTGAGGAGCCCATCAATATCGCTCTGAAGCCCGATGCCTTGAAAGACATCGTTGTGGCCTGCGCGAGTATGAGGGCCTTATAGCAAAACGTGCCTCCGCTCTGACCGCAGCCATGGCGAAAAAGAACGGCGCTCCCTTGAGCCAGACGGAAACCGATACGGCATTGGCCGTCGTCGCCACCACAGACATCGACCAGGTCATGGAGCGTACGCGCACAGCAACAGAAGCCTCGATCAAGAACGCTCGTCACTTTACTGAGGAAGCAAAAACGGCTTTGGCCGCTGCCGTTTCAAGCGCCGAAACGATCTCGTTGATCATTGGCGCAAGCGTCATCTTCGTCCTGTTCGCATCGGCGATCGTATTGATGATCGGAGTTGCCAGGCCCATCAAGACGATGACGGCGGTGATGCGCCGACTTGCCGACGGCGACACAAGTGTCGATATCGACTTCAAAATGCGCCGGGACGAAATTGGCGCCATGTATGAAACCGTTAAGGTCTTCCAACAGAACGCCGTCGCCAACGCTCGTCTCGAACAAGACGCTGCAGTTTCTCGCAGTCATCAGGAGGCCGAACGTGCCGAGGTACAGCGCCGCAGCGAGCAGGAAGCCGAACAGTTGCGTTTTGCCTCCGAAAACCTCGCATCCGGTCTGAAGCGGTTGGCCGCCGGCGATCTCGCCTTCCAAATCAACGAGACCTTCGCGGCGGACTTCGAACCGTTGCGCCAGGACTTCAATCGCTCCGTTCGCCAGCTCGGCTCAGCACTGTCGACCATCGCCGAAAGTGTCGATGCGATGGACAGCGGCACACGCGAAATCTCGTCAGGCGCGCAGGATCTTTCCAAGCGGACGGAACAGCAGGCCGCGTCGATCGAGGAGACCGCCGCAGCCCTCGATCAGATCGTCGCCAATGTCGGCTCGTCGACGAAACTGACCGAAGAAGCCCGCACGGTCGCGACCCAAGCCAATCAGAGCGCCCAGAAATCCGCCGAAGTGGTCTCGCATGCCGAGGAGGCGATGCGGCGGATCGAGGAGAGTTCGCAGCAGATTTCCAACATCATCGGCGTCATCGACGAAATCGCCTTCCAGACCAACCTGCTGGCGCTGAATGCCGGCGTCGAGGCGGCACGTGCCGGTGAAGCCGGCAAGGGCTTTGCCGTCGTCGCCCAGGAAGTGCGTGAACTTGCCCAGCGCTCCGCCCAGGCGGCCAAGGAGATCAAGGGACATATTCAGAAGTCCTCGGCCGAAGTCGAAAGCGGCGTGAAGCTGGTGCGCGACACCGGCGAAGCGCTGAACGTCATCGGTGGCTTCATCGGTCAGGTCAACAGCCACATGAACGCCATCGCCGTCTCCGCCAAAGAGCAGTCGACGGGTCTTGCCGAGATCAACACGGCGGTCAATTCGATGGATCAGACGACACAGCAGAATGCGGCCATGGTGGAACAGTCGACGGCGGCCGCTTCCAGCCTAGCCCAGGAAGCGGTGAAGCTTCGCTCATTGCCGGCTTCCAGTTGGACGGTGCTGCTGGCCCGCGGGTTGCCCGTGACACGGCAAAGCCGGTTGCCTCTCCGGCACGCGCGCTTGGCAACAAAATTGCCCGCGCCTTTGGCGGCAAGGCGGCGACTGCGGCAGCCACCAAGGAATGGGAGGAATTTTGATGGAGGCGACCTCTTCAGCCCAAAGTCAGGCAACGACGCTGGAAATCATTGCCTTTCATCTCGGTGACCAGCAGTTCTGCATCAAGACGACATCGATCCGGGAAATCCGGGCATGGGCAGCGGCAACGGCACTGCCCCACGCGCCACCGCATGTTCTCGGCATGATGAACCTCAGGGGCTCGGTTATTCCGATCATCAATCTTGCCGCTAAGCTCGGCGTGCAAAGCTCCGTACACACCAGCCGCAGCGCCATCGTCGTTGCCGAGGTAGGATCAAGCACGATAGGCTTGGTGGTCGATCGCGTGTCGGACATCCTGTCGATCGGCAATGGACAAATCCAGCCGGTGCCGGACTTCGGCACCGAGTTCGACCCGACCTTCTCGTACGGAATTATCCCGCTCGACCAAGGTATGGTCTGTTTCCTCAACCTCGATCAAATGTTCGCCAACATCGAGCAGGTAGCGGCGGCGTAGCGGCTCTATTTTGCGGGGCGTCAGTAAACCGCCCGCCTCAAATGCAAGCCCGCGACGTTCCGATCATCGGAGCCAGCAATGGCCAGGCATTCCAACCATTCGCTTCGGCTGGAGCCATTTTCCAGCCGAAGCCCCTCACGGGAATGATTTCCCGTTCGCAATCACCCGATGTACGGCACCCATGATCCGCCCAAACGAAAATGCTGCAACTGCGAGCAGATTATTCTGCGCTTAGCGGATATCCTGAGCGCAGTGCGTATATCGCATTGCTGTACTAACGGCCCCCAGTCCCACATATCCGGAAACGGATTCCGCTGACGCGCAATCCTTCTATCCCACGGATAGGCCTTAGATATTTCCAATGCCGCAAGCAAAGACTGAGGTACGTAGATCATGTCGGTTTCAAGATTAGAAATGTCGAGTGCGACAAAAGGTTCAAGCTCCATACACGGTCCGTGACGCCACTCATGATAGAAGCGTTGCGACGAGACCCGCTGATCTCCGTCGAAGACCGGCCTTACCACGTCGGGCACTACAGAATCTGGAATGGAAGACGCCATTCCGAAATAAGAATGAAACTTTCAGACGGACCTGATGTCTTTGTGCTCTACGTTCCATTTGTGGATACGAAAGCCATAGGAACCAGCTATAGACAGGGCACTTCAAAGCCGACAACCGTCCTATTGGGCGACATGTCAAGCTTTGAGGCACTGACTCCTCATGTAGACCTCAGCCATGTCGGCATAGCGTTCGAAAAGTCCGCGATGATCCGGCAATTGAGCACATTGCTGGATGCGCCCGTTGTCAAAGACATCAGTTTTATGGGCGCAATTAATCTGGCTACCGCAAAAGGCGCGCAGATAGCGATGCTGGGAACTCTTATTTGGAGCTGTCTCGACACAAGCCTTTTTGCCCACCCTCCTTCGACGCTCATCGAACATTTGTTGAATGCGATGATGATCACGTTGCTGGAAACGGTCCCGAATAACTATTCAGGGCGGCTCGCAAAATTAGCATCCCCGGCAATCCCCAGGCATTTGAAGAGAGCAATCGAGTATATGCACGTCAATGTCGCATCGCCGATGAACACCGCCGATATCGCAGAGGCCGCCGGCACAAGCGTTCGATCGCTGCAAGCTGCCTTTCAGCAATTCAAGGGCACGACACCTCTCAACTATCTGCGGACAATCCGCTTGGAGGGCGCTCGCAACGCACTGCAGGATCCAACCACCTCTCTGTCGATTGCGAAAATCGCCCAGAGTTGGGGGTTCTCCCATATGGGCCGCTTCGCTGCGCTTTATCGCAGGTCCTTCGGCGAAATGCCATCCAACGCAACAAAGCAGCGTAAACCCACGAGCGAATAACATCGTCGCCACCAAGCGATAGCGACGGCTGACCAACCTGCCCTCAGGTCAATGCTCGCCGAAAGCGATGCTGAGTTCGACGCAGCCGATATTTCCGAATCCCCCGAGCACAACCGTTGAATGGGATTGATGCTCCTCAATCCGACATGGGCCACAACCTGCACCTGAATAGCCATTTTATGCAGGATCGTCCAATTTGCGCAAAAACCTCATGGACCACGGTTAATAAAAGACGATCGTTTACTTTTATGTCAGGTGATTAATCGATTTTCTTGGGCGACATAGCTTTTCCACGCCGCCACAATACTTGGCACATCGCATGCATGATGCAGGACGATATTTTAGCTTCCGCGAGCCCTATGACGGCATCTCGCGGTGATTGAGAGTATACGAATGCTATCATCCATTTCGTCGCGCCTCGGCGCCAAATTGGCCGCACTTTCCGCTATTAGCATTTTCATGGTCGCGGCGATGCTTTTGATCGTGCTTTATGGCGGCCGGGTGATCGATGAACGCTCAGCCTATCTCAAAAGCCAGTTGATTGTCTCCCGCGACCTCGTCGATGCAAAGGCATCGTTGCGCGGCATGCAGGTCGGCGTGCGCGATCTGCGTCTTGCCTCCTCTGCGGAGGAACTCACCACTGCCGTTGATTACATCGCAGCTCGTCATCACTCAGCAATCAAATATCTGGACGACGCCGAGGGCAGTTTGAGATTGCAGGTCAACAGAGACCGGATAGAACAGCTTAAAGCCATGACCGAGAGCTTTTTCGCTGCGACGAACGACATGGTTGAGGTCATGAAGGCGGAGCTGCAGAGCAAAGATGGTGGCGCAGCATTGGATGGGAAGGAAAAGGACGTCCAAGCAAGGATGCTCAGCATGACGAACGAGCTATCCAAACTGCTCGATGAGGGTGTTGAATCGGCAAAGGCGATGGCGACCCAGGTTGACGGCGAGGCAAATGCGGCAGCAAAACTCGTATTGCTGCTCAATCTTGGTGTCGGGCTGCTGGTCATGGCGACACTGATCGCATCCGCCGTATTCGGCGGGAAAACGATCGCCCGTCCTATCAATATGTTGACCAATAGCATGGGTCTGCTCGCCGACGGCGATCTCGGCACGAGCATTCCCTATGTCGGTCGCCGCGACGAAATCGGTGCGATGGCGCGCGCGGTCGAGGTGTTCAAGCAGAACGGCATCAAGGTGCAAGAATTGAATGCCCAGGAAGCGGCGCTGCATGCAAAAAGCGCCGATCTGCAGCTAAGCATCGGAGCCGTCGTATCGGCAGCGGTCGCCGGCGATTTCACGCAGCGCATCACCAAGGCCTATGACAATGCCGATCTCGACCGCTTTGCGACGAGCGTCAACGAGCTTGTCGCCTCCGTCGACCAAGGTGTTGCCGAGACCCGTCGCGTCGTCGCCGCACTGGCCGAAGGCGATCTGACGGGGACAATGCGCGGAGAGTTCCAGGGGGCTTTCGGCGAACTGAAGAACAACGTCAACGCGACGATGGCCAATTTGCGCTCCGTACTTGGCGATGTCCGCACCGCGATCGAAACGATCAGCAACAATGCCGGTGACATGCGCCTGGCATCCGGCGATCTTTCAAAACGAACGGAGCAACAGGCAGCCGCGCTGGAGGAGACCTCCTCTGCACTCGAGGAAATCACGGTCGCCGTGAAGAGCTCGACGGAACGGGCGCTCGAAGCAAGCCATATGGTCGACGAGGCACGCAGGAGCACCGAACAGTCAAGCGCCATCGTCAAGCAGGCCGTTGTCGCCATGGGGCGGATCGAGCAGGCCTCGGGCGAGATCGGTCAGATTATCAACGTCATCGACGAGATCGCCTTCCAGACCAATCTGCTTGCCTTGAACGCCGGCGTCGAGGCCGCGCGTGCGGGTGAGGCCGGGAAGGGCTTTGCAGTCGTTGCCCAGGAGGTGCGGGAATTGGCCCAGAGATCGGCAAACGCCGCCAAGGATATCAAGACGCTGATCAACCGCTCGGGCGAAGAGGTGAATTCCGGCGTCAAGCTGGTGACGGCAACCGGCACGGCGCTCACATCGATCCAGGATCATGTGGTGAAGATCAATGATCACGTGCATTCGATCGCAACCGCCGCCAAGGAGCAATCGACGGGCCTCTCCGAGGTCAGCACCGCCGTCAATCAGATGGACCAGGTCACCCAGCAGAACGCAGCCATGGTGGAGGAATCCACCGCCGCCACCAACAGCCTGGCAGACGAGGCAGTCAAACTTCGCGATCTCATCGCCCGCTTCAAGCTTGAGGCAGGGACGGCACCGCGCGCAGCCGGTGAGACCGCCAATCCGGTTGCATCGCCAGCGCGCGCACTTGGCCGCAAGCTCGCGGGCGCCTTCTCCGGCAACGCAGCCTTGGCCCACAAGGCCGATTGGGACAAATTTTGATAGCCAGAGGCGTGCTCAACGACCATTGAGTACGCCTCCACGAATTTGCTCTGTCGCGAGCATCTACCAATCAATCGCAGCACGCCGATTGGAAAGCTTTAGAAAAGGGGACCGCTGCGGTTCCTTTGGCAGCACAACCGAGTTTTTGTTTCAAAACGGGGACTAAAATACAGCGGTTAAATCATCGGGAATGCGCTACTCGTTGAAAGAGCCGCCGCAGCCCGGAGCATGCCGACTTGTCCTCGACCAAGTAGTGTTTGTGCCGGATGGCGTATCCGCGTCTACGGGGAGGAAACGTATGGGTTTCGAGATGCAGCAACTGCACGAAGAAATGACCGCCTGGCGCCGTCATCTACATGCCCATCCTGAATTCGGCTTCGAAGAAAAAGGAACAGCCGCTTTCGTCGCCGGGAAACTGCGCGAGTTCGGATTGGACGACGTCGTCGAGGGTATCGGCGGGACAGGAGTCGTGGGTACCCTGACGCGCGGATCGGGTAATCGTTCGATCGCCCTTAGAGCAGATATGGACGCCCTGAGGATCCCTGAGAACAACAGCTTCAGCCACAAGTCGCAGACGCCGGGCGTCATGCATGCGTGCGGACATGACGGACATACGGCGATGCTTCTCGGGGCAGCCAAGATGCTCGTCGAAGACGATGACTTCGACGGAACCGTTCGGTTCGTGTTCCAGCCCGCCGAGGAATGGGGAAAAGGGGCGCTGGCCATGCTGTCGGACGGCCTTCTGGAACGTTTTCCGTTCGAGGAAATATTCGGCATCCACAACATGCCGGGAATGGCCGTCGGCACCTTCGAAACCAACGTCGGCCCGGTCATGTCGGCCGAAGACAATTTCGAGATCATCCTGCGCGGGGTCGGTGGTCACGCCTCCAAACCGCAGGCAGGAAGCGAAGTTCTCGTTGCGGCGTATGCCCTTGTCACCAATCTGCAGACGATCGTCTCGCGCCGGCTGAGCCCCGGCGACATCGCAGTTGTCTCGGTGACGGAGCTTTTGACGGACGGAACGCGAAATGCGCTTCCGGGTCTTGCCCGGATCCTGGGCGATGCGCGGAGCTTCCGCCCGGAGGTGAGCAGCGATATCGAAAAGCAGATGCGCATCATCGCCGAAGGAACGGCCCTCGCCTACAATGTGGCGGTCGAAGTCAATTACACCAGGGAATTCGTTCCCACCCTGAACGACGAGGAACTCGTGAATGTGTCCTTCGCCGCGGCCCGCAAGGTTTTAGGCGATGACAAGGTCCGCGTTGCTCGCGAGCCGATGACTGCTTCTGAAGACTTCGCACGTTTCCTGGAGCATGTTCCCGGCTGCTTCGTGTTCATGGGAAACGGTGAGGATTCCGCTCCGCTCCACAATCCGAACTTCGACTTCAATGACGCGCTCTTGCCTTTAGGAGCGAGCCTGCACCGCGAATTCGTCCGCGAACGTCTTCGCGTCTACTGAGAATTCTTCTCCGCTCCCAACCGATCGCCACAGGCAGAGAGACGAACCAGACCGCGCCCGACGATCAGTTCGGGCATACATGCGTGCCGCTCCTTCAGGTGCGGTTTCGGCGGGTATCGAGGGAAACGTTCAGGCCTACCTTCACCCTGTCCATCGCGACGAAGCTGCGGAAGCGCTTTACGTTGTTGTTGGCGAAGAACAGGCGTCTGGTCATGGCCTCGTAGTCTGCCATCGTCCGGACGACGACGAGGAGGATGAAGTCCACCTCCCCGGTGACATAGTAGCACTGCTGCACCTCGGGTGCTTCGCTGAAGGCCTTTTTGGCCTGGTCGTGCATGTCCTTATGCTCGCTATGCATCTCCACTTCGACGAACACCGAGATCTCTTGGCGAACGTGTGAAGGGTTGACGACCGCGACATTGGCCATGATCGTCCCGGTTTCCTCCATCCGCTTCACACGCCGCTGGACCGCCGGGGCCGACAAGCCGATCGCCTCGGCGATCGACCGCTGCGGCGTCTTGTTGTCGCACTGCAGAATTTCGAGGATCGCGAGGTCGAAGCGATCGAGTTCGACCATATCGGCGCGCGTCTTTTCCGGCATGTTCCGTTCCTTTGTGGACTTCAGGATTTCACCTCAATTGGCGATTCAAACCCATTTTCCTCGCGTTGGCGAGCGAATGTTGCATAAATGGCGTCAAAAAGGAGCGCCTTTCTCGTTCGAGATGAAGTAATTCTCATTCACCGTCAACTCAAAGAGGACGTCTCGACGATGTTCATGCTGAACGACCAAGCCGATTTTCGCACGCCATTAGAGGCTGGAGACGCCGAGATTCTGAGTGCCGAGGCAGCCAACGAAGTTGAGCGCTTCCTGCGGCATCGCGAAGGCCACAACGTCACTCCCCTCGTCTCATTGCCGGCACTCGCGCGCAAAATCGGAGTGGGATCGATTGTCATCAAGGACGAAGGACATCGGCTTGGCCTCGGAAGCTTCAAGGCACTTGGCGGCTCCTATGCCGTAATCCGGCTTGTCCTTGAGGAAGCCTCGAAAGAGTTTGGTCGAGAGGTGGATGTCTCCGAGCTGCAGAATGACGACGTGAAGGCCGTGGCCGCCAAGATGACATTCGCCTGCGCAACCGACGGAAACCATGGCCGCTCGGTGGCCATGGGTGCGCAGTTCGTCGGTGCGAAGTGCTCGATCTTCGTTCATTCGGGTGTCAGCGCCCAACGCGTCGCTGCAATCGCGCGCTACGGGGCCGACATGATCCGCGTAAACGGCAACTATGATGACTCGGTTCACGAGGCTGCCCGCGTCGCCGAAAAGAAGGGCTGGATCACCGTCTCAGACACATCCTGGCCCGGCTACGAGCGCATCCCCCGCTTCGTCATGCAAGGATACACCGCCCTTCTCAGCGAAGCGCTTCGGCAGATGCCGGAACCGCCGACCCATGTGTTCGTGCAGGCAGGCGTCGGCGGCATCGCCGCGACGGTGGCTGGCCATTTCTCCATCCTCCTTGGAGACGCTCGCCCCTATTTCGTCGTCGTCGATCCGTCTCGTGCGGCCTGCCTTTTCGAGACCGCCCGTGCCGGTCATCCGGTCAAGGTCGAGCATGGCGAAGCCACGGTGATGGCGATGCTCGAATGCTATGAGCCGTCCTTGGTCGCCTGGCGCATCCTTTCGCGGACCGCCGACGCATTCATGGCAGTTGAAGACTCCGAGGCGATCGCGGCCATGAAGCTCCTCGCCAACCCCAGGGGTTCCGACCCTGCGATGGTCGCGGGCGAAAGCGGCGGCGTCGGGCTTGCTGCCCTTCTGAACCTGGCCGCCGACAAGGCACTGCGAGACAAGATCGGCCTCGGACCGCAGTCGCGCATATTCCTGATCAACACTGAAGGCGCGACGGATCCGAACCTCTATGAAGAGCTCATCGGAGCGACGCCCTCAGAAGTTCTGTCAAGAAATATGGAAAGGGTCGCGGGATGAGCGACAATTCGATCAATCCCGCGCGGCTGCTCAGCCGTCTGGTGGAACTCGGTAACATCGGCCGGGATAGCGGCGGTCAACTCAGCCGTCTCGCTGCGACGGACTCCGAAAAGCTGGGCCGCGACAAGTTCGTCTCCTGGATCGAGCAGGCAGGGCTGGAAGTTACGATCGACCGCATCGGCAACATTTTCGGGATATGGAAGCCAGCCAGCGTGACCGAGGAGGCGCCCCTCATGCTCGGCTCTCACATCGACACCGTCATCAATGCGGGCATCTATGACGGATGCTACGGCGTGCTGTCGGGACTTGAGGTGATAGAGACACTCCTGGAGGCCGGATTCGAGCCGTCGCAGCCAATCGTGGTGGCGGCATTCACCAACGAGGAAGGCGTCCGTTACGCTCCGGATATGATGGGATCGCTCGTCTACGCGGGCGGTCTCGATGCCGAGATCGCGCTGGCGACGGTCGGCACGGACGGCAGCGTCCTTGGCAGGGAACTGGAACGCATCGGCTACGATGGAGCGCATGAACCGGGCTTCATGCGTCCCTATGCCTATATCGAGCTGCACATCGAGCAGGGTCCGGTGCTCGAACGCGAAGGCGTCCAGATCGGTGCCGTCGAAAATCTGCAGGGCATATCCTGGCAGAAGGTGACGATCGAGGGCGACGCGAACCACGCTGGCACGACGCCGATCTCGATGCGGCGCGACGCAGGCTATGTTGCCGCACGGGTGATTACCTTCCTTCGGGACCGAGCGAAGAATTCCAATACGCCGACGGTCGCTACGGTCGGGTGTATGGAGTTCCAGCCGAACGCCATCAACGTCATTCCGTCACGAGCTGTGTTCACGGTCGATCTGCGGGATCCGGACGAAAGCCGCCTGCAACAAGAAGAGGCCGCACTGGCTGCCTTTCTGGACGAGCTTGAGCACCAGGAAGGCGTCTCGATCGAAGTCGAGGGTCTGGCTCGTTTCGAGCCGGTGCAGTTCGATCGGAATATCGTTGAGATGATCGAAGGCGCTGCTAAGAGCCGCGGTCACTCATGCCGGCGCATGACGTCCGGTGCCGGGCACGATGCACAGATGATTGCGAGGATCGCGCCCGCAGCGATGATCTTCGTCCCCAGCACTGGCGGCATCAGCCACAATCCAAAGGAAAGCACATCCGATGCGGACTTAATCGCGGGAGCGAACATGCTCCTGGATGTTGTCCGGCGGCTTGCGGCGAAGACGCACTGACGCAGCCTTCACCCGCGGCTGGCCTCTCTTGACCCAAAGTCTTCTCGCTTTTCGATGGAGCCGCGAGCCTATGCGAGGTGCCCGGCCCTTTGGAGAAACGGCGTTTTATAATCTATATTATTTATAGAAATTATGCCTTTGCTCGCTCGACCTCCTTGGTGCCTAGATTGGAGCCGAAGGCGCTGACCGCTGCGCCGAGGTCGAAAACACGCCGGACGCTTCCAATGTCTGCCGGCAGAACAAGGAGCTAAGGCATGGGCGCGCCCATTGTCATTCACATAACCCAGCCTGCAGTAAATCGAATTGCAAGTCCTGACGAGGCGCTTGAGACCGCGCGCAGGCTCGCCGCCCAATTTGCCGCCACCGCCGCGGACCGCGATGCGGAACGCCGGTTGCCCTTCGCCGAACTCGACCAGCTTTCGCAATCCGGCCTTTTGGCGATCGCTATTCCCATGGAATATGGTGGGATCGACGTCTCGAACGCAGTCCTGGCGGAGGTGACCGCGATTCTCGCGGAAGCAGATGGCTCGATCGGCCAGATCCCACAAAACCACTTCTACATTCTGGAGGCGCTGCGCACGGACGGTAGCGAGGAGCAGCAGCGGTATTTCTTCGGTCGAGCGCTCGCCGGCGACCGTTTCGGCAATGCGCTTTCCGAGCGCGGCACGAAGACAGTCGGGCACTACAATACCCGCGTAACGCGGGACGGACCCGGCTATCGCATCAACGGCACCAAATATTACTCGACCGGCGTTCTGTTTGCCGACTGGGTCACGGTTTTTGCGCTGAATGAAGAGGACCAGATGGTGATGGCCTTCGTGCCCAAAGGTACTGAAGGTGTCGAGATTATCGACGACTGGGACGGCTTCGGGCAGCGCACGACGGGCAGCGGTACGACGATCTTCAACAACGTCTATGTCCACGCTGATTCCGTCGTTCTTCATCATAAGGGCTTCGAGCGGCCGACGACGATCGGCTCCGTCGGCCAGATCATCCATGCCGGCATCGATCTCGGCATCGCGCGCGCCGCCTTTGCGGAAACGCTGGAATTCGTGCGCACCAAATCGCGCCCCTGGATGAATAGTGGCGTGGAGCGCGCCGCCGACGATCCGCTGACGATATCAAAGGTTGGGCAGATCGCGATCCGGCTGGAGGCCGCGACAGCACTGATCGAACACGCCGGCCGCAAGGTCGATGCGGCCCAGATCGAGACGACGGAAGCGACCGTTGTCGAAGCGACGCTTGCAGTTGTCGCCGCCAAGGTGCTGACGACCGAGGTGGCGCTTGAGGCCTCAAGCACGCTCTTCGAGCTTGCCGGAACTTCCTCTGTGCAGATCGGCCTCAATCTCGATCGCCACTGGCGCAATGCGCGCACCCATACGCTGCACGATCCTGTGCGCTGGAAGTACCACGTCGTCGGCAACTACCATCTGAACGGGGTGATACCGCCGAAGAACGGCGCGCTCTGATTTGCCCGCAGAAAATGAAAACCCCATTCCCGGCGCCGGGAATGGGGTTTTGTCTTGTGAACGATATGCCTGACCTCAGCTATAGAGACTGACTTCCGGGATTTTGTCGTTCAGCACGAATTCGCCGACTTCCTTGGCCTTGTAGAAAACCGGGTCATGCAGCGTATGGGTTCGCACGTTGCGCCAGAAACGGTCGAAGCGATGTTTCTCTGCCGTCGAGCGTGCGCCGGTCAACTCGAAGACGCGGGAGGTGATATCGAGCGAGACATGGGTGGCGTGCACCTTGGCGGCATAGGCAGCCGCAGCCGCTTCGCCACGCTCGCGGGCCGTGACGGCATGGCCCTTTGCAAGCCCTGCCTGCACTGCGGCAGCCGCCGTATCCGCCAACGCGACGGATGCCTTGAGCGCGGCGGTGAACTCGCCAACCCGCTCAAGGATATAGGGGTCATCGGCAGCACGCGCGACACCTGACGTCACCCAGGGACGTGTTGTCGCGCGCACATAGTCGACGGCAGCTCGAAGCGCCCCCTCGGCTGTACCCAGATAGAAATTGACGAAGACGAGCTGGATGAACGGGGTGTTGAAGGTCGAAAGCACCGACGGAGCCGCGTCGGGGGCGGTCGGAGCACCAACAAAATCCTCTTCATAGACAGGGAAATCATGGAATTCTACGCTGCCACTGTCGGATAGCCGCTGGCCGAAATTGTCCCAATCGTCATTGGCCGTATAGCCCGGCCGGCTGGTCGGCACGGCAAAACCGACGACCTTGTCGTCGAGTGCGGCATTGGCGTTGATGTAGTCGGAAACATGGGCTGCCGTGGAGAAGGACTTGCGCCCATTCAGCACGTAACCGTTGCCACGGTGGGTGAGAACAAGGCCCGGATCGCGCGGATTGACGGCCGCGCCCCAATAGAGGTTCTTCACAACGGTTTCAGAACCCAGCGCATGGGCGCGCGCTTCATCGAGCGCCCAATAGACGTATTGGCTGTTGACGTAGTGATAGCCAAGAAGCTGGCCGATGGAGCTTTCGCCGCGCGCGAGGATGCGTACCAGCCGCAGCCCATCAACCCAATCGAGCCCGCCACCGCCGATCTGCGTCGGATGCAGGGCATTCAGCAGACCAGCATTCTTGAGTTTGACGATTTCATCACGCGGCGGGCGGCCTTCGCGGTCAAGCTCCGGGGCGCGTTTGGTAAGGCTGGCCGAGATTTCTTCGGCGCGGGCAAAGAGGTCCTCTCGCGTCGTGCTGCGATTGGTCGCGAAGACGACATTGGACTGGCTCATGGGTCGGAACTCCAGTTTCTGAAAAATGGATCGACGGGGCCGCACGCCCCCGCCGGAAGATCGAGCGTCGCAGCTTAGAAAAGCTTGTCCGGAATCCAGCTCGCGGTTATCGCGCCGCTCGTGTTGAAGGCCGGGACCTTCTGCGCCAGATCCTCGATCGTCTTGACGCCGGCCGCGCGCAGGCTTTCCTGCGTCAGCAATGTCGGCTTGACGGTGATCTGATGGGGAATCTCCACGCCGGCAATCTGGAGAGCTGCGGCCCGAACGGAAACGGCGCCGACCACGGCGGGATTGGTCGCGACCGTCGCGACCCACGGGCTACCTTCTTCGGTGATCTCCTGAATATCGGCGGTCGACACGTCGGCCGAATAGATCTTCAGCTTGCCCGCAATACCGAGATCGTTCGCCGCAAGCTTCACGCCGCGGGCAAATTCGTCATATGGCGCGAAGACGACGCTGATGTCAGGATTGGCGGTCAAGGCAGCCTTGGCCTGGTCGGCGGTCGAGGTCGCCGTCGTATCGCTGACATTGCCGAAGCGGGCCTTTTCGACCACGCCGGAATTCTCCGACTTGAACTTCTCCCAGACTTCGTTGCGACGGTCGAGCGGCGCGAAGCCGGCAACATAGACATAGCCGGCTTTGAAGCTCTTGCCGTTGTCCTTCACCACCTGCTCCAGCGCGTGCTCGGCAAGCTCGTGGTCGCTCTGCTCCACCTGCGGAATCCTGGGGTTGTTCAGGTTGACGTCGAAGGCGACGACCTTGATGCCTTTGTCCAGCGCCTGCTGAACGACATCGCTGAGCGATTCCGGCAAGCCATGGTCGATGACGATCCCGGCGACACCGAGATTGATCGCTTGAAGGATCTGTTCGCGTTGCTCGGCTGCATCCTGCCGGCCTGGGAAGACGCGCAGGTCTATATCGAGCGCCTTGGCCTGGGCTTCCGCGCCCGACTGATAGGCCTGGAAGAAGTCGCCGGCCGAGATATAGCTGATCAGCGCAACCTTGACGCCGCCCTTGTCGAAGGGGGCAGGCGCGCCGCTGAGGCCAGCGGCAAAGGAAGGCTGATAGAGGGAAAAAGAGATTGCGGCTGCGGAGAGCGCCAGCCGTGCGAGGGATTTCATCGTCGCGATCCTTCTGATCAATCGGAAGCGTCGTCTGACAGGTTGGCAACTCCTCGCGACGCATGAATTCATTAGATATAAACTCTATCTTTTTAGTAGATTAAATGATCCGATTTTCCGCGCTTCAGGAGATTCTTTATTCCCGCCGCGCATTCCCTCGGCAAAGGCTTGCCTCGAAGATCAGGCACCCCGCAGGCCAATATTGCGGCTCGAATGCAAATTCGGATTTGCCCGATGCCACTTCTTCATGTCGAAAACGTCACCCGCAGTTTCGGGTCCACGCGCGCGCTCTCAGGCGCAAATTTCTCCATTGAACGCGGCGAGATCGTCGCACTGATGGGCGCCAACGGCGCGGGCAAATCGACGCTGGTGAAAATACTGTCGGGCGTGCTTTCGGCCGACGGCGGCGCGATCAGACTGAACGGCCGGCCCTTTTCGCCCAAAACCCCGTCCGAGGCGGCGAAGGCCGGGGTCGTGACTGTGCATCAGTCCACCGATCTTGTCGGAGCAGCCGGTCTGACGGTCGCCGATGCGCTTCTTCTGCATCGCTTCGCCGAGCGGGGCACGCCCTTCTTCGTCTCGCGAGCAAGCGTGCGTCGCGAAGCGCGCGCAATGCTCGATACCGCTGGTTTCTCGCTGCCGCTCGACAGGGATTTCGGCGACCTCTCCGCTGCGGACCGGCAACTCGCTGCAATCGCCCGCGCGTTATCGAACAAGGCTGAATTGCTGATCCTCGACGAGCCGACCGCAAGCCTTTCGGCCGAGGAGAGCCGGCGCCTGTTCGATATCCTGCTCAGCCTTCGGGCGCGGGGCCTTGCGATCCTCTATATCTCCCACAGGACTGCCGATCTCGAAGCGATTGCCGATCAGGCGCTCGTCATGCGCGGCGGCCGTATCGTCGGCAGCTTCTCCCGCCCTATCGATTTTCCGAGCGCCATCGAAATGATGATCGGCCGCAGGCTAGAAGCGGCGAGAGCGGATGCGCGACCGGCGACTGGCCCGGCCATCTTCGAGATGCGCGCCATGCGTCTTCTACCGACGAGCAGGCCCTTTGATCTGACCCTGCACGAGGGCGAGGTCGTCGCAATAACCGGCGTGCTCGGTGCCGGCAAGAGCCGCCTGCTCTCGGCGATCTTCGGCGTGGGAGGCTTTGCCGGCGGCGAGATGCGGCTTGACGGCAGACCCTATCGACCGAGATCGCCGGCCGATGCAATTGCCGGAGGTGTCGCCATGGCGGCGGAAGACCGCCATCGCTCGTCGCTCATGCCGGCCGCCTGGCCCGGCAATTCGCTGGCCGCCACCATCAGCCTGCCGCATCTTGCCAAGTGGTATCCGCGCGGTCTGCTTTTCGGCGGCCGCGAGCGGCGTGAGGCTGAAAAGGCGATTTCCCGCCTTGGCATCAAGGCCACCGGTGCACTCGCCTCCGTCTGGACGCTGTCGGGCGGCAACCAGCAAAAGGCGGTGATCGCCCGCTGGGAGGCCGAACCGAGCCGGCTGCTGCTGCTCGACGAACCTTTCCAGGGCGTCGATGTCGGCGCCCGCCACGATATCATCCAGGCGATCCGCGCTCGCACCGACCGTGCCACGCTGATCGCAACATCCGATCCCGAAGAGGCCTACGAGGTCGCCGACCGCATTCTGACCATCGACCGTCACACGCTGCGGCCAGTTGCCGCCGATTTCGCCTCTTCTTCAGCCCTACAGGGAATTTCCGCATGACGACCATCGATGACGAGGCGCTGCCAAAGGCCGGCGCAACACCGGAAAACTATGACCGGAACAACCCAGCGGTAGCGCTCGGCAGTTTCCTGCGCGCCGGTGCGGTCTTCATCCTGCTTGGGCTCATGGTGATCGGCTTCACCTACGCCGAACCGGCGTTCATCAATATCGGCAACCTGATGAGCATCCTGCAAGCCGTATCCGTCGTTGCGATCCTCGGCGCCGGAGTCACCGTAACGCTCGCCGTCGGTGGCTTCGACCTGTCGATCGGCGCGGTTGCTGCCTCCAGCGTCATGGCGGCCAGCTACGCCATGATCGTCTGGCATCTGAATGCCTTCGCCACCGCGCCGCTGGTGCTTGCATTCGGCGCTGCCGTCGGGCTTATCAACGCCTTTCTCATCGTGCGCCTGCGTGTGCCTGATCTGCTGGCCACGCTCGCCGTGATGTTCCTGCTGTCAGGTCTGCAGCTCATTCCGACGGCTGGGCGCTCCATCTCGGCAGGCTTGGTCCTGCCCGACGGCTCCAAGGCGACCGGCAGCTATGATCCCGCCTTCCTGCTGATCGGCCGCTATAGCCTGTTCGGTACCCTGCCCGTTTCCGTCGTGCTGATGGCGGTCGTCGCCATCGTCCTCTTCGTGCTGACCGAGCGCACGCGCATCGGCCGGCTGCTGTTTGCCACCGGCGGCAATGAGGTGGCGACGCGGCTTGCCGGCGCTTCCACGAGGCGGCTGAAGACGCTTGCCTATGTCATCTCGGGAACGCTGGCAGCGCTCGGCGGCATCGTGATCGCCGCCCGCGTCGGGCGTGGCGATGTCTCCTCCGGCGGGTCCCTGCTGATGGACTCGGTCGCTGCCGCATTGATCGGCTTTGCCGTCCTCAACCTGCGCCGTCCGAATGTGCTCGGCACAGTCGCCGGCGCCGTCTTTGTCGGTGTGCTGCTAAACGGCCTCACCATGCTGAATGCTCCCTATTACACGCAGGATTTCGTCAAAGGCGCCGTACTCGTCGGCGCGCTGGCGCTGACCTACGGCCCTGGCCGCAACGCCGATCGCTGAGTCCAGCATTCGGCCTCAGAAATTTCCCGCGACCGAATGCTTTTGGAATAACGTACCTCTTATTACAATAAAATCTATATAGTTTATAGATTATTGGATCGAAAGGACATCGTTATGAATGAAGGACTTGAGGGCGGCTTTGGGCGCCGGGACATCTTGAAGCTCGCGGCAGTCGCCGGAGCGACGTTTGCTGGCGCGGGCATGCTGCTTGCACCTGCGGCAAGGGCCGAAGACGACGGTCTTTCGCTTAAAGGCAAGCGCATCGCCATCAGCGCCACCGGCACTGACCACTATTTCGATCTTCAGGTTTACAATGCCCAGATCGAAGAGGTGAAGCGGCTCGGCGGTGAACCGATCGCAGTCGATGCCGGCCGCAACGACGGGAAGCTGATTGCCCAGCTTCAGACACTGGTTGCCCAGAAGCCGGATGCGCTGGTGCAGATCCTCGGCACGCTCAGCGTTATCGATCCCTGGCTGAAGAAGGCCCGCGATGCCGGCATTCCGGTGCTGACCGTCGATGTCGGCTCGACCAATTCGATCAACAACACGACGTCGGACAATTGGGGCATCGGCAAGGATCTCGCCCTGCAGCTCGTCTCCGACATCGGCGGGGAAGGCAATATCGTCGTCTTTAACGGCTTCTATGGCGTGACGCCCTGCGCGATCCGCTACGACCAGCTCGTCAACGTCATCAAGTATTTCCCCAAGGTGAAGCTCATCCAGCCGGAACTGCGTGACGTCATTCCCAATACGGTGCAGGACGCCTTCACGCAGATCACAGCCATCCTCAATAAAAATCCCGACAAGGGCTCGATCAAGGCCGTCTGGTCGGCCTGGGATATTCCGCAGCTCGGCGCAACGCAGGCAATTGCCGCCGCCGGGCGCAATGAGATCCGCACCTATGGTGTCGACGGCAGCCCGGAGGTTCTCCAGCTCGTTGCCGATCCGAATTCGCCGGCTGGCGCCGATGCTGCTCAGCAGCCGGCCGAGATCGGCCGTGTGGCGATCCGCAACGTCGCCAAGTTGCTTCGCGGCGACACGCTGCCGCGCGAGACCTATGTACCGGCGCTGCTCGCCAACAAGAAGAACGTTGGCGAGATCATCAAGAAGCTCGGCATCGGTTGACACTAAACCAGACCTTGCGGCCCGACGCCGCAAGGTCCGCCTTTTTCCGGAAAGCTGCATCATGACTGCATCCATCCCGACGCTACCGGCCGAGAATGACGATGTCATCATTCGCTTCAACCGCGTCGTGAAACGTTTCGGCGGCGCACAGGCACTAGCTGGCGCATCGCTCGCCATTCGCCGCGGCACCGTCCACGGTCTCGTCGGCCAAAATGGCGCCGGCAAATCGACGCTGATCAAGCTGCTCGCCGGGTTGCACACGCCGGATGAGGGTCAGATCGAAATCGAAAACAAGCCCTATGACCGGCTGACGCCACACCTCTGCCAAGAGTTGGGCATCCATTTCATCCACCAAGACCGGCTGCTGGTTCCGACACTCACGGTCGGCGAAGCGCTGTTTCTCGGCCGCGAGACGCGGCTTGGAGGCACGCCTTTTCTTGATCGCCGCGCCATGCAGAGGCGCGCCAGCGAGCTTCTCGCCAATTATTTCGGCGTGGGCCTGCCGAAGAACGCCTTGATCGGTGAATTGTCGACCGCCGAAAGGCAGATCGTCCAGATCACCCGCGCACTGCTCCACAAGCCGAAAGTTCTTGTCTTCGACGAGCCGACGGCCGCACTTGTCCGGCGTGAGGCCGACATCCTCTTCCGCCTGATCCGCCGCCTGCGCGACGAAGGCGTGACCATCATCTACATCTCGCACTACCTCAACGAGATCGAGACGCTGTGCGACCATGTCACCGTGCTGCGCAACGGCCTGGATGTGGCGTCGCTGCCCATCGGCAAAACCTCTGCAAAGGCAATCGCCGGCCTGATGATCGAACGCGACATTGCAGACATGTTCCCAAAGCGCCAGGTCGATCTGGGCGAGGCAATTCTAAACGTGCGAGCGCTTTCGACGCCCAACCGGTTCGATGATGTCAGCTTTACCCTGCGGCGCGGGGAAGTACTGGGGATCACCGGCCTGCTTGGCTCCGGAGCCAAAGACCTGATCCGAACGCTGTTCGGTCTGGAACAGGCGGCAAGCGGCGAAATCGAAATAGAGGGGCGGGCGGCCCAGCCGCGCAGCCCCGCAAAAGCCGTCAGCCGCCGGCTTGCGCTTGTTCTCGAGGATCGGCGCGGACACGGCGTCGGCCTCGATCTGAGCCTGACCGAGAATATCACCCTTCCGAGCCTTTCCCGCTACAGCTTCGGCTTCCTCAATCAAAAGCGTGAACGTTCCGATGCCAACGACCTGATCAAGCGGCTGCAGATCAAGACCGCCGGGCGTGATGCACCTGTCCGCACGCTCTCGGGCGGCAATCAACAGAAGGTCGCGATCGCCAAATGGCTGAGCCGTCAGTCGGAAATCTATCTCCTGGACGAGCCGACTGTCGGCGTCGATATCGGCTCCAAGGTCGAGATCTACTCGCTGATCGGCGAGCTTGCCGCCCGCGGCGCCGGTGTCATCGTTCTCTCCTCCGACCTGCCGGAGCTGGTCGGCATCACCGATCGGATTTTGGTCTTCTTCCGCGGCCGGCTGATCCGCGAACTCGACTCCTCGAAAACCACAACGGATGAAGTGCTGTCGATCTCGACCGGCGCTTCGGAAGGATTGCGCCATGTCGGCTGACGTTCAGTATGCGCCTCTTCCCACTGCGTCCTCCAAGTCCGCGCCGCAATCGAGCGGCAAGGCGGCCGTGGCCTTCCTGCGCTTCGGCTCCCTGCTTGCTTTCGCCGCGATCCTCGCCGCGTTCTCACTGACGACACCCTATTTCCTCTCGGTCGGCAATATCGGCAATGTTCTCGGCCAGTCGGCGCTTTCGGGCGTGCTGGCAATCGGGCTGACGGTGGTGCTGATCGCCGGCGGTTCGAATGTCGTCACCGGCGGCATCGACCTCTCGATAGCGGCCAATATGGGTCTGAGTGCCGCAGTCTATGCCACGCTGATCAAACTCGGCTACGGCGATCTCACAGCCGCCGCCGCCGCTCTGCTGACAGGACTTGCGATCGGCGCGGTCAACGCTGCCGCCGTCGTGTTCGTGGGCATCGTGCCGCTGCTCGCGACGCTTGCGGTCATGAACATCGTGGCCGGCCTCGAACTTGTGCTTACAGAGAATACCGTCGTGCCCGCTTCGACCGATTTTCTCACCGCAATTTCGGCGTCCGACAGTTTCGGCATCCCCGTTCTCGCCTATCTCCTGATCGGCTTTACGGCGGCCGCGACGGCAATCGTACAATACACGCCGATCGGTCTGAGGCTCTACGCCATCGGTGAGTTTCCTGATGCGGCACGCGCCGCCGGGCTGCCGCTCAAGCGCCTGCTTGCCGGCGCCTTCATTGCCAGCGGATTCTGCGGTGGTTTTGCCGGTATCTTGTCGGTCTCCTATCTTAGCGGCAGCACGACAGGATCGGGCGAGGCGCTCCTGCCCGTCGTCGTCATCGCGCTCCTCTGCTCCGTCTTTTCGCGCCGCCTGGTGCCGACCATTCCTGGAACGCTGATTTCGGCGCTGTTCGTCGGCTTCCTCACCAACGGTTTCCAGCTCCTGAACCTGCCGAGCACACTCGTCAGCGGTGTTGAGGGCTTTCTCATCCTGATCGTCGTGTCAGCCACGACACTGCTGCGCAAACGGGAGATCTGACATGCCCGCTCCGACCCTCGCCGGACGCTCGGTCGCCAGCCTCGCACGCTATGGGCTGATCGTGGCGCTCATTGCGGTTTTCTCCGTCTTCTCGATTCTGGCGCCAACGTTCCTGACACCCGGCAACCTGCAGAGTATTCTGGTCAACAACTTCACGCTGCTCGCCATCGTCTCGATCGCCATGACCTTTGCGGTATCCTCGGGTGGCATCGATCTTTCGGTCGGTACGGCCGTCGATTTTGCAAGCTTTGCCTTCGTCTCCCTCGTGCTGGCTGGCCAGCCGGTGCCGTTGGCTCTGCTTGCCGGCCTCGGTGCTGGCGCGCTTGTCGGCGCGTTTAATGCAATCCTTGTTTCCGTGATCGGTGTCGCGCCATTTCTTGCGACGCTAGGTACCCTGTTCATCGGCCGCAGTCTCCAGCAGCTACTGACCAACGGCGGCAATCCGGTCTATCTGCCGCCTTCGGGCGTTCCCGCCGCCTTCCGCTTCCTCGGCCACGGCACAATCGCGAATGTACCGGTGCCGCTGGTGATCGCTGCCGTGGTCATAGCCGGTTCGGCCGCGGTGTTAGCCCGCACGCGCTTTGGACGCATCGTGGTTTCAATTGGCATCCAGCCGAGCGTCGTGCGCTATTCCGGCGTCGGACTTGGTGCCCCCGTTGCCGTCACTTTCATTCTTGCCGGAGTGATTGCCGCTGTGGCCGGCCTCATCCTGACGGCAACGGTGACGGTCTACATCCCCTCCTCCGGAAATGCGTTTCTCCTGAACGCCATCGGCGCGACCTTCATCGGCACCACCCTATCGCCGCTCGGCCGGCCCAATGTCCTCGGCACCGTTCTCGGCGTCCTGCTGCTCAGCATCGTTGCCAATGGCCTGCTGCTGACGGGCCTGAACTTCTACTGGCAGCAGGTGGGCACCGGCACGCTGATCCTCGCCGTGCTCGCCTTCAGTTTCATCAATAGAAAAACCGTCGGCGCCTAAACGATGCTCGCCGATAGATGCAGGAAGAATGACATGACCCGTGAAATCAGGCTCAATGCCTTCGACATGAATTGCGTCGGACACCAGTCGCCGGGGCTGTGGCGGCATCCGCGTGATAAGTCCTGGACCTACAAGGGCCTGGATTACTGGGTGCATCTGGCAAAGACGCTGGAGCGCGGCAAGTTTGACGGTCTCTTCATCGCCGACGTGCTCGGCGTCTATGATGTCTTGAACGGCAATGTCGATGCAGCCCTGCGCCATTCGGCGCAAGTGCCCGTCAACGATCCCCTGCAGCTTATTCCGACCATGGCCTATGAGACCGAACATCTCGGCTTCGGGCTGACGGCCTCGCTCTCCTTCGAGCATCCCTATACCTTTGCCCGGCGTATCTCCACGCTCGACCATCTGACAAAGGGTCGCGTCGGCTGGAATATCGTTACCTCCTATCTGAACAGCGGCGCACTCAATATCGGCCAGCCGGCACAGACCAACCATGATGACCGCTATGATCTCGCCGACGAATATCTCCAGATCTGCTACAAACTCTGGGAAGGAAGCTGGGAGGACGATGCGGTCGTTCGCGATCGCGAAAAGGGCATCTTCACCCATCCGGAAAAAGTCCATCCGATCAGCCATTCCGGCAAATACTTCACGGTTCCCGGCATTCACCTGAGCGAGCCCTCGCCGCAGCGCACGCCGGTTCTCTACCAGGCCGGGGCCTCAAGCCGCGGCAAGGATTTCGCCGGCGCCCATGCGGAATGCATCTTCGTCGCCTCCCCGTCGAAACCCGTGCTGAAACGCTATGTTGCCAATGTCCGCGAGGCGGCCGAACGCGCCGGCCGCAATCCCCGCGACATCCTTGCCTTTAACCTGCAAACCGTGGTTCTCGGCGAGACGGATGCCGAGGCGCAGCGGAAGTTCAACGAATACCGCAAATATGCATCCTTCGAAGGTGCGTTGACGCTGATCTCCGGCTGGACCGGTATCGATTTCGGCCAGTTCGGACCGGACGGGGTGCTGCGGCACCGTCATACCAATGCGGTGCAATCGGCCGTCGAGACTTTCACCACCATCGATCCGACCAAGGAATGGACGGTGCGCGAAATGGCGGACTGGGTGGGCGTTGGCGGTTTCGGACCGGTCTTTGTCGGCTCGCCGCAGACCGTCGCCGACCTGATGCAGGAATGGATCGAGGATACCGATGTCGACGGCTTCAACCTCGCCTATGCGGTGACGCCAGAAAGTTTCGAGGATGCCGTCGATTTGCTGGTGCCCGAGCTGCAGAAGCGCGGCGTCTACAAGACCGAGTACCGGCAGGGCACGCTGCGCGAAAAGCTTGGACAAGCGGGGCCGCGGCTGGTTGCTCCGCACCCCGGAGCCGCCTATCGCATCTTGTCGCGCCAGTCCAAGGTGGCAGCAGAATGACGGGCGTTGGTCGCTGGACGCTTATTTGCCTTTGCTCGTCAGTATCGCGCTAACCAACCGGGCGGTGCGGGGGGCCAGGGTCAACCCTATATGCCCATGCCCGAAGGCAAGAATAACGTCCTTGCCGCCTTTCGATGGCCTGATAACCGGCACGGAATTGGGCATCGAAGGGCGAAAGCCAAGCCATGTACGACTTGGCGCACCGAGTTCGGGAAAGAAGCGGCGAGCATTCCGCGCCAGAGCTTGCAAGAGTTGCGGGTTCTCCGGAGCGGTAAGGCCGCCGAGTTCCACCAGACCGGCAACACGCAGCCGTCCTCGCAACGGACAGAAATAAAAGCCATGTGCTGTCGGGCAAACCGGCCGCTCGATGGGTGGTTCCGGCATGTCGTATTCGACATGGTAGCCGCGCTCGGTATCGAGCTGCACGGGATCGCCAATCTCCGCAGCCAGTTTGCGTGAATGGGCGCCAGCGGCGATAACCACGGTATGGGCATGCACTTCGTATGGCGACGCCGCGATACGCAGGCCATTCTGCTTGCGTGACATGCCGGTCACAGAGGTTTGGACGAATTCGACGCCAACCCGTTTCACCGCCGCAGACAGAAGGCGCATCACTTCGCCCGGATCGCTAAGGTTGATGGCTTTGGGAAAGAAGAGGCCGCCGCCTTCGAACCCTGGAAGCCGCGGCTCAAGCCCAAGTACTTCGCTGGCCGAGAGAAGCTCTTGCGAAACGCCATAGCTGCGACGCAGCTCAATGTCCGCGCAGGCTGCCTGGAACGCCTTGCGCGTGTGATAAAGGTAAAGACAACCCTTTGCCGACAGGAAATTCGATGCGCCTATCTCGGCGGCGAATTCGGTCCAGGCTGACGACGCGTCCGAGACGAGTTCGGCGATCTGGCCGGCATTTTCCCTATAGCGATGTGGCAGAGATTCGTAGGCAAACCGCGCCAGCCAAGGAAACAAGGTCGGCAATGCGGATGTGCGGATCGCCAGAGGACTGTTCGGATTAAGCAGCAGCGACAGAAAGTTTCGAAGAACGGATGGCGTCCCGACCGGTATGACCGCGTAGTTCGCTACCGTCCCGGCGTTCCCGTAAGAAGCGCCGGAGCCCGGTTCGTTCGGCTCTATGATCATGACTTCACGTCCGTCGGCGCGAAGCCGAAGTGCGATGGCCAAGCCAATGACGCCACCGCCAACGACGGCGATATCTGTCGAAATCCTATTCATCTCATCCATGAGTCTTTAGAGGAACCGATCGGTAGCGCACCCAAGATCCAGGTGGGTGCGCTGACGTGCCCTGCGGTCAGGCCGGTTTTGCGTATCGCGCGACATAGGCAGCGGTTCGAGGTTCCCGAGGGTTGTCGAGTACATCCGCTGCCGGTCCCTGTTCAATGATCCGGCCGCCATCGATGAAGACGACCCAGTCCGATACTTCCCGGGCAAATGGCAGCTCGTGCGTGACGATGATCATCGTCATCCCGTCGTTTGCGAGTTCACGCATCACACGCAGCACTTCGCCGGTCGATTCCGGGTCAAGCGCAGATGTCGGCTCGTCGAACAGGAGTACGGTCGGCGAGAGCGCAAGAGCACGCGCGATGGCGACACGCTGCTGCTCACCCCCGGACATGCGCTCCGGGTAGGCCATTGCCCGGTGTACGAGCCCGACCCGCGTCAGCAATCGCACCGCACGCTCGACAGCCTCCCCCTCCCCGACAGCCGCCGCGTGCATCTGGGCGAGAACCACATTCTCCACAGCGGTCAGATGCGGGAATAGGTTGAAGCGCTGGAACACCATGCCGACGCGCTGGCGCAATCTGGCAAGGTCTTTGCAAGTCACCGCACCTTTTACAAAGATCGCCTCGCCATTTATTTCGATAGAGCCGTCGTCGGGCTGTTCAAGCAGATTCACGCAACGCATGAGGGTCGTCTTGCCGCCCCCGCTTTGACCGATGATGCTGATGATGCGGCCGCGCGGAACGTCGAGATCGATGCCATCGAGCACCAGTCTTCCATCGAACGATTTCCGAAGACCCCTGATCTTGATTGCCGCAGCATTGTCGGAAGGAGCCGCGATGCCAGCAGTTTCGACTGTCATATGTGCCATTCGCCTAGCCCCCGTTTTGGATCAAAGCCTGCGCCAGCCGGAGCCTTCGCCGGCGACCAAGCGACAAGGGAACGCCTGCGTGAATAGTGCGCTCAAGCCAGAGCAGGCTTTGCGAAAGGGGGTAGCAGACGGCAAAATAGATTGCGGCGATCACCAGATAGACTTCGAGTGAACGAAACGTCTCCGAGGCAATCAATTGCGCCCTTGTCATCAGCTCCGCCGCCGAGATGGTCACCAGCAGCGATGTCGACTTGAGCAGATCCACAAACATCGTATTGGTACCCGGCAGCGCGAGGCGAAGCGCTTGGGGCAGGATCACATGACCGAAAGTGGTCGCGCGTCCGAGACCCAATGCATGCGCCGCCTCGTTTTGGCCAGGGTGGATGCCGGCAATCGCTGCACGAAAGATCTCCGACAGATAGGCCGCATAGAACAGCACCAGGCTCAAGACGCCAGCGACGAACACGCTGAATCTTATGCCGACCGAGGGCAAGCCAAAATACGTGACGAAGATAATGGCCAGCAGCGGTACGTTCTTGAAGACTTCCGTGTAGATGACCGCAGGCAGGCGTACGGCGCGCAGCCGATTGAGGCGCATCAAGGCAAGCAGAAGACCCAGGGCTGCAGCACCGATGAAGCTCGCTAGCGTATAGGCAAGGGTCCGTAAAAGACCCTCGCCCAGATTGGCCGCATATTCGCCCCAGGGAACTTGAAACATTTCAGCAAGAGGTTGCCAAAGGTTCATGTCGTCCTCCCGGTAGTCAGTCAGCAATTGACGGCGGCGACCAAGTCTGCGAGCGGTCGACACCACGACGCTGCGCGGCCATATCCGGCGACGGAACCAGGAATTGCTTCGGATCGCCTCCCCATTTCGTCACAAGGGCCGCAAGCGAACCATCCTTGTACATTGCGTCGATCTGATCCGAGACCGCCTTTGTGAGCTTCGGAGCCTGCTTGGGGAGGTAGAAGCCGGTCATATACGGCTGGAAATATTTGTAATCCGGATGCGCGGCGACCTGCTCTGCGGTTGGGGCATTGAGATATGCGACCTGGAACTTCATGTCGGGCCGCTGCTGCTGTTGATAGATGATCAGCAAGGGGTCGAGAAAGCCGACATCGAGCCTTCCCGATGAAAGATCCTCGAACACGCTGTCAGCCGTCGGATAAGTGCGCGCATTGGCCTTCGGCACTTCGGCTATCGACTTGGCCCAGACATATCCTGTGACAGTGCCAAGTGCCTTGCCTTCAAGGCTTTTGACGTCCGGATAAGACGTCGAGCCATGAACGGCCATGGCGGGCGGAGAATAATAGGGAGGATCAGTGAACAGGCCCGCCTTTTGGCGAGCGTCGGACCAGGCGATGCCGCCGATCGTGATGTCGGCGCGCTGAGACTGCACCGCAGCGAGCATGCCGGGGAAGTCAGTCACCGTGGTTTCGATTTTGAGGCCAAGCTTCTTGGCAACCGCGTCGATAATGTCGCTGTCGAGCCCGACCAGCTTGTCTTCCTTCAGCGCCGTATACGGCATGTAGGGCTCGATCGCGACCTGGAGCACGCCTGGCTTCAGCGTTTCAAAGTCTTCGGCCTGCGCAACCACGGTTGCAGCCAGCATCCCAAGCCCGAAGCCCAAGATTGCCGCCACACCACGTTTGAGTGGGGGATATGAGGAAATTTCGTTGCTATTCATGGTTCACCCTCCTAATATTTTTGTAATATATTACAGAGTATATTATCGAAGTGCATTGTCAAGTGATTCAGCAATCGGACCGGATCACTCTCAGGACGGAGACGATGTGATGGACAATTGGGTGTCGGAAGAAATGCTCGACGACCCGGAAGCAGGGTTGACGCTGGCTGAGCGCACCTATCTGCAGCTCCGGGAGGATATCATCACGGTACACTTGCCGCCGGGTACTGTTCTGCGTGAGAACGAAGTGATGCGCCGCCTGGACGTTGGCCGTACGCCCGTGCGCGAGGCCCTGCTCCGGCTGCAGCGTGACGGCTTCGTGGACGTCAATCCGCGTCGGGGTACCTTTGTCAGCAGGATCGATATCAGCGACCTTACCGCAATCTACGAAGCCAGAGCACGGATCGAATCCTGGGCGACGCGCTTGGCGGCGGAACGTTTGCGTGAGCCGGAACGCCGCGAAGCCGGCGAACTGATCGAGGCGCTGAAGGCTCTTTCTCTGCCCACGGAACTTGACGCCCTGCTCGCGCTAGACCGGCGCATCCATCGTTTTATCTATCGAAGCGCCAAGAACCGCTATCTGTTCGACACGCTCGATCATTACCACAATCTCTCCCTCCGGATTCTTCATGTCGCCATGAGGCGATTTCCGGAACTGGCGCCGGGGCTCGATAAGGTCGTGCAGGAGCAGACACTCATGCTTGAAGCCGTCTGCCGCGGAGATGCCGAAACCGCTGAACGGATCGCGCTACATCACGTCCTCAGTTTCGAGCAGGAAGTCCGCAAAGTCATCTGACGGTCGCCCGCCGGATTTCAGCTTAGCTTCGGCGAAAGCATTCACAGACTTGGCTGGCCGGCGGTGAGAATGTCTCGCAGTGGCAAGATGGTGGACGTTGGTGAAAGCCGATTGCACCTGTGATTGCGCAGGTCTGTAAGTCGTGCGATGCGTGACATCCCAAGAGCTTCATATTCGGTCCCTATGTCCCGCCCCCCCTAGACGTGCACTCCTCCCCTTTCTGCTCCTTCTGTTCGTCGGAACAGTTTGCAATGCGATGATCGCGCCATTCATGGGCTTTTTCATCGTTGACGGTCTGAAGCAGGCCCCATGGACGATCAGCATCTATGCGGGAGCCCTCTCGTGCTTGGCGATCGCGATCAATCGTCAGTTTGCTCAGCGTATTGATCGCGGCAAAAGTGCCTTTCCGCTGATCGGGGTCGCCCTGGGCGGCTATCTCTTAGCGAACCTCACTTTGTCAATCGTTCCGGCTCTCTGGACAGTGCTGACATTCGGCGTGGTCGGGTTCGGGGTCAGCACGAGCGCGGTATCGACAATGTTCAGTCTGGGCAGCGGTTTGGCTGAGCAGCACCAGATCGAACGGAGCCGGCTAAACGCCTTCATGCGCGCCACAACCTCCACGGCCTGGATGGTCGGGCCGGCGGTTTCCTTTGTCATCGCAGATCAAATCGGCAAAGTTGGTGTTTTCCGATGCGGCCTCCTACTCGGGCTCGTCTGGCTGGTACTTTGGTGGTGGGTGAAGCCACAGAACGCCAAGGCCAAGCCCAAGGAAGGCGCTTTGGAAAAGCGCGAAGGCGGTCGCGTAAATCCCGGTCTTTGGCTCGCCGCAACATTTGTGTTCTGCCTATCGTCCGCCCGCTCGCTGACATTTTCGACCTTGCCCCTTTTCTACGTGCAGGAAGTTGGGCTGCCAGGCTATGCGCCGGGATTAGCCTTCACCGTCAAAACCTTTGTGGAAGTCTTCGCTATTTTTTCAACGCCGCTTCTGATGGCCAGGTTTGGAATCCGGAAGCCATTATTGGCGACAACGCTGCTAGCCGTTATCGCCATTCAGTTCCTGGCCTCGGTCCAGAGCTTTCCACAGATGTTGGCGAGCGCGGCAATGGAGGGGCTGTACTACGGACTCTATGCAAGCCTTGGCATCAGTTTTGTCCAGTCCTACGCCGAAGACCGTCCGGCGCGCGCCACGGCGATTTACTGGAACACCTTGATGATCAGCGGCGTACTGGCCGGCCCGGCCGTCGGTGTCATCGCACAGACCTATGGCTTTCGAACCGTACTTCACGTCGCTTCGGCAGTCGCTGTCTTTGCCGCTGCGGTCTTATTGCTCGGCGCCCGCCAGTCCTGGATGCTGGCATCATCCCAATCTTGAAAACCGCGATTAGCTTTCAAGGATCGGAAAGACCGTCACGCAGCCTCTCTCAGGAACAAAAATCCCCTTTGCTCCGTTTCAGCGTCAGAGGTAGATCATGATGACGTGTGGAACATGGCAGGAGCCCGTAAGCCTTGAGCTACACCGGATCGGCGAGTTTCGAACGATCCGGAGCAGTTTGGAAGCACTCGATTGCCTATTGGTAAACTGGCCCGCCGAAGAAGATCAGGCATATCAGGATGCGTTGATGATCTGCAGCGCCGCAGTCGAGGGCAAATCCACGCCTGAGCTTGCAAGAGATGCTTTCATCGTGGCAGCGCACGAAGCCTGCATCTATATGAAGCTCGGATGTTTCATCCCAGATTTTGCCACCATCGAGCCACCCAAACCGGCATTCTGAGACAATAAGCGGATCTGGCGGGCGGTTGTCACAGCAAAAATTACAGAAGAAGATCGCTTTCATCCACTTTCGCAATCGAACCGGGATTGCAGCTTGTGAGCTGTGATCAGAACATCGCCGCCCATAAAATTATGTTGTTAATTCAAATAATTAAGGCGAAGCCCGTCAAATATAACGAGCCGTTGAAATCAACAATCAGCGACATTCAGTGCCGCAATCCAGAAAGAATAGACGGCTTTCTTCGATAGTAGATTGGCTGATGGGTTTAGCGTTGCTTTAAAGAAACTGTGCCAGGATGCAGGCCTGTTCTCTATACCGGCAACCTGATGAAGTTTCGAAGAAATTCAAAAATATTACGCGGCTTCGCGAGTTCTGCAATAAGCCATGCCAGCGCATTTGCGCCGGCAATATTTGCAGCGACTATTGCAGCCATCGTCGTCTGTGTTGCAACGAACTGGCAGCGGGAACGATCGCTGGCCGACGAGCGCTCGGTTGTTGCGGGCGAACTTGCCACCATATCGTCGCGGCTTCAGACGAACATCAATAGCAACGTCAAGCTGTTGCAAGGCCTGGCCGCCGGTGTCGCGGTCAATCCGACGATGGACCAGAACGCCTTTTCCAAACTTGCCGCGGAAATCTTGCAGCCCGATTCACAACTGCGAAGCTTTGCCGCCGCGCCCGGCATGGTGGTCAAGTGGGTTTATCCGGAAAAAGGAAACGAAAAGGCCATCGGCCTTGACTACCGAACGAACGAGAAGCAGCGGGATAGCGCGATGCTGGCGCGCAACACCCACAACATCGTTTTGACGGGCCCCGTGGAGCTGGTCCAAGGCGGAATTGCTTTCGTGGTCAGGTGCCCGGTTTATATCAATGACGGAAAAAGCCAGACTTTTTGGGGCCTTCTTTCCGGGATCATAGACATACCGAGGCTCTACCAAGATAGCGGTCTTGGATCGAGCGACCTTGAGATTGCCGTCAGCACCACGCCGCAACCGAACTTGTCCAAACAAGTTTTTCTCGGCGACCTCGGAACGTTTTCGAAGCAGCCGGTGGTGGCATCCGTCGATATGACGTATGGCCGTTGGACCCTCGTCGCCCTGCCCAAGGGCGGTTGGGGTCAAAATAACGGCATAGCCATTTTTGAGCTTTATGCGAGCCTGTTGGCGTTATGCGTCGTTGCGCCGATGGTCTGGGTTGGCTTTCTGACGAAATCGCGCCAGAAAACCATTGAGAAGCTCCGCCTTCACAAGAAAAAGCTCGTTCGAGCACGGCAAAGGCTGGAATATCTGTCGCTGCATGACGCCCTCACGGGGCTTCCTAACAGGCGATTTGTTGACCAGATGATCGCCCAACCGCCGCGACCCAGTTCGGAAGATTGTCTGATCCTCATTCATATCGACCTGGATCGCTTCAAAGAGATCAACGACACGAAGGGGCATGCTGGAGGCGACGCGGTCTTGCAGGCAACGGCGTCGCGCCTTGCCGATTTGACCGGTCCACATGACGTAGCGGCTCGGATCGGCGGAGATGAGTTCATCTTCGCTAGTTGGAGTGCCAATCCCGAGCGCGGAGCAAACGAATTGGCTGAGCAGATCGTCGATACGCTCGAGCAGCCGCTCTTCATCGATGGTTGGGAGTGTGTGGTCGGCGCCAGCGTCGGCGTCGCCTGGGAGACTGCATCTGCGCGCGGGCGGGAACTCGGTCAATTGCTTCTAAATGCCGATTTGGCTCTCTACGAGGCGAAGAAGGCAGGTCGCGGCCGCTCGGCCATTTTCACCGAAGAGCTTCGCAGCGCCGCGATCCATTCGAAAGAATTGGCGAACGAATTCAATCATGCGCTCGATCGCGATGAACTCGTTGCATTCTTCCAGCCGCAGTTTAACGCCAACACCTTGGATATCGCCGGCGTCGAGACACTTGCCCGCTGGGAACACCCGCAAAAGGGTCTGCTCACCCCGGACAAATTTCTTGGCGTCGCAGAAAATCTGGGGCGTTCCGGCGACATGGATAGGCTCATCCTGCAAAAGGCCCTGTTCGAGCTGACAAGGTGGGACAGCCTGGGAATGCACATCCCGCGTGTCTCCGTGAATATTTCGGCGCGTCGACTGGCGGAGGCAAACCTGCTTGCCGAACTGTCCGCGCTTCCCTTGGTAAAAGGCCGCCTGTGTTTCGAACTGCTCGAGACAATCTCCTTCGACGATCTCCAGCCTGTTCTCAATGAGATCATTCCGGCCGTCAAAGAGCTTGGCATTGAAATCGAGATCGATGATTTCGGCACCGGGCATGCCAGTATCGTCAGCCTACTCAGATTCGAGCCACGACGGCTCAAGATCGATCGGGAAATTATCAACCCGATTGTCACGTCTCCATCTCAACGCCGCCTGGTCTCCTCGATCATCGAGATCGGCCGGTCACAGAACATCGACATCGTTGCCGAGGGCGTGGAGACGATGGAGCATGCGAAGATCCTGAAGGATCTCGGCTGCCATCTGCTGCAAGGTTACGCTTTGGCACGACCAATGACCTCGAAGCAGTTGATCGAATTTTGCCGTACGAAGAATGAAAGACTGACAGAGGCAGGGTAAGCTACGCACGCTTTCACCGCCACGCTTCAGACGGCATCTGTCCGGAAATCAATGATTCTCGGGTTCCTGCATCGACTGCGGGATATCCCGTTTGTCATGAAGCACGCGCCACACGTCAACGTGATTTTCTTGGTCGCGATAAAAGACGATGTAGGGATATCGTTTTAGCGCAATGCTGCGCAGTTCAGGCAATCCCAATTCGTATCCATAACGCAGCGATCCCAATTCCGGATGCCTCGCTACGAGATCGTAAGCGGCCTGTAGAGCGTCAATAAAGCCGAGGGCGACCTTGGTCCCAGCCTCGCTTGCGTAGTAGTCCACGGCCGCTTCGACGTCACCGCGAGCCAGCTCCCGAGGGATGATGGTTTTGTTTGTCACTTACTGGAATGACCACGCACTCGATCGCGCAGATCGTTGAAATAGCGTCCGTCGGCAGGATCAGTCTGCACAGACGATGCCCCGTCAAGCAAAAGCCCACGCAAAATAAGACGGTCCTGATCTCGCCGGATCAGTTCGCGGATATATTCGCTGCTCGTCCCATATCCACGTCCTGCCACCTGCTCATCAACGAAGCTCTTGAGATGATCCGGCAGGGAAATGTTCATCGTGCTCATGCGAAAAACATAGCCGCGATGGCAAAATTTGGCAAGGATGCGCGACTACGGCGATTGGGTGCGCAGAATGTGCTTCTGCGCACCACCCGTTCGATGTTCAGACCGACGCCTTTCTCCATGCAGAGAGCGAGAATGGGGGGACTTGCTGTCCGCCCATCACAAACTCCTGCGTTTCAGGAATCGACCAAGCATCAGGCCCATAATTGAACGCGAATGTTAGCTCGCCGGCACTGCGATAACGAATGAAATCTGGCAGAGCAACGGTTTGCAGATCGAGACCATTGGCAAGATATTGCATCAGATCCTGGAGGGCAGCCCCCTCGATCCAGCAGGCGAGATAGCGATATCGTCCCTTGGATACCAGCGCCGGAAGGCCGTCTTCGAATGTCGTCTCGACCTTGGCGTCCGCCGCAGTCTCAATATATTCGCGCCATCGGGTCGCCTGGCCATCGATCGCGCCGGACAACGAAATGCCGAGACCCGGTCGCAGGGAGGCGACCTGCGTGATCCGAATGCCAGCAAGGTCACGGACAGGTCCAGGCGGAAGATTGGTTGGGATTTTGAAATTGCGGTCCCGCGAACCGGTTCTCGGGCCGAAGAGGACGACGCCGTCCGCCTGCTCGAATGCGGCAAGAGCCAGATCGGAGACATGCATCAGGCAGGGGACGAGAACCAGCCGATAACCCTTCAGACTAGCGCCCGGTCGAACGAAATCGACATCGAGCCCCAGCTTTCTGACAGCCTCGTACCAGCGGAACGCGAGCTCCTCGTAGCGGAAATCCTTGCCCTGCGGCTGAATGACCGCGGACCAGTAGCTTTCGTAGTCATAGACGATGGCCACTGGCGCTTGAGAAGCCTCCGGCAAGGCACCGATCGCCGCAATTTCCCGTCCGACGGTTTCAGCTTCCAAGCCTCCCGGCGAAAGTTCGTCGAGACCCGGAAGATTGAGCCCTGCATGCATTTGTTCCTGCGCGAAGGGAGCCTGGCGCCAGCGGAAATAGCTCACCACCTCGGCGCCATGGGCAAGACCCTCCCAGGCCCAAAGCCGCACCATGCCCGGCTTCGGCACCGGGTTCCAGGGCGCCCAGTTCACCGGCCCCGGCTGTTGCTCCATGATCCAGAAGCGACCATTGCCGACACCGCGATAGAGATCATGATGGAAGGCGGCGATGTCCGGATGCGATGTCTCAGCCCAGCGCACACGCTCTTCCTCGCTGAAGGGGAACTTCTCGACGAAGCCGATCGGATAGGAATCCCAGGAGGCGAGATCGAGATTTTCGCCAACCTTCCAATGATCGAAATCGTTGACGAAACCCATGAAGTTATGGGTGATCCAGCGGCCGGGTGAATGCTGACGGATGATATCGCACTGCATCCGGTCATAGGCGGCGATCTGGTCGGAATGGAAGCGCCAGAAATCGAGCCTGACGGCCGGATTGGGCTCAGTCACCGTCAAGTTCGGCAGCACGACATCGTCGAAGCTCTGGACTTCCATCGACCAGAACACCGAGCCCCAGGCTTCGTTCAACTGCTGCGTCGACTGGTAGCGAAGACGCAGCCAGCGGCGAAACGCCTTCAGGTCCTCCACGCCCCAGGAAAGGCTCGTGTCATGGCATCCATACTCATTGTCCGTCTGCCAGCCGGCCAGGCCAGGGTGCTCGCCATATCGCTTGGCGACGGCTTCGACGATGCGTTCGGATTCCTTCCACCAGACGTCCGACGAGAAGGTATAGTGGCGGCGCGAGCCGAAGCCCCTCACCTTGCCTTGCTCATCAACCGGGGCGATTTCGGGATATTCGTCCATCAGCCATTTCGGCGGCGTGGCCGTCGGCGTCCCCAGGACGATTTTCAGACCGGCTTTCGTTAGCGTGTCCATCGCCCGGTCGAGCCAGGAAAAATCGAACATACCACGCGCGGGCTCAAGGCGCGACCAGGCGAATTCGCCGATGCGCACATAGGAAATCCCAAGCGCCCGCATGCGGCGCGCGTCTTTTTCCCACCAGCTTTCGGGCCAATGTTCCGGATAGTAGCAAACGCCAAGCATTATTTCGTCAGATCTCCGTTGAGGATGGCATTGCCGGCATCGTCGAACAGATGGCAGGCGGCGGCCCGGACATGAATGGAAAGATCGTCGCCGGGCTTAGCCTGCGCGAGACCATCTGCCTTCACCGCAACCTCGCTACCATCTGCAAGCGCGAGATAGAACATTGTCTCCGATCCCAGATATTCGGCAAGGCGGACTTTGCCGGAAAGCGCAGTACCATTCCCCTCGCCCCGATCGAGATGCTCGGGACGAATTCCGAGCGTGACCGACTGGCCTTCCCTGACCGAAGCGCCCGGCAGGGTGATCGACTGGCCGCCGGGCAGATTGACCTTGACACTATCGGCAACGGGTGAAGCCGTGGTCTTGAGGAAGTTCATCTTCGGAGAGCCGATGAAGCCAGCGACAAAAATGTTCTTTGGCCGATGATAAAGTTCCAGCGGCGATCCCACCTGCTCGACCAGTCCGCCCTGAAGCACGACGATCTTGTCGGCCATCGTCATGGCCTCAACCTGATCGTGGGTGACGTAGATCATCGTCGTGCGGATATCCTGGTGCAGCTTGCTGATCTCCGTGCGCATCTGCACCCTGAGCGAGGCGTCGAGATTGGAGAGCGGCTCGTCGAACAGGAAGACTTGCGGGTTGCGCACGATGGCGCGTCCGATAGCGACGCGCTGACGCTGACCACCCGAAAGCTGGGAAGGCTTCCGGCCCAGCATCGATTGCAGTTGCAGCATCTCGGCAGCCGCCTTGGTCCGGCGGGCGACTTCGTCTTTTGAATGACCGGTCATGCGCAGGCCGAAGCCGATATTCTCCGCCACCGTCATGTGCGGATAGAGCGCATAGCTTTGGAACACCATGGCGACCCCGCGTTCGGCCGGGCCGACCCTGGTCATGTCATTGCCGCCGATTTTGAGCGCGCCGGAGGAGATGTCCTCCAGCCCGGCTATCATGCGCAGAAGCGTGGACTTGCCACAGCCGGAGGGTCCGACGAAGACGCAGAATTCGCCGGCCTCGATCGTCAGATCGACACCCTTGATGACGCTGGCGGCGCCGAACTGCTTCGTCACGCGGTTGAGCGTTACATTTCCCATGGAATTTAGCCTTTGATCACGGGTTCGAGTTCGAGAAGGAGCCCGCTTTCGGGACGGAGCATCGGCAGGGGCAGTCCGACATGCCTGAGCGTATCGAGGCTGAACGTCAGCTCTCCACTCAGAAGTTTCCGTTGACCTTCGGATATTCGGATGAAGTCGGGCTCGGCGGGATGCACTGCCGCTATCCGCCACTGCCCCTTGTCGTCGCCATCAACCGGCAGGCGGACGGGCGCCGGCTGTTCGCCGACCATCTGCGGCCCCTGAACGACGAAGGCCAGGTTACGTTCGGAATCGGCAGCGCCCCAGACGTAGCGGCCGTCGAGCGCCGGTAGACGAAATTGCTTGCCGGCGGCATGCAGCAGCGGCCGCAGGCGCTTGTGGAGCGCGATCCAGCCTTCAAGCTCCTGTTTCTCTTCCGCTTCCAGGGTGAGCGGATTGAGCTCGACGCCGAGATGATAGGCGAGCGCGACAAGGGCGCGGAAGGAAAGGCTGAGCCTACGGCCGGTCTGATGGTTCGGCGAAGCGGCAATATGAGCGCCGAGGATTTCTGGCGGCACGAACTGCGAGGCGCCGTCCTGAATTTCCAGCCGCTCGAAGGCATCGGTGCAATCGGACGTCCAGACGCGGTGAGTACGCTTGAGGGCGCCATAGTCAATGCGCCCGCCACCGGATGCGCAGCTTTCGATTTCGACGGCCGGGAATGCCTGCCGGATCCGATCCATCAACGCGTAAACGGCGCGCGTCTGCCGCGCGATGAGCGCACGACCATCAACGCCGCCGGCATGGGTCAGGTCGCGGTTCATGTCCCATTTGATGTAGGAGATCGCATGGGCAGACAGCACCGCCGCCATGCGTTCGAAGAGATAGTCGCTGACCTCCGGCCGCGTCAGATCCAGCACAAGCTGGTTTCTCGACAGGAGAAGCGAACGGCCCTTGACCTGCAAGGCCCAATCCGGATGAGCGCGGAACAATTCCGATTCCGGGTTGACGTTCTCAGGCTCGAACCAGAGGCCGAATTCCATACCGAGCGACGTCACATGATCGACAAGCGGCTTCAAGCCGTCAGGATATTTTCGCGCGTCGATGAACCAGTCGCCAAGGCTGGTCGTGTCGTCGTCGCGCTTGCCGAACCATCCGTCATCGAGCACGAAACGCTCGATACCGATCGCCGCCGCGGCATCCGCCTGGGCCTTGAGGGACTCCATGCGATGATCGAAGTAATTGCCTTCCCAGGTGTTGAGCGTCACCGGCCGTGGTCGCATCGCGCCACCGGGCCATGCGACCACGCGTTCCCGGACAAAGGCGATGAAGGCCTGGCTGTCGGGGCCTGCAAAGGCCGTCGGGCTGTCGTAGCTTTCTCCCGGCGCAAGGCGCATTTCACCCGGCTCGAAGAGTTCGCCGAGATGCACCAGCCGGCGTCCGTCGTCGAGCGTGTCGATCGCGATAAGATGATTGCCGCTCCAGCCGAGATGAAAGCCCATCTGCTCGTCGCCGCTGTCGAGGAAAACCACAGGAAAGCGGTCATGCGAGGTGCGTCCGCGCCGGCTTTCTTGCATCCAGAGCCCGCTGGAAAGCGGGAAGCGGCGGGTCTGGAACTCCCTGCCCCACATGCCGGTGAAGCTCGTCAGTTCCGCTGCGCCAGCCGGCATCAGAAAGCTTGCCGCCATACAACGGTCTAGGGTGTAGTCGCCGGAGCCGTTATTGGTCAGGGAGGTCGAAATCGACAGAACGCCGGTCGGGCTTGCCTCCATGCGGATCTGGAGGCCGATTTCCGCGATAGCATCCTTGGCCTCCAGGACGACGCCCGCATCGCTCTCTTCGGACTGCCAATTGCCGAAATCCAGAATGAACGAACGTCCATCTCGATGGCCTGAGATTGCCGGCCAGCCGAAGAAGCCGAGACCGCCAACAGGCAACAGGACATTCGAGGGCACATCGAAATCCATGCCATTGACACGGCTCGACCGCGGCACGTCGGGCCAGAATTCGGGCGCACGCGCGCCCCGGCCGAAACCAAGAATCTCGGGCATGCCGCGTTTCGGCAGACCGAGCGCTAAGGAGACCTCTCCCGCTGTGACGACAACAGTCTTGCTCATCCTTTGGTCGCTCCCAGAGTGAGGCCTGCAATAAAGTGCCTCTGCATGAAGAAGAACATCAGAACCGGCGGCATGGCGGCGACGATCGAGCCCGCCGACACCAGATGCCATGCGGCGACCCACTGTCCATTAAGTGCATTAAGACCAGCGGTGACTGGCATTGCAGCCTGTCCCTGCACAAGAACTGTCGCCCAGAAATAGTCGTTCCAGACGAAGGTGAAGATCAGCACGGACAGCGCCGCAATCGCCGGGCGCATCAAGGGCAGGACGACGTGGACGAAAATCCGCCACTCCGAGACGCCCTCCACGCGCGCGGATTCGATCAAGGGAAACGGCAGCCCCTTGATGAAATTGCGCATGAAGAGCGTGCAGAAGCCCGTCTGGAACGCGACGTGAAACAATACGAGCCCGGTTACCGTGTCGTATAGGCCCATCTTCAAGGTAAGGTCGCGAACCGGAACCATCAGGATCTGAAATGGAATGAAGTTGCCCGCGACGAAGATGAAGAACAGCGCGAGGCTTCCCTTGAAGCGATAGACCGCAAGGGCAAAGCCGCAGAGGCAGGACAGCCCGACTGCGCCGATCACCGTCGGGATGGTGATCTTGAACGAGTTCAGTATGTAGTGACCGATGGGTGAATCCCGGAAGACGGCGGTATAATTTTCGACGCCGGCGAAGCCGGATGGGATGCCGAAATAGTTGCCGGCAGCCAAATCCCCCGATGGGCGGATCGATGTCAACGCCACGCCGATCAATGGCAGGAGCCAGACGATGAGAGTAATCGGCAGAATGATCTGATAGGCGATGGAAACCCATGGCCCGGATTTCTGGACAGGTGTCGGAAACATCAGGAATTCCTTTCCTGCCTCAGCATGCGAATGAGGAAGAAGGCAATGAAGATCATCATGATCAGGAAGAGAACGACGGCAATCGCTGCACCGTAGCCCATGCGGAAACCATATTCGGAAAGCGCCTGCTCATACATGTAATAGGACAAAACGCGGCTCGATCCGTAGGGACCGCCGGCGGTCATGACCGAGACGAGGTCGAAGGACCGTAGAGCGCCGATGACCGTCACCACCACCGCGATGAAGGTTGCCGGGCGAAGCTGCGGCAGGACGATGTTCCAGAACAAATGCCAGCCTTTTGCGCCATCCATGCGCCCGGCTTCGATCTGCTCCGGATTGATGTTGTTCAGGCCCGTCAGGTAGAGGATCATGCAATAGGCTATCTGCGGCCAAAGGCCGGCAGCAATAATGCCGTAGGTCACCAGACGCTCATCGGCAAGGACGGCGATCTGCGTTCCCGTCAAGGCGTTCAGCAGCGCCGAAAGCAGGCCGAAGTTCGGGGCGTAGAACCACGTAAAGATCAGGCCGACGACGACCTGGCTGATGACGAAGGGAAAGAAGAAGAGGGATTTGTAGAGGCGGATACCCGCCACGGTCTGGTTCAAGAACAGCGCTGCCGCCAACCCGGCCGGAACGGCGAGCAGATAGAGGACAAGCCATATGACGTTGTTCTCCAGCGACGTATAGAAGGCATCGTCGGAGAAAAGCTCGACATAGTTTCCAAGACCGATCCAGGTTTTCGGCCCAAGGCCGTCCCAGTCGTGAAAGCTGATCCACACCGATTGGAATACGGGAACAATCACATAGACCAGAAACATCAGGACGCCTGGCGCGAGAAAGAGCCAGGGGGCAAGAGCCTGCTGATTGCGTTTCCAGAACGTTGGTTGAGCGGTACTGGGCGTGCCCACCGTCTGCTCCTATACAAACTGCTGGTAAGAATTCTGCCGGACGTCACGGACGTCCGGCACCCTATCATCATGGGAGGATGCTATTTGTATGCGCGAGCGCGCACCTTATCGAGACGCGCGAGGATCGCATCGATCTTGTCGGGCTTGACCATGAATTCCTGGAAGCCTTCCATGCCGGCCTTCGCCATGTCGGCAGGTGCATCACGATCGTAGAACTGCGAGAGGGCCTGCGCCTTCGACAGCATCTCGAAGCCTGCCTTCAGGAATTTGTCGTCCGGCTTAGTCGACTGGTTGTTGACCGGCAACTGGCCAAGGGTGGCATTCATTGTCGTTTGCGCGTCCGCAGAAGCCACATAGGCAAGGAATTTCTTCGCGTCTTCCTTGTTCTTGGCGCCCGACGGGATATGAAACGTGTCCAACGGCGCTTCTTCAGAAGACGGCAATCCGGCCGTGATTTCCGGGAACGGTAGGAAGCCGATCTGATCTTCCTTCAGTCCGCCATCCTTCATCGGAGCAACTGCGAAATTGCCCATGAGGTACATGGCCGCCTTGCCCTGGACGAATTGCGGAATCGCATCCTGCCAATCGAGCGCGGAATGGTTTGCAAGGAAGTAACCGGGCTTCACCAGTTCCGCCCACTTGGCGAACACGGCTTTGACCTTCGGATCGGTGTAGGACACCTTGCCCGACGTCAGATCCATGTGGAACTGATAGCCGTTCAGGCGCAGATCGAGATAGTCGAACCAGCCGGCGGTCGGCCAGAGTGCCTTGCTGCCGATGGCAAACGGCGTGACGCCGGCGGCCTTCAGCTTGGCGCAAGCTCCCACCAATTCGTCCCAGGTCTTCGGCGGCTCGATGCCCTTATCCTTGAAAATATCGGCGCGGTAGTAGATGCCCCACTGATAGTAGGTATAGGGAACGCCCCATTTCTTGCCGTCGATCGTCATGGAGGCGGAAGCCGCCTTCAACTGGTCGTTCAAACCGTTGGTTGCCCAGACATCGCTCACGTCCTGGAAGAGGCCCGCCTTGACGAAAGGCTCCATGCGATTGCCTGCATACCAGGCGACGACATCGGGAGCGTCTGCAGTCAGGAAGTTGCGGATAGCGGACTTGTAGCCTTCGTGATCGAAATCGTTCCACTTGACCTTTACGTCAGGGTTCTTCGCCTCGAAGTTTACGATCAATTGCTCCATTGCCTTCTTCGGCGTTGGGTCGGATTGATCGGAATTGAGAACGATTTCTCCAGCACAAGCTGCCGACGAGATCAGCATGTAGCTCAATGCAATCGAGCTGAAATTTTTAAAAAAGGGCACACAATCCTCCACTGACTCGTTGCGCCATATCGCCTACGCACATGTCACTCCCATGTGCGGCGATTGATATTCATCATCCAAATTCGTAGACCGCTACCGCGATTGCGAAGATCACTTCCGGTTTTCTAAGATCGCGAACTTGCTAAAGGACGCCCCGATGCTGCTCGAAGATGAGTCAGTTCCAGTTCATGACGGCCCAACCCGCCATCCGCTCGTCGTGTTTGGCGACCATCGCTTCTGTGCCGGTGAACGATTGGACGTGCGGCGCATGAGCGGGCCTCACATGCATAGTCAGGTGGAGCTGAACTATGTTCTCGACGGGCGCATCACCTACTGGTTCGATGGCCGCAGGCTGCAGATTTCCGCGGGGCAGCTCTGCCTGTTCTGGGGAATGATCCCGCATCAGGTCGTGGAGGTCACCGAGCCGACAAATTTCGTCTGCCTCTATGTCCCGATGTCCGTTCTCGTTAATTTCAACAGCATGAGCTCGTTCCGCGACGCCGTGTTTCGTGGCGGCCTTATAGAAGCGCTAAACCCCAGGCCTCCTGATCGGGATGTCTTTCTCAGATGGCGCGAAGAGCTGTTGTCCGGCGACCCGGAGCTGGAGCAGATCGTACGTGACGAACTCGTTGCGCGCATTAGACGGATTGCGCGCGACGGCTGGCAAGACCTGCGCGAACGCAGCTCGGCCATCGAAATATCGCGCAACCAGGACCCCGACCGGTTGCCAAGGATTGAGAAAATGCTCCGCTTCATTGCCGAGAAGGCGTTAGGCGAAATATCGGCAATAGACGTGGGACTGGCCGCGGGGCTGCATCCGAACTATGCGATGTCGATTTTCAAAAAGGCGGTAGGACTTACAATCAACCAGGCGATAACGCGTCATCGTCTCGATACCGCCCAGTCCCTGCTGATTTCCAGCGATCTGCCCGTCGCCGCTGTCGCCTTTGAAGCAGGTTTCGGTTCGCTGTCGCGCTTTTATGAAGCGTTCGAAGGGCGCTTTTCGACGACACCTGCGAAATATCGCAGCAGCTTCGGTGTTGCCGCTGCAAGACCAACCTAAGGCGTCATGTCCCGATAGGTTGTCAGGAAGACGTGCGGAGCATGCCGCGATAGAGCCCGGGCGATGATCCGGGGATTTCGAGTGCATCGAGGCGTTTGCGGTAAAATTCGACCGGACCTGGATCGCCGATGATGGCATAGGCATAGCCCGCTTCGCGAAGGCCGTAGAGCACGGCAAACAACAGCGCCTCGCCCACCCCCTTGCCGCGCTGATCCTCAGCGACCCCCGTCGGCCCAAAGAAGCCTTTGGCAGTGGCATCGCCGCAGGCAAAGCCCAACATCTCGCCATTCCTGACCGCAATCCACGTCATGATCGGATGGCTGCCGAAACCTGTTTCACTTTCGGCTGCCCATTTCGAGCCGAAATGCGTCTCGATCCAGTCGAGTACCAGACCGCGCTCCGGCGTGAGCGCCCGGCGTATCTCAATGCCATGGGCTGCCACTTTCGCATTGTCATGGGCAGGCAGGTCGTAAAGACGGACCAGAAGATCAGGCATGCTGTGCAATGTCTCCTGTTGGAGGGTTGATATCGGGATGATGTTAGACGAAATGGCCGGAGGCAACTTCGACCGACTGCCCAACCGGCCTGCGAGACGAATTCCGCACCGTTTCGGCATGCATGGAGAACGGCTGTCCCCGTTCGCCACGACCGCTCGTGATCCGGACTGCCGGATCGGGCACAGCCGAAAGCAGGAGCCGCGTATAGGGATGCTGCGGATCGCGGATCACGCTGGCGGACGGACCATATTCGACGATCTGGCCGGCAAACATCACCGCCGTCTCCTCGGCGATATAATGCGCCGTCGCGATATCATGGGTGATGTAGAGGAAGCCGATGCCGCGCTCGAGCTTCAGCCGGCGCATGAGATCAAGCACCGAGCGGCGGATCGAGACATCGAGCATGGATGTCGGCTCGTCCGCGACGATCAACTTCGCATCGACGGCAAGCGCGCGAGCGAGATTGACGCGCTGGCGCTGCCCACCCGAAAGCTCATGCGGATATTTATCGAGCGTCACGTCCGGATCGAGTTCGACATCGACGAGCGTTCGGCGCGTCGCCTCCTCCAACGCCTCGCCTTTCAAGCCGCGATGCAGGACGAGAGGCCGCACGAGATGATGGCGGATCTTATGCGCCGGATTGAGCGCGGCGAACGGATCCTGGAACACCATCTGCACCCGGCGGAGATAGCTCATCTGGTCGGCATGGGTTGTAAGGCCGGCGATATCTCGGCCCGTAAACAGGATGCTGCCCGACGTCGGCTGGAAGAGCCGGGCGACGGCTCGCCCTACGGTCGATTTTCCGGAGCCGGATTCGCCGACGATCGCCAGCGCCCGACCCGCCTGCAATGTCAAAGTCACGTTTCGAAGCGCCTCGACCCGCTTTTCCGGCCCGAAGAAAGGCTTCAGCGTGAAGATCTTGCTGACATTCTGCAGTTCGAGCAGCGGCGGGAAATTTTCGCCCATCATACGACGGCCTCCATCGCGTGACCGAGCCGCGGCATCGCGTCCCACAAGCGCCGCGTATAATCATGCCGGGGTGCGGCAACGATATCGGCGACCGGCGCGGTTTCGACAATTTCACCCTTCAGCATGATGGCAATCCGGTCCGCAAATTGTGCCATCAGCGCCAGATCGTGGGTGATGAACAGGATGGAAAAGTTGAGCTTTTCCTTGAGCGTGACGATCTCCTGCAGGATCTCCCGCTGCACCACCACGTCGAGCGCAGTCGTGGGCTCATCCATGATCACGAGCTGCGGTTCGAGCGCGAGCGCGATGGCGAGCACGACACGCTGGCGCATGCCGCCGGACAATTGATGAGGGTAGTCGTCAAGCCGATCGGAGGGAATGGAGACGAGCTGCATCAGCGTTTCGGCACGCGCCCGCGCCGCGTCCCGTCCCATTCGGTCATGCCGGGACAACACATCCCGGAACTGTTCGAAGATCGTCAGCACCGGATTGAGCGAGCTCATGGCGCTTTGGAACACCATGGATGCCTTGCGCCAGCGCCATTGCTCCAAGGCGCGGGCGGAAAGCGCCAGCACATCGGTTCCGTCGATCCGGATATCGCCTCTCGAAATGATCGCCGGCGGACGATGCAGCCGCATCAGGGCGAAGGCTATGGTCGATTTTCCGCAGCCGCTCTCGCCGGCCAGCCCCATCACCTCGCCGCGCCTTATGTCGAAATCCACGCCTTTGACGGCGGTGAAGAGACCGTTATGGGTCAGGAAATCCACCTGCAGTCCGCGCACTTCCACAAGATTGGAGGAGAGGTTCAATTTAAGCCTCCTGTTCCAGGACCACGGTCCGAGCGCGGTCGAGCTTACGCTGTTTCCGGACGGCCGCATGGACCGTCCCGAGCGTGCGCAACCGCGGATTGGAGATTTCATCGACGGCGAAATTGATCATCGACAGGCCGATGCCGATAATGGCGATCGCAGTTGCCGGTGCGAACACTTCCCACCAGGCACCGACGCTCATCGCCGATGAGGTCTGCGCATTGTAAAGCATGGCGCCCCAGGAAACGGCGAGTGGATCGCCCAGGCCCAGAAACTCCAGTGTCGCCTCGGTGATGATCGTATAGATGACCGAGCCGATGAAGTTGAAGCCGATGATCGAAAGCAGGTTGGGCATCAGTTCGACGACGATCATCCGCCATTTGGGCTCGCCGATCAGTTCGGAGGCAAGGATGAAATCACGTTGCCGGAGCGTCAGGGTCTGCGCCCGCGTGACGCGTGCCCCCCAGGCCCAGGAGGTCAGCCCGATGATGAGCGCGATGACCAACGGGCTTGCCTCGCCGACAAAAGCGGCGATGACAAGCAGCAGCGGCAATTGCGGAATGACGAGGGCGATATTGGTCACGAAGTTGATCGCTTCGTCGATCACGCCGCCAAAATAGCCGGCGGTCACGCCGAGGATCACACCGATCACAGTGACGATCGAGCCTGCGAGAAGCCCGATGAACAGCGATGTGCGCGTGCCCCAGATCAACTGCGTGAAGACGTCGCGGCCCATCCGCGTGGTGCCGAGGATATGGTCCAAAGACGGCGCCTCGTGCGGCCGGCCGACCCGCTTGATCGGATCATGGCCGGTCAGCACGGGAGCAAGCACGGCGACGGCGACATAGAGGATGACGATGGCAAGGCCGATAAGCGCCTTGCGGTTGCCGAGAATGGGAAGGAGCATCCTTTTCATGGGTCAAGCCTTCCGCAGTCTTGGGTCAAGCAGGACGTAGATGAGGTCGACGAGCAGATTGGCCGAGAGCATGGCGAGCGTCATGATCAGCAACTGACCCTGTATCAGCGGATAATCGCGCGCGACGATGCCGAGATAGAGGAGATGACCGAGACCTGGGTAATTGAACACCACCTCGGTCACCAGCGAGCCGCCCATCACGGCGCCAAGCGTGATGGCAAACGCCGTCACGCTTGGCAGCAGGGCATTGCGCGCCGCGTAGTTGAACATCACACGACGGTCGGAAAGGCCCTTGGCCTGACCCATGACAACATAATCCTCGCCAAGCTGGCCGATCATGTTGTTGCGCATGGTGACGAGATAGCCGCCAATGTGAACGAAGGCGAGCGACACGACGGGCATGACGGCGTGGTAAAGCGCGCTTGAGAGGAAGCTCGGCGTTAGCCCCGGATCAAGCTGAGGATCGAAGGCGAAGCTCGTTGGAAACCAAGCCAGGATCAGGCCGAAGACATAGAGCGCCGTCAGAGCCACGACGACCGCGGGAATGGACTGGATCGCAAGCGCACTGGGAGAAGCGATCGTATCAAGGATGCCGCCGCGACGCCAGGCCGCCGACACCCCAAGCAACGAACCCGATAGGAAGGCGAGGACGGACGCCGTGCCGGCGAGCATGATCGTCCAGGGAAGCGCATGGCCGAGTACCTGGCCCACCGTCAGCGGATAGAATTTGATCGATGGTCCCAGATTCCAGGTGAAGACGCTTTTTATATAGTCGAGAAACTGCAGATAAAGCGGTCCCGAAGCAAAACCGAATGTTTCGATCAGGGCAGTTTTGGCTTCCGGCGGCAGCGAGGAATTCATCTTGGCGAACATCACGTCCACCGGATTGCCCGGCATCAGCCGCGGTATGAAAAAATTGATCGTGGCCGCGGTGAAAAAGGCGGCGACATAAAAAAACAGTCTTCGCAGAATGAACATCATCGGCTTGTCTCCGGCGGTGGGTGACCGTCGCCGTTCGGTTCAGGCCTTAAGCCTGAACCGAAGGAGCGGGTCCGGGGAGAGGGATCGAACCGGACGCGCCGGAGCTATTGTGCGACCGGACGCAGTGCCAGAAGATGCAGGAGACGCTCTGGCACACCATCGTAGACAACCGGGCGAGCAACCGGATTGTCCGCGCTGAACCAGCCGGTGAACCGCTTGGTGTTGTATTCGTACCAAAGCGGATTGTTGTAGACCGCCACGAAGGGCAGGTTCGCGCCGATGAACTCCTCGATCTTGTTCATGGTCTGGAGCTGCTGCGCATGATCATTGGTCGTGTAGAAGGAGTTCAAAAGCGCATCAAGCTCGGGGTTGCTGTAATGGGCCGAAGCAAAGCGCGTCTTGCCCTTGTTGCGCGAATTGAGCGCTTCGTCATACATGAAATGAGGTGTGACGCCGGTGCGAAACGAGTTGATCGCGACATCGTATTTGCCGGTAGTCAGCGCATCGGTCCAGCCGGGAACATCGGGAGTTGAAAGCTTTGCCTGGATACCAATCTGGGTCAATCCTTCGATCGCGAGCTGGCAGGTGTTGACCCAATCCGTCCAGCCATTCGGCACGATGATGTCGAAGCTGATCTTGCTGCCGTCGGGATTTTCCACGAAACCGTCGCCGTCGATATCCTTGAAGCCGGCCTTGGCAAGTTCGGCCTTGGCGCTCTCGATATTGTATTTCGAGTAGACGCCATATTCCTCATCCACCTTCGGATTGTTCCAGGAGTGGAAGGCGCGACCGAGGCCGGACGGATATTCGTTGAGCGTGGGATAACCATAGCCGGCAATGTCGACCATCGCCTGACGATCCATCGCCATGGAGAAGGCGCGGCGGAAGGCGAGATTGTTAAAGGCCTCATGATTTCCGGCATTCGCCGTTTCGAAATTCATGGTGAAGGCAACCATGGAACCGGCCGGGAACCAGTAGCCATGGTTTTTGGGGTCCGTACCGACATAGGTCTTTTCAATGTCCGGGAGGAAGGAGCCGAACCAGTCGAGTTCGCCCTTTGCAGCAAGCGCGATCGTCTGATCATTGCCTGCGACCTGCGGGAAGCGCATGCAATCGACCTTCAGCGTCGCATTGTCCCAATAATTGGGGTTTCGGCACTGGATATATTCCTGCGGCGTGAAGCGGCGGATTTCAGTGAGCGGGCCGCTGCCGACCGGGTGGGGATTGGTGAAGGTGACGGGGTCCTTGACCGAGGCCCAGATATGTTCCGGGACGATATAGACCTGCACGATCTTGAAGATCAGACCGCTGTCGGCCTTTTTGTAATTGATCTTGACCGTGTGATCATCAACCGCCTCGATGCCGTCGATCTGATCCCAGATCGCCTGCAGGTCGAGCGCCTTGTGGTCCTTAATCAGGTTGAAGGTGAAGGCCACGTCCTTCGCCGTAAACGGCTTGCCGTCGGACCATTTCGCATCCCTGAGCTTGAACGTGACGCTTTTCAGATCGTCCGAATAGGTAAAGGATTCCGCCAGCCGATAGTTCGGCTCGCCATCCTTGAGCGCGTTGAAGATGATCAGCGGCTCGTACATGAAATCTTCCACCGACGGCACGCGGGTCGTGGTGTTGAAGGGATTGAAATTCTCGACCCATGCGGTCGATTCGTCCGGCAACGCAGTCAACATCGCCTCTGCACGCGCCGCGACCGGCGCCATGACACTGGCAATGAGCGCGGCCTTCAAAATAGTCCTGATGTTCATTTCCGTTCCCCATCTCTCGAGGCGCAGGTTCTTGCCCGGCCCGGTTTGCGACGTCATATCAGCGCGAGGCAAGCGGCAAAGTCACCCGACAATTCCGGCAAGAGTTGCGGCAAAATCGTCAAAACCGGAAATTCCGATCATATCGAAAAAACCGACTCCCCTTTTTCCGCAATTGTATAGATTGGCCGGAATTATCCGCCATGGGGAAAGCGGGAGGAGGGCATACCAGACATGATGCGGGAATACTGCCGATGCTGAGAGCGCTGTCGCCATCCGGATTTCGGGGCCGTCTTCTGCTCATCCTCCTGGCGATCAGCCTGCTGCCATTGCTGGCCACCGCTTCCGCCTTCTTCTACATCCTCAATCGCAGCGTCACGGTGGAGACTTTTGCCAAGCTCGCCTTCGTTCGAGACGCCAAGCGCAGCGAAATCGAACAATATCTGACCTTTGCCACAAGGCAGGCTGAAAGCCTCAGCCAGTCGAATGCCGTGCGCTATTCGATCGGCGACTTTTATGGTTTTGCCTATGCGTTTCGCCAGATCGATCCTTCGCCCGAGCGGGCAACCGCCATCCTGCGCCAGATGTTCGGGATCGACAACGATGGTGGCGGCGCGGCGCTGCCGAAGGACAATGACGCCATGCTGCGTTCGGCGCTCGAATATGCCAACGCTCATCAGCAGTTCCACGATGATTTCGTCAGCTTCGTCACGACGTCCGAATTCGAAAATCTGTACCTCATCACCCCGGAACAGCGTGTCGTCTATTCGGTCGAGAAGGACCGCTATCTTGGTACGGACCTGAAGACGCTGGTTGCCCCGACGCCCCTCTCCCGCCTGGCGCGCGCCATGGCCGAAGCGCCCCGGGAGCGGACCATGTTGGTGGGCGATTTCACCACCGATCCGGTCACCGGCAAATTCGGCGCCTACGTCGCCGTTCGCGTTGCCTTCTACAACAAAGTGCGCGGCATGGTCATCTTCCGCATGGGCACCAAGGGGCTCAACCGGATCGTTCAGTCGCAGCAGGGGGAAACCAGCAGTCTCTATCTCCTCAATTCCGATGGTTTCTACATCTCTGCGCCGGCGGGTCATCAGCCGGGTGCGCGTAGCAATCCCGCGGCGATCGGTGACAGCACGCCCTCCGGCACGGCGCTCGTTGAGGACGGGCTTGGCGACGTTCCGGCGCTTGCGGCAAATGTCCAATTGCATTTTGGCGGCGTTCCCTGGAGCTTGGTTGCCGAAGTGCCGGAATCTGTCGCCTTCGCCAACAGCAATTCCCTCCGGCAGATCGTCATCACGCTGGCCCTGGTTCTGCTGCCTGTGCTCGTCACCCTGGTCTTTTATCTCTCCGGCACGATGACCCGGCCCGTGCAGCGCCTGACCGATGCGGCAGGCGCGATCGCCGACGGCGATCTCGATCATGCCATGCCGACGATCAAAAACCCGTCCGAACTCGGCCGGCTGACGGCGAGTTTCACGCGCATGCGCGATGCCGTGCGCGAGCAGCTCAACCTCATCAATCAGAAAAACGCCGAACTGGAAACGCATGTCGGCTTGATCGAGGAGAAGAACAAGGCCCTCGAAGAGGTGGACCGGATGAAGGACGCCTTCGTCGCCAACACGTCGCATGAATTGCGCACGCCCTTGAACGGCATTATCGGCATTTCCGAAACCCTGGTGGCGGGTGTGGCCGGTGAATTGACGGCAACCCAGCGCAACCAGCTTCAGCTCATCAGCTTCAGCGCCCGACGGCTTTCGCGTCTGGTGGACGATCTGCTTGATCTCTACCGCATCCGCCAGGGCCGCATGCGGCTCGACATCCACCCGGTGCATATCGCAACCAGCGTCAGCAATGTGCTGAAAATGTGCGAACCGCTGCTACGCGGCGAGCCGGTGGCCCTTGAGGTCGATATCCCCGAAGATATTCCCTTCGTGATGGCTGACCCCGTGCGTTTCGAGCAGATCCTCTACAATCTCCTTGGAAACGCTATCAAATATGCCGGCCAGAGCACGATCCGGGTCGTTGCCACGCCGGCCGGCAAGAATGTGGCGATCAGCGTCGAGGATACGGGCGTCGGCATTGCCAGCGATAGCCTCGAACGCATTTTCCAGCCTCTGGAGCAGGCGGGCTTCGGGGATGGCACACGAGGACCGGCCGGCACTGGCCTCGGGCTGACCATCGCCCGCCAGCTCGCTACCTTCCTCAATGGCAAGCTTACCGCCCATTCCGTCCTGGGCGAAGGATCACGCTTCACGCTCGTGCTGCCGGCCGCAACGGTCGAGCCGTCCTATATCGATTATTTCGGCGAGGAACTCGATCAGAAGCGGCTCCACGAAACGGTCGACATGATCGCCCGCAGCCAGATCGCCGCCGATGCACCGATGGCTCCCGGCGCGCCGCTGATCCTTGTGGTCGACGACGAGCCGATCAACATCCAGGTGCTGCGCAATGTGCTGCAGCCGGTCGGCTATGTCGTGCGCGCGACGGAAAGCGGTGCGGATGCGCTGGCCTTCATCAATCGCGTGAAGCCCGATCTCGTCGTGCTCGATGTGATGATGCCCGGGATGAGCGGGCTGGAAGTCGCCAAGGCCATCCGCGAGCGCTACGACTTGCTCGATGTGCCGATCATCATGGTAACAGCGCGCAGCCGCACGCGCGACGTGATCGCCGGCTTCGAACATGGCGCGAATGATTATGTCGTCAAACCCTTCGTCAAGGACGAGCTTTTGGCCAGGGTGGCGACGCTGCTGGAGGCCGCACGCGCACGCAGCCAGATCCGCGAAAACAGCTCGCTTAAGGCCGAGATCGAGCGAAGGGTTGAAGTCGAGGACGCGCTTCGGCTGTCGCAGCAGCGTATGGCCAGACTTCTTGAGATTTTCGAGGTGGCAATTCTCTGCACCGATCACCAGCACCGGATCATCTACGCAAACCAGGCTGCCCTCGGCATGTTTGACATGCCGATCATCGCAAACGAAACAGCGCTTTCATCGTTGACGGGGACCGAGCTTGCTGAAGCCATGTATCAGGCCGTGAAACGGGAGGGAGAATTTTTCCAGCCGAGCGTTCGCCTTGGCGGCGATGCATTCACGCTCAGCGTCTTCGAGTTCGATATCGGAACCGGCGGCGGACTTGCGCTCGTCATTCAACCGGTTTCGGCGAGCGATATGCTCCGCAGAGACCGCGTGGTTCACCACGTATTGGGAGCAATCGACAGCGCCGGCGCCAACCTGACCGTTTTGGTGCCGGAGCCTGAGCACGCCGATGCTCTGTCCCTCGAACCGCAAGGTGAGCCGAAGCACCAGCGCGCCTTTCGCCTGACCATCATCGATGTCATGAAACAGAGCCTGGAGCTCTGGAAACGGATGACAGGCAAAGGCAAGATCGACTTCGCCGAGCGCAGTGGAATCTGGCGCGTGAACCTCGACCGCTCTTCGCTGCAGGCCCGAACACTCGAGAAATATCTACTGCTCGAAACCCTGCCACTTCAGCCCCGCTGGCGCGACGTCATACGCTCGGGTGAGTTCGCGCTCGCCCATGCCACCAAAACCAGCCTGGATGCCGACCTCAGCGATCTCGCCGAGACATTGCATCGGGATCTCGATCAGTTACGGGCCATGGTTCGCGATGGCCGCAACTTGAACTGAGCAGGGACATTGCACGATACGCTCAACGTTTTGGCGCGGCAGTAGGGCAGCGGATCGACTGCCTCGGTTGCCCCTCAGTACCAGCCATCGGCCATCGACGACTTGCGTTTGGCGACGAACTCACACAGGGCGTCGTCCAGGGCGATGTCGAGAGGTGGGGCTTCGTAGTCTGCGAGCGTGCTCTTCCACTGCCGATTGGCGCGGGTCGCAATGTCAGTCGATCCGCCCTCCTCGCTCCACTTCTCGAAAGGCTCGTTGTCCGACAGAGTCGTTTGCCAGAATGCGGTCTGGTAGTTTCGCATCGTATGGGCGGAGCCGAGGAAATGGCTGCCTGGCCCCACTTCTTCGAACGCGTCGTAGGCCAGCGTGTTGTCGTCTACCGTGACGCCGGCAAGATAGGAATGGAGCGCTCCGCAGAGGTCCGCATCCATCACGAATTTCTCGTAGGACATGGACAGAAGGCCATCGAGGAAGCCCGCCGAATGCAGGATGAAGTTCGCGCCGCAGTGAATGGCCGACAGCATGGACATCAGCCCCTCCTGCATGGCCTGACCGTCGGGGAGCTTGGAGTTGGAGAAGTTGCCTGCACACCGCAAAGGCAGCTTCAGCCGCCGTGCGAGCTGCCCGATGACCATCGAGCCAATGGCGGGCTCGGGAGTGCCGAAGGTGGGCGATCCCGACCGTAGTGACATCGAAGACAGGAAGTTGCCGAAAATAACCGGCGCCCCCTTACGTTCGAGCTGGGTCAGAGCGCAGCCGGCGAGCGTTTCCGCATAGGATTGGGCGATAGCCCCGGCGTTCGTGACCGGCCCCATGGCACCACCCAGAATGAACGGCACGATGACTGCAGCCTGATTGGCGCGGGCGTAGGCGCGCAGCGACCTCGTCATGGTGCCGTCCCAGACAAGGGGAGAGTTTACATTGACGTTGCCGAGGATGACGCAGTTTTTGTCGACAAAGTCCGCACCGAAAAGGAGCCGCGTCATCTCGATCGAATCCTCTGCGCGCTCCTCCGCCGTCACAGAGCCCATGAACGCGCGGTCGGAATATTTGATGTGGCTGTAGACCATATCGAGGTGACGCTTGTTCACCGGCACGTCGACCGGCTCGCAGATCGTCCCCCCGGAATGATGCAGCCACGGGCTCGCCTGAGCGAGCTTGATGAAATTGCGAAAGTCTTCGATGGTGCCGTACCGACGGCCTTTGTCCTGGTCCATGACGAAGGGCGAACCATAGGCTGGCGAGAAGACCACATTGCCTCCCCCGATCTGCACACTGTTTGCCGGATTGCGGGCGTGCTGGGTGAAGACACTCGGGGCAGACAAGACAATCTCACGAAGCATTCCCGGTTCGAAGCGAACGCGCACGCCGTCCACCTTGGCCCCGGCCTTCTTCCAGTGTTCGACGGCCACCGGATCGTCGCGAAACTCTATGCCAATTTCTGCCAGAATGCGGTCCGCGGTGCGTTCGATCTTTTGCAGGTTCTCTTCCGAGAGAATGTCATAGGTCGGAATGTTGCGAACGATATAGGGAGCGTGGACTTTCCCCACGCCATCGCGTCGGGCGGACCGCCCACTTCGTCCACGTCTGCCAGTGCTCTCTTCAGTTACCTCAGTCATTTCCGCCTCCATAATCCGGATAGAGGCTAAACGACTTTGAGGCTTTGTAACGCTGGAAAAAACTTGGCTTTTGTATAAGCTCTGTTTATGCAAACCTTCAGAAGACTTTTGCCGTCCGCCTCCAGTCTCATAATTTTCGAGGCGGCCGGAAGGCATCAAAATTTTAGCCGGGCCGCCGAAGAACTCGGCATGACCCAGGCTGCCGTCTCCTTTGCCGTGCGGAAACTCGAAGACCAGCTTGGCATACCCCTTTTTCATCGCGAGCATCGCAGCGTCGAATTGACTGATGTCGGCGAGCGTTTCCATGCGGATGTCACCGTCGGCCTTTCGCGCATCCAGAAGTCGGCGGAGGACATCAGAACGAAAGGCCGAGAAGCCAATGTCACGCTGGCGGCCTCGACCGCATTCGGTTCCATGTGGATGTTGCCGCGTTTGGCCCGTCTCCGTGCCGACCTTCCAGACATCGATCTGCGCATCCAGACCAGCGTGCGTGACCTCGATCTAGACGAGGAACCGATCCCGCTTGGCGTTCGTGGCGGCGATCCGGCAAGCTGGCCGCGCTATCATTCCGCCATGCTCGCGCCGGAAGTTGTTTTTCCCGTCGCAAGCGCCGGCTTTGTCGAACGGCGCGGTCTTCCCGAGCGGCCCGAAGACCTCGTGACGTTACCCCTCATCCATTTGGAAGAACCTGTGAGAGCCGCCTACGATTGGTCTGAGTGGTTCGCAAGCGCGGGGGTCCGATATTCCGCTCAACCGCGGCGGCTGGCGATCAACGATTATGTGCTCGTCATACAGGCCGTTCTGGCAGGCGAAGGCGTGGCCCTCGGTTGGCAGCATCTTATCGAGGAGCAGATCCGATCGAAAGCGCTGGTTCCCGTGGGCGGGCATGTCCTGCACACCAACCTGGCCTTCCACGTCGTCTGGCCGCGCTCGAGAGAACTCAATACCCAGGCAAGACGGGTGCGTGACTGGCTCGTCGAGGAGGGACGACGTAGCCGCCAAGAGGGGGAGATCCTCAGCGCACCACGATGAAACTCGCCCTGAGTGCGATAGGCGACCCCATCGCACTCAGAAACTCAGCCTATGACGGCAGCCAGTAACGCGCGTTACGTCACTGGAAGCGGCAATTTCTTGGTCCGGCCACCGTCGTTGGGGGTCGCAGACCCGCAAAAGTGCCGAATGCGGCGTCTATTGGAATGCGGTATGTCGCTTCTTCTTCCGAACCCCAACTGTCTTCATACAGTCCAGTCTTGTTTGCTGCGGGCTGCACCCATACAGAAGACGATAGCATTTCGAAAAGTGAGTGGCCGAGACAAAGCCGCATGCCACTGCGATGTCGACAATGGGTTTGTTGGTGGCTTTTATCAGTTGCCTTGCCCGATCGAGACGTCGCTTTCAATGGTCGTCATCGGTTCGATGATTGCCGTCGGCGGCCTCGGCCAGATGGTGCTGCGGGGCATTGGGCGTCTCGATATCGGCATAGCGACCGTCGGTGGCCTCGGCATGTCGCCCTCGCGATCGTGCTGGATCGTTTGACACAAGCGCTCGCAAAACCAACCAAGCGGGGTGAATGGCTCACACGCGGGCCAGTCGGCCTCGTCCGGTCTTTCATGGGAAGCTCACACGCCCCTGCCGAAGTGCCGCAGTCGTCGGCCATCAAGAATTGAGGAATGCGCTCATGGATGAGACAGTCGAATGCAGGAACGTTTGGAAAATTTTCGGCGAGAAATCGAAGGACGCGCACAAAGCCATTAACGACCATGGACTGGGCAAGAAGGAAATCTTGGAGCGGTTTGGCTGTGTCGTCGGGGTGGCGGATGTCTCGTTCTCTGTCGGAAGGGGTGAGATTTTCTGTATCATGGGACTTTCCGGTTCCGGGAAGTCCACATTGGTCCGGCATATCAATCGCCTTGTCGAACCGACGGCCGGCGAGATCCACGTCGCCAATCAGAACGTCAACGCGCTGCAGGGGCCGCAACTCAGGCAACTGCGCTCTCAGAGCGTGGGAATGGTCTTCCAGAACATGGCGTTGCTTCCGCACCGCACGGTGATCGACAACGTGGCGCTCAGCTTGGAGCTGCGGGGTATGAACCGGAACGAGCGCCACAAGATCGCAATCGAAAAACGCAAGCTGGTGAGCTTGGACGGCTGGGGTGACCGCTTCCCTGATGAGCTATCCGGCGGCATGAAGCAGCGCGTCTGTCTTGCAAGGGCGATGGCAGCCGATCCGGAGATCTTGCTGATGGACGAGCCCTTCTCCGCCCTCGATCCATTGATCAGACGCCAGCTCCAGGAGCAGTTCCTCGAACTGTCGAAGGTGCTCAAAAAGACGACCGTATTCATCACCCATGATCTGGACGAGGCCATCCGGCTTGGAACGCACATCGCAATCATGAAGGACGGACGGTTTGTCCAGGTGGGAACGCCGGAGCAGATCGTGACGGAACCAGCGGACGACTACGTCGCCGACTTCGTGAAGGGAATTTCCCGGCTCGAACTGGTTTCCGCTGGAAGGGTGATGCAGCCTGTCGACGTGACGCACCTTTTTGAATCCGGCCCAACCGTCCTTGCAACGGACAAGCTGTCGAGGCTTCTGCAAATCGCCAAGGAGCATGATGGAGAAATCACCGTCCTGGATGGCGAACGGCCGGTTGGGGTGATTTCTCGACACGGCCTCCTGAATGCGGTGAGCGGATAACGTCGATCTTGACCGCGCCACTGGTCCCACAAACCCTCCCGACTTGCCGGGTTCTCCTAGTCTCGGCAAGTGCTTTGCTGGCAATGACAATGTCATTGCCAGCTTTTTTTCTTGAATGGCAATTTGATATCGCCACAGGGAGGGCCGTTAGTGCATGTCGCGCAAAAGTGTGCGGCGGTTTTGCGAAAACGACATGCACAAACAAGGAGCTACAGCGTGGGAGCGAATCTGAAAGATCGCGACGAGCTTTAGTGCTCCAGGAAGACGTAGTTCATCCAACTGCTCATGCGCAGAAGGACCTTTCGGAGGACGGCGACGTGATGCCAGTGCTCGGTATATACAGCCACCTCCGCGACAACACCGCCCGGCAACTGGTATTTGTCGGTATCTTCGAGCAATTCGATGCGGGCAAGCGTTTGTCCCGGTGCGGCACGCTCCGGTGACTGCGGATCTATCAAGGCGCCGCCCGGCTGAAGCTGGCCTTGAGCCATAACGTCGATGACCTCTTGGACGCGCGCTTTGAATATCTTGCCCGGTACCGCTTTGAAAGCGACTTCCGCTTCATCGCCAACGCGCACGCGTTGCAGTGAGTTCTGAATGAATGCTGCGGCCAGCATGCGGTCTTCGCTGTTGATGAAGACCATGACAGGACGCAGCGGCAGCGGATTGGCCATCATCCCCGGACGGAGAAAGACCTGCGTTACATAGCCGTCGGTCGGCGCGCGCACCGTCGTCTGGTCAAGCTCATATTCGGCATTCCCCAGTTCCGCGGTCAGTCGGGCCACGGTTGGGTTCGTGCCATTGATTTCGGATTCATAGGCCAGCCTGGCCTGAGCTGCTTGAGCGCGTGCCGTATCGGCCGCCGCTTCCGCGGTCAGATAGATCCCACGCCGGTTCTCGACCTCGAGTTCGGAATAGACCGCGCCCCTGCCGCTGGACTTTGCGTTTTCATTCGACTGCTGGAATTTCTCGAACGCCTGCAGGGAACGGTCGCGCGATGCCTCAGCCCCGGTGACCGCAGCGTTGGCGGCATCGAGAGCAGCCTTCAATTGAAGAACCGTCTGCTTCGCCTCAGCCAAAGCTGCCTTCTTCTGATCGACGACAAACTGATAGGGTCTGGGATCGATCCGGAAGAGGACGTCGCCCTTCTTCAGCGGCTGGTTTGGCGTGACCGGGACCTCTACGACTTGGCCCCCGACGACCGGGATGACAGGTGCCGAGGTGAAATAGACCCGTCCGTCGCTGGAATAAGGATGATTGTAGCTCATGATGAGGAGCAAGGCAGAGATCAGAAAGATGCCGCCAAGCACGGCGGTCGCCAGTGTCCACTGGTTCACCGGGATCCGGAATATCTTGAAGATCGTCCAGCAGAGCGCGGCATAAGTGAGTATGAGAAGCAGATCCATCAGATTTTCTCCTTCTCCAGCGGGAGCGCTTCGAGCTCGGCGATCCGGGCGTGAAGACGCGCGATTTCAGCGTTTGCCTCCGCTTCGCGCGAAAGCTTGCCGTCAGGCCGGATTCCCCAGCCGCGGTCCTCCCGATAAAGCGTTGCCCAGATAAATAGAAACGGCCAGATGGCGTGCAGGGTGAACAGGCTAACCCATCCGGCAACATGGATCGCGTCTTGATGAGGATGATTACGGGCCTTGGCAATCAGGTGGGGGATGTCATGAATCGCGATCACTGCGTAGAACAAAGTGATCACTACGAAAAACAACACCCCAAGTGCGAAATAGTCGAGAAACACGGTTCCTCCTTTTCGGCTGCATCACGGAGCCGACCAGCCGTAGTCAAGGAGGAGATAGTAACGCTGCCAGACCTCAAACGCCTGTAGCATCACGTATCGTCTATTGGCCGCTCTTTGTTTAGGTCGGCAAAACGCCACGCTTCAGGGTGTAATCGCGACGCCGGCGGCTTTTAAACTGGTCAGAAAAAGCTCTTGATCCGAGGGCCGCTGCAGGCGCTTTGCGACTTCCCTGCGGATGTTGACCAGCAACGCGGGCGCATTCGATTTCAGCCACTCCTGTTCATGGCCGGCTTCCTCGACTTTGCCCTGAGCACCAAGAATCGCGAGCAGGACAAGATGGTGCATGGGGTTATATTTGAGATCTGCCATGCGCGCCCATAGTTCGGCCGCCTGGTAGTCGCCCCGAATGTAGGCGCACATTGCCATGCCCACTTCATAATATCCGATCGGGCCGGGGTTTCTGCTGATGGCACTCGACATCAGTTCGCAGCCCGTTTCCCATCTGCCGGAGAAGGCAAGTCTGAAACCATATTCTCCGGAAACTTCCGTGTCGTTGGGATTGATCGCATAGGCGGCGGCTCCCGCCTTCAGTGCAGCGTCGACGTCGCCATTGAAGAAGTTCGCCAGCATCAAGGCCTGCAATGCCCGTGCATTCTCGGGATCGAGTTCAACCGCGCGCTTTGCGGTTTCAAGAGCCAGCGTCAACGGCTGAGCCGATTGCGGCACGTCCAGCCGATATTGGAAGCGGACCTCGTCCAGATAGGTCAGAGAAAGCAATGCCCATGAGGTGGCGTAGTTCGGAAGCCGCGCGGTCGTACGCTTGAGACAGTCCTGCACTTCCGCATGGTTTTGCGGGTTCAGTTCGATTCGGTAGTTGTAATAGGACAGGGTACATGCATAAGCGTCCCAGTCATTGGGAGGAGACTCGGTCAGGCGCGGCACGTCGGCCTGGAAGATCAGGCCGTAAGGTTGGGCGACAGCCGTCGCAACCCGCCGCGCAACATCGGCTTCGACCTCGAGCATATCCTGCACTCGAAGGTCCCTGTCGTAATTGTTCGCCCAGATCACCGATCCATCGGAACGGCGGACGAGTCTGGTCGTTAGCCGAAGCTTGTTTCCGTCGACGCGAACGCCGCCCTGCAGCGCAAAGCGCGGCTCTTCCACGCGCGTGTCGGGCCTCGAAGGCGGCTGTTTTGCAATGACGGCAATTTCCTTGAACTTCGCAAGCTCGCCAATGACCTCTTCCGTGAGGCCACGGGCAACGTCGGCGGACCCGCCCCCTTTTGATATTTCTTCGAAAGGTTCGACGAGAACTTTGGGAACGGTTACTCCCGCCGCCACCGGGGTGATATTTTGAATGCCACGCGATGAAAAGAAAAGGACGCTGAGCGGCGGAACAACGGCAACAAACGTCGCCAAGGCTATCGCCGCCCCGATCGCATACCACAGCCACACGGGCGGCGGCGGTGCGTCCCTGCGATCCGCCGCAATCATTGGCTTCTGGATTTCGGGTTCGGTCTCCGAGACATCTTTCGTCTCGGGCGGATCGGGCCGCATCTCCGCGGCAGCAGCGTACCGAAAACAGGGGATATAGGCCCCTTTCGGTATAGTAATGACGATCCGGTCATCATGCCCGGCAACCAAATAATAGCGTTCGAGGCCTCGTCGAATCCGGCCCGCTTCTATTCTGACGACCGGGTCATTTTGCGCGTCGAACGATGCATCCCGGGTAAAAACCTCCTGTGCGATCGTATAGGCCTTGAGGTAGTCAGCGCGCCCGGCAAGCGTCTCTTCGACGACGTATTCCAAGAACCTGCGGCCCCGTTCCGGCGCCAAAAACTCCTCGCTTGAAAGGATGCGCTGTAGCTGTTCTCTGATCTCCCACATATCAGGAGACGACGCGTCGTCCCCGCCGCTTGCCCAAGCGCTTTGCATGGTATCCCCTCCGCGACCATAGCGGTCGTCTTATCGCCCTTGTATGTTCATGTATATTACGCCTCTAATTTACGTTGTGGCAATATAATGTCTCAATCTCCTTTAACGTGACCGTGACGTACGGGGCGGAAAATGATATCGGGAAAGAACAATTTAACGCATTTGTCCGCACTCCAAATTGTCGAAGTGCGCTTCCCTGATGAAGTCGCGCGCGTGCAACAGCTCTTTAGCGCCGACGAGACTTTCCGCAGCATGTGCGAAGACCTTGCAGCCGCCGTCGAAACACTGACGCGAGTGGACTACCTGCCTGATAATGTCCGGGAAGTACGGCGCCAGGAGTATGCCGGTCTCGTCGAGGCTCTTACTGGCGAAATTCGTGATGCGCTCCGCAATTCGAAGATCGTGATCTTGCGCGCACCGTCCGCGCGCCCGAAATCATAGTGCTGCTTTGAAGAGCATATCGACACTGCCGATGAGTATGGCTCGGCAGCAGGCGGCGATAACCAGCCGCGATCCGTCCTCTCAAGCCGACGTCACTGCGGGACTCTCACCGGCGGGAACTGTGGGATTTGTCCAGGCCACAAACAGATCATAGAAAACACCAAGGACGACCGGCCCGAGAAATAAGCCCACCAACCCGTGTGCCAGGGTTCCACCGATGACGCCAAGCAAGATCAGAGGCATCGGGGTGGACAAGCCGCGCGAGATCAAAATCGGCTTTAGAATATTATCCAGAAGGGCGATCGGCACTGCGAGGAGCATGAACAATAAGGCGTCCGTGAATGGCCATGCGAACCAGGCCCAAATGACCAGGGGCAGCAGCACGATGCCAGGTCCGATCTGGATGATGCAGAGTATGAAAACGACAAAGCTCAACACTCCCTGAGCAGGAACGTCGAAAAGAAACAGGAGAAGCCCGCACAGAAGCGTCTGCAGCAATGCGATACCGATGATGCCGCGAGACACATTGCGGACCGTTATGCTTGCCAGACGAACAAAATCGGTTCCCCGATTGCCTGCGATCCGGGTGACGACAAGGTTCACCGCCGACACCAACTGCTGCCTAGTGACCAGGAAAACGCCGCAAAGCAACAGGGATGCAATGAAACTGAGCACGCCGCCTGCAAGAGCCGCTGTTCTCTCCAGAATGACGCCGGCGGCCGCTCTTATCGGCTCCTGGAACTGCTTCAGCATCTCAGCAAAATTGGCTATGGCATAGTTCCAAAGCTCAAAAGCGCGCTCTCCGAAATAGGGCCACGCTTTTATGCTCTCCGGCGCTGAGGGCAACGCGATCGTCCCTTCCTTCAGGCCGGTTAGAAGCGCGCGCGTACCGTCGGCGAAGCCAAACAGGATGGTTGCCAGCGGCGCGATCACGATCGCAAGGCACGCAATCACGATCAAAACTGCCGCGGCAATGCCTCGAGGGCCAAGCAACTTTCTCAACAATTCAAAGACGGGAAAAAGGGCGACTGCCAGTATAGCCGCCCAGGCGATGATCAAGATGAAGGGAGCGACGATCGTAAAGGACCAATAGGCGAAAAGGCCGGCGACAGCGAGCCGGATGAATTCGCCTATTCGTGCGTCGGCGGAGCTCGGGCTCGTTCGGACGCTGTTGGTATCTCCCGCTAATTCCTGTGCGGGCGGAGCTGAGATTGACTGCATGGCATAAGCTCCCGCCACATTCTGTGGTCTACCAGTTAAGGTCCGGAACGATATTGCGGACGCCCTCGTCCTCAACATAATCCCCGGGTCGCTTCTGCCGCTTGCCCAATTCAGGTTTATCGAACTTCACTCGCTCATAGGGAATCGACTTCAGAATATGCGAGATGCAATTGATGCGGGCGTGCTTCTTGTCATCTGAAGGGACGATCCACCAGGGAGCGTGCTGAGTATCCGTCATTCTGATCATTTCGTCGTAGGCCCGCGTATAGTCCCACCAACGACGATAGGACTCCACGTCCATCGGACTTAACTTCCATTGCCGTACCGGATCGTCGATCCGACGTCTGAAGCGACGCTCTTGCTCCGCTTCGCTGACAGTCAGGAAATATTTCAGCAGAACTGTGCCACTCTCGACAATGGCGGCCTCAAAACGAGGAGCAAGCTCAAGGAAGCGCTTAGCCTTCTTTTCCGTGGCGAAGCCCATGACCCGATCGACGCCGGGGCGGTTGTACCAACTGCGATCGAAGATCACGACCTCGCCTGCCGCGGGCAAATGAGCGATATAACGCTGCATATAGATCTGCGACTTTTCACGGTCGTTGGGTGCCGGCAGGGCAACCACGCGAAATACACGCGGACTGACGCGTTCCGTAATGCGCTTGATCATGCCACCCTTGCCGGCCGCATCGCGGCCCTCGAAAATGATCACGATGCGGGCGCCGGAGCTTTTGACCCAAGCCTGCAGGTGCGCAAGTTCGACCTGCAGCTTTGCGATCTCTTTTTCGTAATCCTTGTTCCGCTTTTTCTTCTTTGAGCCGCCATCTGTCTCCCCGTCACGATTGGGGTCATACATCTTGTTCATGACTTCCCTCCCTGAATTGCGGTGTCTCGTTTTGCACTGCCTTGCGCTCCGCCTCCTGAAGACGGAACGACCCGATTGCATCCTCTTTGTCGTCAAAGAAACTCATCGCGCCGATACGATCGGCGACTCCCGCGCGCTCCAGCAGCGCCCTGGCCTCAGCGTTCAGCTCCGCTACGCAAAAGACGATACCTTGCTGCTGCAGAGCCTCCTGAACCGCATCGAGCGCCGCAGCACCCGTGCTGTCGAGGTGGACCATTGCGCTGGCGTCGAGCACGAAGCGGCGTGTGTCCGGCGCGAGGCTTTTGGCGATGTCGCGCAGTCTTATGCGAACGTAATCGGCATTGTAGAACAGCACGCTGCCCTGGATCAGGCATATCGCCACGCCCTGGATGGCAGCGGCATCCGGAAAGCGCTGCATATCGTAAAAGCCGTCCCGGCCGGGAATGCGCCCGAGAAGCGTATCGCGAGGAAACATCGTCTTGCGCAGGAGATAGATCAGCGTCGCAACGATGGCGACGACCACGCCGTTTAGAACGCCGAAGCTAATGGCGCCCCACATGGCGATCAGCGCGAAGACGAATTCCATTCTGCTGATCTGCCATATTCTTTTCAGCTCATGAACATCGATAAGGCCGATCGCAGCAGTCGCAAGTATTGCCGCAAGGGCGGGAATAGGCAGGATGCGCAAGGCGCTGTGCAGGAAGACCAGGGCCGCAATCAACGTCGCTGCAGACACCAGGCCGGATGCCTGCGAACGGCCGCCCACCGAAAAATTGATCGCCGTTCTCGAATCCGAAACGCTGATCGGGAATGCGCCAAACAGGCCGGGCGCGATGTTGGCAGCACCCAGACCGATCAATTCCTGATTGGCATCGACCTCCTCGCCCGCCTTTGCTCCGAAACTACGGGCAGCGACAATGCCTGCACCAAAGCTGACGAGGAAAACAGCGGCCGATCCCAGGGCGATCTTGTCGAGCGGCAATTGCGAGATCGGCGGCAAGCTAATCGACGGAAGCCCGCGAGGAATGTCGCCGATCACGGCAATTCCGCGCCCCTGAAAATCGAAGATGGCGGATAGCAGGAAGGATACGACAACGACGAGCACGGGTCCCGGTATACGGGAACGCATCGCCTTTGCGACCCATAGCAGACAAAACATGGCCAGCCCGAACAGCAATGAGGGCCAATGGATGGATGCGCTCTTGCGAAGGATTTCCGCAACCGGCGCCAGGAGACCATCCGATTCAATGCGGACACCCGTAAACCGGCTGATCTGGCCCACCAGGATGGAAAGCGATACGCCGGCGAAGAAACCAACGAGGATAGGCCGCGAGAGAAAGTTCGCCAAAATGCCCAGGCGCAGTAGCCGAGCGGCGAAACAGAAACACCCGACGCCCAAAGCGAGGGCGGCAGCAATGGCGACTCGATCAACCGGAGTTCCGGCAGGCATGGCGGCGACCACCGCACCCATGGCAGCGGCAAGCACGGTCATCGTCGCGGCGTCGGGTCCGACCACCAATAATCGCGACGGCCCGAAGAGGGCGTATGCAATAGGAGCGACAATACTGGCATAAATTCCGGTTTCCGGCGGAAGTCCGGCAATGGCGGGATAGGCGATGGCGCTGGGCAATCCGACCGCGGCAATCGACAGACCGGCGGGGATGTCGCTACGCAGCCAATCGGATCGAAAGCCGCCCAGGCCCCGCAATATGGGCAGATGAAAACTCACGGCCATCCTAAAGCTCCCGTCCGCAAAGGGCGTTCGCTTGAGCGACGTCCCAACACTTGATCACTGCTCGATGAAGGCATAGCTCAGGCAAGGGCTCGCCCTCTTCGTGACAGGTTTATGACAGATGGACGAGATTTTAACGCGGAGGCCGCCCGAACGCGTGTAGCATCGTGTAACATCCCCGTGGCGCATCAGATCCGACTGGATGCCGCCGGCCGCCATGACCGATGAATCGGAGGAAGAGCAAGCGCGCACCGCTGGTTATGAAGGCACGTTCGCGCTCCTTCCCGGTGCTGATCGAGGATCGTTTCTCCCTGTGCAGCGGTTTGGTTGAGAAACGAGCGAAGCCGCACCGCAGCGCACGCGTCATGGTCCACGGGAGGGATAAAGTCTGCTGACGGACGCTTCGTACGCAAACATAGGACCTCGCAACGGCTATCACCGCTGCGAAGGTAAGCTTTTGGCTACCAAACCGCGCGATCAGATTCGAGATAGCGGACCTGCCGGCGGCTCCACTGTCTATCGCCCTCCAAAGAAGGTCGCCCTTCTGACAATTACGCCGGCAGCAAGGTAATCTTCCCCGGCGCGGCGCTTTCCGATGCGCGGAGCAAGCTGCAATCCCCGATGTCCGTCCGGTCAGCGGCGTAACTTCTTGTATTATACATAACTAATGCAATCGCCTGCAATATTATGGTTGCGATCGAACACGACGCCGATGGGAGCAGCGGCAAGTGCAATGCAAGCATCTGCAGGCCGTTGGGCGTTGCAAGGGCCTTAGGTGGGGAAAGCCCGCGCCGCTTTTTGGTCCGGCCGGGAACGCCGATCAAGACAAAGCTTCGGAACGAAAAGCAATAAGCAGTGCGGCAGCCGAGAAGACGAAACGGCATATCAGACCAATCGCTATGGGGGAGAGATCGCTATGGGGATGAAACTTCGAGAGCTCGTCTTCGGCTTGTCAGCAGTATCGCTTCTTGCGATCCAGGCGCAGTTTCCCGCCTTTTCACAAACATCGGCGAACAGCGCGCCCGCAGCCCAAACGGCGGCAGATGCGCCGGCGCTACTTTCCGACGACGAGCTGGAAGTTCTCGTTGCCCGCATCGCACTCTATCCCGACGACCTTGTCGCAGCCATCTCGGCAGCGTCGCTCTTTCCGCTCCAGATCGTCGAGGCAAGCCGCTTCCTGGAAGCGAAAAAAAAGAATGCGGACCTCAAGCCGAAAAGCGACTGGGACGGCAGCGTTATTTCACTGCTGAACTATCCGGAAGTCGTCAAGATGATGAGCGATGACCTGGAATGGACACAGGCCTTCGGAAATGCCCTGACGAACCAGCAAAAGGACGTTCTGGTCGCCATCCAGCAGTTACGCGATGAAGCCGTCGCGAAAGGCATTATCAAGAGCGACGACAAAATCACCGTCGTCAACGAAAACGACAACGTTGTTATCCAGCCGACAAATCCCGAGAAGATCTACATACCCCAATATGCGCCGGAGATGCTCTATCAACCCGGTTACGCTTCTGAGCCCGTCTCCTATTATTCGGATTCCTATCCCAACTATTATTATCCGGGAGCACCCTTTTTTGCGGCCGCCGTCACGGGCATTGCGTGGGCTGCGGCCGTCAACTGGAACAATTGGGGCGTATGGGGCGGCAATTGGCGCGGCGATGTCGATATCGACTGCAACAACTGCTTCAACAATCGAAATTTCAGCGGCAAGGTTAAATGGAATGATGTCGATTGGAAGAATGTCGACCGCAGCAAGTTGAGTATCGGCAAGGACCAGCTTGCGAAAATGGACAGGTCTGCCATCAGAAACAATCTCCAATCCGACAGCGGCAACAATTTGCGTAACCGAGCCGAGAGCATCAATCGGGAGCGAAGCGGTCCCGCGTCCGAGCGCGTCAACCGTGCGGCTGACGTCCGTAGAGACACGATGCAAGGCTTGCAACAAAGGCCAGCAGCCAGGACGACGGCCAGGACGACGGAAGGTGCCAATCGGCCGGCAAATGTCGCCCGGAACAATCCCAAATCGCCAAAGGCTGGGGCGGGTGCAAATCGCGGCGGGCAGGCCGCCGGAGCTCGCCAAGGCAAGCAGGCATTGGCCTCCAGGCCCGACAATAGAGGGCGTCAGCCTTCGGCCCTTGGCAACGTCTCATCTGGCCGCCGGGAGGCGATGGCATCCCAGCGTGGCCGTCAAAGCATGGGGGGCGCACAGCGGCCGCCCTCCAGATCAATGCACCAAGGCGGTCGGCGCCCGATGCCACATGGCGGCGGCGGCAGGGGCGGCGGCAGAGGCGGCGGCGGTGGTAGAGGTCGGAGATAGGCGCGATATTTTTCGGGGAGGCAGGCGATGAGAACGACGCCCAGAATGCAGTTGCCCACATTGATATTCGCGGCTTCGGTCGCCGTCTTATCAAGCTGGCATGTCAGCGAGGCGCAGGACCGGCAAAGGCTCGCGGGCTTTGCATCACACAGCAAGTCGCCAGAGTTCGATCAGCCGCCAGAGGCCGTCGATCGCCTCAAAACGGCGCTATCCTCCAACGATGTCGACGGTCTGGCGCAGTTGCTGGGACTCGATGGCGCCAAGCTGAAGGCGAGCGAAGAAGCCATGACCGCCCTCGGCCTTATCAAGGAAGGTGCGGCTAATCAGGTCGCCATGCAGGATATCTGGGATCGCAAGATCGTCTTGATCGGAGACAAGCTTTGGCCGCTGCCGTTCCCTCTGGTCAAGCGAGAGGATGGCAAATGGGCGTTTGACACGAAAGCGGGCCTGGAAGAAATCCTCAACCGGCGCATCGGCGAAAATGAATTGCAAACCATCCAGACGATGCATGACTATGTGCAGGCGCAGCGCGTTTACGCCAGCAAGGATAGAAACGGCGACGGCGTTTACGAGTACGCGCAAGTGCTGATCAGCGACAAGGGAAAGAAGAACGGGCTCTACTGGGTGGCCGAGACGGACGATGACGAAAGCCCTGCCAGTGATCTGATCGAAAATGCGGCATTCGGAAAGGCGCTGAAAGGCGAAGGCTATTTTGGTTACCGATATCGCATCCTGACTAGCCAGGGCCCGAACGTTTTCGGCGGCCGGCACAGCTACGTGGTCAACGGACACATGACCGACGGCTTTGCGCTCATCGCATGGCCGGTGAAGTATCGAGAAACGGGCGTGCAGACGTTCATGATCAGCGACCAGAGCGTGATTTACGAACGGGATCTCGGTGAGAATACTGCAGAGATTGCGGCATCCATCAAAGAGTTCAATCCAGACCACAACTGGTCGGTAGTCGGCGAATAGAGTCAGATGCCTCCTCTGGAACGATGGCCCTCTTGGCAACGAGGGGGCGAGGCTGTGCCTGCGGATCCAGAATGGTCATGGCCAGGGTCTGGTTGGAATACTTTGGATCCCCCGTGATCTCCGGTCCGAGCCAACGCGGCAGCACGGGCCGATCGGTCTCGCAGAGCATTTCGATCTCGGCGATCGTCAAGCCGGAATGGGCGCCGTGGAATACATCGATTTCCCAGACAAATTTGCCAACGGGCACTTGGTAGCGGGACTTCTCAATCACTGCACCGGCCGCGCGTTCAAGCAATTCTTCCGCCTCGGGAATCGGGATGGCATATTCGAACTCATCGCGGACAATCCCCTGCCGTTTGAACTTTATGGTCAGGAAAGCCGTCCGATTGTCCACCACGCGCACGCGGACCGACTTGCCGGCGTCGCAAAGAAGATAGCCTTGGCGCAATTCACTTGCCGCCACTACTTTGCGTCGCCACATGTCGTTTCGGACAAGAAACTTCCGCTCGATCTCTCTTGTCCTCATGAGTCGCCCCCTTGGCCTGGTCGGTGTTCGAACCGACAATACAGGCGGCAAAGCCAGCCGTCCTTGCCGTATATCAATCCACTGCGGAAGCCCTGTTGGTCGCCAATTCCATCGAAGCGCCGATTTCGGTAGGGATCAGGCGACCGGCGCTTCCCAATTCAGGAAAAAGCCGATGTCGCCGGGCATGCCACCCGGGAAGTTGATGACCGCAGCGGTGAGGGTGTAGCCCTTCGGACGAGCTACTTCATTGAAAAGCTCGTAAAGCTCTTTGGCTTTTCCTTGCAGGGTGGAAGGCCAATCGGAGCGCTGGCTGTTGATGGCGCGACCGCCATCGGTGCAGAAGTCGGAAGGGAAACTGTAGATCAATGCTTCTACCTTACCGTCGGCAACGGACTTCATCACCACGCGGCGAATGGTCTCCCGCTCCTTGTCGCTAATCTGTTTTCCAAAAAATTCTTCGACAAACTCCGCATGTTTTTCGGCTTCGCGCGATCTGATCTTCTCGTCGCGCTGCATTTCCACGAGCTGCAGTTCAAGCGCGCGCTTACGCAGCTCTTCCGCACTGATCATCGAAGAGTGGGATTCCGATTTTTCCTCTCCAGTCATGATATTACCCTCCGCTGTTTGGAGGATAATAGAACAGCGGCGCCCAGCCTCGTAGTAAGATACGCTGGATCGCCGGTAAGTTACTGTAGGATACCCAGACGCGCCGAAATGCTGCCTGTCACACCCGGCTAACGTTCTTGCCGCCAAAGCCTTGGCGCCCACGGGTGCCGTTCGGCATCCTCGCTATTGGGTTACGCGAAGGACCGCCGAACCCGTCGTGCGTCGCTCTTCCAGATCGTGATGAGCCTGGACGACGTCATCGAACGAATAAATGCGGGAAGGATCGACTTGCAGGACGCCCGATTGGATTGCAGCAAATAGATCAGCAGCGGCTTCTGCGGTCTCAGCCGGTGTGGTGACGTAATGCTGCAGCATCGGCCATGTGACGTGCAGCCCCCGCGGACCCAGTTCATAAGGATCGATGGGCGCGATCTCGCCAGACGCCTTACCGAATTGAACCAGCGTGCCGCGAACTTTGAGGACGGCAAGGGAGCCACGGAAGGTATCCCGTCCGACGGAGTCGAAGACAGCGTCGACGCCGAGACCATCCGTCAGTTCGAAGGTTCGCGCTACAAAATCTTCCGTGCGGTAGTTGATGACGTGATCACACCCCGCCTGGCGCGCAACCTCTGCCTTGCTGTCGCTGGATACCGTACCAATAACCCGATACCCGAGCGACTTTGCCCATTGCACGAAGATTTGGCCGACCCCGCCAGCCGCGGCGTGATAAAGGATCGTGTCGCCGCGCTTCAACGGCACGACGTCCTTGATCAGATATCTGGCGGTCAATCCCTTGAGGAAACTGCCAGCCGCCTGCGCATCGGAGACGCCGTCCGGAATGACCACCAACCGGTCAGCGGGATGGAGACCGGCGGTGGCGTAAGCGCCGGTGCTGTGGCCGAAAACGACGCGATCACCCACCTTTACGGATGTGACGTTGCGTCCGACAGCCTCGACGATCCCCGCAGCCTCGTTGCCGATCGTTGCAGGGAACGACGGCACCTCCATCGAACCACGCCTGAAATAGACATCGACGAAATTGAGACCAATCATCGTGCTGCGGACGAGGACCTCGCCATCGCCCGGTTCCGGGACGAGAATGTCCTCGAACGTTAAAAGCTCTGGCGCACCATACTGATGAATCCGCGCTGCTCGTGCTTTGACCGGCATTTCGATTTCCTTCCTGGCGCCACTCACCGAGCGGCTGCATCCAAACTTGATGCCGGAAATATCGATCATTTCGGTTTGCTTGATAATCAGGTAAGTTCCGACAACACCTTTCGGAGTTTTCGAGAAATGGACACTTTGGACGCGCTCCGTCTTTTCGTTGGCATCGCGGAGGCGGGAAGCCTGTCAGCAGCGGCACGACAGAGCGCCGTCGCCACGTCGACGGTTACGGTGGCGTTGCAGCAATTGGAGGAGCAGGCAGGCGCGACATTGATCAGGCGATCAACGCGACGCCTTTCTTTTACATACGAGGGTCTGCAGTTCCTATCCAATGCGCGGCGATTGCTCGCCGACTGGGATGCGTCCGTCGAAGGAGTGAGAGGCGGTCCCTTGCGTGGCCCCATCAAAATGACTTCAACCGTTGACTTCGGCAGGAGCAAAATCGTCCCGGCGATCGACCGGTTCATGGAACTGCACTCAGGCGTTTCGATAGATCTACATCTCTCGGATGCCGTTATCGATCTCGTGGAGCAAAACATCGATCTCGCGATACGCAACGGACCTCTGCGAGACTCTTCGCTAAAGGCGCGCCTGATCTTGCGCGGCCAGCGGGTCATATGTGCAGCCCCCTCCTATTGGAACTCACACGGGCTGCCGGCGCATCCTGACGACCTTGCGGGTCACAATTGCCTGTTGGTCTCGAGGCCGGCAACGACGTTCTCGACTTGGCATTTTGTGGATGACGGCCGGAAAATCTCGACGCGAGTCTCTGGAAACCGTGTGGCAAACGACGGCTCCATTTTAAAACGCTGGGGTTTGAAGGGCTATGGCGTCATCTTGAGCCCCATCTGGGACGTCCGCGAAGAATTGGCGTCCGGGGCACTGGTGACGGCTCTCGAACGGTTTCTACCGGAAAGCGCCAATTTATATGCGGTCACAAACGGCAGCGCGGCCAGTCATCGCGTTCAAGCCCTCAGCGATTTCCTGGCGGACGAGCTGCACCATCAGGGATGATCTCTCGCCGCCAGCAGCGGGAGTGCAGATCGATCAGCCTCCGAGCGTCGACATATGGCGGGCAAGCTTTGGCGCGCCCGTGCGATCGATGCGGAAATCATGGCCACGCGGTTTCGCCCCGATGGCCTCATCGATCGCGGCGTGGAATGCCTCGTCGGATTCGGAGCCGCGTAAGGCCGCGCGCAGGTCGGTTTTGTCCTCCTGACCAAGGCAGGTATAGAGCACTCCCGTCGCGCTGACGCGCACGCGGTTGCAGCTCTCGCAGAAGGAATGGCTCATCGGCGTGATGAAGCCGATGCGACCGCCGGTTTCGGCCACCCGAACATATCGCGCCGGCCCACCGGTCCGCTCCGGCGTGTCGACCAGTGTCCAGCGCGCCTCGATCAGCCGCCTGAGATCGCCCAGCGGTAAATATTGATCGGTCCGGTCCGCACCGACATCGCCAAGCGGCATGGTCTCGATCAAAGTCAGGTCCATGCCCCTGCCATGGGCAAAGGCAATCAGCTCGTGGATTTCGCCTTCGGTGATGCCCTTCAAGGCAACCGCGTTGAGCTTTACGGCAAGGCCGGCCTTCTGCGCAGCCAGCAATCCATCCATCACCGCATGGAATTCGTCCCGCCTGGTAATCGCTCGAAACCGATCCGCATCCAGCGTATCGAGCGAGACATTGATCCGCCGCACGCCGACGCGGGCTAATTGCTCCGCATGGCGGGCAAGCTGAGTGCCATTCGTCGTCAAGGTGAGTTCCTTGAGCCGGCCGCTTGCAAGATGGCGGGACAGGCTCTCCAACAGACCCATCACCCCCTTGCGCACCAGGGGCTCGCCGCCGGTAATGCGAATCTTGCTGACGCCACGCGTGACAAACGCCGATGCCAAACGGTCCATTTCCTCCAGTGTCAACAGGTCCCGGCGCGGCAGGAACGCCATGCTTTCCGGCATGCAATAAACGCAGCGCAGATCGCAGCGATCGGTCACCGACAGCCTGAGATAAGTGATCCTGCGGCCGAAGAGATCGGTCAGCGGGCAGGACCCCCTCATGGTGCAGCCTCCGGCAAAGCCTTGGCGAGAATAGCGCGGATTGCGGCAAGGCCTGGATCCTTGGCGCTGTTCATGATGCCGATCAACTGGACGAAATGATCGTCGGATGCCGTCTCCATGAACGACCTGACGGTAATGGCAAGATAGGCGGCCGGCTCGATCCCCTCCGCGGCGGCCGCCATTTCAAGCCGTTCCGCCAGACCTTCCATCCCCAGCGCGTCCATGAGCGCCGCAGCAGTCTCCGGATTGTCGAGCGAAGCGATGAGAGTGCCGAACATGCCTTGCCCTCACTGCACAAGAGGTGTCGCAGCACCCTTAAGCGCGATTCCGCGGATATCTGCGCGGCCAACGAGCAGCGAGATATACTGCGCCGTTGCCTGACGACGGACGTGCTCTTCGAGATAGAAGGCGATCTGCGCCTTGACCGCTTCGAACGGCAGGAGCGAACCGTCGATCTTCCGGGCGAGGCGGATGAGGTGGACCCCATAGCGGGTTTCGACGGGCGCTGATATCTGGCCGACAGCAAGCTCGATCAGCGCGGCCTCGAATTCCGGCGTCGTATCTCCCAAGCTGATCTGCCCGAGACTGCCGCCGACCTCGCGTGAGGGACAGTCGGAACAGTCTCTGGCCAATTCGGCAAAGCGCTCCGGCTCGCGCTCCAGAGCGCCGGCAAGCGAAACCACCCGCTCCCGCACTTCTGCGAAAGCGACGGCATCCTGCCGCCGCGCTGCGATCAGGATGTGATCTACCTCGAAAAGCGGCGACGTCATGAAACGCTTGCGGTTATTGTCATAGAACCGACGCAACGCCTCCTCGTCCGCCGCGGGCGTCTGTACTTCCCGTTCGAGGAGTGCACGCAGCAAAGCGTCTTCATCGGTTTCGACGCGCCCCTCGGCATCGGCCTGTGGCTCGATGAGGAAGCCCAGTCGCTGTGCCTCCTCCAAAAGCAGATGGCGAACGACGAGTGCCCGCGTCGCGGCATGCCATGCAGCGCCCGGATTGTCGGCCGGGAAATTCTGCGTCTCTGCGGCGATGTCCTTGCGGGAGATCGACACGCCGTTGACGCTGACCGGCGGCATGACGACTGCCTCGGACCGGTTTGGCTTATGCTCGTGCCGGTGCTCGTGCTCGCCGCTTACCTGCGTGGTGGTACGGTCGATGATGATGGAAACCATGGCTCACTCCCCCGGATGCCTGTAGGAACGGGACGGATGACGCTCGCGATCGAAGCGGCTCCGCACGACCTGATAGCCGGGACGTCCGAGATACCAGATCGGCGCACTCCAGATATGGACAAGGCGGGTGAACGGAAACAGCAAAAAGATCGTCATGCCGAGCAACAGGTGCATCTTGAAGATGGGATGCACATCCGCGACGTAGGCAGCGGCAGCCGGCTGCAGCGTCAAAATGCCCTGCGCCCAGTTCATGAACTTCACCATCTCATGTCCGTCCATATGCTGAAGCGAAACGAAGATGGTGGAGAGGCCGAACGTCAGTTGCAGCCACAGAATGAGCAGGATCGCCATATCCCCGAAACTCGACGTCGCACGGATGCGCGGATCGAAGAAGCGGCGATGGGCAAGAAGCGTAATGCCGATGAAGCAGGCGATGCCGGAGACACCGCCGACGACGATCGCGAGTCCCTGCTTGAAACTGTGCGAGATCCCAAGCGCGTCGAAGATTGCAATCGGTGTCAGCAATCCGCCGGCGTGACCGAAGAAGATCACCAATATGCCGATGTGAAACAGGTTCGAACCCCAGCGCAGTTGCTTGCGGCGCAGCAACTGCGACGAACCGGTCTTCCAAGTATATTGCTCGCGATCGAAGCGGATCAAGCTGCCGAGCAGGAAGACAGTGAGACAGAGATAGGGATACCAGCCGAAGAGTGCGGAATTGATCGTCTCGGACATGATCTTCCTCCTTCAATGAGCGTTGCTGCGCACATCGCGATGTGCCGCACGCAATCGGGTCTGAAGCCGTTCACTGGAGCAACCGTCCATGGCGCCGCCTCCAGGGCCGAAGGTGACAGCGGTTTCTTCCCACTCCGCATCAAGGGCGGCAAGGTCGCCGGACGCTGAAGCGGGAAGCTCGACTTCAGTGGACGTATCGAGCGAGACACCCGCCATGACGCGAATGGCCGTTAGCACGGCCGCATAAGGAGATTCCCGTGATACCAGCCGCTCTTCGAGCGCACCCAGGATATGAGCGGTCTCAGAGAGAAGGTTGAGAGCCTCGCCAAGCGGCTTCGTCGACAGATATTCGAGGAAGAGCGGCAGATAGTCCGGCAGTTCGTTGGCCTGGAGTTCCAGTCCGTCCTTTTCGTAAAGAGCGGCGAGATCGACCATGGCCTGCCCGCGATCGCGGCTTTCTCCATGCACATGCTCAAAGAGATGCAGCGAAAGGCGCCGGCTTCTGTCGAATAGTTCGACATAGCGTTCCTGCAGCTCGAAGAGATCGAGTGATGCAAGATCATTGAGAAGCGGGCGAAGCGCCGATGCGATCGCAGGCGGCACGAGCTTCTCGGAGGCGATCGCCTCTTCGATCTCCGGTACGGCAGCGCAAAGCTCCTCCGACGGATAGGTCAGGAGTGCGGAGAGTGCGCGGAAGGTAAGAACGGCTTGTCTCTCGGTCATCATGCGATCTCCATCGGGTTCTTGGCCTTTTTCTGCGGCTTCGCGCCGAAGAGATTGGTCTCGCTTGAGCCACCGGAACAGCCATTGCCAAAGGTGAAGCCGCAGGAGCCGCGCAGATCATAGGCGTCCTCGCTCCATTCGCGATGCGCCGTCGGGATGACGAAGCGATCCTCGTAGTTGGCGATGGCCATGATCCGGTACATGTCCTCGATATCGGCTCCGGTGAGCCCGACATTCTCCGCGATACGCTCGTCAATGCGGCCGTCAATGGACTTGGCGCGCATATAGCCGCGCATGGCAAGCATGCGCTCCAGCGCCAGCGCCACGGGCTCTTCGTTGCCAGCAGTCAGGAGGTTGGCGAGATATTGCAGCGGGATGCGCAGCGAACGAACATCCGGCATATCGCCGTTCAGGCCCATCTTGCCGGCAGAAGCTGCCGACTGGATCGGTGAAAGCGGCGGCACATACCAGACCATTGGCAGCGTGCGATATTCGGGATGCAGTGGAAACGCCACTTTCCAGTCCATCGCCATCTTCCAGATCGGCGAAACAACAGCGGCCTCGAGCCACGCTTCCGGTACGCCGTCGGCGCGCGCCTGGGCGATCACCTTCGGATCCTTCGGGTCGAGGAAAAGATCGAGCTGGGCTTGGTAGAGATCCTTCTCGTTCGGTGCGCTTGCGGCCGCCTCGATGCGGTCGGCATCGTAAAGCAGCACGCCGAGATAGCGAATGCGCCCGACGCAGGTTTCCGAGCAGACCGTCGGCTGGCCGGCCTCGATACGCGGATAGCAAAAGATGCACTTTTCCGACTTACCGGATGACCAGTTGTAATAGATCTTCTTGTAAGGGCAGCCGGAAACGCACATACGCCAGCCGCGGCACTTGTCCTGGTCGATGAGCACGATGCCGTCCTCTTCGCGCTTATAGATGGCGCCCGAAGGACAGACGGCAGCACAGGCCGGGTTGAGGCAGTGCTCGCACAGCCGCGGCAGGTACATCATGAAGGTATTTTCGAACTGGCCGTAGATTTCCTTCTCGATACCCTCGAAGTTCACGTCCTTGGAGCGTTTCTCGAATTCTCCGCCGAGGATTTCCTCCCAGTTCGGACCCCATTCGATCTTCTCGATGCGTTCGCCTGAGATCAGCGACCGGGGGCGCGCCGTCGGGAAGGCCTTCGATTCCTTCGCCGTGTGCAGATGGTCGTAGTCGAAGGTAAAGGGCTCGTAATAGTCGTCGATCTCCGGCAGATCGGGGTTGGCGAAGATATTGGCGAGGATGCGCCATTTCGCACCGATCTTAGGTTCGATCTTGCCATTGCGCTTGCGCCGCCAGCCACCGTTCCATTTCTCCTGGTTTTCCCATTCGCGGGGATAGCCGACGCCGGGCTTGGTCTCGACATTGTTGAACCAGGCATATTCGACGCCTTCGCGGCTGGTCCAGACGTTCTTGCAGGTCACAGAACAGGTATGGCAGCCGATGCATTTATCGAGGTTCAGAACCATCGCGATCTGAGCACGGATCTTCATTCTGCAGCCTCCTTCTGGGTATTGGTTGCCAGCGGCTCTTCCAGCCAATCGACCCTGGACATCTTGCGCACGACGACGAACTCGTCGCGGTTGGAACCGACGGTGCCGTAATAGTTGAAACCGTAAGCGAGCTGGGCATAGCCGCCAATCATATGGGTCGGCTTCAGGACCGCGCGGGTCACCGAGTTATGGATGCCGCCGCGGTTACCGGTAATCTCCGAGCCAGGGGTGTTAATGATCTTTTCCTGTGCGTGATACATCAGCACCATGCCCTGCTTGATGCGCTGCGAAACGACGGCACGGGCCGTCAGCGCGCCATTGGCGTTGAAGACTTCGACCCAGTCGTTGTCGACGATGCCCGCCGACTTCGCATCCGTCTCGGAAACCCAGACGACGGGCCCGCCCCGGTTCAGGGTCAGCATCAACAGGTTGTCGGTATAGGTGGAATGGATGCCCCACTTCTGGTGCGGCGTCAGGAAATTGAGGACGATTTCCTTATTGCCGTTCGGATGGCGATCCTTCACAACACCGATTGTCTTCAGGTCCACCGGCGGCTTCCAGGTGACGAAACCTTCCCCGAACGCCCGCATCCAAAGATGATCCTGATAAAGCTGCTGGCGGCCTGTGAGCGTACGCCAGGGGATCAGCTCGTGGACGTTCGTATAGCCGGCGTTGTAGCAGACCTTCTCGCTTTCGATGCCCGACCAGGTAGGCGACGAAATGATCTTGCGCGGCTGCGCCTGGATGTCGCGATAGCGGATCTTCTCGTCTTCCTTGGGAAGGGCGAGATGCTTGTGTTCGCGGCCGGTCGCTTTCGAGAGAGCCTCCCAGGCTTTCACCGCCACTTCGCCGTTGGTCTCCGGCGCGAGCATCAGAATGACCTCGGCGGCATCGATATCCGTCTCGATCTTCGGCATGCCCTTTGCCACACCATCCGCATGCACGCCGTTCAGCGCTCCGAGCGCTGCCACTTCATGCTCGGTCTTCCAGTTGATGCCCTTGCCGCCATTGCCGATCGAGGTCATCAGCGGTCCGAGCGCCGTAAAGCGGGCGTGGATATTCGGGTAGTCACGCTCGATAACAGCGACCGATGGCATGCTGAGGCCTGGTATCGGCTCGATTTCGCCGCGTTTCCAATCCTTGACATCGAAGGGCTGCGCCATTTCGCCGGCGGTGTCGTGTTGAATCGGCGTCAAGACGACATCCTGCTCGACGCCGAGCACTTCCGGGGCAATACGCGAAAAGGCCTTGGCAATGCCCTTGTAGATCTCCCAGTCGGAACGAGCCTCCCAGGCGGGATCAACCGCCGCCGATAGCGGATGATGAAGGGATGCATATCCGAAGTGTTGAGGTCGTTTTTCTCGTACCAGGTGGCCGTCGGCAAGACGATGTCGGAGTAGACGCATGTGGTCGACATGCGGAAATCCAGGGTCACCAGCAGGTCAAGCTTGCCCCGCGGCGCCTCGTCATGCCAGACGACTTCCTTGTTGCGAACAGCCCCTTCCGGTCCGAGGTCCTTGCCCATGACGCCGTTTTCGGTGCCGAGCAGGTGCTTTAGGAAGTATTCGTGCCCCTTGCCCGAGGAGCCGAGCAGGTTAGAGCGCCAGACGAACATATTGCGCGGCCAGTTGGCCGGATCATCCGGATCCTCGCATGAAAGCTCGAGCTCGCCGGATTTCAGCGCCTTGGCGACGTAATCCTTCGGCTCCAGGCCGGCCGCCTTCGCTTTTGCCGCAATCGAGAGCGGATTAACCTTCAGTTGCGGGGCCGACGGCAGCCAGCCCATGCGCTCAGCGCGGACGTTGTAGTCGATGAAACTGCTTTGCCAATCGCCTTCCGGCGCCGTCGGCGACAGGATCTCAGCCGCCGTCAGCGTCTCATAGCGCCACTGGTCGGTATGGGCATAGAAGAACGACGTCGAGTTTTGGTGGCGCGGCGGACGAGACCAGTCGAGCCCGAAGGCAAGCGGCGTCCAGCCGGTCTGCGGCCGCAATTTCTCCTGCCCGACATAATGGGACCAGCCGCCGCCGGACTGACCGATCGCCCCGCAGAAGACGAGGAGGTTGATCACGCCGCGGTAGTTCATGTCCATGTTGTACCAATGGTTCATGCCGGCACCGATGATGATCATCGAGCGGCCATTGGTCTTCTCGGCATTGGTCGCGAACTCCCGGGCGACGGTGATGATCGCATCACGCTTGACGCCGGTTATGTTCTCCGCCCAAGCAGGGGTAAACGGCACATTCTCATCGTAATCGCGGGCAACGTTCGCACCGCCGAAGCCGCGATCGAGACCGTAGTTGGCCATCATCAGATCGTAGACGGTCGCAACCTTGATGGGCTTGCCATCGGTGCCCGAAATCGTCCGGACGGGGACATTGCGGGTCAGGATTTCGCCATGCTCAGTCGCCACGAAGTGCTCCGTGGCCCGGCCGCCGAAATAGGGGAAGTCCACTGCCTCGATCTCAGCCCCCTCGCCCGCAAGCGAGAGTTTGAGACAGGTGTCGTGGCCATGGCCATCTTTCTCCTCAAGGTTCCACTTGGCCGCTTCGCCCCAGCGATAGCCGACGGAGCCGAGAGGCGCGACCAGTTCGCCCGTCTTCTCGTCGATCGCGACTGTCTTCCATTCCGGATTGTTGGTTTCGCCCAGCCCGCCTTCCAGTTCCGAAGCCCGAAGCAGGCGCTCGGGAACCAGCCGGCCCTCCCGCTCCACAAGCCGCACCAGGAACGGCATATCAGTGTAGCGACGCGTGTAATCCTCGAAATAGGGAACCGACCGCTCGAGATAATATTCCCGCAAGATCACATGACCCATCGCGAGCGCCAGCGCCGCATCGGTTCCCTGCTTCGGGTTCAGCCAGATATCGGCGAATTTCGTCGCCTCGGCATAGTCCGGACTGACGACAGCGCTCTTGGTGCCCTTGTAGCGGACTTCGGTATAGAAATGCGCGTCCGGCGTACGCGTCTGCGGCACGTTCGAGCCCCAGACGATGATGAAGCCGGCATTGTACCAGTCAGCACTCTCCGGCACGTCGGTCTGCTCGCCCCAGGTTTGCGGGCTTGCCGGCGGCAGGTCGCAATACCAATCGTAGAAGGACATGCACACGCCGCCGATGAGCGAGAGATAACGCGCGCCCGCCGCATAGGAGACCATCGACATCGCCGGGATCGGCGAAAAGCCGATGACGCGGTCTGGGCCATGCGCCTTGATCGTGTAGGCGTTGGCGGCAGCAACGATTTCCGTCACCTCGTCCCAATTCGCCCGCACGAAGCCGCCGTGCCCGCGGATGGAGATGTAAGACTTGCGCTTTTCGGCATCCTCGACGATCGACGCCCAGGCGGCGACCGGCGACATGGTTTGCCGCGCCTTGCGCCACAGCTTCAGGAGCCGGCCTCGGATCATCGGGTATTTCACACGCGCGCCGGAATAGAGATACCAGCTATAAGACGCGCCGCGCGAACAGCCGCGCGGCTCATGGTTCGGCAGGTCCGGCCGCGTGCGCGGATAGTCCGTCTGCTGCGTCTCCCAGGTGACGATGCCGCCCTTCACGTAGATCTTCCACGAGCAGGAGCCCGTGCAGTTCACGCCATGGGTGGAGCGGACGATCTTGTCGTGCTGCCAGCGCTTGCGGTAGCCATCCTCCCAAGAGCGATCCTCGCTGGTGACGATGCCGTGGCCGTTGGAAAACTGGCCGACATTCTTTCGGAAGAAGGTGAGCCGGTCGAGGAAATGAGACATGTGGTTCTCCTGGTCTTATTCAGCGGCAGCGGCCTTGCCGGCGGTGCTTCGCTTGTTGCGCTCGACGTCGTAGAGAAGGCCGCCCTTGCGGGTATAGGCGGCCCAGGTGAGGACGAGGCAGGTCACGTAGAAGATGAGGAAGGCCCAGAGTGCTGCCTGCGGCCCGCCCGTGAAGGTGATCGACAGCCCGTAGCCCATCGGAATGAAGAAGGCGCCGAAGGCGGCGATCGCCGAGGTAAAGCCGGTCATCGCGGCGGATTCCTTTTCGGCCTCCAGACGGCGGGCTTCGGGCGTCGCGTCCGGCATCAGCCGGATCATTTCCTTACCCATGATCGCCGGGATCATCTGGAAGGTCGAGGCATTGCCGACACCTGTCGCGAAGAAGAGCACCAGGAAGGAGATGAAGAAGCCCCAGAAGGCATCCGGCTGATCCTTGGTCGCGATGAACCAGAGGACACCGCAGGCACCGGCCATCATCAGCACAAAGACCCATAAGGTGACCCGAGCGCCACCGAAGCGGTCGGCAAGCCAGCCGGTTCCCGAGCGGGAAAGCGCGCCGACCAGTGGGCCGAGGAAGGCGAACTGCAGCGCGTTGACATCGGGAAACAGCGTCTTGGCAAGCAGCGGGAAGCCCGCCGAATAGCCGATGAAGGAGCCGAAGGTTCCGGTATAGAGCCAGCACATGATCCAGTTGTGCCGGCGTTGAAAGATGACCGCCTGCTCGGCGAAGGACGCCTTTGCCGAAGCGATGTCGTTCATCCCGAACCAGGAGGCGAAAGCCGAGATCGCGATGAACGGGACGAAGAAGAAGCCTGCATTCTGAAGCCAGAGCGGCGTTGCGCCGGTCGCTGCCTTCGTCATGACCGGATCGCCGCCGAGCCAACCGAAGATGCCGGTGGTGATAACCAGCGGCACGACGAACTGGACGACGCTCACGCCGAGATTGCCGAGACCGGCATTGAGGGCCAGCGCATTGCCCTTTTCCGACTTCGGAAAGAAGAAGGAAATATTGGACATCGACGAGGCGAAGTTACCGCCGCCGAAGCCGCAAAGCAGGGCAAGAAGAAGGAAGACGACATAGGGCGTATCCGGGTTCTGCACCGCAAAACCTATGCCGACAGCGGGTATGATCAGCGACCAGGTCGTCAGCGTCGTCCACAGCCGCCCGCCGAAAATCGGCACCATGAAGGAATAGAAAATCCGGAAGGTTGCGCCGGAAATGCCGGGAAGAGCCGCCAGCCAGAAGAGCTGATCGGTGGTGAAGGCATAGCCTACGAGCGGCAGCTTCGCGACGACCACCGACCAGACCTGCCAGACAGCGAAGGACAGAAGCAGCGCCGGGATCGAAAGCCTGAGATTGCGCCGCGCGATGCGCCGGCCTTTTTCCGCCCAGAAAGTCGGATCTTCCGGACGCCAGTCGGTCAGCACCGCATCGCTGCGGCGAGGCTCGGCCTTCGGTGCCGGCATGCCCTGCATTTCCGGGAAGGGCGGCAGCGCAGCGAGGGTCTTTTCCGTGGCACCGCGCTCCATCTGACGGATGGCCACATGCATCCAGAGGAGAGCGACCGAGACCAGCAGGAAAAGCGCCATGAAGCAGCTCGTCCAGAGGCCGGTAAGGTCGAGCAGGACACCGAAGAGGATCGGCAACAGGAACCCACCGAGACCGCCGATCATCCCGACCAGCCCGCCGACGGCGCCGACATGATCCGGATAATAGACCGGAATGTGCTTGTAGACCGCAGCCTTGCCGAGCGCCATGAAGAAGCCGAGGACAAAGAGAACGACGGTGAAACCCCCCAGCCCCATCTCGAGGTGGAAGTTCACGGGGCCTTTGAGTGTTGTGACCACGTATTCGGTCGGCGGATAGGCGAGGATGAAAGTGGCGACAACGGAGACGAAGAACGTCCAATAGAGCACGCGGCGCGCGCCATAGACATCCGAGAGATGGCCCCCGTAAGCGCGAAAAAGGCTGGCCGGCACGGAGAAGAAGGCGGCGATCATACCGGCGGTGCGGATATCGAGCCCGTAAACGCTGATCAGATATTGCGGCAGCCACAGTGCAAGGGCAACGAAAGCGCCGAATACAACGAAATAATAGAGCGAGAACCGCCAGACCTGCACATTCTTCAGCGGCTCAAGCTCGAGCCATGCGCTCTTCGGCCTTTGACCGGTGCGGCGCCGTTCGGCTTGGACGGGATCGTCTTTCGTCGTGAACCAGAAGAGGATCGCGGTGATTACCAGGCCTGCCGCCCAGATTTCTGCAACCGCATGCCAGCCCCAGGCGACCAGGACCAAGGGCGCCAGAAACTTTGTAACGGCCGAACCGACATTCCCTGCCCCGAAAATTCCAAGCGCCATGCCTTGCCTGCCAGGCGGATACCACCGCGAAACGTAGGCAACCCCAGCGGCAAACGAACCGCCTGCGATACCGACCCCAAGGGCCGCGAGCAGCATTTGCGGATATGTATGAGCGAATGTCAGCAAAAAGGTTGCGGCAGCCGCGGCCAGCATGGTCCCGACGAGCACGATGCGCCCGCCATAAATATCCGTCCAGATTCCGAGCGCGACACGGATCAATGAACCGGTCAGAATCGGCGTGCCGACCAGAAGGCCAAATTCGGTCTCGCTGAGCCCGAGCTCGTCTCGAATTCGAATTCCGATAATGGCGAAAATGGTCCAGGCTGCAAAACACACGGTAAACGCAACCGTGCTTGCGGTGAGGGCGGTACGCTGAGCCTTTACGTCAATGTCTTCGAGAGCAGGCATGGCGATATTCCATTCGTGACGAGGGATGTGTCCTTCTTCAGTCTCGAAATCAGGAATAACTACGAATGCAGGGGGACGACTTTGATCTCAATCAAATCCAGCGTCAGATACGAAGTATCTCAGCAATGAAATGAGCATCACAGGAATAAGTGATTAAATCAAGCATAAGTTGCAGGGCGGACGTCCCGGTGGGAAGCAGAGCCTGCCCACCGTCAGTCTCGTGTAAGACCTCGCGCCACGCCGAAACGTCGGGGCCATTTTAAGTTTTGCCAAGCTTGGCGGCAAGTGCGCCAGCGCTTTCCGTCGGCCGCTATTACGATGCCGTACTGGCCGCCCAGCAAGGTCACGGTATCGCCTTGGTGTGGAACGGGTCTGACCGAAAAGACCTGAGCATTGAAGGCCTGGCACCGGAAATCGGTCCGAGATCAGAAGTCCCGGAGCCTTCTAGCTTGTGCCGCTAACCACGGACAAATAAGAGACTCGTTCCGCAATCGATTGGTTCAGAGGCCAATCTGTTACCGAAAACAAGGCCGGCGCCTGAGTGGCGAATTTGCGTTCCTTTAGATTGGTTTTTGCAAATCCAATCCATCGTCTTCTTGGACCCCCGCAGCCGTGAGGATCTGCGCCGAAGGCTGCTGCGAACAATCCGAAATAAGCCAGCAGATCGGCCATGCCGTCAGAGGTATTTCGTAATGGTCTTGAATTCGTCGATGGACTGCCGCTTGTCGCGAGGCAGCGCTCCGACAGTTTCTTCGAGGCAATGATCGAGATGGTCCTGGATAAGAGTGCGCTTTGCGTTGACGATCGCCTTCTCGACGGCGGATAGCTGCTGGGCGATGTCGAGGCATGGCTTGCCGTCCTCGATCATGGTGATCACGCTCTTCAAATGGCCCTCAGCGCGCTTGAGCCGCTTGATGATCTCCGGATGAGTGGCGTGTGTGTGTTCCGTCATGATGTCCTGTATTCCCCTAGAGGGGATGACTGTCAATGCCAGCGCGGTAGTGCACTTGACTTGGGGTCAAGGGGCCGTCGGCTCAAACCGCGTGCCGGATCAATGATGATGCCCCTCCGGCTCCTCCATCCGGAATGGCAGGGCTTCAACCTTGTCGCCGGCGGTGAGCACGAGCTCCGCATCGAACTCGTGCGGTTCGGCCGGAGCCCGCGCGCTCAGCATTGCGTGATGGTCTGACGGAGACGCCGACAGCCTCAATATCTCGATTATGCCACCCGCCCGTTTGATGTTGACGACCGCCTGCAGGCCATGCGCGTGGCTGGCGACTGAAAGCCGCATCCGCTCGCCATCCGGGGTGTCGATGATTTCGAGAAGCCCCCTCGCCAGCGAAGATCTGACGGTAAAGGGGGCCGGGGCATGATGATGTCCATGGTCACCATGACTTGCAGCGACGGCGGCAGAAACATCCGTCATGCCGAACTGGATCGTCGCGCTGCCAAGAGGCGGCAGATGGGCATGCAGCTCCTCGCGGAGAGCGCGCGCGATAGCGTTTGCTTCCGTAATCAATTTAGCCTGCTCGACCGCAATCGTGACGTCGGCGTGCAGCTTGTGACCAAGCCAGCGGGCCTTGACATCGGTAATCTGCTGGATGCCTGGCACGTGTTCCGCGGCATGACGCACTTCATCAGCAACACCGGGCTCGATACCATCAAGGCTTCGCGTAATGACCGCGCGGGCCGACTGCCAGACGATGCCGAAAATCGCGATGGTGATGAGAAGCCCGATGATCGGATCGGCAAGCGGAAAACCCAGCCAGACACCGGTTGCGCCCAACACAACGGCAAGGCTCGTCAGCCCGTCGGTTCGCGCGTGATAACCATCGGCGATCAATGCGGCGCTGTTCATCTCACGGCCGATCTTGATGCGGAAGATCGCCACGATCTCGTTTCCGACGAAACCGATGATGCCTGCTGCCGTCACCCAGCCGAGCTGGGTGATTGGCTGCGGATGGATAAGGCGGTTGATGGCTTCGTAGCCGGCGACGATCGCGCTGAACAGGATGATGAGAACGATCAGCATGCCTGCCAAATCCTCGACGCGACCCAGGCCATAGTTGAACCTGCCCGTAGGCGGGCGCCGCACCAACACAAAGGCAATCCAGAGCGGAATAGCCGTGGTCGCATCCGCGATATTGTGGATCGTATCCGCCAGCAGCGCCACCGAGCCCGATACAAAAACAACGATCAATTGCAGCAGCGCCGTGATCGCCAGGATGACGAAAGACCATTTGACGGCCCAGATCCCTCGCTCCGAAGTCGCGATGCTTGGATCGACAACACCGTGAGTATGACCGTGTCCCCCCGCATCGCCATGGGAATGACCGTGAGCTCCATGGCTATGGCCGGCTGCATGATGGTCGTGCGTACCGAAGCCAAGCCAAGCCTTTATCGTCGTAAACATGCAACCCTCACAGCAATCGATCGTCCGGCCATGATCGTGCCGACGCCACAGATTGCCCTTCTCCTATCCTCCCGGAGAGGATATGGTCAAGTGCATCCCGCCGCGGCCAGCGAGATGCGCAGAGGTTCGAGATGCACAAGGGTTGAAGAACCTTGCCAACCGGGATCTGCCCGTGTTGGCTGCAGGTTCAGGCCTGGACGTCGAGTAGGCCCATCATGCCGAGATCCTCGTGTTCGAGGATATGGCAGTGATACATGCGCTGCCCCGGCATATCCTGACGGATGAGGAAGCGCACCGTTTGGCCTGAGACGACGTTGACGGTGTCCTTCCAGGAGCGGTAGGGCGCCTTTGTCACCTTGCCGTCCTTCTCGTACTCGACAATCTGAAACTGCGTCCCGTGCACATGGAACGGATGATCCATGTCTGCCTTGTTGACGATTTCCCAAAGCTCGACATCGCCGCGCTTCATCACCTCGTCGATGCGGTTCATGTCGAAGCTGGCGCCGTTGATCTGGAAGGCCATGCTCATGCCACTCATCGATTCGCTTAGTACGAAGCGGCGGCTTTTGACTGGCGCGGGCAAGGGCGCGATCTCGCGTAACTTCGCCGGTAACGCCGGCATGGCAGGCGCTGGACTGTCGGAGATATTTGCCGTGAGCAAGGTCATGCCGGCCTCCTCGGGCTTGCCCGGCCCCATCCAACCGCGTTCATAGTCAAGCGTGGTGAGCTTGGCCGGTCCCGGCTGATCGAAAGCGACGACAAGCTCGGCCCGCTCGGCGGGCGCAAGCAGGAGTTCATCGAGCGCGACCGGCGCCTCGAGCAGGCCGCCATCAGTGCCGATCAGCACCATCGAGGCATTCTCGAAGTTTAGGCGCAGGAAGCGCGCATTGGTCGCGTTGAACAGCCGCAGACGCCGCTTCTCGCCTTTCGCCACGGCCAACACCGGGTTCTTCTCGCCGTTGACCAGCACATGATCGCCAACGCGGCCGTTCATGCGGTCCATCATGCCGTTTTCCGGGATCGAGCCATCGGCAGCAAGCCGGAGATCGGTGAACATCAGGATCGTGTCGCCGTATTCGGCGGGGATCGGGTCCTTCTCGGGCTTGACCAGGAAGATACCGGCAAGGCCGCGATAGACCTGCTCAGCGGTATGCCCATGCGGATGCGGATGGAACCAGTAGGGTGCGGCACTGCCCTGCGGCAGGTCGAAAACATATCGCTGCGACGCACCTGCGGCCACGGGAACCGTGGGGTTGCCATCCTGATCGGCCGGCACCGGCATGCCATGCCAGTGAACGGTTGTCGGCTGATCGGGAATGCCGTTCCTGAAGTCGATCTCGATTCGGTCGCCTTCGCGAGCCTCGATCACCGGATTGCCGCCATTATAAAGGAGGACACGCGTGTCGAGCCCTTCGGCGAAGCGCACAATTGCGGGTTCGGCGGCAAGGTTGGCACGGAACAGGCCGACTTCGCCCGACTGGTTGGCCAGCCGTGGCAATTCGCGCAGCGGCTGCCCTTCAGGGAGCACGGGCATGCCTTCCGCTCTCGGATTGCTGACGCCGCCCATATCCATCCCGCCCATATCCATCCCGCCCATATCCATCCCGCCCATGTTCATGTCGCCCATGTCCATGGCACTGGCGCTCTTGCTGCTTTTGTCGATTGCGACGAGCGCCCCGACGACGCTGGTGACCGCAAGACCCGCCACGCTCGTTAGAAAGGTGCGTCTATGCATCGAGTGGTTTCCTCTTTAATCGCGCAGAACGATCGGCCGGCGAGGCCGTTCGCTGCCTTGCATCCTGTTTGTTGATTGCCGAAGCACTATCCGACGCCGCGGTCAATTTACCGCCGGATAGCCGGCCTGTTCGAGCGCCTGACGGACCTCCGCCGCATTGGCGTTCGTCTCAACCTTGATCGTGCGTGACACAGGATCGGCAGCGACGTTAGCGTCGGCGTCGACCGACTGGATCGCCTTGGTGACGGCCCTCGCGCAGCCGCCGCAGGTCATGTTTTCGATTCTGAGTTCCATGAGAAATCTCCTTTGTTTCGATCTCATGGCGCTCAAAGTGGGGCTTCCAACGATGGGAAGGTCAAGGGGTTTCAAACAGAAATTTTTGCTATTGACCTTCCCATGGTTGGAAGCCTCATGTTTCGCTCGAATGCAAATTTCGAGACAGAAAGGAGGCGGCCGTGAATGCCCCGCTTCGAAAAACAGATCTATCCACAGTGATATCACTCCCCATTGAGGGCATGACCTGCGCCTCCTGCGTCGGCACCGTCGAGCGCGCCCTGAGGGCAGTGCCCGGCGTCGATGAGGTGTCGGTCAATATCGCCACCGAGAAGGCGAGCATCAGCGCCCACGCGCCCATCGACCGCGACGTGTTGGTGAAGGCCGTCGAGGATGTCGGCTATTCGGTTGGCGCCGCTCCCGCCGCCGCCATCGAGCTTGCAGTCGAAGGCATGACCTGCGCTTCCTGCGTGGGCAATGTCGAACGCGCCCTGAAGGCCATTCCCGGTGTCAATGAGGCCACCGTCAATCTTGCGACCGAGCGGGCGACGATCAAGGGATCGGCCGATGCCGCCACCCTGATTGCCGCTATCGAAGGCGTCGGCTACGAGGCCAAGCTGATCGGCGCCGACCGGATGGACGAAGACGCCGTCCGTGCCGAGAAGAAGGACGCGGAGCGACGCGAGCTTAGCCGCGATTTCATCATTGCCGCCGCGCTTACCCTGCCGGTCTTCGTTATCGAGATGGGCTCGCACCTGATCCCTGCCATGCACGGGTTTATCCGGGTCACGATCGGCGTGCAGTGGAGCTGGTATCTCCAGTTCGCGCTGACCTCGATCGTCCTCTTCGGTCCCGGCATGCGCTTTTTCGAGAAGGGGCTGCCGGCGATGTGGCGGCTGAGGCCCGACATGAACAGCCTCGTCGCCATTGGCTCTCTCGCCGCCTATCTCTATTCGCTGGTCGCGACCTTCGCGCCCTCCTTGCTGCCGCCCGCCACGATCAACGTCTATTATGAGGCAGCCGCGGTCATCATCACACTGATCCTACTCGGCCGCCTGCTGGAGGCCCGCGCCAAAGGGCAAACCTCCGAGGCGATCAAGCGCCTGGCCGGGCTCCAGGTGCGCAGCGCTCGGGTGCGGCGCGACGACAAGGTTGTCGAACTGCCGGTCGGTTCGGTTCTTGCCGGCGATATCGTCGAGGTTCGTCCTGGTGAGCGCGTTCCCGTCGATGGCGAGGTGGTCGAGGGCACAAGCTATGTCGATGAATCGATGATCACCGGCGAACCGATCCCGGTCGCCAAGGCCGTAGGCAGCACCGTGGTTGGCGGCACCGTCAACCAGAAAGGCGCCTTCTCGTTCCGGGCCACCGCGGTGGGCGGCGACACGGTTCTGTCGCAGATCATCCGCATGGTCGAAGAGGCCCAGGCCTCGAAAATGCCGATCCAGGCCATCGTCGACAAGGTGACCATGTGGTTCGTGCCGGCGGTCATTCTCGTCGCCGTGCTGACCTTCGCGATCTGGTATGTCTTCGGCCCGTCGCCGCAACTGACTTATGCGCTGATCAACGCCGTGGCCGTGCTAGTTATCGCCTGCCCCTGCGCCATGGGGTTGGCGACGCCGACCTCGATCATGGTTGGCACCGGCCGCGGCGCGGAACTCGGCGTGCTGTTCCGCAGGGGCGAGGCGCTACAATTGCTCAGGGATGCCAATGTCGTTGCGCTCGACAAGACTGGCACGCTGACCGAAGGCAGGCCCAGGCTGACCGATCTGGAACTGGCCGAGGGCTTCGACCGCGCACAGGTCTTGGGCCTGATCGCCGCCGTCGAGGCCAAGTCCGAACATCCGATTGCACGCGCGATCGTCGATGCCGCCACGGCCGAAGGGATCGCGCTGCCTGCCGTGTCGGATTTCCAATCGGTTACGGGCTTCGGCGTGACGGCCGGTGTCGAGGGTAAGCGCATCGAGGTCGGTGCCGACCGCTACATGGCCGAACTTGGCCTGAACGTGACTGGTTTTACAGCGACCGCCGAACGTCTCGGTGACGAGGGCAAATCGCCTCTTTATGCCGCGATCGACGGCAGGCTGGCAGCAATTGTTGCCGTGGCCGATCCGATCAAGGACACCACGCCCGCAGCGATCAAGGCCTTGCACGGGCTTGGCCTCAAGGTCGCGATGATCACCGGCGACAATGCCCGCACCGCCCGTGCTGTCGCGGCCCGACTCGGCATCGACGAGGTCGTCGCTGAAGTATTGCCGGACGGCAAGGTCGATGCCGTCCGTCGCCTCAAGGGACAGTATGGCAAGCTTGCCTTTGTCGGTGACGGCATCAATGATGCCCCACCGCTCGCGGAGGCGGATGTGGGGCTTGCCATTGGTACCGGCACGGATGTCGCCATCGAAGCGGCCGATGTGGTGCTGATGTCGGGTAACTTGCTCGGCGTGCCGAATGCGATTGCGCTGTCCAAGGCGACCATCGGCAACATCAGGCAGAATCTGTTCTGGGCCTTTGCCTACAATACCGCCCTGATCCCGGTCGCCGCCGGCGCGCTCTATCCGGCCTTCGACATCCTGCTCTCGCCGGTCTTGGCAGCGGGCGCCATGGCCATGTCGAGCGTCTTCGTGCTCGGCAATGCGCTGAGTCTTCGTGGTTTCAAGGCCACTTACTGACACATCAGACAGGGCCGATCCTTCCGGGATCGGCCTCCCACATGAGGAAAGACCTATGAATATCGGACAAGCAGCCAAGGCATCGGGCGTTTCGGCCAAGATGATCCGCTACTATGAGCAGACCGGCCTGATTTCGGCAGCCGACCGCAAAGCTTCAGGATATCGCGACTATTCGGAAGATGATGTACATATGCTGCGTTTCATCCGCAGCGCGCGCGATGTCGGCTTTCAGGTGGCTGAAATCCAAAAGCTTCTGGATCTCTGGACCAATCGAGACCGTCAAAGCACCGATGTCAAAAGGATCGCGCTTGACCACATCGCCGTGCTTCGTCTCAAGATCCAGGAATTGCAGCAGATGGCGGCGACCCTCGAAACTCTCGTGTCGAAATGTGCGGGGGATCAGCGCCCGGCCTGCCCCATTCTCGAAGGTTTGGAGAACCATGGCTCGGACGAGCCCATCGCCAACCGAAAACAGAATTTGCGAAACCTGCCGCCCCAAAAGGTGAAGCGCAAGCTTTGATGTTGACGGCTGTTTTCCGGCCAAATGCGGCATCCATGCCGCCCGGGCAGCAGTGTTGCGGCAGCATCATTTTCTCCATTGATGGAACTTGACCTGCCAATGGAGGAGAATGGAGATGTTGCTCGCTTTCGAGTTCACATCCAGACCAAGAGGAAAACGTTGAACAGGAAATCACCGGTCTATCTGAATGCGCTGCGAGCGTTCGAAGCGAGCGAGCGCCATGGGAGCTTTTCCGGCGCGGCCGAAGAGCTCAATGTCACCGCCGCTGCGGTAGGGCAGATGGTGCGTGGACTTGAAGAATGGCTGGGCATGCCGCTGTTTCATCGCAGCGCAACCGGAAAAACCAGGCTCACTCCGACCGAAAACGCGGAGCGCGCACTGCCCGACATCCGCGCCGGGCTGGATCGTCTCGGCATGGGACTGGATCGGCTTCGCGAGTTCTCGACCGGCGGTATTCTCAACGTGGCGGTTAGCCCCGCCTTTGCCGCCAAATGGCTGCTGCCGCGCATCGATCGCTTCCAGATGAGATGCCCGGAGACGGACATCCGGCTCGAGACGAGCTTGAAGCTTGTCGATTACAAGGCCCACGGCATCGATATCGGCGTGCGATATGGAGACGGAACCTGGCCCGGCCTCGTCGCAGAAAAACTTATGGAAGAGGAAATTTTTCCGGTCTGTTCGCCCTCTTTCCCCGATGCGACCGGTTTTGCCGAACCAGGAGATTTGGCTCGGACCACCCTCATCCACGACCTCTCCGTCGATCCGGCAATTGGTTTCGTCACCTGGGATATGTGGCTGCGGGCAGCCGGTGTACGGGAAGGGCAAGCACAAAGGGGCATGAGGATCGACAATTCGGGAGCGGTGCTCCAGGCCGCCATCGAAGGGCGCGGCGTGGCTCTGGCTCGAAGTATCCTCGCACGCGACGATCTGGCAGCGGGTCGGCTGCAGCGGCTGTTTTCCGAAGTTCTAGTGCCTTCGAAGCTCGCCTATTATGTGGTCTACCGGCCGGAATATTCGTCGCTTCCGAAACTAAGGACGTTTCGCGATTGGCTCGTCGAGGAAGCGGCAGCCTACCAGACTTAATCCAATCTCAAGCTGCTCGCTGAAATCAGTGAGCCGTGTCGGCAAAGATTTTCTTTGTCGCGGCCAAGAAACTCTCGTTTGTCAAATCGTACCGCACAGGGCACTCAAAAACGGTGACGCGTGCCGACATACCGGATGCGCACGTCGGGGATGAGCCGCTGATACATCGGCGCATCACCTAGCGAAAACGACACCAGAGAGAATGACCGTGGCCTGCTTCGAGAGCGCAATATTCCATGACGACGTCGTGATTGGTACCGCGTCGGAGATCCACATCCACGCCGTGGCTAGCGACAATGACCCCTACTTTTTCTAAGACCATATTGATTGTCGGCGGCGGGCTTGCGGGCCTGACGGCAGCCTATCGCCTTCATCGCGCCGGGTTCGACTTTGCTCTTGTCGACGCTCGGGAACGTCTCGGCGGGCGTATTCTGTCGGTCGGTGCCGATGATGAACCTTCGATCGATGGATTTGACCTTGGCCCCTCCTGGTTCTGGCCAGACATGCATCCCGAGATCGCTCGCTTTGCGCAAGAGCTTGGGCTCGCGTTCTTTCCTCAACATGCCGATGGTGCAATGGCGTTCGAGCGATCACCCGGATCTGCGCCCGAACACTACCGGACGCTCCGGCAAGAACCACAGTCAATGCGATTGGTTGGCGGCAGCGGAGCCATCATTTCCGCACTGGCTGATCGCTTGCCCAAGGACCGTATCCGGCTCGGAACGAGGGTGACCAGGATCGTGCGAACGGACAGCGGCGCCGGGCTTCAGGTCCATGTCTTGCATGGTTCGGCCGAGGTGATCGAGGCCGCACATGTTATCTTTGCGCTGCCGCCGCGTTTATTGGCACAGACGATCGAATTCGAACCGGCGCCGGATGAGGCATTCCGCAAGCTCTGGCATGCTACGCCGACTTGGATGGCGCCGCATGCGAAGTTCTTCGCCCTTTACGAAAAGCCCTTCTGGCGTGCCGCAGGGCTCTCGGGCGCGGCGCAAAGCATGGTCGGACCGCTCGTTGAAATCCATGACGCCACCACGGCCTCGGGCAAGGCCGCGCTTTTCGGTTTCCTCGGCGTTCCCGCGAACGTGAGAAGAGAGGCTGGCCGCGACGCCATCATTGCGGCTTCGGTCAATCAACTCGGCCGGTTGTTCGGTCCGGAGGCGCTAAAGCCTGCCGCAACGCTTTACAAGGATTGGGCCGCCGATCCGCTCACGGCCACTACGTCGGACCTGGCGGCGTCAGGTCATCCCACAGGTGGCAAACGGAAATGGGTGGGGCCCGAATGGAGCAACTGGATGACGCTCGCCGGCAGTGAAACGGCAGTTCATGACCCCGGCTATCTGGCTGGCGCGGTCGCCGCCGGTGAGCAGGCGGCCAAGAAATTGATTGAAAGCCGGAAACGGCCGGAAACCTCGGGCACTTGAGAGAGACGAAACAGGAGAACACCATGAATTCGACCTATCGCGCAATGCAGGTCACAACGTCGGCCGGTCTCGAACTGGTGGAACGGCCGACGCCCGTGCCAAACGCGGGTGAAGTGCTGATCGCTGTCGAAGCCTGCGGCATCTGTGGCGCGGATGCCAGCGACATCGACAAGGCGGATCCGGCGTTGCAGCCAGCGCGCGTCCCTGGCCATGAGGTGGTCGGCCGCATCCTTGCCCTCGGCCCGAATACGCCTTCAATCTGGAAGATCGGGCAACGTGTGGGCGTCGGCCGTCTCGGCGGCCATTGCAACGAATGCAGCGAATGCCGGCGCGGCCGTTTCAATCTCTGCCGCAACCAGCCTGTTCTCGGATCCTCATGCGACGGCGGCTATGCCGAGATGATGATCGCGCGCGCGACCGGCCTCGTTTCCATTCCCGACGAACTCTCGCCCGAGGAGGCCGCACCGATCCTCTGCGCCGGCATCGCCACGTTCAATGCCTTGAAGAAATCAGGCGCCGAAGCAGGCGATACCGTCGCCATTCTCGGCATTGGCGGGCTCGGCCATATGGCGCTCCAATATGCCCGCAGAATGGGATTTCGGGTGGTGGCGGTCGGCCGTGGTGAGGACATCGCCGCCGATGCGCTCGCGCTCGGAGCGCATCGCTATATCGACACGAACAAGGAGAACCCCGCCGGTGAGCTCAACGCGATGGGCGGGGCTAAGGCTATTCTGACCACCACCGGCAATCCGGTCGCTGTCAACGCGTTGATGCCCGCACTTTCGCCGGAAGGTCGGCTGATCGTGCTCGGTGTCGGCAAGGATCCGCTGCCGGTGTCGACCGGCTATCTGGTGGGGGCTGAACGCGGCGTGATCGGCTCGATGACCGGCTCCCCGTTCGAAAACGAGAAGACGTTGGACTTCAGCGTCCTAAGCGGGGTTCGGCCGAGGATCGAAACCATGCCGCTGGAGCGTGCCCAGGAAGCCGTGCAAAAGATGAGATCCGGCGACGCAAACTTCCGAATAGTCCTGACGATGGGAGATCAATCCAATGCGCATCAATGATGATCTGACGAAACCGCTGATCGTTCATTCGGCCAAACTCGCGTGGACCCAAAGCCCTCAGGCGGGCGTCGATCGCCGGATGCTCTATCGCGTCGGCGGCGAAGTCGCACGCGCCACCTCGATCGTGCGCTACGCGCCGGAAAGCACCTTCCCCAGCCATGTCCATAGCGGCGGCGAGGAAATTCTCGTCCTCGAAGGCACATTCCAGGATGAGCATGGCGACTATCCGGCGGGGAGTTACTTCCGCAATCCGCCCGGCACTTCGCATACGCCCGCTTCGAAAGAGGGATGCACGATCTTTGTGCGTCTCTGGCAGTATCGCGAGGGCGACGATGCGCAGATCGTTCGCCAACCTGGCGAAGGTGGAGCGGGACCGCTGCGCCCGGGGTCTGACGCCGCGCGCGTGCTGTTCGATGACGGCGAGGAACGTGTTTCGATCGAGCGCTGGCAACCCGCCGCAACTATCACGGTGGAAAATCAGCGCGGCCTTGAGATTCTCGTTGTCACCGGCACTCTGACGGTGTCGGGCGAAAAGCTCGAGCCCCAGAGCTGGATTCGCTTGCCGCAAGGCAAGCCGTTCGAAGGCTTGGTAGGGTCCGAAGGTGCGGAGATATGGATCAAGGATGCGCCGCTTCAGCATGTGGATGTGCTACCGATGCCGAGTTGACTGGAAGGGAGCGGGCTCCCGGCCGGAGTTCTCAAATCATTATGAGCGCTGCTCATCGATCCATGATGCAACGCCATTTCTAGTTTGCGTCAGCTCATGATAAGGCGCTCACGATCTGATCCAGAGCCCGGTTCCAAGCCGCGATCGCCTCTTCAGCGCCGCGAACCGGCTGGCTCCCTATCCCACTCCCCTTGGACGAGACAATGATGAAGATAAATGTTGCGATTATTGGTGGCGGTCTGGCGGGACTGAATACGGCGCGGCTACTGCAAGCCGCCAGGATTAATTTCCTGCTGTTTGAGGCGCGGGCGACGTTTGGAGGCCGAATTCAGACGGTGAACGAGAAAGGTCAGCCGCACGCCGATGGCTTTGACCTCGGTCCATCCTGGTTCTGGCCGCGCATGCAGCCAGCCATCGCCAATCTGGTCGCTGAACTCGACCTTCCAACTTTTGCCCAGAACGATGACGGCGATGTCGTTTTCGAGCGCATGTCGCGGGAGGCGCCGAAGCGCTACCCGGGCCTCACTCAGGAACCCGAAGCCTTTAGGCTCGTCGGAGGGTCCGCGGCCTTGGTCCGGGCAATCGCGGGAAGCCTGCCCGAGGGGCGGCTTCGGTGCGGGGCTGAGGTCACCGGGATGCGTCTCACCGAAGATGGCGTTGAATTGTTCGTGCGGTTGGCAGACGGACAAGAGGAGAGAGTACAGGCTCGGCGCGTCATTGCGGCACTGCCGCCACGCATTCTCGATGCGACAGTAGGGTTTGAACCGCCACTGGCGCCCGCGACCGTACAGCTCTGGAATGAAACGTCGACCTGGATGGCGCCGCATGCGAAGTTCTTCGCGATTTATGATCGCGCCTTCTGGCGGGAGGCGGGTTTTTCCGGCACGGCGCAAAGCATGGTCGGACCTCTCGCGGAAATTCACGATGCAACGACATCCTCCGGCAGGGCGGCACTCTTCGGCTTCGTCGGGATGGGCGCTGAACAGCGTAAAGCGGCCGGAGAAAGGTCGCTGACCGAAGCTTGCATTCAGCAGTTTGCCCGTCTCTTCGGCGAGCAAGCCGCCCATCCGCGCGCAACACTCTACAAGGACTGGGCCGCCGACCCGCTGACGGCCACATCCGCCGACTGGTTCTCGACCGGCCATCCGCATGCGCCGGAGGGTGGCTGGGTGACAGGACCCTGGAAGGAGCGGCTAACCCTCGCCGGCAGCGAGGTGAGCCCGATCGAAGCCGGCTATCTCGCAGGCGCTGTGGAAGCCTCGGCAGCCGCGGTCGCCGACCTCATCCAGAAATTCGCGACGAACAAAGACTGAAAGGACTGCGCATGGGGATCGTCGAGAAGACATTCCACGACAGCATATCTGCGTCGGAACAACAAAAGACCGTCTCGCGAAACGTCAGGGTCCTGACGGCAGCACAGTCGCTCGGCGGTGCCAGCTCGCCGATCATTATCTCGCTCGGCGGCCTCGTCGGCCAACAATTAGCGACCGATCCAGCCGCTGCCACCTTGCCGGTCAGCATGCTCAATCTCGGCCTGGCTCTGGGGACGTTGCCGGCCGCCGTCATCATGCGGCGGTTCGGCCGCCGAGCCGGCTATCTCCTGGGTGCCACAACCGGCATGACGGCGGGCCTGATCGCAACGCTCGGTATCATCCAGGCGAGCTTCGTCGTCTTTTGCATTGGCACCTTCATGGCCGGACTTTATTCGGCTTATGTGCAAAGCTATCGATTTGCCGCCACGGACGGCTTGATTGGTGCCGAGCGCGATAGAGCCATTTCCCGGGTAATGATCGGAGGACTCGTCGCGGCCGTTATCGGCCCGCAATTGGTCATCTGGACCCGCGACGCGCTTCCTGGACATACCTTTGCCGGCAGTTTCCTAAGTCAGGCCGCGCTGGCCATGCTGGCGATCCCGATCCTCCTCGCCCTGCGGCGCCCGCAAAGCGTCGGATCGGGGCCGGCCAAGACAACAGACGGCCGACCCCTTTTTCAAATTCTCGCCTCCCCCCGCTACCTGCTCGCGGTTGCGACCGGCGTCGTCTCCTATGGGCTGATGACCTTCATCATGACCGCCGCACCGCTCGCGATGGTCGGACACGGCCACTCGGTCGGCTCAGCCGCCCTTGGTATCCAGTGGCATGTCCTTGCCATGTTCGGACCGAGCTTCATCACAGGCCGCTTGATGGCGCGCTTCGGCAAGGAGCGTGTCGCAGCCGTCGGCCTGCTGCTGATCGGAGCCTCGGCGCTCGTTGCGCTCGGCGGCATGAACATTGCGCATTTCTGGGGCGCGCTGATCCTGCTCGGCCTTGGCTGGAATTTCGGTTTCATCGGCGCGACCGCCATGGTCGCCGACTGCCACACGCCATCCGAACGCGGCAAGGCGCAGGGCGCCAACGATTTCGTGGTTTTCGGCACTGTCGCCTGCGCCTCGTTCTTTGCCGGATCGCTGTTGCATACATCCGGCTGGACGACGGTCAACTGGCTGGTGCTGCCGACCGTAGCCTTCATCCTTGTTCCGCTCGTCTGGCGGGCAGCCCGCTTGCCGAAATCCAACTGAACGGAAGGCATCTCATGGCTACCTCAAAACGGCGTATCGACCACATTGTCCTGGCGGTCCACGATCTTGAAGCGGCCGCTGAGTTCTATACGCGCCTCGGCTTCAAGGTCGGAGCTCGCAACAGGCATCCCTGGGGGACGGAGAACCGGCTCGTGCAATTCGGCTCGTCCTTCATTGAGCTGATTACGCTTCGCAACAACTTGGGGGTGATACCGCCGCACGGGCCGGGACGCTTCAGCTTCGGCGCCTTCGTGCGCGATTATCTGCAGGAGCGCGAAGGCTTTGCGATGTTCGTGCTCGACAGCGCGAATGCGAAGGCTGACGCCCAGACCTTTGCGGAAAAAGGCATCGGTTCTTTCGAGCCGTTCTTTTTCGAGCGCAAGGGCCAGCGTCCTGATGGTAGCGAAGTGCATGTCGCGTTTTCGCTGGCTTTCGCCATGGACCTCGATATCCCGAACGCGTCCTTCTTCGTCTGCCAGCAGCATGTCCCGGAGAACTTCTGGAACCCGGAATTCCAGCGGCATCCGAACGGCGCGACGAATATCGCGGCGGTTACGCTGGCGGCCAGAAACCCAGCGGAACACACCGGCTTCCTGACGGATTTTACCGGAGTTTCCGCGAGGCGGGATCAATCTGAAAGCATGGTATTCCCGCTGGCAGAGGGCGGAGTTTTCAAGGTAGCGAAAACGTCGGGTGAAAACCGCTTCGCCGGCTACACCGTCGCCGTTAAAAATTTTGCGCGACAGCAGGATCTGCTCTCAGCGGCCGGCATCTCTTTCTCCACGGTCGAGGACCGCATCGTCGTTGCAGCCGAGAACGCCTTCGGTGCGGCCATCACTTTCGTTCCCGCCAGCTAACGGCCAGGTGCAATCGATCGGGCTTATGCCAAAGTCCCATCACGTCGCCGGATTCCGCAATCAGGGCGCGGGAGAGCGCCCCATCTCACTTGCGAGCTTCAAGAAGCCGTCAATGTATGAGGTCGTCTCCTCGCCGCGGCGCACGCCAAGATTGATGCTCTTCCGAATGCCGGAAGAGCCCAGGCGCAGTGCCCGGATCGGCAGGCCGGCAGCATCCTCATTGAGCAGCCAATCCGGAAGCACGGTCACTCCCCTGCCCGCGCAGACGAGCTGCAGCATGAGATCGATGGTTTCGGCAGTGCGATGCTGACGCGGCCGGCAATGCGCGGGAACGAGAAACTGCGTGTAGATGTCCAGGCGTTCCAAAGTGACCGGCACGGTGATCAGTTCCTCGTCGATCAGATCCTGAGGCTGCACACACGGCTGGCTAGCGAGAGGATGCGTCTCGTGCACCATCAGGACAAGCTCGTAATCGAAGACCGGCGTGAATATAAGGTCCGGCGCCTCAACGGGATCCGGCGTGATGAGCAGGTCGATCTCGTAGCCGAGAAGCGCTTCGACACCGTCGAAACGGAAGGCAGTGCGAACATCGAAATCGACGTCAGGCCAGCGTGTCAGATAAGGTATGGCAATGCGCGACAGCCAGCGTTGGCAGGGATGGCATTCCATGCCAATGCGCAGCGCTCCTCGCCGACCGACCGCGAAGTCATTCAGCACCCGCTCCGCGTGCTCCATCTGCGGCAAGACCCGCTCGGCGACGCTGAGTAGATACTCTCCTGTCTGCGTCAACCGCAGGCCTCGACCGGTTTTCATCCAGATCTTGATACCGTGCCGCTCTTCGAACTTCGCGACCGTATGGCTAAGAGCCGACTGCGTCACGTTTAATTTCTCCGCGGCCGCGGTGACGCTGCCACGCCGGCTGACTTCCCGCAGGATCGCCAAATGCTGTCGATCTATCATCTATGATGCTCGCTCATGGGTAGATGAAAACATACCATTTCCGCTCATAATGCATTGCGAATAAGCTTTTCGTCAACCGAGCGCCATCAAGGCGTCCGATCGACAAAAGGAATACTGCCGTGGCGAAGCTGGCAACCGCACCTCAACCTGACGCAAACGAAAAAGCCGCACGGTCGATCTTCGACGAAGTCATAGACCGCAAGAACAGCAATTCGATGAAGTGGGCCTACGCCAGCAAATTGCTGGCGCCGGACGAGGCAGCGGCCGACCCGCTGCCCATGTGGGTCGCCGATACCGACTTCAAAGCCCCGCAAACCGTCATCGATGCACTTCATGACGCCGCCGACCATGGTGTGTTCGGTTATCCCGGCGGCGCGACCGCATCTTACATTGATGCCGTTGTTGGATGGCAGCAGCGGCGCTTCGGCTGGGACATCGCCAAGGAATGGATCCTGCAGACTTCGGGTATCATCACGACGCTCAAGACGGCAGTACAGGCTTTTTCAGCCCCCGGCGACACCATCCTGATCCAGCCGCCGGTCTATGCGCATTTTCACAACGACGTCCTGTTGAATGGTCGCCACCTCGCTTACGCGCCGCTGGAATTTACCGGCGATGGCTACCGCTTCAACGCGAAAACCTTTGAGGCGGCGATCCGTCCCAATACGAAGATCTTCATCCTCAGCCACCCGCACAATCCGACCGGCAATGTCTGGTCCGAGGACGAACTGCGGACCATGGGCGAGATCTGCGCCCGCAACGGCGTGCTGGTCATTTCCGACGAAATTCACGAGGACGTGATCCTCAATCCGGCTAGGAAGCACATCCCGTTCGCTTCGCTCGGCGAAAAGTTTGCTCAAAACAGCATCACCTGCACCGCGCCCAGTAAGACCTTCAACCTGCCTGGCCTGCAAAGCGCGAATGTCTTCATCCCGAACAGGCGGCTGCGGGATGAACTGCACCGCCAGTATGAACGCAACGTCTTCGAGCTGGTCAACGTTCTCGGGATGGTCGCGGCAGAAGCGGCCTATGCACATGGCGAACCGTGGCTCGAAGAGATGCTCGTCTATCTGCGGTCAAATCACGCGCATTTTGCCAAGGCGATCAATCAAGCCGATCCGCGCCTGAAGGTACTTTCGACAGACTCTCTTTATCTCACGTGGATGGATTGCCGGGGCTTGGGAATGGACGCGGCGGCTCTCGACAAGTTCATGCTGACCAAGGCCCGCGTTTGGCTCGACAAGGGACAGAAGTTTGGCATTGAGGGGCACGGCTTCATGCGCGTCAACCTCGGCTGCCCGCGCTCCACCGTCGACGAAGCCATCCGCCGCATCACCTCTGCCGTCGCAGAGATTTGAGCGGAGGAACCAATGTCACAAACCATTAGACAACGGCTCGTGGAACTCAATCTCGAGCTGCCCGCAGCGGCGAAGTCCGTGGCCAACTATCTTCCGGTCATGGCAAGCGGAAGTCTCGTTCTGACATCCGGCCAGCTACCGCTCGCCGATGGCAAATTGATCGCTACCGGCCTGCTTGGACGGGATCTCGACGTCGCCGCAGGGGCGCTCGCTGCCAGGCAGTGTGCCTTGAACATTCTTGCGCAGGCAGAAGCCAATCTTGGCAGCCTCGAGAGAATTGCAAAGATCGTGAAGATCACGGTCTTCGTGGCCTCAACTGCGGATTTCACCGAACAACACCTCGTCGCCAATGGAGCCTCCGACCTGTTGGTCGGCGCTTTCGGCGAGAAGGGCAAGCATGCGCGCTCAGCGGTCGGCGTTGCAGCCCTGCCAATGAACGCACCAGTCGAAATCGAAGCCATCCTCGAGATCACTCAAGAACCATGAGGATCGTCGGTATCGACCAACGGTGAACTTTATTCGGGAACTCAATCGATCCGCTCGGCGAGAAAAACGGCAATAGCCATCGCCGCCGGATCACCAACCGGGAGAATGATTATGAAAATGACGATTGCAATAGCCACGATCGCGGCGGCAACGCTGATGGCCGGCATCGCTTCAGCAGGAACGATGGCCGACGTACAAGCCCGCGGCAAGCTGAACTGTGGCGTGACCGGCGGCCAGGCCGGCTTTTCGGCGCCCGATGCCTCCGGCACCTGGCACGGTATGGACGTAGACTATTGCCGGGCAGTTGCTGCAGCGGTGCTGAAGGATCCCAAGGCGGTGAATTTTATTCCGACGACGGGACAAACACGCTTCACGGCACTTGCCTCCGGTGAAATCGACATCCTGTCGCGGACCACGACATGGACATTCTCCCGCGATGTGGACCTCAAGTTCACCTTCGCTGGCGTGAACTACTATGACGGCCAGGCTTTCATGGTGCCGAAATCACTTGGCATCAGCAGCGCAAAGGGTCTCGACGGCGCGACTGTCTGCATTCAGACCGGCACCACCACGGAGCTCAATCTTGCGGAGTATTTCCGGAAAAACAACATGAAATACGAACCGGTTCCAGTCGAGAACAATGCGGACGTGCAGCAGAAATATCTCGCTGGCGGCTGTGACGTCATCACATCAGACGGATCGGACCTCGCTTCCACTCGGTCGAGCTTCAAGAACCCGGGAGATTACATCATCCTTCCGGAAGTCATTTCGAAAGAACCGCTCGGGCCTCTGGTGCGCCAGGGCGATGACCAGTGGGCGGACGTTGCTCGCTGGACCCTCAACGCACTGGTTTCTGCTGAAGAACTCGGTGTCACCGCTGAAAACGTCGAGAAGCTTTCCGCCGGCACCGACAATCCCGACGTCAACCGCCTCCTTGGCAAGGAAGACAAACTCGGGGAGATGCTGGGGCTGGATGCAGAATGGGCAAAGCGCGCAATCGCAGCCGAAGGCAATTACGGAGAAATGTTCGCGAGAAATCTGGGCGACAAGACGCCGATCGGGCTTTCCCGAGGCCTTAACGCGCTTTGGACCAACGGTGGACTGATGTACGGCCTGCCGCTCCGCTAAGAACGCTGTCTCGCGCGGGCTGGTCCCGCGCGCTTTCCTTTCCGGTACTCGTTTGCCCCTGCGGCACTCGCTTCTGTGCCGAAGGTCGCGCAGCGAACCTTCAGGGAGATTCCACATGGCAATGAATAGCAGCTCTCCGCGCGAACCCTTTCACCTGAGCATGCTCGTCAATGACGCTCGCTATCGGGCGCGGACAATCCAAGTCATCACATTCTGCTTGCTTATTCTCGCAACAGCTTGGCTTATCGACAACACGATCCGCAATCTCGCGGCGCTCGGGAAAGACTTCTCATTCGGCTTCCTGTGGAGCACGGCCGGTTATGACATCGCGCCTCACGCCATCGACTATTCGAGCACAAGCACCCATGCCCGCGCGGCACTGGTCGGATTGCTCAATACGCTGATAGTTGCCGCGATGGCCTGCGCGACGGCCACCGTTCTCGGTGTGCTGGCCGGCGTTCTCAGGCTTTCACACAACTGGATCGTTGCCCGACTGATGACGGTATACGTCGAAAGTTTCCGTAACATCCCGGCTCTGCTCTGGATCATCGTCGTCGCTGCCGTCATGTCGGAGGCCATGCCAACACCGAATGCATTTCGGGGCGAAAACCCGGCAGCCTCCATGATGTTCTGGGACAGTATTGCCGTCACCAATCGCGGCATCTATGTGCCAGTGCCGGACTTCTCGCGAAGCCTTGGCCAAGCCCCCGGCGCTTTGGGATCATTCGACCTCAACTATGCGGCAGTCCTGGCCGTGCTCGCGCTTTCGCTTCTTGCTCATCGGGCATTGGTGAAGCACGCAAATCGGGTCCAAAATGCTACCGGCCAGCGCCCTGTGACCTGTTGGAAAAGCCTGTGCGTTTTTGTGGTGCCGAGCGTTGTTCTGCTTTGGGCGCTCGGCTTTCATCTGGACTGTCCAGTCCTGAAGGGCCTGAACTTTGTCGGTGGTCTGCAACTGCGAAACGCGTTCATTGCGTTGTGGATCGGGCTCAGTGTCTACACCGGCGCCTTCATTGCGGAAAACGTTCGCTCCGGGATTCTAGCCATTTCCCGCGGGCAGTCGGAAGCCGCCCATGCGCTTGGTCTCTCCTCGGCCCGCACAATGCGTTTGGTTATTTTGCCGCAAGCCTTGCGGATCATCGTCCCTCCACTGATCTCGCAATACCTCAACATCACCAAGAATACCTCGCTTGGGCTCGCAGTCGGCTACATGGACCTGCGCTCCACCCTCGGCGGCATCACCATCAACCAGACCGGCCGCGAACTGGAAGGCATGCTGCTGATGATGCTGATCTATGTCGCCATCAGCCTCACGATCTCCGCCGTCATGAACATCTACAACAGTCGCGTCAGGCTGAAGGAGCGTTAAGATGAACATGCATAACGTCTCCTGGGTGCGCCAAGACATGGTCACTCCCTCGTCGCGCCCGGTCGGCCAGGCTAGCGTCATGAGATGGGCCAAAAACAATCTCTTCAACGGTTGGCTCAGCACATTTCTGACGGTGGGGTCCCTGGTCGCAGTCGCATGGAGTGCAATGGCGATTGCGCCCTGGCTCGGAAACTCGATCTGGCGGGCAAATTCGCTTGCCGAATGTCGCCAGATCCTCGATGGCAGGCCCGGCGCATGCTGGGGAGTCATCCGAGATCGTTGGCCGCAGCTCTTGTTTGGCTTCTATCCGTCGCACCTGTATTGGCGGCCGGTTTTGGCATTCACCTTGCTGTTCGCAGCCTTGGCGCCGATCTTGTTTCGCACCGTGCCGCAACGCGCGCTCTGGTTCAGCGCCATCTATCCCGGCCTTACCTTTTGGCTGATCTGGGGCGGAAGCCTCTGGTTTCCGGCTGCCGCCTATTGCGGCTTCGTGGTTGCTGCCGGGCTCTTTTCGGTGACTATGCGCCTCAACCAGGGGCTTGCGGTCGCTACCGCCATTCTCGGCGCTGCGCTTTGGTGGATTTACGCCGTCCAGCCTTTCTCGACCCTCGCAAACGAGATATTCGCGATCGCACTTGACCCTATCGCCTCGCGTGAGGTTGGAGGATTCCTCCTTTCGATCATCATCGGCGTAACAGGGATCGCTTTGTCGCTGCCGCTCGGGATTTTGCTCGCGCTCGGCCGTCGTTCGAGCTTGCCGCTTATCCATCTCCTCAGCGTCACCTTCATCGAGTTTATTCGCGGTGTGCCGCTGATTACGCTGCTCTTCACGGCCTCGCTTCTGCTCAACTACTTCCTTCCACCCGGAACGAACTTCGATCTCATTCTGCGCGTGGTCATCATGGTGACGCTGTTTGCCAGCGCATATATGGCCGAAGTCATTCGTGGCGGTCTGGCTGCCCTGCCACGGGGTCAGTATGAGGCTGCGGAAGCTCTGGGGCTCGACTACTGGAAAGCGCAGCGGTTGGTCATCCTGCCGCAAGCCCTGAAGATCTCAATTCCCGGCATCGTGAATTCCTTCATCGGCCTGTTCAAGGACACGACGCTCGTCGTGTTCATTGGACTGCTGGACCCGATCGCACTTTCCAATTCAATCCGGGCCGATACCAACTGGCAGGGCATCTACTGGGAACTCTTCATCTTCATCGGCGCCGTGTTTTTCGTCTTCTGCTTCAGCATGTCGCGCTACTCGATGTATCTCGAGCGCCGGCTGAAGACCGACCATCGTTAGGAGGAGTGTGCATGAGCAACACGATGACAAAACAAGCGCATTCGCAGGACGACCGGCCTGGACTTCAAGACATCGCTGTCGAGATCACCGCCATGAACAAATGGTATGGCGAGTACCACGCATTGCGCGATATCGACCTCAAGGTACGGCGTGGCGAACGGATCGTCATTTGCGGGCCATCCGGCTCGGGTAAATCAACCATGATCCGCTGTATCAACAGGCTTGAAGAGCACCAGTCCGGCACGATCGTCGTCGATGGCATCGAACTCACCAACAATCTGAAGAGGATTGAGGAAGTGCGCCGCGAGGTCGGAATGGTGTTCCAGCACTTCAATCTCTTTCCGCACCTGACCATTCTGCAAAACTGCACACTCGCGCCGGTCTGGGTCCGCAAGGTGCCGGAAAAGCAAGCAAGAGACCTTGCCATGCATTTCCTTGAGAAGGTCAGAATACCGGATCAGGCACACAAGTATCCGGGCCAGCTCTCGGGCGGTCAGCAGCAGCGCGTGGCGATCGCGCGGGCGCTCTGCATGAAGCCGCGCATCATGCTGTTCGACGAGCCAACCTCGGCGCTCGATCCCGAGATGATCAAGGAAGTCCTCGATACGATGATCGCCCTTGCCCAAGAAGGCATGACGATGCTCTGCGTCACCCACGAAATGGGCTTTGCTCAAGCGGTTGCCGACCGGGTGATCTTCATGGACCAGGGCCAGATCGTTGAGCAAAACGAACCGAAGGCCTTCTTCAGCGCGCCGCAATCGGAACGCACCCGGACATTCCTGGGCCAGATCCTGGGTCACTGACCTTCGGTGCAGATAAGAGGTATCCGCTATCTTTACCGTTCCTTCGAAGCTTGCTCGCCTCGCGGCCGCGCAGTTCGTCATCTGGATTGTTTTCTTGCCGATGATCTCAATGGCTGCTGACCTGCTGCAACCGCTCGGGCGCGCGGATCGCCCGTTAGGTTCAGCTTCGGCTCCCGTCACCGTGATTGAATATTCATCTCCGACCTGCCCCCATTGTGCCCTCTATCGAAGGGAGGTCGCGCCGAAAATAGAAGCGGAGTTTGTCCGCAGCGGAAAGGTCAGGATCCTGTTTCGACCACTGCTGCGCAACAATGTCGATCTTGTCATCTTCATGCTTGCTGACGCGCAGGCCGAATCCCAAACACAGCAAGTTCTGGATGCGTTTTATGAGCGCCAAGATGAAATCGTGAACTCGCCCAGTCCTGAGCAGACGTTGCGGGAAATCGCACGCTCTGCCGGGATCGATCGTGCCAAGTTCGATGCCGCGCTATCGGCTCAATCCGAGCTGAATGGATTGACGAAGCTCAGCGAGCAGGCAAGGAACGATTTCAAGGTCGAAGGGACGCCGACATTCTTCATCAATGGAAAAAGAATAACTGGCGCTCCGAGTCTGGAGGAAATGCGAAACGCAATCACGGATGCGCTGGCGAATAAGTAGGTGCATGGCGCCGCGCTTGACGGGAAGAACGAAGGTGTATTTCTCCGCCAAGCGGGCATCATCCGATCAGCCTACGACCGTGTCAAAGGCGTCCAGAACACGAGACGAATATACCAATGCTGCGCCCGCGTTGAGGGCAATTGCGACGCCAAGCGCCTCGGCAATCTCTTCGCGCGTCGCTCCAACCTTGGCTGCTTCTGCCGTGTGGCTGGCAATACAGCCGTCGCAGCGGGTCGTGACTGCAACCGCAAGCGCGATCAATTCGCGAGTCTTGGCGTCCAAATGGCCGGTCTGCTGGCCCGCGCCGCCGAGCGTGCGCACGCCGTCAAGCGTAGCCGGCGACAGCCGCCCTAATTCGCCCACGCGCGATGATAATTTCTGCCGGTATTTTGCCCATTCAAGCATTCGAAGTCCTCCGTAACCGCTGATCCATGTGAGGAGCGCCAAAGCCAGATCATGTAGGAAAAACAGCCTTCTAGCGTCTCACAACACAAGTTGTAACGGAAAATATTCATGAGCAAAAATGGTTTATTCTCACGCAATCATGAGGTTCTGTCATATGTTGCGATGGCATTCGACTGTGCCGATGTGGCGCCCGAAAGGGCTGGCGAGGGCCGAGAGTGCAAGTGAGACAGCCTCGCCATAAGACAACGGTATCGTGGCGCGCAACTGCTCTAAGACAGCTTGCTCCTTTCCACAAACAATCCTCCAGCATCTGTAGGATAGGGGATAGGTTGCGCAAAGTTTGAGTTGACCGTTTTCGATGGCGAGGCGACACTTCCAAACTGAAGCAAGTCAGGAGGAAAAACGATGGACGAGCCAGACCGCTGGCGCCATATGGCAAGCGCACCGAAAGACGGCAGTCGGATCCTCGTGACGATACGCCCGTCCGAACAGGGGCCGGCAGAAGTTGACCTCGCCTATTGGTCGAATGGCGATCAGTTTGGTGCAGAAAGCTGGCGCGCTTCCGATTCCTCGCCTGGCCACATCATCGAATATGCCGAGCCGGAATTGAAGTGTTGGATGCCGATGCCCTCGGCCAATCTTAATCGCACCTCGATGCCCTCCCCCTGGGAAGGCGACGACACCCAGCAGCTCGACGGATCAGGGATTTAAGAACTCGCGCCGCCATGTTGTGAAAGTTCGACACGCGGCGGCGGCAAGATCCAGTTGAGCTACCCCACATAACTGTGGGCATGGCTGAGAGGCCGGCAACGACCGCGAACATCCGCTTGCCCTTGGCGACTGCAGCTTCGGTTCACGGGTCATCGTCCTGACTGGCGGTCCAAACCGCGCGGACAAGCATGGCAATGATGTAGAATATGCCAAAGAGGACGATGGCTGCGAGCGCGTAATGGATGTTCTCCATCAGCTTGTGATGATACTTCTCAAGCAACTCGCCCATATTATAAATGATGATCGCGAGAACGGTGAGCAGACCAGCCATCGCGAGCGGCAAATTCTTTCTAATGAACGCTCCAATCATGCGCAGCATTCAAACCTTCCTAAACCGAGTAAAATCATGTTTTCGTAATTTTAATTGCATCGCGTTCGTTCTCTCTTCGAGACCTGCGGCGCCCGCCTATAGCGGATCCAGCAGGCGCTCCCGTGGAAAATCCCGATCACGGCGCCATCCCGGTATTAGATCAGCTCCATGAAACGAGGCTGAGCGCTTCTTCCCCCTAAGCGAATCGGAATAGATTCTTTTTTTCGGGCGTATCCGACCGACTGTGGAAAAGTCCGGGTCTGCTTGTCGGTGTTTGCGATGCGGCAGCGCGTTCGATCGATTGTCCTGGAGGATAAGTGGTGCAACATCTTTTCGTGGCGGGGGGCGTCCTGCTCGCCGCCGCTCCCGGCGATGCACTTCCAACGATCGCCGACTAGCTGTCGGTCGTCGCAGCTATAGCTCCGATGCCGCCAAATTTACTCAGAAAAACATCGTTCGCATTTTAGCAAACCTGCGATTTTGTCAGGTCACACCACACATGTGACTGCACCCATCCATCCTGAACTATACCCAGCCGGCATAGAATACGCCCGCCAGGATGACGATGCCCAGAAGGGCGCGATAGATCACGAACGGCCAGGTGGAGAAACGTTCCAGGAAGCGCATGAGGCCCCAGATCGTCGCAAAGGAGGAGAGGCTGCCGACGATCAGACCGACGGCAAGGATCGACCAAGCGTGAAGAGAAAGATGCGCCCGGTAAAGCTCGAACAGTTCCTTCAGTCCAGCCAAGGTAATGGCCGGCAGTCCGAGCAGGAACGAGAAGCGTGCAGCCTCGTCTCGCTTGAAGTCAAGAAACAGAGCGGCAGTCAGAGTCGATCCGGACCTCGAAACACCGGGAAAAAGCGCTCCGACCTGGGCGAGACCGACGATCAGGGCATCGACGATGCTCATGCTGCTCACGTCTCGCCGGTGCCGGCAATAAAGCTCAGCCAAAGCGAGAAGGATCGCCATGACGAGGCAGGAGACTCCGATAACCCACAGATGCCTGATGGGTGTGCCGCACGCATTCAAAGACGAGGACAACAGAACGCCGGCGATGACGATTGGTACCGTGGCCACGACGATGCCGAACGCGAGGCGCAATGCAGGCGACGACCAATTCCCTTGCCTGACCGCGGCAACAGAACCGAACGCCACATATCGCACATCGCTCCAAAAATAGGACACGATCGCGGCCAGGGCAGCCAACTGCATGGCCGCCGAGAACGCCGATCCTGGATCCTCCCAGCCAAGAAGCGCCGGGACAAGGCGCATATGGGCTGTGGACGAGATGGGAAGCAGCTCCGTAAGGCCCTGCACGACGCCCAATATCGCCGTTTTGGTGTAGCCCAGCGCGACAAAACCCGTGTCTATGCCTTGCGTACAAGTATCGGCCATGTCTCAGCATCCAGGTTCGATTTGCCATATCGAGCCAATGCCGCATGTGCACAGGCCGCATTCTTGTCCTGTGCAGTCGCCGAAGTGTCAAGCCGGATGCGGCGAGACGAACACTATGACGCAGGCAGGCGCGAACCGGACGTCATATACACGCCAGAAAGGACGGTGCCTATGGCCGTGATCGCAAACCCTACGGCAATGCCAAGAGGAGCGACCCTAGAGTTGGCACTTGGGATCGATCATATCCTCCGCGGACCCGCGGGATTTGTTGGCTCCGATTATTCTCGCCAGAATATAGAAGCCATGCTGCCCATCCGGCAATGTGGAGCCGAAGACGCCAACGACCACGTTCTTCATATTTGAGCGGGCTCCAGCAACACCGTCTGCAACAGCCTTCAACGGGTTCAAATTTGATAAGTCATCGGCCGCATAGAATGTTGCCCACCAGCCGGCGTCGGTCCTCAAGTTTGTAAACCGGCTGCTTCCAATCTCTCCCGCATGCGTCTTCAGCAGAGCGCGAAAGCGAGGCGTCTCGCACCCCATGTGGATATGAAGCCGGTCTTGTGTGCGCCAACTGGCGGCGTTTATCGCCAGCGCAAATTCCTGCGGCGAAACCTTCCCTGCGCGCAGGCCGATTGCGGCTGATTGCTCTCTCAACGCTGCCTCAAAATAGTTCGGCGCTCCCGCCGCCAGAAGGCGGGGATCTTCGATGCCGGGCACGTCGGCTAACGGCGCAAAGATGGTTCGCTCTTTGTCAGTCGGCTCGCGAAGAAGGGCGAAGGAAGACAACGGATCCTGCGCCTCAACGACTTTGAGGCACGGATACGGCGATCCCGTCAGGGTAGAGTTGATCTCGCAGGCTTTAACGACCAGCCCCAAAGCAGAGCGGCTGGCGAATGAACTCATGACGATGACTGCAATAGCGAGAGAGATAAAAAGAACGGCAGGATGGTGCTTCATGCGCAATTTCGAATTCTTGCTGGTGATTCAATCATTTTCGAAAACTTGGCCCTCTTGATACCTACCTTAAATCCCTTGTGATAGACGCGGAAGAACCACCGACGTCAAGAATTCGGCGAAGATTTTCCTTCAGTCTGTCGGAACAAGTTCGTCCGGCACGAACGCCGAAGTGGCACGCGCGTCAAAACCGCTTGAGATCCTTGGGAACGTTATACTGCGACCCCTCGTACAGCACTCGGCGTTTACCGGTCGTGACCTTCTCATCGGTGTTGCACTCATCGGCCTTGCCGGCCTTGTTGACGGTTGTCGTGACTTTTTCGCTCACAAGGATGTCTGAAACCGCAGTATTTGCTGACGATTCCATCGAGAGCGTGCGGATGGTTTCATGAAACTCCCCTGCGCACATGGTATCCCATTCTCCCTCGCTCCTGCCGATCGCGATGTTGTCGAGAACTGTCTTCAGCCGATCATTATCGATTGCGAAGAGCCACAACGTCGTTTCACCGAAAGGATTGGGACGCGAACTGCCTTCCAGCGCAATACGCAGTCCGAAAGCCATTTTTCCCGGAGCAAGTTGATAGCGTGCCGTATCAAAGGCGACGCTTGTGACCCGAACGGCGTCGTCTGAAACCAACCCTTCAAGACGCAATCGCTGCTTCACCTTGAGGCTGGTACTGTCGACCATCAGCAGTTCTATATCCCCTTCGTTTTCAGTATCGGACAGCTCTGTCATCAGCGCCACGGCGACCAGCATCAGCTCCGGCTGCGCTGGCCAGATCCGACAGATCACGGCATGCGGATCATCGCGAACGCTATCAGGCGCTGGCAGCGTGATAGTCGCATCTTCAAACACAAAGGTACCATCGGAACCGGCTGTCGCCGTGGGATAGGCCTGGCGGATGATGTCGGCGGCACGGCCGGCACAATCGTTCTGACCGGCAAAGGCGATCGGAGCGCTGATAACAATGCCGAACCCGGTCACCGCAAACAGCCCTAGAAGGGATGCCAGGAGGTTCAAAAAATGCTTCATCTAAATCCTCAATAATCAAAGCAATAGTCAATGCGCAGCTTGGAACCATATCATTGCGCTTTCGATATGTCGTAAGCCTCTACTTACAATAAAATATAGCTGCCTCGAACTGCTCAGTGATGACAGAGGCGCCGACGGCCTCCTCATCTCGACGCTGGCTATGTGAAGTTCGTGAATTCAAGCAGTGTCAGCATAAAGCCCTGTCCCATGGGCTGCCCGGTCTAATTCGTCGCGAAAATCCGGGTGTGCCAGCGCAATCAGCGCTTTTGCTCGCTCGGCCACAGACTTGCCCTTGAGGTTCGTCCATCCATATTCCGTGACGACGATATGGGTGTCGTTGCGGGATGTGGTCACCGGCCCGGTCAGCGCCGGAACGATGCGCGAGAGCGTGCCCTTTGCCGCTGTGGAATGACAGGCGATGATCGACCGCCCTCCCCGCGAAGCATAGGCGCCACGCACGAAATCGACCTGGCCGCCGGATGCGCTGAACTGCCTGCCGTTCATGAATTCAGAATTGCACGCCCCGTTCAAATCGATCTGCAGCGTCGCGTTGACCGACACCGCCCGGTCGTTCTGGGAAATGACAAAGGGGTTGTTCACATAGTCGACCGGATGGGCTTCAATTTCCGGATTGTTGTCCAGGAAGTCGTAAAGCGATTGATCTCCCAGCGCGAAAGTGAAGATCGACCGCCCGACATGCGTCTGCTTGCGGCTATTGTCGACCACGCCTGCCTTGACCAGATTGGCGAGGCCGACCGTCATCATTTCCGTATGGATACCCAGGTTGCGATGGTGCGAAAGCCGCGAGCACACCGCATCCGGCAAGGCGCCGATACCCATTTGCAGGCAATCGCCGTCTTCAACCAGGCCTGCAACGATCGCACCGATGGCATCGTCGACATCATTACTCGGAGCAGCCGGCAGGATTGGCAGGCTGACGTCATTTTCGACCAGCGCCGTCACGCTCGATACGGGGATCATGCAATCGCCCCGCACGTAGGGCATCTTGGCGTTGACTTCGAGGATCAGCCGAATTCCTGGCTTGCGCGATACTGTGAGCGCATAGTCGGTACTGGCGCCGAGGCTGAAATTGCCATCCGCATCCATCGGCGCGACCGTTGCAATCAACGTATCGACCCCGACATGCTCGACCAGCGAGCGCGGCACCTGGCTAAAATGGCAGGGCACAAGGTCGATGGCCGGCAATGCTTCCGCCGATCGCCTCTTGTCGAGCGCACGCTCTACGCCTCCATGAAAATAACTTATCGGAATGATCCGGTGGCATAGGTCGAAATCGAAGACGCTGGTTCCCGCAACGCCAGTACAAAGAAGATAGTGGAGCCGCACATTCTCGACGGCTCCCGCCCGCGCCCGTTCGGCAAGTGCTGCAAGAATGGCGGGTGGCTGACCGGCCGCTATCGGCATCGCGACCTTCGCGCCCGTTGGGATCAGAGCGACCGCCTCCTTTGCGGATCGCAGCCGTTCGCGGTACTGCATCTGATGGATAGTCGTCATTGGGCCCTCCTCCCGGTACTATTTTCAGAACAAATCAGCATCCATTTCTATGTTTACATCCTCACCAGCGTTTATGACCGTTGCCGGTGTTTTCGTCGGGCGTCGCTCAATCGGGACAAATTCCTTCATCGGCGCGGACGCAACGATCATGCCCGGATAGCGACTCCTGCACAACATCCAGCGCGGATACTGATTGCCGCAACGTGCCTTCAGTTTGACCTCATCTTGCGGTGGTAGCAAACCCTGCGCGAACCAAACGCCCACCCGGTAGATTGTTCGCGCAGCATGAGCCGTAAACGGTGCCTTGGCCCTGCCTCACTGCCACGAGGCAGGGCCTCTTCATTCGGCTACAGTTCTTTAGGGGATTGCTATTTTCATCCCCTTGCCGTGCGGCAGGAGGCCGCTAGGTCTAGTTACGCTGGAGCAGCACTTGGGGGGATGACTTGGCGTATGATTGGAGCGGCGTCAGGACGCGCCGGATAAAGGCACTGAAGGTGGGGATTTCACTGGTGATCGCGGCCGCGGCTCTGGCCGGCCCGGCGATGGTGCTCCTTCGCTCGCATCATTGAAGCCAACCCACCGCGTGGCGAAAAACTTCGCTTGTTCCATGGTTTTAATGCCGCGGTTCTGCGCAGCCGCGGCCTGAAACGGCACATGTCTCAGTGGATATTAATCTCGCGTTTTTGACGCGAGGAGGTTTGCACTGGTTTAACCCGGCAACGGGCGATCTACTGCATGTGCTGAAGCGGGGGCTCCCATGCGACGGCCGGGAGTTCCGGAACAACCTTGGTCGGGAATGCGGGACTCCCGTCATCGAGACTGGAGTCGGTGCATGGTAACCTAGACGATGCCACTGATCACCCGCCGGTCATCTTAGTCCAACGAAGCCGGCCGCATCATCACAGAACGGTCTCAAATAGCGGTATCAAAGCCGCGCCGATTGCGCCGGGGGCGTCGGCTACTTGCGCGACGGCAAGGCTCGGGACGTCGCGCAATACGCCATGGCGAGGCAGATTGTTGAATTCGGTTCGTTCGATAAGCATTCTTGCCAGGGAATGCGGAAGCTCGCCGCCGAGGACGATCAATGCCGGGTCGAAGACGGCACAAATCGCATTGATGGCGCGATTATGCGCGGGCGCGACGCGGTCGACCCACTCCGCGACGCCGTCCCAATCCACAAGGGCTTCGTTTTTCAGGTCCTTCAGCGTCAAGTCCGAGCGCCCGTTGGCATGGAGATGTTGAAGCAATTGACTGAGAGCTGGGCGATCGTCGTAATCCTGACGCCCGAAGAGAACGGAATATTCGCCGGCATTGCCGAAACTGCCGCGAAACGGCATCCCTCCGGAAACGAGGCCGCCGCCATATCCGTGAAGATGGGCAATGTAGGCGAAATCGGCGAAATCGCGGCCGACACCGAAAATCGCTTCCGCTAAGGCGGCGATTCTGGACACATTGTCTGCCCAGACCGGTAGGCCGAGCTGTTCTCCAAGCACGGGCGCCAGATCGATCAATGACCAATGAGCGAGCGGCAGTGGGCAGTTGAAGGCCGTATCCAGCATGCGGTGGCCGGCGACGGCCAGACCGACGCCGAGAATGTCGCGCCGCTGAGCGCCCCGGCGGGCAAGAAGTTCTTCGACGGCTGCTTCGATCCGTTCCATCTCCGCGGCGAGCGACGATCCCTCCTGCGGAATTTCCATGTTTTCCAAAGGCTCACCAAAACCCATGAGGCAGAGGCCGATCGAACCGACATTCACCGAGATGCCGAGCGTCAAACACCAGTCCCTGCACAGCGTGAGTTCCGGGCTGGGCGGTCCGGGGCGCCGGGTTTCCGATGCAGAAAAAACAATCATGCCTCGATCGCGAAGCCGCTCGACGATCCTGTGCAACGATTGCTGCGTAAGGTCGAGCGGCTCGGTCAGGTCGGAGCGCTCGATCCCCGGGGATTTCCAGATCAGCCGTAATAGGTCTCGCTCATTGCGGGACGCCACTCGGGCAGGTTGAGAATCCCGCAAAAAATGAGCGGCGACATGGTCTAGAGGAACGTACTTCATTTTCGGATCATTTTGATTTACACTATAGGTGTGAAACTAGCCTATCAGACCAAGGATTGATCCTCAATTTGTACGTCGTGCTCAGCTTATCGAGACCGGTCAAGCCAGCCGAGGTGGCGGCATTTAGCGGAGACTAGGGGACCGAGTCCAGGTGCAGGATAGGAGAGGGCGAGTAGGCAACGGGGTTGTGGAAATGAGGGAGAGCCGAACTGCATGGCATGGTTGACATCTCAGAATCCGGCACGCGCTCGAGAGCCCGATTACGGCTTCGCACCGACACATGAAGGCAATGATTTCGAGTCGATGGTACAAGCCTTTACGACGGGCTATGGTGTTTTTGGCGCAAAGCCGCTGAGCAATGATCGATCCTTTGGCTGGGCAGCGGATTTGCGAACAAGCGGGACGCTTACGGCAATTCATTCAACCTATCAGAGCTCCTGGGAAATTCGAACGCTCAATGAAACCCCGCAGCATCTTGCGTTTTACATTCCCTACGCGGGATCCTTTCGGTTGACCATCGATAAGAGGACGGTCGAGGGCGGACCGGGTCGCATTCTCATGGCCAACAACCATGAGGCTGGCAATCGTCTTGTCCAAGGCTACCCTCACTGCTCGGACGCTCTTTTCCTCGATTGGAAAGTGGTGAAGCGAACGCTTTTTTCGCTTCTGGAAACGCCGACCCTCGAATCGCTTGACCTCGAGCCCGTCATCGACCTCGCAACACCATCGGGCCGGCTTATTGGCAACCTGGCGCAAACGATCATGCAGGGCATGCGCAATGGCGGCCCGCTTCTATCCTCGCCGATTGCCGTGTCGACGATGAGTGAGACGCTCGCGGACCTTGTGATTCGATTTGGCCAGCATCGGCTTTCCGGACATTTCGAAAAAAAGAAGACGTCGACGGTCGCGCCTTGGCATGTGCGGCGCGCCATCGACTATATGCACGCCAATATTGCCGAGCCTTTCACCATGTCGATGGTGGCGGATGACGTCGGGATTTCAATCCGCGCCCTGCAAACGGGCTTCAAGGCTTTCAGGGGAACGTCACCGGGCGCTTACCTGCGCACGATCAGGCTGAAGGCCGTTCACGACCAGCTACGAGATCCCTTGAATCAGCAAAGTCTTCGCGACATCTGCACCAGATGGGGTTTCTTTCACGCGGGAAGATTTTCTGCGACCTATCGCAGCGTCTTTGGGGAAAGCCCGAAGGATACGCGCTTGCGGGCCACTTTTGGCTTCGCTGAGATGGCATAAGATCGCAGCGCGCAGAGGCCCCCAGATCTCATCGTCAAAGAAGGTATGATCAAGCGGATTCCCCTGACGTGAAATCGGTCGTTGCTTCGGCGGCAGGCGACGGTCTTCCGAAGTGATGCTAAGATCGGCGGTGCACAGATAAGGGAACTGAGATGCGAAAGTTCAACGTTATCGTCACAACCGAAATCGAAGCCGATACCGCCGAAGAGGCCGCTCTGCTCCTGTACCAGGAGCTGACGAAACGACCGCCACCCCTTCGCTTTTCCGTAGTGGATGAGTCAAAGTCCACCACAAGCATAATCCTGGATCGGGCGAAGGCAGAAGAATTTGCCAGCATCGATCATACCGCAGACCCCGGCAACTGGTGAATGCTCTCGATTGCGTCAAAGGGCGCTGTCGGACAAGGCTAGCCTCATACCGCATTGGCGGATCGATCGTCAGATGAATCTTCCGCGTGAATCCGATCGCGGCCGGCAAGTTTTGCCATATAGAGTGCCCGGTCGGCGCGGGCATAAAGGCTGAGGGCTGTGTCACCCGGCTGGGCGCACGCTAGGCCTGCCGAAAATGTATATTGAAAGTCTGGATGCTCCTGCAGTGGCCTGGCTTTGCGAACGGAAACGAGCATCCGTTCAACGATCAAGTGCGCCTGACCGATGGGTGTGGCTGGGAGCGTGAGCACGAACTCCTCCCCGCCTATGCGTCCGAAGCAGTCAGTGCGCCGGACCAGGCTATGAACCCGCTTTGCGAAGTCTTTGAGCACCAGGTCGCCGGTCTGATGGCCGAATTGATCGTTGATGCTCTTGAAGCGGTCGATATCGAGGACGCAGAGGCAGCCGAACGATGGCTCAGCGTCCTGTCGCTGCCGCAACATGTCTTCGACCCGGGCGGTGACGAAGCGGCGATTGGCGATACCGGTCAGTTCGTCGGTATAGGAGGCCTTTATCGCTAGATCCCGGTCCTGCCGGACGGCGCGCGACTTTGCCTTCAAAGCCGTCACATCGCTGGCGACGCACAGCATCCACCCATCCTTTTGGACCATCTCGGTCATCCAAAGCCAACGTCCGTCAACGAGATCCGTCTCAAAGGCTCTGAAGCCGACCTTGCCGCGTCGGGATTGAGTGGAGATCAGCCATTCGTCAAAGTCTGTAGCGTGGATGACGGTGCCGCGTTTAGCATTGAAATTCCGCCGCATCAGATCTGGCCAGAAAGGCGTCCCATCCGGTTCGATGAAAAAGGCCGCCCGAAACGCCTTGTTCGCGTAGCGCAACCGGTCAAATTCATCGTAGGCAGCTACAAGAACAACGGCGGTCTCGAATAGTTCAAATAGTCGGCTGATGTCGCTATCCATTGAATCGACTTTGACAATCCTCGTTGCATGTTCTCCTGAAGCCGGGCGGTTCGAGGCGTCTCAGGTCTATTAGAACTTTGTCGTCCAACGATGATCAGGTCAAGCTCGATGGCGTCGATAGTTGTCAGGACCGTCTGTTTGCACATGCAGTCGGGAATTGCGCCGGCAATGCGCTTCGCCGTGATCCAGCCATGTCAGGGGCTTGGAGAGGAAGCTGCCGGGCGAAAATCAAGTTATGGAGCGACACGCGCGGCCCCACGTGTCGAGCACATCGGAGATATAAAGCTTTACGATGGTCGGAACGTCATCGCCTGGGCGAATCTTGTCGGCAATGCGTCCAAGGAACTGATTTGCCAGCGTCTCCGGGATGGCGCGACCCCGCAGCGTGTCTTCCAATTCTCGGACTGCGTCTGCCGCCGCCGGCAGACCCCAATAGTAGCGGATGCGGTCGCTATAGCTATAGAGGAGCTGCAAAGCGATTTCGGTGTTGCTACCATGATAGTGACCCTGCCAGTCGCCTTTGTTCTCCAGCATGAGCCGCTCCATCGTGGAGGCGAGGCGTCTTGAGTACCCACGGTTCAATTCTGTCGCGACCAAATCGAGGGCAAACAGGCCTTCCCGCAGCGCGAATGTGAGGCCTGGTCCGACCTTCAGAATCGGGAAGCCGTCTCGAACCAAAGCGGCCAACGATGCTTCGGTTTGATAATCCGTCGAGTGAGCCTCGAAATTTAGCTTGTCTTCCTTGTCGAGAACCTTGGTGAGTTCCTGGGCCAGTTCGGGCTTGTAGGGCACAACGTTTTCATTGCCGAATTCGACCCCAGGCTGGACGACAAATGCGATGCAGCGATCGAACGCCTCGGAAAGGCCATTGCGCGTGAAAATCTCGCGGTGGATGTCTATCGTTGCCTGCGCGTCCGAAGCCGTCGTTGGCTCCACGATATCAAGGGCGTGGTTCGCACCGCCTGGCACGGGGACTTCGGTTCCGAGAACGTAAAGCGGTCGCGCTCCGATCTCCTTCGCAGCACGCTCGGCGACCGTGGCAAGTTTTGCTGCCCTCTCGGCGACTATGGCGTCACCGAGTACCTTGGGATCGTCGCCGCATGGCATGGAGGCATCGAGGTGTATTTTTGTAAAGCCAGCCTTCACGTAGGCCGCGACCATTTCCTCGGCCTTCGCCATAGCGACTGCAGAAGTCTCCTTGCGCCACGGGTTCGGTCCCAAATGGTCACCGCCGAGGATGAGGTCCGATGTCGGGACACCCCTGGCCCTTGCCAATTCGAGGACCTCTTTTGCGAAGGCGGCGGGAGTTTTGCCGGTGTATCCACCATATTGGTTGACTTGATTGCAGGTCGCCTCGATGAGCACCGGCCCCGGGTTTTTGCGAGCCAGAGACATGGTTGCATCGAGTACCCACGGGTGAGCCGAACATACGGAGGTTATTCCAACCGGTTGCCCTGCATGTCGAGCCGCGGCGAGGTTTCGAAGAAAAGCGCTCATTTTGTTCTCCGTGGAGTAGACGCAATGAATGTGTCGAGTTCGGTAGTGTTCGGAAGACCCGTCATCGGTCCCTGCAGGGTTACATTGCGGGCTCCAGCCGCCGCCGCCCGCTCGAGTGAGACTTCTGGCCCAAGTCCCTGACGCCGCGATGTGAGATAGGTTGCTCCGAAAGCGTCACCTGCCCCGGTAGGATCGACTTCCTCAACGACAAAGCCATGGAAATCATATCGCGCGCCTGTGGCGCCGAAGTAGGTCGCGCCATCTTTGCCACGCTTGAGAACAATCTCATCGATGCCGAGATCATGCAGGTGTGTTACTGCGGTGGCCTCGTCCTCAGTCCCGGCGGCAACGAAAAGTTCCTCTCCCGACGGAAGAAGCAGATCGGCATTTTGAAGCATGTATTCGAACTGTTGCCGAAGGTTCCCACTTCCGAGGAGCTCTTTCCTGACATTCGGATCGAATGAGACCGATCCGCCTCTTTCACGCACGGCCTCAATTGCAGTCCGGATCGCAAGGCCCGCTCCGGGTATCGCAAAAGCTGATCCCATGACGTGAACATGACCGGCTCGGGCGATGAGCGCCTTTGCCTGAGCGCTCAGCTCGATCGAGCCTGCGGCCGAATGCATGATGTTGAAAATGAAGTCTCGCGATCCGTCGTCTCGATAGCGGACGAAGGCACTGCCTGTCGGACGATCCGTCGATTTCGAAATTGCGGACGTATCGACTCCGTCGTTTTGAAGTCGTTCGACGTTCAAGGCTCCGAAATCGTCATTGCCAACGCTTGCGATAATTCCTGCCGCGCCGCCCAGGCGGGCGACTTGATCGATGAAGATCGCAGGCGCTCCGCTCGGAAACGGCCCATACAGGGTCTGCGCTTCTTTGAAACCAAAGCCTGTCGTGGTTGCCATGAGTTCCACGAGGATTTCACCGACGGTGATCGTTGGCCCTAGATTTTCAGGGGCTAGTCTTCCGGCAGGCTTAGCCATGTTCGTCCTCCATACTATTGAGTCTGGATAATCGGCGTAAGTAGCCGTGTCAAATACGAATTTGACGCGCGAAAACTTATTGAGCGCACGGATTTTGCTGCAAATTCTGGCAGCAACGGTGCTTTATAAAATTTCGCTACAATATTTCAAATCGTTACGTTGATACCGAGGAGTCCAGCCGGTTTCCGATAAAGTCTTTTTGTTGACAAGCAGGCCATAAGTGATGGATTTATTGTTTACGCACGTAAGTTTGTACGATTACGCTCGTAAACGTAGGAGCAAGGCAATGGGGAATTTTCTGAGAGCATTGCTATCGTCCGTCGCCGAATGCGTTTTGGCTGCGGGCCTTGCCCAAGCCGAAGAGTTAACAATCGCTACCGTCAACAACGGCGGCAGAGGCTGACCACGGATATCGCAACCAAGGGCGGCCAATACGACATCATGACGATCGGCGGCTATGAGGCGCCGATCTGGGGCAGGAAGGGCTTGCTTCAGTCGATCGACGACCTTGGCGACGACTACGACTATGGCGATCTGCTTGCGCCGATCAAATCCGGTCTGACCGTTGACGGTAAGCTCTACGCCATTCCGTTCTACACCGAAAGCTCGTTTACCCTCTACCGCAAGGATCTGTTCGACGCTGCGGGGCTCAAGATGCCCGATCAGCCAACCTACGATCAGATCAAGGAATTCGCGGACAAGCTCACCGACAAGTCGAAGGAGCAGTACGGTCTTTGCTTACGCGGCAAGCCGGGTTGGCGCGAGAACATGGCATTCCTCGGAACCATGATCAATACCTATGGCGGCCGTTGGTTCGATATGGACTGGAAGCCCCAGATCAACTCCGAGCCATGGAAGAAGGCAATCGCCGACTACGTCGACCTTAGGAAGAAGGACGGCCCTCCCGGCGTGACCTCGAACGGCTTCAACGAGAACCAGGCTCTGTTCTCGACTGGCCATTGCGCGATGTGGATCGACGCGACTTCGCAGCCGGCCGCGTCTACGACCCCAAGCAGAGCCAAGTGCCGGACAAGATTGCGTTCACGCGCGCTCCGGTCAACGTGACGCCGAACGGATAAAGCTGGTCGTGGTCGTGGAACCTCGCTATCCCGACGTCTTCCACGAAAGAAGAAGCCGCGAAATCCCTCATCAAATGGGCCACCTCCAAACAGTATGTGAAGATGGTGGGCGAAAAGGAGGGCTGGCTTGCGGTTCCGCCCGGCACCCGCAAGTCGACCTATGAGCTGCCTGAATATCAGAAGGCAGCTCCGTTCGCGAGTACCGTGGTTAAGGCCATCCTTTCCGCCGATCCCGCGCACCCGACCAAGGATCCGGTTCCCTACACCGGCGTCCAGTTCGTTGCGATCCCTGAATTCCAGGGCATCGGCACGCTCGTCGGTCAGCAGATCGCCTCGGCTCTCGCCGGTCAGCAAAGTGTCGATGCTGCACTCGACAATGCCCAGAAGCAGGTCGAGCGCGAGATGAAAAAGGCCAGAGGCTCTTTCGCTGCCTCAAAGCGACACCGGCGCCATGGCGCGGCTGATATCGCATCGGCTTCCCTTATCGGAGATCCTGCCCTTCTTCGAGAAAGGCGGCGGATCACGCACGATGAAGGTGCAGTTCGTGGCGGATTGACTCTCAGTTTCTCCCGATCGGGGGGAACTCTCTTTTCCATCAGAAGAGAGTCGGATAGAGACTCTGTGGCAACGTCAGGAGACATGGGTCGTGCCGAAACCGATCAAAACGATGGAGGACTTTTCAGAGTTTGTCGGTCTATCCCGTCCTACCGTATCCAAGTATTTCAACGATCCGAGCTCCGTTCGAAAGAAGACGCGGGAAACCATTGAGGTCGCGCTGAAAAAGTCCGGCTTCCGGCCGAACCTTTTCGCGGTCAATCTCAATCGCCGACGCACGAATATCGTTGGCATAATCATTCCGAGTTCGATCGACCCCTTCTACATGGCGCTGACGCGGCGGATCGAGGCGCTGGCGACGGAAGCGGGCTTCTTCCCGCTTGTCTTGTCGACGGATGGCCAGTCCGATCTCGAGGACAGGGCGATCCGCACCCTCAAATCGTTGAATGTGGCAGGCGCTATTATTGCGCCGCTGGGAGTGGAGTCTCACCGGCAAACTCTGGCCGAGTATGGGCAGAGCGTTCCCCTTGTTTATGTGGACTCGCCGTTGGACGACACATCCGCATTCGTTGGAACCGATAATGCGCAGAGCTTCCGGCTTATCGTCGACTACCTATGCCGTTCCGGAGAGCCCCCAAGCTATCTCGGCATGCCGGACGTCAATACCAACGCAAGGACACGCGAGAATGCGTATCTGGATGCAATGGCTCAGTTCGGAATGACGCCACATGTGCTGCCAGTGCCGAAGGTCCGCACATGGGACTTCGAACGGTTTGGCTTCGAGGAAACCATGCGTCTTGCAGGAAGTCCAAGCGGCCTGCCCACTAAGACCATCCTCTGCGCCAACGATCGTATCGCATTCGGCGCGATCGCGGCCGCCTACAAATTAGGGCTGAAGGTTGGCCATGGGGGTAACGCAAACCTCAGAATAGCCGGCCACGACGACCATCCCTTGTCGCGATACGCCTGCCCGCCGATAACCACGGTCGCTCAAAATGTCAGCGAGATCGGCGGCCGCGCCGTGAACATGCTTCTCGTCATGCTCGGTGAGGCCGATTCGGACAGAGAGAACTTCAGCGCTACGGGTCGCTTCCTGTTGTCCGGCGATCTGATGCTTCGGGAGTCCGCATGATCGCGGCAGAGTTTGATAGGCTTCGGTTGCAATAGCGACGCTAGAGCAATTCCAGGAAAAGTGCGTGAGCCGCTCTCCGTCCGGAATTGCGTGAAAACAAAGAGATAGAGCAGTTCAGCGATTCCGTGAAGCTCTGAACAGTACTAGCCGAAGCTTAATTCAAGGTGCTGCCTGTCGCGGGCGATGACGCGGCAATTGATTTCGAAGGCGTCCCCCCTGATGGCCAGGATGAACTCCGTGGGTATGTCGATGGAGTTCGAGACCGTAAGGCCTGCGCCTTCCTCGCCAAGTGTTTTAATGGTGCATTCGATGACCGAGCGTCGGTTATCGAAGATGATCGATCCGGCCTTCAGCACCCGTCTGCGGGGCGTCGAACCATCGACTCCCAAGGCATGCCAGGCAATGCAGCGGTTACGGCCTGTCTGCTTGGCCCTGTACATTGCCGCATCGGCCTGCGCCAGCAGCGTCTCGATGTTCTCGCCCGCGGCTGAAAGCGATGACACGCCGATGCTCGCGGTGGTATTGACCGGCCTGCTGCTCGTCATGACTGACTGCGAGGATATAGCGGCCCTCAGCCGCTGTGCGGCGGCCAACGCCGTGTCGCTATCAACGGAAGGAAGCAGGACGGCAAATTCTTCGCCGCCAAGCCGGCCGAACGGATCGCCGCGTCTGATTTCAGATTGGCAGGCGGAGGCAACGCGCTGGAGCACCTGGTCACCACAGGCGTGCCCGAAAGTGTCATTCACCGCTTTGAAATGATCGATATCGAGAACCAGACAAGAGAGATCTTGCCGATGTCGGACCGCAAGCGCGATCAGGCGGTCGGCTTCTTCCTTGAAGGCTCGTCGCGTGAGAGCGCCGGTGAGGCTATCGGTGGTGGCGTGTTGGACAAGCTCGATGCGATCCATCGCTGCCCCGGCCAGTTCTTTGAGGATCGAAAGATCCCGCTCGTCGAAGGATCTCGGCCTGCGGTCGATCGCGCAAACCGTTCCGACGATATGCCCTTGCCGCGTTACCAATGGAACACCGGCATAAAACCTGATGTGAGCCTCGCCTGTTACTGCCGAATTTTGAGCGAAGCGGGAATCCTTCGTGGCGTCTTGAACGATAATTGGCGCTTCATCGTCGAGAACGAACCGGCAAAATGTGTCCTGCCTCGGAACTTCGTCAACGCCCATGCCCGAACAGGCTTTATACCATTGGCGATGGGCGTCGATTAACGAAACGATGCCGATCTCGACGGCAAAAATCTCCTTGATTAGTCGGACGAGCCGTTCGAAACCTTCATCCCGGGGTGTCTCAAGCAGGTCGAGCTCTTCAAGTGCGGCTAGCCTGACCACTTCCTGCTGCGCAGGCTTCGCGGAAGGTCTGCCAAATGCTTGCACGGTCGCCATTACCTTTAAACCAGTGGATGCTCATCCCCCGTCGCATGGTGTTAACGAAAAACGACGCGATAACAAGGGGCGACCGCCAACTACGGCGAGCGTCGCTGAACATTCAATCTCAGCGTTCATAAGCTCGTGACTTTCTGGCACCTTCGGTTTATTTTTCACAGGAATAACAGTGCAGTCCAGGGTCAAATGATGGGAGGACGGCATGTATAATTTGATCGTCTCCGGAAGAGAACAACCGTGGGACGGAACGCCATTGGACATCGATCTGAGTCGTTGCGTCAGCATATTTGAATACACAGAACAAACGATAGCCGACAAATTTGACGTAACAACGGAAGCCTCACGGCTGCAGCTCATGCGATTGCCGACCATATTTGCGCATGAGACCTTCCGTGAGCGTTCGCCGCAATTCGGCGTTATCCGCGACATCGCCGTTCGGGAAAGGCGCGTTCACGTCGACTATGAGATCCAGCCCCTTCCAAAGTTTCTCACTTGGCACGACATGGTGGATAAACATTTTATCCTCGGCCTTGGCGATTGGGAAATGAACCGCACGCATTGGACGGTGAAGGACGTAAACTTACCCAAAGAGCTGCAGCTCTTGGGGCTCACACTCCCCTCCTGGACGAACCCTGTGGGCCGCGCGGTGAACATAAACTCTCATCGCTTTGACGTCGGCTTGTCGTTTCCTCAGGAAGCAACGAGCTTTGTCGCAAAAGTTGCCGCTCAGCTTGAAAAGCACATCGGTCCTCATTCCTATTTTTACGACCACAATTACCAGGGACAACTGGCGAGGCCAGCAGCCGACCTCCTGCTGCAGGACATTTATCAGAACCGCTCCAAGCTGATTGTCCTATTTGTCGGCTCCGATCATCAGTCCAAGACATGGTGCGGCATGGAATGGAGCACTATCCGCCAAATCGCGGCGCAACGACAGCAAGATCGCGTCATGTATATTCTGCTGGACCGTGGCGATATCGACGGCATTCCAGGGGCCGATGGGTACCTGGATGCTCGAGACTTCAGCCCCGGCGAAATTGCCGACGCAATCACCGAGAGAGTTCAGTTTCTTTAGCTGACAGATGGCTCCACTCGACCTGTCGGATCGTTGCGGGCCTGTCGATAACTCGCATCGTGTGCCCTACTGTTTTGATTTGCGGCCAAGCTCTGGATCAGTGGCGAAAGACTGTTACTCTTGATCTTTTTGGTCATCGGCATCAAGAGTTAGCCATTACTTACCATTTCTGTGATCTTCAAAGCTCCGACGGCAGACGACGGCAGACCAGAAACGCCTGCCCTTCCGAGCGAGCGGCGTTCATCCACCACAATCCCGATCAAGCGCTCAAAAACTGCGGCAGCTTTACGAATTCGGCTTTTGGCAAGGGCTTGCTGTAAAAGAACCCTTGTGCCGCGTCGCATCCGTTCGCCCTCAGGAACGCCGCCTGTTCGGCGGTCTCGACACCTTCCGCCACCACGCCTTGCCCAAGGCAGCGAGCGATCGAGAGAATAGCCTTCACAAGTTCCGCGCTGCGCTTGTCGTCACTGCTGATGAATGATCGATCGATTTTCAGGGTGTCGATAGGAAAGCGAGCTAGGTAATTCAGCGCCGAATAGCCGGTACCGAAATCATCGATGGCAATGGAGATTCCCTTCGTCCGAAGGGCGCAAAGAGTGGCCAATGTTTCGTATTGCTGATCGAGCAGAAGGCTTTCCGTGATTTCAATTTCGATCCATTCGGGGCGGCAGCCGGTTTCGTTAAGACTCTCGGTTACCATCTCCAAGAGATCAGATCGCTGGAACTGCCTGGATGAGACATTGATTGCCACTTTGTGAGACGCTGGGCTGTCGGCGTTCAATTCTGCCGCGGTTCGACAGGCTTCGCGAAATACCCATCGCCCCAAATCCGCGATCAATCCGGTATCCTCGGCAATCGGAATGAACTGAACTGGTGGAACCATGCCCATCTTTCCGTGATGCCATCGCAGAAGAGCCTCCGAGCCGACGATCATACCGTTTTCGACGAGCACCTTGGGCTGGTAATACACTTCCAGTTCGCAGCGCTCGATGGCCCGGCGCAATTCCGATTCCAGCATCAGGCGGTGCTGTGCGTCCGCCGTCAGTTGCCTCGAATAGAATTGGAAGCCTCCCCGCCCAAGACGCTTTGCCAAATACATTGCGGAATCGGCATATTTGACGAGATCGTTTGCATCGGTGCTGTGGTCGGGATAAAGCGCGATGCCGATGCTGCATGAGACGAAGACTTCCCTGCCGTCCAGCACGAAGGGTTCGTCGAAGGTCTTGAGCATCCTGGTGGCGATGTCGGCCAATTCATTCGTTTTCCGGATGTCCGGCAGAAGGATGGCGAATTCGTCGCCGCTGAGACGTGCCACCGTATCGGCGCTGCGCACGCTTGCCTGGAAGCGTCTGGCCGCCTGACAGAGCAGTTCGTCGCCGACGGGATGTCCCATCGTGTCGTTGACAGCTTTGAAATGGTCAATGTCCATCATCATGACGCCGACCACTTGGTGGTGGGCCTCGACACCTGCCATGGCTTGCCGCAGCCGCTCATAGAAGAGTTCCCGGTTGGGCAGGTCCGTCAGCGAATCGTAGAAGGCCATTCGGTGAATTTTTTCGCGGGAGGCATTCAACTCGGTAATGTCGCGGGCCACGCCAAGAACACCCGTCGTCTTCCCCCCGGCGCCAATGATTGGAACCTTCCGTGTTTCCAGAAGAATGCGTTGTCCGCTGTCGTGGTGTGTCACCCATTTCTCATTGATGACGACGCCACCGGCACGGATCGCCGCCAGCTCCCTTTCGCGGAGAAGGCGTGCAACGTCGGCATCAAATAGATCAAAATCCGTTTTGCCGACAATTTCGGACGCCGGCCTGCCGATCAGACGCTCAAAGGCATGATTGCAAAGAAGATAGGCGCCCTCCATATCCTTCATCCATACCATGTCGGGTATGGTCTGGAGCACCGTGAGGAGGCGTGTTCGCGCCTCGTCAAGAATATGCTCTCCGAGTTTCCGTTCGGTCACATCCCGCGACAGAACCAGAAACGTTGGAGCGGATGTTTCACTGCCCGCTTTCTTTGCAACATGATGTTCGAACCATCGGGGTTCTCCGTCCTGTTGGACTATGCGAATGATGTGGCAATCGCTGACGCCCTTCTCGTCTGCCTCGCGGACAGCGCGCAGCGCGGCGGCCGCGTCCTCGGGCGGGAGGACGTCGTTTACCGTTTTGCCCAGCAGTTGTTGTTTGGTCGCAGCCAGCAATTCCGGATGCTTCGTCCAGACCTGCAGATACCGCCCGTTTCGATCCATCTCAAAGAGAATGTCGGGGATCGTGGCGATGATCGTTTCCGCAAATTCATGCGCTTCCGCAAGCGCCCGCAGTTGGCCAAAGTCGGCCATGCCGGAAATCACGCTGGGCGAAGCGACTGGATCGCTGATCTCAAGCAAGCCGTTCGTTTGCCAGTCGAGCTTGTGCGAGAGAAAAGGGCTGACCATACGGATTCTCCTGGCGGCAGCGGGGACAGGAGGCGTCATACATCCTATCGGACTTTCATCTGGAAGAATCGCACAATTCATTTGAGCGGCAATTGCAGCCCGCAGCTTCGTCGATCAAAGAAAGACAAAGAGTGAGCACATTGCAGTTGACACCAGGCAGCCTTAACAAAACGCAACATTTAGCCCAGCGGGATACAACTTGCTGCGCGATTTGGATCGTATTTCGCGAAGTGGATAGTCTTGCGCAGGAAATTGCGAGCATCGTCCATGACTGCAGTTACTGACGTCACGCTCCGAACAGTAGACGGCTCCATCAAAGGCCCAATCGCGCCCTTGATTATTTCCCCTGAAACAGCGAAGGAAGTACATCACTATGTAGTTTCTCGGACGGCGCCATGTTCAAGGTTTTTGCCATAGCGGCAATTGCAACAGCAATCATCCTGTCAGCAACACCCTCGTTCTCACAAAGCATTGAGATCGGTCCTGGTGGTGTGCATGTTAATCCCGGCATTGAGCCGCCGCCTCGCGACATGGGTATTACTGAGCGCCAAGCGGTTCACATAGCACGGCGCGAAGGCGTGCAGGACGTGGATAGCGTCACCCGAAGAGAAAATGTCTTCATCATCCGCGGCGTGGACCGTGACGATGACGACATAAAAGTCGTGATTGATCGGCAAACGGGCCGAGTTCTTTCGGTTGAATAGGATCGGCGCTAGCCGACCCTAACGGCTCGTACCGCAAACAAAGCTGATCTCCACAGCGGGATGGAATTGCTCGGGAACTCCACGCCCCTCGATCGGACGTTCTGCCGACACCTAACTTGCCGGGCTGGCATCCTCGACATAGACGCCGTAGTTCTTCTTCCTAGCTCGATGCCGGCGTGCCATATTCAATCCGGCAAAATGCGAGGGATGTTCGAGGAAGTGATCCATGGCATCGAACCTCATTCATCGTATCACCGACATCATCGATCCGGGCGATGCACTCGGCGAGGTGCTTTTCGGGCTGATCATGGCGCTGACCTTTACGGTGGGTTCCAGGCTGCTTTTTGCGGAAGAGGGATTGAATGTCCGCGAGTTGATCGTGGCGACGATAGGCTGCAATGTCGCCTGGGGCATCATTGATGCCATATTGTTCATCCTGGGGACTGTCTTCTACAAGAGCAGGCGTTTGCGCCTGTTTCGCCAAATCAAGGCGGCGCGGAGCGAATCCCAGGCGCTTGCAGTCCTGGCGAGCGAGTTTCCGATCGAAGATGTGTCGCTCTCTCCAAAGGCTGCGGATGCAGACGCGCTCTATCGATCGTTCCTGGCGCTCGCCAAGCGCGCAGATCCCGTGAAGCTGTCTCTGTCCAAAGGTGACCTGCTTGCAGCAATCGCGGTCTTCCTTTTGGTGTCGGCGACCTCCTTTCCGGCGGTCGTCCCATTCCTTCTCATCGACAATGCCAACCTTGCCTTGAGAGCCAGCAACCTGTTTCTGATCATCTTGCTCTTCATGACGGGTTTGCATGGGCAAGCTTTTCAGATGCCAAGCCGTTTCGTGCGGGGATCACGATGACGTGTCTCGGCTTGGTATTGGTCGGAATAGCCGTCGCCCTCGGTGGCTGAGGTCAAACCCTGGCCCGGCCGACGAGATACGTGTTGCTTCGCTCCTGCTTTACTCCGGCAAGGCTGTCTGCCGGAAGAAGGTCACGAGCGCCTCATCCGACGGCCCGAACTAGGAGGTGAAGAAAGCTCGTGATCTCAAACGCAAAAGCCACGCATTCGAAATCGCAAAGGGTCGTCGGTGGCCAATTCAACAATCGCGGGTCGGACCAGAGCAGATTTTGGCCTCGACTCTGCCTCCGGCCTAAAATTCCCGTTCGAAGCGGAAGATACCGGCCACTTGATCCTTATCGGCCGCATCCCAATTCGTGTACGAGAGTTCGGGCTGGATGAGCAGATGCTCGACTGGATGCCATTGTACGTTCGCCGTTCCGGCGAAGATTTTGGACTCCGTGTAGGCAATTTGGGCATTGAACGAAAGCTTGGCGGAAATCGGTGCAGTAAAGCCCGTCCACAGCGCCCAATCCCCCCAGCCGCAATCTGCGCGGTCAACCGGGCAGGCGCTGCTGGCAAGATTGGTGCCGGCATATTTGTTGAGCTTGTCGCCATCGGTATTCCAGCCGCCCATCAGGAACGCCTTAACGTCTCCAAAGGCGGCATCGAAACGCGCCTTGATCGCACCTTCCTCGACAATGGAGTCATAGCCGCCGACGACCTTAAAGCCCCAGTTCTGACCCTTATAGCCGGCGCCAGCAACAACATCCGGCGCATAGTGGTCAGCCTTTGACGTCACCCAATCGTGTGTCGCAGCGGGATCGGCATCACCAAAATATGTGGCGTTGTCCGAAGAGTTGGAATCCTCCAGCGACACCATAGCGGTGAAGCCGTTGCCGGCATCGTAGTTATAGGTGAGCTGGTTGAGCTCATACGGACCATCATAGACAACGTCGTCGTTCGCAACGTTGCCGGCATAATCGGTGAAGGAAATGAACTGGGAATCGAGCTTGCCGACCGTGATCCCGCCCAAACTGATGTTGGCAAATAGGAGCTTCTCCTGGGTCGTGCCTTCGCGAGATTCCCAACGCAGAATGGTGTTAGTCTTCAGCGGGCCGTATTCCGTATCCGTTGCCGTATCAATGCCCAGTTCGACGCGATCACGCCAACGCGTTCCGAAATGGGAATCAGGATCATAAGCATCATACCATTCGCCCTGCGTCCTCACCTTGCCGCTGAGTTTGAGACAAGTCTCGGTGCCCGGGATATAGAAATAGCGAGGACCAAAGGCGTCGCAGATCCGGACATACTGAAGCGGCTCCGGCTCGGCAGCTACGATCGCATCCGCAGCATACGCGCTGGGCGCCGCGACAACGAACAAAGAACCGCAGACAACAGTACGACTGATCTTCATTACAGGCTCCCCCTGCTTAAATGACATACCACGTAAAAACGAAGCAGTCCCCAAACCTGCCAAGCTTGCATCGCCACTGTTTGCTTGACAACTGGCACAAATACGCAACCTGCAGAGGGATGCCGGATTAATCTTAGGCGTTGCTAAACAATCACAAATAGCAAAGCTCGCCTCGTGTCCACGAGGGGCTCCATCTCCAGCACAGATCCCAACGACGAAAGCTTGCCGGCAGCTTTAGCTTGTTGTTTCAGTTGAAATCCCGAATCGGGAGCTGCATCAAGCGCCGCTTTGCTTTCCGATTGCAAAGCGCTCAACGACTTGGCTCCCCGCACCTGCTTCCAATTTTGAGGCTACTGCCGTCCTTCGGTCGCTCGGTGCAAAAGGACACCCAACAGGTCGCATTTTCCTGAAGTCCTCCTTACGCCCTGCACAAAATCTGCAAACGAGCCCGGCAATGTGTTGCCATGATCAAAAACAACACCCCGCCGCACGCCACATCCTCAAACCTTCCAGATCGCATCCGCAATGATGGATGGTGGCTGACAGACGATTGCCGGGCTAGCTGGATCAATCCTCGCCCAGTCCCAGCGGCCACGCTCGTCGGAACCGAAGCGAAATGTCAGAAAGAGAATCTCAGTGCAGATGACAGATAAATTGGACTACCGGAATGTCCGTCCACGCAGCACCAACCGGCTCGCCATTGTCGTCGCGGTCGTGGTGCTTTCGGATTTCCTGATCTTCGGCCAAACGCCTGGTCTCAACTTTTTCCTTTTTGCGATCTTGGTTACCGCCGCCATTCTCGTATCAGCAGCAAAGCAGCGGCATTTCTCGACGGCGGCCTGGTGCCTGGGCATTTCCGCATTCGCCTCAGCACCGCTGCTCGAGGCTCCTTCTCTCATGGGGATAGCCGTCTCACTTGGCGCGATCCTGTGTGTCGCGCTTGTGAACGCGAAGCTCGTACCCCGGCGGCTAACCCGTCTTCCCCTAGTGCTTTGCCGCTTTGTCCTCGTTGTCCCGATACGGCTTGTGCAGGATTACCGAAAGTATCTCAACTCGCACACTGAACGCTCGATCCTTACCGCGACCCGGCAATATCTAGGCACCTGGATGGTGCCGCTCATTCTCGCATCCATCTTCCTGTTCCTCTTCGCAACAGCCAATCCGCTGATAGAGCACGTGCTTCACGACATCGATTTCGCGTTCCTGCTGCCATTTATGGATTTCTGGCGCATCGGCTTCTGGGTGAGCGTAGCGGCGTTTGTGTGGGCCATGCTGCGACCGCGACTGACGCGCCGGACGCTAAGGGCCACGGCCGATCGCAAGGCTCCGGACCATGCAGAGAACAAGTTTCTCAACCAGGGCTCCTTGCTGCGCTCCCTTATCCTATTCAATGCGTTGTTTGCCGTGGAGAGCCTGCTCGACCTCATCTATCTCTGGGGTGGCGCAGCGCTGCCCGATGGCATGAGCCATGCGGATTATGCTCATCGCGGCGCCTATCCCCTGATCGCCACCGCGCTGCTTGCCGCCGGTTTCGTTCTTCTCGCCATGCGCCGGGATGGCCCGGGAAATAAGATTCCTTTAATTCGCGGCCTCATTCATGTCTGGATCGGTCAGAATATCCTTCTCTGCCTGTCGTCGATCCTGCGGCTTGAACTGTACGTCGAGGCGTACTCGTTGACGGAATTGCGGGTTGCCGCCGGGATATGGATGGGCCTCGTCGCCGTTGGCCTTGTCTTGATCTGGTTGCGCATCCTGTTGAACCGGTCCAATGAATGGCTGAACGCCATGAATATCGCGATCTTGGCAGGCGTCCTCTATCTCAGTGCCTTCATCGATTTTCCGGCCTTCATTGCGCCATTTAATGTTGCGCACTGCCAGGAGCTAACGCACGAAGGCGTGCCGCTGGACGTCGACTACCTGTCTTCATTGGGGCCATCGGCTATCCCAGCGCTCGACAACTACCTTTCCTCGCTGCCCCACGATGCCGTAGACAAAATGCGTGCTGCGCAGTCGATCAGACAATCGCTTGCCCATGACTTTGAACGCCGCTCCCATGATTGGCGAAGCTGGACATTCCGCGCGGCGCGGATTGAAGCCTATCTTTACTCATCTGCCACCAATGCAAGATAAACGGAGAAGGATAGGACCGACAAAAGAGTATTTTAGGGGCCGGACATGGCGCAGCGCATCCTTGTCGTCGACGACGAACCCCATATCCGCGACGTCATCTGTTTCGCCCTGGAGCGCGCCGGCATGATGCCGACGATCGCCCGGAACGGCAGCGAGGCGATGATGGCCTTCCATCGCGGCGGCATCGACCTCATCGTTCTCGACATCGGCATGCCTGGCATGGACGGTTTGGAGGTTTGCCGCCAGATACGCAGAACGTCGGGGCTTCCGATCCTGTTTCTGTCGGCAAGAGACGAGGAGATCGACCGGGTGCTGGGCCTTGAGATCGGCGGCGATGACTATGTCACCAAGCCATTCAGTCCCCGCGAACTGGTCGCGCGCGTCAAAGTTATCCTAAAGCGCAGCGGCGATGGCGACAAACCGGACATAGGTGAGCTCGTATTGGTCGCAGGAGACCTCAGGCTTGATCGGGCTGCCAGGGCAGTGACCTTCGGTGACACCATGATCGCGGCAACCGCGCTTGAATTCTCCATTCTGGACACGCTGCTTTCGCGCCCCAACATGGTGTTCAGCCGTGAACAGTTGATGGAGGCGGCATATGGCGCCAGCACCTATGTGGCCGATCGCACGATCGATAGCCATATCCGCAACATCCGGGCAAAGTTTGCAGCCGTTGGGGCGTCCGGCATAATCACGACCGTTCATGGCATCGGTTTCAAGCTGAACGGTGATCTCCCGAGGAAAGCCTGATGCGGACGCCCAAGGTCAAGACGAAATGGCGCCCGCCGCTTGCACTTATCGTCTATGCGGTGCTGCTCGCCGTCATGGCGCTGCCAACCCTGATCATTGTCTGGTTTCGCGCCATGGAAAGCACCTCGGCCCGATTGGCGCCCTCAGAAATCGGCGCGCTTGTCGTGGTCTTGGGATTGACCCTGGCGGTCGCCTACGTCTTGACACGCGCCGTCACCGCGCCGATCAACGCCCTCATCGTTCGCACGGACGAAATCGCCCGTGGAGGCAAAACTGCCATCCGACCGCTCAAGAGCTATGGCACACAAGAGATCGCTACCCTGTCGCAGAGCTTCCTGGACCTCGCCGGCAAGCTGGTCGATCGCACCGAGTATGTCCGCTCCTTTGCCGCGCATGTGTCCCACGAACTCAAGTCTCCTTTGACGGCGATCAGGGGTGCCGCAGAGTTGCTTCGTGACGACGATGCCGGCCAACCAATGTCGCAGGCTCAGCGCTTGCGTTTCCTTGGCAATATCATCGCCGATGCCGAGCGACTTGATACGCTTTTGCTAAGGTTGCGAGAGCTTGCGCATGCGGAGCTTCCGATAGCCAAAGGTCAGATGAGCGTTGAAGGCATCGTATCCATTCTACGTCAGCGTTTTCCGGCACTGGATGTTGCCATCGACGGAAACACGCAACTTACTTTCGCTTTGCCAACCGAGGCCGCTGGCATCGTCTTTGCCAATCTCGCGGAGAACGCACTTCAGCATGGCGCGGTGCGACTAACTCTGGCTGCGACCGCCAGCGACCAGAAGGTCACCCTGCTCGTGAGAGACGACGGCAGCGGCATCTCTGACGCCAATCGCGGACAGATTTTCCAACCGTTCTTCTCCACCCGGCGCGAACACGGCGGAACGGGCATGGGGCTCGACATCGTCCGCACGATGCTTGGGGCATATGGCGGCACAATAAAGTTGAACGACAGCATCGGCGGCACGGAATTTGAGGTCGCCATCCCAATTGCTCACAGCATGAAATAATTGGAACTGATGGCCGCGTCTGGGTTCATGTCCGTGCCACCACAGAGGGCATTCGACTTGATCGGACCGGCATCGCCGATTACTCAAACCTCGTAGAATGGGTCAGGAAGCTAAGCCGATCCTGGCAGAATTGAAGCTTGATTTGCATGAGGAGCACCATGTCAACCGATAAGACCGACGCCGCCTTCAGCACCTGGTACATCGATCCGGACGCGGAAGATAAGATGGCAGACTGGCATGCGCCAATCTGGCGGCACCTGATCGACTTGATCGTCGAGAAGGACCTGAGCGCCAAAAGCGTGCTTGATTTCGGGTGCAATCAAGGCGGTCTCCTTCGGCATCTTTACGCCATGCGGCCGTTTCAGAAGGCGCTCGGCATCGACATCGCCGAAGCCTCGATCGCACGGGTCGAATCCTTGAAAGGAAATCTTCCGGTACAGCACCAGGTCGGCAGCTCGCTTCTCGGATGGGACGGAGAGTTCGATCTGGCGATCAGCCATGAAGTGATCTACCTCATTCCAGATATCGCGGCCCACGCTACGGACATCTTCCGCTCGCTGAAGACGGGCGGCGTCTACTACGCGGTCACCGGTTGCCACACGAACAATCCACTCTGGCCGAAGTGGCGGACCTTGGTCGCCGAACGCACCAACACCGTCGTCCAGGATCGTTCCATCACGGATTATGCGAAGGTGTTTCAGACCACCGGCTTCACGGTCTCCGCACGCAAGCTCGAGTTCGACGGCTTCCTTCCCTATTCCGAAAGCACCTGGACGCCAGACTTTGCCGACGCCCTCGACTACTATACCCAGACGAAGATCGTCTTTCGCTTGGTCAAGCCGTAACAGAGCTGCGTTTCACCAGCTCGACGCTTACACTTTCCCTTGCTTCCAATCAGCGCTCAAGTCGCTGGCATTCAACAAAAGCTTAGTCGATCCGTGCCGGCCCCGCGCGCCCAACGCCGAGGTCCGTGGTAATGTCCCAGAGGCTATCGCCGGCACGGGTAGCGGAGGGCGCTCGCGCATCTGGATTTCAGACGGTTTCTATACGGAATATGCGATGGCGCAGGCGCGCAAACTCATCATCTTCCACGAGGCCTTCGCAGAGATCGAAGGGCGGGCGTCAAAAATGGAAGACGAGGATTGTGCCGTTTTTTCATAGCTTTGGCTCGGCCTGTCTTTTTGTCGACTGCCATTGAGGTCTTCCTCCTGTGTGGAATGGCCTAGTTGGCTAGGCATTTATTGCGCGAATCCCCGTCTGACGACGGGGTCAATCTGAAGCGATCTCGACCGAGGCAAGAAGAGTCGAGCGGGCGGTCTTCAGATGCAGGCCGCAGGCCTGGCGTGCCTGTTCCAAGTCTCCACTCTTTAGCGCCGCGATATAGGCGAGATGCTCGTTCATCGCGACGTGGTTGCGCTGCCGCTCGTCCTTCTTGTTCCATTGATAGTGGTAGTGAAAGATCACTGACATCACGCCCTGGATATTTATAAAAAACCGATTGGGGGCCGTACCGTTGACCAGCCGGTGGAAGCGGTGGTCGAGATCGGAAAAATCGCGGTAGCGCCGGTCGATGTCGGCCAGCATTTCCCGGTGCTCCTGTTCGAGCAGCGCCAGCATACGCCAGGCGACATGATCGCGCGGCAGCGCTACGAAACGCTCTACTGCCCGGAATTCCATGAATTCACGCATGTCGAAAAGCTCGGCCACGAAATCCACGGTGAGACCGAGCGCCTTCCAGCGTCCGTTGCTCTGCCGCTCCAGCAGGCCAAAATGGCTGAACGTGTTAAGGCATTCGCGGATTGCGGTGGTGGAAACGCCGAATTGGCGGGCGAGATCAAGCGCGTTGACGCTCTGGCCGGGGCGGCAGTCGGGCCCTACCATCCACGTCATGAACTTGCGCTCCACAATTTCCGCCAATGGCCCAAGGTCGGTTTCCGACAGATAATCCTCTGCACGCGGCCGGCGCAGGAGCACTTTTGAACGGCCATTGAGCGCAACGATACCGCTGTTCGCAAACTCTGCGAGCACGGCGCGTAGCGTCGTGCGGCTGACACCGAGTTCGGACGCAAGTGTCGGCTCCGACGCAAGTGCCGAGCCCGGCGAAGCCCGTGCCAGAACGTCGAGACATTGATTGAATGTCCGTTTGTAAAGCGTGTTCGTTTTCATGCCGCCCCTTCGGCTGCGTTGTTTTTTTCTGTGATTTTTTTATAAAAAAAACAGATTGCCCGCCAGAATAATGTCTTTTATACAAAAAAAACAGACCTGCTGTATGGAAGGAGGAGTTCATGCAAGCAGATAGTGGATGCGTGAGGCATCCTTATACCCTTTCCTATCCCTGTCCTGCGTCCCACACTGGCGGCCTTCCGGTATCATGCCGATGACCGGGCTCATTCTCCAATTTGGTACGAGCCGTTTCCTCCAGGCTCATGCGGATCTGTTCCTGCATGAGGCGCGGGAAGCGGGTCAGGACGTACCGCCTGTCGTCATCGTCCAGACCTCAGGATCGGCAGAACGAGCTGGTCGCCTTGCGGCCTTTTCCGATCCGGCGGGCTTTCCTGTCGTCATCCGCGGCCTTGAGAACGGCACGGCCGTCGAACGCCGCGTAGCGGTGAAGAGTGTGTCGCGCGGCCTTTCGACCGCCCGCGACTGGGCGGAGGTCGTCGACCTTTTTGCAGACAAGGCCGATTTCGTCCTCTCCAACACGGGTGATGCCGGCTATGCGGTCACCCCTGGCGAGGCCTCATCGGGCCTCGGGGCTGACACGCCACTTGCCTCCTTTCCCGGCAAGCTCGCCCAGCTTCTTTACGCCCGTTGGCAGCGCGGCGGACGACCGCTGACGGTGCTGCCCTGCGAACTCATCAACCGCAACGGGCCGGTGTTGAAGGCCGTTGTGCGAGAGCTGGCAGCAACGGCCAATGCCCCTGCGGATTTCATGCGCTTCCTCGAGCAAGATGTGCTCTTCGCCAACACGCTGGTCGACCGTATCGTCTCTGAGCCGATCGAGCCTGCGGGTGCCGTGGCGGAACCTTATGCTCTCTGGGCGATCGAATGTGCGCCGAGCCTGCACCTCCCTTGTGAGCATCCGTCCATCGTGCTGACAGATGATCTGGAACCCTACGAGCGGCTAAAGCTGCACATCCTCAATCTCGGCCACAGCGTGCTTGCCGATATCTGGCAGTACGAGGGACGTCCGGCGGACGAGACCGTGCGCGCCATCCTCGCCGACCCCAGCATCGCCCCGCGCCTCGAGGCGATCTACCGCGACGAAGTCCTGCCCGGTTTCACCGCACGCGGCATGGAGGACGCGGCACGCGCCTATGTTGCCACCACAATGGACCGTTTCCGCAATCCCTATCTTGATCACCGCATTGCCGACATCGCCGGCAATCATGCACTGAAGGTCGAGCGGCGTATCGCTGCCTTCCTTGATTGGACCAACGCACAGGCGCCCGTCCTTTCCTCCATCGTTTCCCGGCAGAGGGCAGCGATATGAGCTACACCTTCGACTTTTCGGCCCTCTTGCCTTACTGGCCGGCCTTCTTGCAGGGTGTCTGGCTTACGCTGAAGCTCTCCGCGCTTGCGACGATCTTCGGTTTCGTCGTCGGTACGCTCTGCGCCATCGCGCGGGCAGACGGCCCTTCCTGGCTGAAAATTCTGGTGGCGATCTATGTCGAGACGATCCGCAACACACCCCTGCTGGTGCAAATCTTCCTCGTTTATTTCGGCTTCGCCTCGATGGGTCTTAAGGTAACGGCGAACACGGCAGCCGTCGCGGCCCTTGTGGTCAATGTCGGCGCCTATACCTGCGAGATCGTGCGCGCGGGCCTCGAATCCATCCATAAATCGCAGTTGGAAGCCGCCGAATGTCTCGGCCTGACGCGCGCTCAGACCTATTGGCACGTCGTCATTCGCCCGGCAATAGAGCGGGTCTATCCAGCACTAACCAGCCAGTACGTGCTCCTGATGCTCGCCTCATCGATTACGTCGCAGATTTCCGCCGAGGAACTGACAGCGGTGGCAAACCGCATCCAGTCGGATACGTTCCGCTCCTTCGAGACCTATATCGTCACTGGGGTTCTCTACATCGCCCTCTCCTTCGTGGTGCGAATGGCGTTCGTCCTGTTCGGCCTCGTCATCTTCCCCCGCCGGCGCACGCTCGGCACGGCCATCTGACGAGGAGCAGGACATGTCACTCACACCCGTCCATATCCAATTCATCGCCGTCGGTGCGCTCTGGACTATCGGCCTCTCGGTCGTCGCCTTTATCGGGGGTTCCATCCTTGGTTTCGCGCTGGCGCTCGCCCGGATCTCGCCAAGTCCGCTCGTACGGCGGCTTGCCAGCGGCTATATCCAGATCGTGCAGGGTACGCCGCTGCTCGTCACGCTCTTCCTGTTTTATTTCGGCCTTGCCGTCATCGGCTTCGATAGCCTGCCCGCTATCGTCGCGGCCGGTCTCGGCCTCGTCGTCTATTCCTCCGCCTTCCTCGCGGAAATCTGGCGCGGCTGCCTGCAATCCGTGCCGAAGACCCAGTGGGAGGCGGCCGAATGCCTGGCGCTCACTCGCTGGCAGCGCATGACGCGAGTAATCCTACCGCAGGCCATGCGCATCGCCACGGCGCCGACGGTCGGCTTCCTGGTGCAGATCGTCAAGAATACCTCGCTCGCCTCGGTCGTCGGCTTCGTCGAGCTCGCGCAAGCCGGCAAGCTCGTCAACAACACGATCTTCGAGCCCTTCATGGTGTTCATTATCGTCGCCGCCTTCTACTTCGTTATCTGCTACCCCCTCTCGGCCTGGAGCCGCCGCCTGGAAAGGAAACTCAATGTCGGCCGTCGTTAGCGTCAGCAACGTGCACAAGAGCTTCGGGGCCTTGCCGGTCCTGAAGGGGGTAAGCTTCGAAGTCGGCGCCGGCGAGGTGGTCGCTGTGATCGGCGCGTCGGGCTCCGGCAAGTCAACGGCGCTGCGCTGCATCAACGCGCTCGAAACCATCGACAGCGGCGAGATTGTCGTATGCGACCATAAGATTCACGACGCGGCACTCGACCGGCGAGCGCTGCGGCGAGACGTCGGCATCGTCTTCCAGAGCTATAATCTCTTCCCACACCTGACGGTGGCGCAGAACATCATGCTCGCGCCGACCTGCGTGAAAAATATGGGCAAGGCCGCAGCCCGAACTCTCGCCGAGCAGGTGCTGGCGAAGGTCGGCCTCGCGGAGAAGGCGGACAATTACCCCGAGCAGCTTTCCGGCGGCCAGCAGCAGCGCGTTGCGATTGCCCGCTCGCTCGCCATGCAGCCGAAGCTGATGCTGTTCGACGAGGTAACCTCGGCGCTTGACCCGCAACTCACCGGCGAAGTGCTGCGTGTCATGGAGGATCTCGCCCGCGGCGGCATGAGCATGATCCTCGTCACCCACGAAATGGCCTTCGCCCGCAAGGTGGCGAGCAAGGTGATCTTCATGCATCAGGGCAAGGTCTGGGAGACCGGCCCGGGGTCGATGCTCGGCAGTCCGCAAACGAAGGAACTCACCGAGTTCCTCAGCAACGACCTCTAGTCCATCGAAACATCTCAAGGAGGAGATCGAGAAATGAAACGCAGAACCCTGATGACCGGCGCTTTGGTGCTCGCCCTCTTTGGCGCCGCCCCGGCGGTAGCCGCGGCCGACACGCTGAGCGACATCAAAACACGCGGCACGCTGCGCGCGGCCATCGACCTCGGCTCGCCGCCCTTCGGCATGCAGGACGCCAACATGCAGCCGACCGGCTCAGAAGTGGAAAGCGCCAAGCTGCTCGCCGATCATCTTGGCGTGAAACTTGAAATCGTCGAGGTAACGAGCCCGAACCGTATTCCCTTCTTGCTCACCAATAAGGCCGACGTAGTCATCGCCTCCCTTTCTATCAGCGACGAGCGCAAGAAGGTGATCGACTTCGCCGACCCGCATGGCGTCATTCAGATCATTGCTGCGGCGCCCAAGGCGGTCGAAATCAAGGCGTTGGAGGACCTCAAGGGCAAGGATGTCGCCACGACCCGCGGCACTACCAATGACAAGGAGGCAACGGCACAGGCGACTGGAGCCAACATCGTACGCTACGACGACGATGCAACGCTCGTCACCGCGCTCGTTTCCGACCAGAACAACATCATGATCTCTGCGCCGCAGATCATGAACACCGTTAACAAGCGTCGGACGAACGACCCGCTGGAGGTCAAGTTCGTGCTCAAGGTGAACCCCTATGCAGTCGGCCTGCGCAAGGGCGACGACGCGCTCAAGGCCGCGGTCAACGACTGGGTCAAAACAGATCTCGCCAACGGCAAGCTGAACGCGATCTACAAGAAGTACAACAACGTCGACCTTCCGGCGGAAATGCCGAAGCCATAAGCGAATAAAACGGGCGGCCGGCTCTCGGTCGCCCGATACGTCCCGCTCATGCGGTCCGTTTCCCAATGAAATGGAAAGCGAGGGGATTTTTACGATAAACGGCGGCCGTCTGATGGCGCTGCCCTCCCCTTCAGACAACAGGAAGATACCCATGAAAGCGCTTTTCTGCGAGGAACCCGGCCGTCTCACGCTCGTCTCCCGTCCTGCCCCGCAGCGCAGCGCAGGCGAGGTTCTCGTCCGCATCCGCCATGTCGGCATCTGCGGCACAGATTTTCACATCTTCGCCGGCAAGCATCCCTTTCTTGAGTATCCGCGTATCATGGGCCACGAACTTTCCGGCACGGTAGAGGAAGTCCCGGAAGGCAGCCGCCTCAAGGTGGGAGAGCCCGTCTATATCGTGCCCTATCTTTCCTGTGGCAGTTGCCATGCCTGCCGAAAGGAACTGACGAACGCCTGCCAGTCGATCCGCGTGCTCGGCGTGCATTGCGATGGCGGCATGGCCGAATATGTCTCGGTGCCCGAGGCCAATGTCGTGCCGACGGGCGGCATCGCGCTCGACGATGCGGCGATGATCGAATTCCTGGCGATCGGCGCACACGGCGTCAAGCGCGGCGCGATCACCGCCGCCGACCGCGTGCTCGTCACCGGTTCCGGCCCGATCGGCATGTCAGCCATCATCTTCGCCAAGGCACGCGGGGCGAACGTGACCGTCATGGACACGCGCGCCGATCGCCTCACCTTCGCCACCGACAGGCTCGGCGCCGATGCCGCGATGCTTGCCGACACCTCCGCCGAGGCGGAAGCAAACCGCCTGACCGGCGGCGACGGCTTTGACGTGGTGATCGATGCAACCGGCAATGCCGGCCCTATCGAACGCGGCTTCCGGTTCCTTGCCCACGGCGCGCGCTATGTGCTGCTCTCCGTTGTACGGCAGGATATTACCTTCTCCGATCCGGAGTTCCACAAACGCGAAGCGACCCTTCTCGCCAGCCGCAATGCGCAGCCGGACGACTTTGCCGAGGTCGTGCGCCAGATCGAGGCGGGCCGCGTACCGACCCGCGCGCTCAACACCCACCGCGGCCGCCTGGAAGACGGCACGGGACTGCTGGTAGAATGGGCCCGTCCCGAAGCAGGTGTGATCAAAGCGATCTTGGATGTCTGAGGCAATAAACGCGAAGAAGACCCTTCGGCTCAATCCGTGCCGAGCGACACTCAACGACAGGACTTCGATGGGGAAGTGTGCTGCGAATTTTTAATCTCGACCGGATATCCGCGCCGGCGCCGATCAACAGCGCTTCGGATCCGGTGGCCGCGGTTGCTCGGGCGTGTTTCCGAGCGCCCCACCTCATGGCCTCCAGGTTAGCAGACCTTAAGGACCGCGATCATCCTGACGCGCATGACCCCTTCAGAATGAACCACAACTGAATGGTGTCTTCAGCATCGGTTCCAACGACAGTTTCTAAAAGGAAGATGTTCAACCGGTACCGTCTGCCAAAGGAGACGCAGTCATGATCCGTAGTTCTTTCATTGCAACCGCACTCGTCGCAATCGTCGGCATTGCCACCGCAGCCCCCGCCATGGCCAACGATGTGCGCATCGAACAATATGGCTGGTCCAATTCGGCCGGTGGTGCCCAACAAGGGTTCAGAAACCGGATCAGAGTCTACCAGAATGGTGGTTACAACAGGATGGTCGGCCAGCAATATGGTAGCCACAACCTTTCCGCCGTCGGCCAGGAAGGCAACGGCAACTATGGCGCCACCTATCAGAATGGCGACCACAATGTTGCCGGTATCGGCCAGTTCGGTTCCAACCATACCACCATCCTTACGCAGGACGGCAACGGCAACATCGCCGCCGGGGTTCAGGTGGGACATGGCTGCAATGCCAATGTCAGCCAGGGCGGCAGCGGCAACGTCGCTGCCTTCGTCCAGGCCTGCCCGTAACCTGCAAGCATTGATGGAACGTCAAGGAGACGAACCATGCCAAATGTCGTCAATCAGCCGCGCCGTCTTATGACGGCGCTCGCTTTGGTCCTTCTCCCCGCCGGCGCGCTGGCGGCCATGGTTGCGACCGACCAATCCAATGGGGGCCTGCGTTGCGAGATCCGCATCACGCCGGAGGCAGGCATGGTCACGTTGGAGGCGCTTGCCCGTACTGACAAGCGCGTCAGCGGCACCTATGCCTTCCATGTCGAAAGTGTCGGAGGCACAGGCGGCTCCAATATCGATCAGAGTGGTGCCTTCGATGCCTCTCCAGGGCGCGCCGCCACACTCGGTTCCGTCTCGCTCAGCTCCAAAGCTGGCGCCTACGACGCCACGCTTGATGTCACCGCTGACAGCAACACCATCCGGTGTACGCGGCGGATCGATGCCGCGAACTGAGCATATTCGCAAAATTCACCACAAAGGGCGCCAGGTTTCCGGCACCCTTTGTGGTGTCAGCCGCTCTCGGACATGACCGATTGATAAATGATAGCTGAACAATGAATTCCGATTGGGTTCAGCCGCAAAATGCGAGGGTTGGCCATTGGCTTGAGGACAGCCGGAAAATGGAGACCAAGATGACCCCGAAAATGTTCAAGATCGTTACCGTCGCTCTTCTTGCCGGCAGCATCGGCCCGGCGGCTTTGTCGCTGCCAGCCTATGCCGGCGGCCGGATCTCCGTAAACTTCGCTCCGGCCAATGCCGAAGACGCTGGTACCTTTGCGACCGGTCTCCGTTTTTACTCGTTGTATCGCGGCCTGCGCGATGGCGATATCCGACAGTCCGGCCATGGCAATGTTGCCGGCCTGGCTCAGAACGGCCGAGGCAATCTCGGCATTATCCAGCAGCGGGGCAACGGCCACTCCGCAACCTTGCAGCAGAACGGCAACGACAATGCTTACGGCATTTTCCAGTACGGGAAACACACCAGCACCGATGTGGTGCAGGATGGCGATGGCGGAAGCGGCGCTACCTTCAGCTATGGTTGGTAGCGGCAGACGAGTTCTTGTGCCCCGCTAATCGTAGTCAGAGCATTTCGTCCGATCCGTCGGCGACGCCGACGTGGTGCCGATAGACCATTCCCCAGCCTTTCCAACCGGTGAACAGGAGGATGAGGACGACGATGAGCGACAGGACAAGGCCAACCGGCATGACCGCCGCATCGCCGTGAGCATAGCGCGAGTACCAGTTGTAAAGCTCGATCACGACGACGAGGACGTTACCGCCGGCGTGAAACCATAAGTCCCGGAGGTTGCGGATCTGGGCGTCCCCCAGGACATCGGTGAGGCCGGCAAGGGCGGCCAGCGCGGCCATCACCAGCCCGGCCCCAAGCAGCCAGAGCGAGCCAGTGAACCAGGCTGTATTACCGGTTCGCCAGAAGATGAGGTCGCAAAGGAAGGTCGCGACGAAGAAGGCAATAGGGAACGGTACTAGCATTGCATGGACCGGATGGCCGGCAATGCTCGCCGTGCTGTGCGGATTGTGGGTGATCATGCCCTGGGCCATCGTATGCCTCCCGAAGGCGTGGCGAGCGCCGCCATCAGACCACATCACAACGTATGACGGGTTTGGCAGCAAACTTGCCGATACATTCTGAACTCCGGTTGCACGGGAATGTTCCACACCTTCGCGTACGCGGGGCGCTTCTGGTAGGTGCTATCTGATCATGCGACAGGTGGGGCAATTTGAACGGCGACAGCCGCAAAATTTCATCGCGCTGCCTCTGCATTTGCATGGACGCGGGCGAAGGCGAGTGCGTCGGCGTAGGCGGCATCATCGGGGAAAGCGCGCCGTGGCAGAAGAACAGCCTGGCGGCTCGTGAGGCTCATCAGGAAGAAAGTCCGGCCTTCGATAACTCGCTTGATTGCCGACCATTTGATAGTCGAAGCCATATTCGGTGCTCGGAAGGCAACCTCCGTTTCATCCAGCTCAACCTCATGCCGCTGCCCGGCTGTCGGCATTTTCCTGAACAAGAAATAAGCGAACAAACCAGTTATCCAATGCCCGAACAACGCGACAAGCACCACCACCATGCAGACGCTGTAGATCCAGATTGGCACCTCGCCGGACGCAAGCGCCTTAACGACCTCAAACAACGTCGCAAAATACCCATCCTCAGAATCCATTCCGGCCCAAGTGCCGACGAGAAGTGCCACGAGAACAAGAGCAACGGCGCGAAACAGCCGACGAGGCAATGGGCGACGGCTTAGCGCAACCGACATCAGGACATAGTCGTTTCGAGTAAAGCCATATGAAACTATTAAGGCCAATTCAGTTCATTCTCTAAAGGTTCATGTTCGAGTGAAAGGGGACCACACGAAAAGAGTGCGGAATGCCAATGATTTCAATGCCCGTCCTTTGCGACAGCATCCTTTGGGATGCCATCGGTCAGGTTCTTCCGGTGGAAGATGAAGAGGCCGGCAAGCACGATGATGATCGATCCAACGATTATCTGGGCGTCCGGAATGTCGCCGAAGAACAGAAAGCCCAGGGCGATCGCCCAGATCAGCAGGCTGTATTGCAGCGGCGCGAGCAGTGAGGCCGGCGCGAGTTTTAAGGAACGGGTGATCAGCAAATGGGCGCCGCCGGCGATGGCGCCGAGTGCCAGCATGGCCGCGAAATCGAGTGTCGAGGCGGAACGCCAATTGCCGATGCTGAGAACCAAACCTGTGGCCAGAGCGCCGAGCGTCTGCCAAGCGACAAGGGTTGCATCGCTCGTCTGCCGCAGTCGACGTCCAAGGACCAGCGTGAGCGCGAATCCAAGGCTCCCGCCAAGGCCGAAAATCGATGGCCAGGAGAACATTGCCGCGGAAGGTCTGAGCGCGATCAGCACCCCGATGAAGCCGACGAAAACGGCCAGCCACCGCCGCCAGCCGATGCGTTCACCAAGGAAGAAATGCGAGATTGCGGCAACGTAGATAGGGCCAGCCATGTAGAAGGTTATGACATCGGCAAGCGGCAAATAGGCGACAGCGGCATAGAAGAGAGCAACATCGGCAGTCGTCATGACGATCCGCAGGATCTGCAGGGGCGGCCGTTCGAGACGGAAGAGTGCATCACTTCCCTGCCGCGCGATCATCGGCGCGAGAACAATGAAGGAACCGAACGAGCGCACCACTAGAATTTGGCCGACCGAGAAACTTGCAACCAGCCATTTGCCCATGGCATCGTTCAGCGAAAACATGAAATCGCCGAGAAGCATCAGAAGCACACCGGCAAGCACGAGGTTGCCGCCCGTGCCGACCCTGCTAAAATTCATGATCTTTCCTCAAGCTAGTTCAAGTTTCTCCTGGCCGGCTTTACCCGGTTTCGCCCCTTCCCCGCAAGGCGCATATATGCGCATTCAAACGCCCTGAAGGTCTTTCACGGATTCGAAGGAAGTTCGTCCAGGCGTACGCCACCGTCGACATAAGAGCAGTGCGCGAGCTCTCCGATCCGGGCACAAGGCGAGAACTCATTGAGGAACTCGGCACGTCAGCAGAAATTATTGGCTATGGCTGAACACGTTTGAGTTGTCATGCGCATTGATTTGGCCTGCAGTGATTCGCCAGAAACTCGCCGCGTTTGAAACTATAAAGAATTGATATTCATCAATTTTGCTGCTTGAAACCTTCGATTGCCATCACTTCGCCTAGTCCTAAAAGCGCACCAATATCCGAATTACGAAAAGACGAGCGATCGACGGATATAGCAACAATAAACTGTTAATTTCTTGCGCCGCAAAACTTCGTCATCGTGTGCATGACGCAGAGCGATGTTTTGGGCTTTGGCGAGCCGCATGACAGCATCTCGCAGGCGATTTTGAGAGAATAGTAATGCTGTCATATATTTCGTCCCGCATCGGCGCCAAACTGGCCGCGCTTTCTGTCTGTAGCATCGCCATGGTAACGGTCATGCTTTTCATCGTGTGGCAAGGTGGCCTCGCGGTGGAAGAACGCTCGACTTATCTGAAAAGCCAACTGATTGTTTCCCGCAATTTGGTTGATGCCAAGGCAGCGATGCGCGGCATGCAAGTCGGCGTGCGAGATCTGCGTCTTGCCTCCTCCCCGGAGGAAATCACCAGTGCTGTCGACTCCATTACCACCCGTAACAAGTCGGTTATCAATTATCTGGACGAGGCCTTGGGCGGGTTGCAATTACAGGTCAACAGAGACCGGATTGAAAAGCTCAAAGCATTGACCGGAAGCTATCTTACGACTGCGGCCGACATGATCGAGGTCATAAAGGCGGAGGCGCAGATCAAAGGTGAAGACCCCGTCCTCGAAGGACGAGAAAGAGAAATCCAGGCAAAACTGTTCGCAACCACAGTCGAGATATCGAAATTGCTTGATGAGGGCGTTGAAGCGGCGAAGACGATGGCGACGCAGGCTGACAGCGATGCAACTGAGGCCGAAACACTCGCCTTACGGCTCAATATTGGCGTCGGCCTGTTGACTATGGCGGCCCTGATCGCGTCCGCCGTGCTGGGTGTCAACGCCATTGCGCAACCGATCTCCGCGTTGACGGGCAGCATGAGGACATTGGCCGACGGACACCTTGATGCGAACGTTCCCTACGTCGGTCGCCCTGACGAAATCGGTGCGATGGCGCGCGCGGTCGAGATATTTAAACAGAACGGCATCAAGGTGCGCGAGCTGAATGCGCAGGAAGCAGCGTTGCAGGCAAAGAGTGCAGACCTGCAGTCAAGCATCAGCACCGTCGTGTCGGCGGCGGTTGCCGGCGACTTCACGCAGCGTATCACCAAGGCTTATGACAATGCCGATCTCGACCGCTTCGCAGCCGGTGTCAACGAGCTGGTGGCGTCTGTCGACAACGGCATCACCGAGACCCGCCGTGTCGTCGCCGCGCTGGCCGAGGGCGATTTGACGGAAAGCATGAGGGGCGAGTTCCAGGGGGCCTTTGGTGAGCTCAAGGACAACGTCAACGCGACGATGGACAATCTACGCTCCGTGCTCGGCGAGGTACGCGCTGCCATCGATACGATCAATGGCGGTGCAGGTGAGATGCGGATAGCGTCCGGCGACCTTTCCAAACGCACGGAGCAGCAAGCTGCCTCGCTGGAAGAAACCTCCTCGGCGCTCGAGGAAATCACGGTCGCGGTAAAGAACTCGACCGAGCGTGCCCTTGAGGCAAGCCACATGGTCGACGAAGCGCGCAGAAGCACCGAGCAGTCGAGCGCCGTGGTCAAAGATGCGGTCTCGGCGATGGGACGAATCGAGCAGGCTTCGGGCGAGATCGGCCAGATCATCAATGTCATCGATGAGATCGCTTTCCAGACCAACCTGCTTGCTCTGAATGCCGGGGTCGAGGCGGCGCGCGCCGGCGAGGCTGGAAAGGGTTTTGCCGTCGTCGCTCAGGAAGTGCGCGAACTGGCGCAACGGTCGGCCAATGCGGCCAAGGACATCAAGATGCTGATCAACCGGTCAGGCGAAGAGGTCCATTCCGGCGTCAAGCTGGTGACGGCGACCGGCGAAGCGCTGACGCTGATTGAGGGTCACGTGGTCAAGATCAACGGGCATGTGCATTCGATCGCCACCGCTGCCAAGGAACAGTCGACGGGTCTCTCTGAAGTCTCGACCGCCGTCAACCAGATGGATCAGGTGACGCAGCAGAATGCGGCGATGGTGGAGGAATCGACGGCGGCGACGAACCGGTTGGCCGACGAGGCGGCGAACCTTTCCCGGCTGATCGCCCGCTTCAAGATCGAAGTGAGAGCCACCCCGCGCACTGCCGTTGCAGACAGCAAACCGGTCGCCTCGCCTGCTCGGGCACTCACGCGCAAGCTCGCTGGCGCCTTCGGCGGCAAGGCGGCAACCGCGACAGCGACCAAGGAATGGGAGGAATTCTGATGGAGGCGACATCTTCAGCCCAAAGTCAGGCGACGACATTCGAAATCATCGCCTTCAATCTCGGTGAGCAGCAGTTCTGCATCAAGACGACCTCCATCCGGGAAATCCGGGGGTGGGCGGCGGCAACACCGCTGCCCCACGCTCCGGCCCACGTTCTCGGCGTCATGAACCTGCGCGGTTCTGTCATCCCCGTCATCGACCTGGCGGCGCGCCTTGGCGTCACCGGCACTATCGACAGCAGCCGCAGCGCCATCGTCGTTGTGGAAGTGGGAACAGGTATCCTCGGTCTCGTGGTCGACCAGGTCTCGGATATCCTGTCGATCAGCACCGACGGTATTCAGCCGGTGCCCGATTTTGGTGCGGCCTACGACCCCGCATATTCACATGGTATCATCCCCCTTGAACGCGGCATGGTGTGCTTTCTCAACCTCGATCACATGTTCGCAAATCTTGAGGTGGCCTCAGCCGCATGACAGCCCTTATTCGCCGGCTCCCGTATGGACAGACGCGGATGGGGGCCGGCAAATCGCCAGACATGGATCGCAGATCCGCCGAGAGCAGGTTCAATAAGTCGGGAAGCACGATGTTACGGCAATGGGCACCTGCACCGAGGGCAACAAGGGAACGGCGATCGTATAGGTATAGGATGCCGTAACATTCTGTCCGCATGTGTCTTGAGTCACTGAAAACACGCTGGGATCTATGTTAAGCCCATAAGCCTGGTCGGCTGCATATGCCTGGATTGAGCTTTCATCCGGACAGGTGGTGTGCATCAGGCTCGCACATCGGGCGCTGAGATCGACGGCATGTTGCAATCCCAATTGGGTCCATAGAAAAAGTCCAAATTGAGCGATGGAAAATACAAGAATGAAGAAGAGGGGAGCAGTCAGGGCAAACTCGACTGCGCTCGTTCCCTCAACCTCCCTCGCAAGACGACGAATCATTGAACCCTCGCTGTTGCCGTTGACTGCAGGGCAAACGATGCGGGCACGAAGGGAAGCGTGATATACGGCACGTAGGTCGCGGCGGCCGAGGCAGAAACATAGGTGCCCGCTCGCGATCCGTCCGAACAGACATCGGAGCACGCCGTGCTGGCGATGCCTTGACCGCTGGGGCAACCGCAAAATTTCGACGGAGCAGGCGCCGCCGAGATGACGGCAGAGCCGGTACCTCTTGTGATGACATTCGACATGGCGGAACTATCGAAGCCGCGAGCCAAAGCATATTGCAGACCGCGCTGAGCAGCATTCTCCACCTGCGCCTGCTGGAGCAGTGCGAACGAATAGTCGACAAGTCCAAATGTCATCGCAATCAAAACCGGCAGCATGATCGCCAGGTCGACGGCGACCGTGCCCTGCTGTTCACTGAGCAAGTCCCGACAGAGCCTTCTCCGAATCCGCGTCGGTATTGCCCGAGCGGGTGAACCCAGCCGCCCCTCGGCGACGAGCATCCCGGAGTGCGATACTTCAGTTGGTATCGTTGTTTTTACAGCCATCGTTCTCCTCACTCGACCAGTTTGCCGGCGGCGCCGCCGATGGCGCGGGTCGGATAAGCACTGCAATCGATGGATAGGTTGGAGTTGCCGGTAAAGGTGACCGTATCCGCGATAATCTTGATGCAGGCATTTGTCGCGGTGTTGCCCCCCGAGTAGCTGACGGCCGCCTTTGGCAGATAGATCGATCCCGCCAAACTCTGGGTCGCACCGCCATTAAAGCTGAAGGCCGTGCCGACCGGCATGTTACGGTCACCGAAAATGACGATACCGGCCGTGTCTCCCGTCAGCGGTGGCGTGAGATCCAGGATCGCCCCACCATTGATCGACGCGGTGCCATAATTGCTTCCCGTGCTGGAGGTGAAGACGATCGTGACACCGTGGCCGATCAAAGTCGCGCCACCATTGACCTTCAGATTGGCGCGATCGAGAATGTAGATCCCGGGGTCAAGCGTGAGGACTGCGCCGGCGTTCACCGTAATATCGCCGCAATAGACACCTGGATCGAGTGCGGTCTTCCCCTTGATGTTTTGCTTGCCGTTGGTCGTGCAACCCGAGTAGGTCGGCATCTGAACGTCGGCATAAGGGTCCGTAAGAGGCCAAATTCCGGTCGCCGTTCCCTCGCTCGCTTTAATGCCGCTAAGACCGTTAATGCCGCCGGCAGCCCCGACAGACAGCGCTTGGATCAGCGCAGAACCGCCGACACTAACCGACGTGGGACTATTCGAATTCGAGACCAAGCTGCAGTTATTCAGCGTCACCGTGGTTGAACCCTGAGCCGAGGCGGCAGCACTTGCGGTCTGATCAAGCGCCAGGACGCAGGCGTTGCCCGCATTCGCGATGGCAACGGATCTTGTCGAAACGACGAAAGCCTGCTGCCAAAGCGCAGAGAACAGCACGTCCATCGGTTGTTGCGCGACGACTTCGATCGCCGAATTATTTCCAGCGTAGGATCCCTGCGTCGGAGGGCGATGGATCGATATCACCACGTTATTCTGGCCATTAACCAGCCCATAGCTCGCCGCTATCGCATTGACCTGGGACTGAACCGGCCCGTCGCCGCTGCTGGTATAGGCCGCCGCGCCGCTCACAGCGGCGGCATCGGTTGCCGACTGCATCTTCTGTTGCTTGTAGGTCCACAGCCCATAATCCGTGCCGAGCCCCATCAAACCGATCAGAACCGGGAGCGACAAAGCAAAGATGATCAGGTAAGCACCGGACGAATCGTGAATGAAGTCCACGATTGCCTTCCGGTGGCGCGAGCCAACAGGAAGTCGAAGCATTGTCCCCCCTTAAATTATACGGAAAATCCGTCGGAGGACTGTGCGGCTTAATTCTTTATTTTTCTCTTTTTTAAGAAGTTCGAATTGAACAGAAAACAGTAAAATTAAACGGGTGGAAGAGAAGCTGAGTTTTCAGACTATCACTTGGTTCAATGAGCCAATGGGCGAAGAAGTGAGACAGCCTCGCAGGCGTCTTCGCCCCCGCTTTTTTATGTCTGATGTTTGCTCTTGAAACCGTTGTCCTACCATTCAAGCCGCTGCTTTCGCTATGCTAGCGAACGCCAAGATATGATCGATAGCGAGAGTATTGGGCCATGGCTTCCGGTGCGAGCTCGAGAAGCTCCTTCGAGCCGGGACGCCCCAGAAGACGGATGAAAATCGGTCTGGGCTTATCGACTTGTGTAACTTCCAGATAGGCGGACTCAAGCGGGCGCTTGGTGAGCCAGGTCGGATCGTGTCCGAAGGCAACCTTGAGTTTGGCCCGATCGAGCCGATACTCGACGGATAGCGGTCCGGTGCAACTCGTCTCGACGATCGATGTGGAGTCCAAGAGAACTGCCGTCGTCGTTCGCAAAAGACCACAGGTGGCCGCAACTACGGCAAAGATTGAGGCCCAGATGGCCCAAACAATGACCCGCCTCCGCGTCAAAAATGGCGGGCGGTCAATCGTTTCGACAACCGGACCATATCGATTAGGCCTGCGAACGGATGCCGAGAGGCTCGCAACGATCGCGATCTGTGCCAGGTAGGTGGTCACAAATACCGCCCCCATCCGCTGGCTGCAGTCGAAGCTCGAGAAAAAGCCGCTGTCCAAGACTACCATCACCCTACTCCGGTTTGCGCGACATCCTAGCGCGCCATGCCGAATGAACTCTTACTTCGTAAGCTCGGGCGATCGAAAACGAGGACTGGCGGACGCTGACTTGCGGAAGGATCGTGACGTCGTCCGCATTGATCTCCAAAACAAGAAGAATCCCGAATGGCGCTTGACTGTGCAGGAGCTGCAGTTGACTTCGATCATCTCGGCAATCGGATCAATTGGCTCCGACAGAAGGCCGTAAATCCGGTCAGGAAGGCGGCTGATCTTGGGGCCGTAAGCAGGTTGAACGGCGTGCGTGGAACCTGCATCTCGCGGAAGCATCTGCTCCTCGACGACCGACGGATTGGTGATGGTCAAAAATCGCAAGCCATTTGGCCAGCCGAGACTAACTTCTGACGACCTTAAGGAAGCGCAAATGCAAGTGTTATAGGCTGAGAACGCTGAAATTAACTGCTTAACCGCGTTCGCCTGGATGATAGTGGAGGCGCCGATGCCCGCAACAGTATATCGCCATCGGCTTTTTCTGGCTGGCGCTCTTGTCCTTGCCTTCCTGATCTTGGCTCCGCTGGGTGTTCTCGGTGTCGCTTATTCCGCGTGTCACGCGAGCCCAGGAGGAGGCTGCGGCGACATAGGCATCGTTTTCATATTCTTTATTGCTTTGCCTGTTTTGGTGGCTGTGTTGCTTAACGTTATCTGGACGGCGGTGCGCCGTTTGCAGTGGCTGAAACTGCCACGATGGTACACGGCGTTCGCCTGTTTGATAATTATTGGAAACATTCAGGTTGTTATGCAGGCTCCCGCATTGTTTGCGAACCTATCTTGGGAGCCTATGACAACCTTGTTTCTCTCCCTTTTTATTGTTGTTACTCCGCTGTGGATTCCCGAGTTCACCGATCGGGGCGATGTTAGGGCATTTCTGCCTGGCACCCTGTATCTGCTGGGGACTCTTCAATTGGCGAGATTGGCACCGGTGATCCTTTATCCGATGTGGATTCTGCCGGAAGGTCTGCAAATATCATATGCGATCAGACGGGTCTCCTATTGGGGTCCGCTGGGTTTGTTTCCCGACACTGCCCTGACTCTAGCATTCGTAGCGGTATTCCTGACCATGATCGTGCAATGGCGCCAGTCATGTGCTTGAACTGTATCAGAGTTGCCATGGGCATCGGACCATGCCCGACACGCTTAGAAGACTGAACAGGGTATAAGCCTCCGTCGCGAACCAGCATGATGGTTTGTTCTACTTTGGCCCTATTCGAAAATGCTCGTTTTCGGACAAGTTTGTAATATGCCCGGAAGAGAATTGCCGGTTCTACGGCGGGTATTCAGCCTGGTTTCATCTTGTGGCGGTAGTATCTTTGGGCGCGAACAAGACGTCCCCTCGTCAAATTGTTCGCGCAAAATGAACCGACCCCCGGTTCCCTGGCCCTGCCTCCCCTCACGAGGTAGGGCCTCTCGTTTGGTTGCAGCTCTTTTCAGCGGGTTGCTATTTTCATCCCCTTGCCAGACTCGTGATGCAGTAATTTCATACTGCAATGTGGCACCCAGTTTTCGTGCGTAGAACGCCGGCTTGGCGATCATTTCGACGGGCATCTTTCGGCCTGCCCGGCATTCGTCGGAGAACTTGCGCAGGGTATGCTTGTTACCTCCGCGTCGATACCCTTCCCGACGACGACGTCCAGGGAAAATCGGCGTTGTATCCTGACGGGTTTGAAGGCGTGATCGATCCCTATTTTGCAATTCAGGATCAGCCTTTGTAGGTCACTTTCTTTCGCACAGGACCGATTTAATCGCGGTAGCGGCAACGCCAGTCTCGTCGATTTTGGCTGAACGGTGGTGCTCAGGTGCCAGAGATGATCTGGCTCTGACCGGCCGGATGGACACATCCAGCCAGTCAGAGCCTGGAGCTTTATTTGCCCATCATCTGCTTCGCGTTGTCAGGCGTAATAGCGGTGGTGTCGACCGTTACGGTTGCCGGCACCGACGAAGCGCAGTCCAGCAATATCGACTTTGCCATGTCGATCGCCTCTTTCGCTCCTGTCGGATACGTGAAAGTCGCAGACCAGTCGCCCTTCGCGACCGCTTCGATTCCGCCTGCCGGACCCGGCAGGCCATCGGTGCCGATGATCTTCACGCTCTTTCCGGCACCCTTTGCGGCAAGCAGTGCACCCGCCGCCATCATATCGTTACTGGCATAGACCATCTTGATATCGGGGTGAGCCTGCAGCATGGCGGCGAACGCCGTCTGCGCTTTATCCGGCAGCCAGTCGGCGGCCTGTTCTGCCACGATCTGGATCTTGGAATTGGCCTTCACGCCATCCTTGAAACCATTGAGCCTTTCGACGGCCGGTGTGGAACTTGGCAGCCCTTCCAGCACGGCAGCCTCGCCGCCATCCGGCAGAAGCGTCTTGCTCGTATATTCGCCGGCAGCCAAAGCGATCTTGTAGTTATCTCCTCCGATGAAAGATGTGTAGTCCTTGCCAGCTTCGCCGTTCGTCTTACGATCAAGTTCGACGACCGGGATACCCGCGTCCATCGCCCGCTTGACGGCCGGTGTGAGCGGAGCCGCCTCGAAAGGCGAGATCAACAGAAGGTCAACCTTTTGGGTGATGAAATTGTCAACCTGCGATGTCTGAGTGTTGACGTTGCCGGCCCCGTCGGCAATCTGCAGCGTGAATTGCGGGACTGCCTTGGCGGCTGCCTGCAGTTCATCATTGACGTGCTGGCGGTAGGGTTCCGCGTTGTTTGCCTGCGAGAAGCCGATCACGAATTCGCCATTCTTGGCGCAAGCCTTCACCAGCGGATCAGCAGCCTGGGCCACGCTGGCAATACCAAGGCAAGGACCGGCCAGGAGTGCCATGCGCCAGGCATTCGACAATCGAAGTGCATTCTGTGTCATTACTGTCTCCTCCACATTGATCCCGAATCCACCTTCCGGGAGATGCCGCCACACTACCTGCCCAATCCTTCGCGGCGACGAACGAGGGATTGAAGGACCGCCGCCAGAACGATGATTGCCGCTGTGGCAAGCAACTGCATGGCTGGCGTAATGTTGTTGAGCTGAAGAATATTGGCCAAAGCGCCTAGCATGATCGTGCCGGCGATTGTTCCGACCATGGAACCAGAACCGCCAAAAAGGCTGGTTCCGCCAATGACGACAGCCGCGATGGCCGTCAGTTCGTATCCTGTTCCATCATTGGCACTTCCGAAATTGAACTGCCCAGCATGAACGATGCCAGCAAGCGCCGATGCAAAGCCTGTAATGGCGTAAACGGCGATCTTGATTGCTGAGACCGGAACGCCTGAGATGCGAGCGGCACGCTCGTTTCCGCCGACGGCATAGACGTAACGGCCGAACCTGGTTGTGTTCAGCACAAGCGTGGCGACACAGGCAAAGATCAGAAAGACGATCGTGGCCACGGGAACGACATTGCCGAATAGTCGACCGCCCAGAATGGCAAAGATGGGTGGAGCGAGACCGGGGCCATCGCCATAGGAGATATTGATATACTGATTGCCCGATACGACGAGCGCAAGTCCACGAGCCGCCTGTAAACCGGCAAGGGTCACGATAAATGCCTCAAGCCGAAACTTGCTTGAAATCGCTCCCTGGATCAACCCGAAACACGTGCCCATCAGCAGCACTGCGAGCACCGTTGTAATCAGCCCGAAACCGCCTGAGACCATCAACGTTGCTGTCACGACGCTCGCAAGACCAAGTGTCGCCCCGACCGAGAGATCAATCCCGGCAGTGATGATCACGAACGTCATTCCGATCGCGATGATGCCAGTTTCGGACACCGCGCGGACGATATTGGCGATGTTGTCGGGTTGAAGGAATAGGATGACACCATGTCGGCGCGGCGAGAAAATGATGCCGCCGGCGAAGACAAGGATAAGGCCGATCAAACTTTGGAAGCGGACCATCACCGCAAGCGGATCAATGCGCTTGGCGGGCTGAATCGCTGGACTGGACGTGATTTGCTGTTCGGACATCAGGCCTCCCTCCCGTTGGCGGCCGCCAGGACTTCATGTTCGCTGACGCCGCCAGAAAACTCGGCAACGCTGCAGCCGTTGCGCAAAACCACTATTCGATCGCATAGACCGATCAGCTCAGGCATTTCGCTCGAAGCGACAAGAATCCCCAATCCCTCGGAAGCAAGCTTGCGCAAGCGGGTGTAGATTTCCCCCTTTGCGCCGACGTCGACGCCGCGTGTCGGCTCGTCGAGAAGCAATAGACGCGGATTGCCCTGCACTTCCTTTGCAAGAACCACCTTCTGTTGATTGCCCCCGGAGAGAGCGCCGACCGCGATACCGGGATTCTTTGGACGGATGTCGAACTGGTCGAAAGACCTCTTGATTGCATCCTCTTGGCGTCGCGCAGACAGCAAGCCATTTGGTGATATCCGGCGGATGATCGACATGACCAGATTGAGACCTACCGACATACGCAGCATAAGGCCGGCCCCACGCCGGTCGTCGGTTACGAATGCCAACCCTGCCCTACGAGCGGCCGCGATCGATTTGAGCGTGGCCGGCCTACCGCCAATCGCAATCTCGCCCTGCCAATGGCCCGGCACGCCTGCTCCGTAGAGAGCGCTCAAAAGCTCGGTTCGACCCGCTCCCATAACGCCAGCGAGCCCAACGATTTCGCCACGCCGAACATCCAGATCGACTTTGACTGGAGCCCGCCAACCGGGAGACGCGCGATGTGGGTGGAAGGAAGCCTGCCGCATCCGCAGGAGTAGGTCACCAACACTGTCTGCGCGGCGCGGATAAAGCTCGTTCAAGGGACGTCCGACGAGAAGCTGCACCAGCTCGGCCTGCGGCGCGTCCGGTTCGGTGACACCAGCCACCTTGCCATCGCGCATGACCGTTACGCGGTGAGCGATCTGGGGAACTTCCTCAAGACGGTGCGAGATATAGACGATGCCAACGCCAGAGGACGCCAGGCCACGCATGATGTCGAACAATCGATCCACTTCGCCAACGGTCAAGGCGGCCGTTGGCTCGTCCATAATGAGGGCTCTCGATGCGTAGGAGAGCGCCTTGACGATGGAGACGACCTGGCGCTGGCCGATGGAAAGCTCGCTTACGAGCTGAGTGGGATCGATAGATTGATCGATCGCTTCCAGTCTTTTGCGCGCCTCGTGCAGCATTGCCTTACCGTCGAGCATGCCATGCGGATGGACAAGCTCGTGCCCGAGAAAGAGATTGGCAGCCACGCTCAGGCTCGGAACGAGGTCTAGCTCCTGGAAGATCGTTGCGATGCCCGCAGCTTGCGCATCGCGCGGGCCGTGAAATCGCGCGGGTTTGCCGGCTATGTAGATCTCTCCCTCGTCCGGTGTATGCACACCGGACAACAGGTTCATCAACGTAGATTTTCCGGCACCATTTTCACCAAGCAGCGCGTGGATTTCGCCAACCTTTAGTTCGAAATCCACCCCGCGCAGCGCCTGAACGCCGCCGAAGCGCTTGACGACACTTTTCGCTGAAAGAACAACCTCGCTCATGCTGCCTCTCCACACGATTCACGCAGCCGCAAAACCGGCGACAGTCGAACGGTTTGGCAGGGGCGGCGCTTGTTGCCTATCCGCTCGATCAGCAAGTCCGCCGCCCTCCGGCCGATCTCATCGCAAGGCTGAGCCATCAGTGTCAGGCGCGGCTCGAAATAATCCGCCCACTCGAAATCATCGATCCCGAGTACGGAAATATCCGCGGGGACGCGAAGTCCGCGTTCCCGAATGGCCCTCATAGCCCCGATCATCGTCAGATTGTTCGACGCAAGAATGGCCGTCGGCGGTTCCTTCAATTCGAGCAGACGGTGCGTCGAAGCAGTGGCGTCAGCAGTGTTGTTATTGCTGTCGCTAATCAGCTCGTCCGGCACCTCTATTCCCGTTTCCGCCATTGCAGCCCGAAAGGCATTCATTCGCTCCACGGTCGTCGCAAAACCGGGCTGCCCAAGAATGATCCCGACTCGTCTATGACGGAGCGTCGCGAGATGATCGACGAGCGTGCGAATGGCAGCGACGTTATCGGTCCCGACCTGGTCGAAACGGCTATCGGACAGCCTGTCAACGAGCACACAGGGAAGGTCGGATTCGATAAGGTAATCCAGCGATTTTTTAGCATCGCCCGAAGGAGCAAGAATAATTCCGTCGACGCGGCGCTGATGCAGATGCTGGACCAGCTCCAGCTCTCGATCTGGGTTATCCTGCGTGTCACACAGGAACACGATCAAGCCTCGCTTGGAACATTCGGCTTCAATCGCGCAGATGATGTCACTGAAGTAAGGGTTCGAAATCGCCGATATCGCGAGGCCGATGGTGCCCGTGGAGGAAAGTTTGAGCGAGCGAGCGAGCGCGTTGGGGATATACCCGATCGCCTCCACGGTTTCCATCACGAGCTTCACCTTCTCGGGCGAGACGTAGCGCGTCTTGTTGAGGACGTGCGAAACCGTGGAGACTGAAACGCCAGCCGCCTTTGCCACTTCGGAAATAGTCGTCATGGGCGCACTCCGGCTCTCGCCAGCAGCGCAACAAACAGGCTTTTCAAAGTATCCTCCCAAGCGGAATTCCAACCTCCAGGAGGCCTCCCAGGATCCGCTAATGTGGCCACGCTAGCGTCATCGAAACGTTTGCGCAATCGTTTTTTTCTGATTATCGTTCTTATCGGAGATGATCTCCTGGGAGGGAATTGTCATGCTGAAGGGTGTTCCGCCGTTCATTACGGCCGACGTGTTATGGATCATGGCCTCCATGGGTCATGGCGACGAACTGGCGATCGTCGATCGAAACTTCTCGGGCTTTCGTGTGGCGACGCATACCACGAGCGGAAAGCTCCTGATCCTGGAGGGTGTCGATGCACCGACCGCAGTTCGCGGGATCCTTCAGATGATGCCCTTGGACGCTTTCGTTGAGGCGCCTCTCATGCACATGGAAGCGGCCGATGCGCCAGGTGAGCTGCTGGAAGTACACCGAGACGTCATCGCCGAGTGCAGTCAGGCAGAAGGGCGCTTGATAGCGAGCCAGCCCATCGAGAGATTTGCGTACTATCCGATCGCGATGCGATCGTTTGCGGTGATCCAGACGGCTGAATCGCGCCCCTACGGAAACTTCATCCTCAAGAAGGGCGTCGTCTGAGGGTTATCCTTCAAACGATGCGGCGGTCAAAGCCACCGGATAGAAATCGAGCATGCAAGCTAACGCATATTACCTGTATGGCCTTCCGAATATCTGCCGGGCTGTGGCCAAACCGTCAGGCCGTGCGGCTCCACGCCCACTCGAACCTTACTCACGGTACCGGAGGTGGTGTCGAACATATAGACCTCGCCGTCGAAGCGACCGGATAGCCACAATTGTTTGCCATCGGCGCTGACATTTCCCATATCGGGACTGCCACCGCCAGGTACGGGCCATTGTGCGACAACCGAACGGGTGGCGAAATCGATCACCGTTACGCTGCCTGGACCGTGTGGACCTGCTCGCTTCATATTGTGCGAGCCGCGGTTTGCGACAAAGAGCCGAGTCCCGTCGCGGCTGACGGCAAGCCCGTGACTTCCCACGCCGGTCGGAATGAAACCGATCTCGGTGAAGCTGCTGCCATCAATCATGAAGACGCCGTCATTCATCATATCGGCGACGTAGAAAACCTTGCCATCCGGTGAAAGCCTGATGTCCTGCGGCATCCCTTTCTTAGACAAAGTGAGATTGCCGACGACCTTTTGGGTCGACAAGTCGACTTTCACAAGGCCGCCTCCGGCGAACTCGCAAGTGAAGATGACATAGGAATTGTCGGCAGCAAAATCCGCATGGTTGATGCCATGACAGGCGGGCGTTGGAATAAACGATTTGATCGCCATCGTTTGCGGGTCACGCAATTCGAGCCGTCTGTAGGCCTCATTGACGATGATCGCCGAACTGCCATCCGGCATGAAATACATGTTGTAGGGATCGTCTACCGGAATTGTCTTACCGGGTTTTCCCGTCTTCGGGTCGATGGGTGTGAGGCTGCCCTTGTTTGTGAGGCCGGCGTCGTTGGCAACCCAAAGCGTCTTCAAATCCCAGGAAGGCACGATGTGCTGCGGATGCCGTCCCACTCGGAACCTGTCGACTTCCTTTAACGTCTGGCTGTCGATGACCGATACGCTGTCTGACCCATGATTGGGGACATAGACGCGTGGCAGAGCATCAAGTGTCGCCGGCGCCATGTGGTCGGACGTTGTTTCGCTGTAGATGTTGACGGCCTCATGCGGCGCCGACTGCTCACCGCACGCTTCCGCGCAGGGGTCGGCTGAAGCTGAGGTCGCTTCCAGTGCGACGACACATAGGGCCAATACGAAAATAGCCTTGAAACGATTGTGCTCTCTCGTCATTGCGGCCGCCGATTTGCGATAAACTCACGGATCGCATCGGTCGTCCCATTGACGATCAGATCCACACCGATTTGGCCAAGCTCGCCGGATGATCGCGTCGGATCGCCACCGTAGACGCCGTCAGCCGCGCCAAGCTTCGGAGCCGTTCGGATGCGATCCATGCGGACCATTGATGGATCGATGGCAAGCATAAGCGATGTATCGGCTAACCCGGCGTGCGTCCCGATTTCACTGCTCTTTGCCCCGGAAGACAAAAGCTTCTCGACATAGGCGCCTTGAGTAATCTCGTAATAGTCGAGCGCGGCGAATACTCTGGCCGGCGTATTGCCCCATTCACGGTTCAGACGATCGGCTACCAGACGCTCATCGGCTTGATAGCCTCCGTGATCACCGATCAGGACAATCGTCGTGAAGCCGTGCAGCTTGAAGCTGCGGGCTGCGGAGTCGAGCAACTGTTCAAAAACCTTGTCGCTGATCGAAATCGTGCCCGGAAATTTCATATGCCCAGTCGGCGGATCAATCGAACCTTCGGGAACATACGATATCACAGGCGCAACCAGCGCGTTACCGAGCCGCTCGGCTATCTTTGCGGCAAGATACTTCACGCGCACATCGTGCTTGCCCAGCGCTATAGCGGGACCGCTTTGTTCGACGCCACCGATCGGCACAATGATTGTTGTTGTTCCGGATTTAATAAGGTCGCGCAGTTCCGTCCAGGTTTGGTCTTCAAGCAAGACCGATGCGCCTGAAGGATATGCCGAAAGAAACATAAATGTAGACAAAACAGCGAGATAGATACCAACGAAGGTGAACTTGCCCCGACAAATCATGGTGCCTCACAAATCGAGCTTCACATCCAGCAAAAAATCCGCAGCTGCCCGCCGATGTTTTATAGAAGAGTAAGGTAACGATTGCCTGAATATTCCGGCGCACTTCTTCGATCCGAATGCATCCGCACGGCTGTTCTCGCACCAGGGGTTACGGAGGCCTTTTTTTCAATGCGGAGTGAACGATGGGCCGCGCGACACGGCTGGTTATTTAGAAGCGATGCAGCAACTCTTGCCGTTCCGATTTGCATTGTGCATTGCGATTGCGGAATTGCGCTCCATAAATGCAAGGGTGGTTGAGCGCCGAATATCTGCCGAGCTGAACGAGTTGATCGTCTTAAGGCCAAGCAAGGAGATGTCTCGTTCCAGGTATGTAGCTAACTCGGTCCGGAGCTGACCAGCGCTTCACGCCGGGCTCAATTCCTGACATATTTCCAGAGAGACGACCAACCGTGGTGGATATCGCCTCATGAATTTGCAAACACGTGAAAAAAGCAACCAGCGCGCACCTGTCGGATCCGTTACTGGGCTTTGCTCCGCGTCCGCCACCATGTTTGCAGTGGGAATGGCCTTTCTGGGTTACTGGGGGGTGTATGAACAGGGGCGCTGGCATACAGTCGATTATATTGTGCTGGTTTTAGCTCTCATCGGATTTGCAGCACTTGGTTTTGTGCCTTGGATTGTGACCACACCTGTAGCGGAGGGGGATGCAGAGAAAGTCGTCGGCGCCAGGCGAGCGATGGCATTGGGGACAATGTTAATCTGGATGGCCGTGGGTATTGCCGTATTTACCTGAGTTGCCCTGAATCGATGGCCCCGACCGCTGCTCGTCCGCGGCCATGAAATGCGCGGCATGATCTCGATCACTCAACACGTTTGCATAGCATCCTTTTCTTACACATCTCGCATCTGCATCAGGGCCTAGAAACAGGCCGGCAAATCACGAATTTCAATTGCCGCTGCCACAATTACGCCTGCTGTTTCCGGGAATTGTCGCCGGCGCGTTATTCGGAAAAGTATAGCTGTGAACATGAAGACTATAAAATTAGCCCTTTTAGCCGCTCTGGCTGTCCTGATGGCAAGCGTCGCTGCGCATGCTCAGGAATGGCGATATTTGTCGGATTATGGCGACGACGCGGATGGCGGATATGTTGCTCCGCGTTCTCGGCGGGAGGCGCCGGACTATCGTGATTATCGGCGTTCCGACGATGGCTATTCCTACCGGGGTGACCCCTATGGCTATTACGACGACGAAGACGGCGATTTCCCGTACCGCCGACGTCCACAGCGGCAGGCATCGATCGATCCGGGCGCAAGCTATCCGCAATTCAATCCTGGCGCCAAAGATGACAGGCGGGCCGGGTTGGCGCGGTCGTCGATCCCACGTACGGTCGTCCCCTTCTCCGGCTACGAACCGGGCACGATCGTGATCTCCACCAAGGAAAAGCGCCTCTATCTAGTGCTCAACGACGGAACTGCTCTCAAATACGGTATTGGTGTCGGCAAGCAGGGCTTCTCCTGGAAGGGCACGCAGACGATCAGCCGCAAGGCGGAGTGGCCGGATTGGACGCCGCCGAAGGAAATGATCGCTCGCCGGCCGGAATTACCGGACCACATGGATGGCGGCCTCAACAATCCCCTCGGAGCGAGAGCGCTTTATCTCGGCTCCACCCTCTACCGCATCCATGGCACCAACGAGCCCAATTCGATAGGCAAGGCGGTATCTTCTGGCTGCATCCGAATGGCAAACCCGGATGTGATGGATCTCTATGGCCGGGTCGGCGTGGGAACGAAGGTCGTTGTGCTCTGATTAGGGGCTGCCGGGTGCTGGTGATTGCATTTCGATCAAGCAGCAGACACATCCCTTTTTGTCCGCCGAGGGAGCTGAGTTTGTTCTTGCGCTGTCCGTTGGTTGGTCGCTAAGTCATCTGTGAGCTTTGCGGCCGAGAAGCGACTCGGCCTGATCGAATTCGAGACCCGAAGGCAATTCAATGACTCGACAGCTTTCTCTTCCCCGCGATCGGATTTCCGTGCTTTTGTTGGAAGGCATCAGTCAGAGCGCCGTGGACTATTTTTCGTCGTCTGGCTACGTCAATCTGACTCATCTGCCGAAGGCTCTGGATGACAAGGATCTCAAAAGCCATATAGCCGAGGCGCATATAGTCGGCATTCGTTCACGCACGCATCTGACAGACGAAATTTTCAGCTCCGCCAAAAAGCTTATTGCCGTGGGTTGTTTCTCGGTGGGGACAAACCAGGTCGACCTGGATGCCGCCCGCCGACGCGGGATTCCCGTATTCAATGCCCCCTATTCGAATACGCGCTCGGTCGCAGAGCTTGTAATCGGCGAGATCATAATGCTGACCAGGCGGATTTTCCCGCGGTCGGCGTCTGCTCATGAAGGCGGATGGGACAAATCCGCCGTAGGCAGCCGCGAGGTACGCGGGAAAACGCTAGGGATCGTAGGCTACGGCAACATCGGTTCGCAGCTCAGCGTTCTTGCGGAAAGCATGGGTATGAACGTTCGCTATTTTGATCCTTCAGACAAGCTCCGCCATGGCAATTCGGAATCGATGGCTTCGCTCGGCGAGCTTCTCGCAATCTCCGATTTTGTGACGATGCATGTTCCAGAAACCAGTTCGACGCAAAACATGATCACTGAGGCCGAGCTGCGGAGAATGAAAAAGGGAGCCTTTTTCATCAATAATTCCCGCGGCACCGTGGTCGATCTTGGGGCGCTTGCGAAGGTTTTGAAGGACGGACATCTTGCAGGCGCGGCCGTGGACGTGTTCCCGAAGGAGCCGGCATCCAATAAGGAGCGCTTCGAAACGCCGCTGCAGGGTTTGGACAATGTCATTCTCACTCCACATATTGGCGGGTCGACCGAAGAGGCCCAAGAGCGCATTGGAATGGAAGTTTCCAGGAAGCTGGTCGAGTACTCAGACGTCGGCTCGACGCTGGGTGCAGTCAATTTCCCCCAGGTTCAATTGCCGCCACGTCCAAACGGCACGCGTTTCATCCACGTTCATGAAAATCGCCCTGGTATCCTAAACAGCCTGAATGTGATTTTTTCGTCCCGTGGGCTCAATATCGTCGGCGAGTTCCTGCAGACGTATGGCGAAACGGGATACGTGGTCATTGAAGCCGAGGGTGCTGACCAGGCAGCGGGTGACATACTTGATGCGCTTCGCCAGATTCCGGGAACGATACGAGCTCGATTGCTTTACTGACGCCTGGCGATCAAAAGAAGTTAGAATCCACGCCACGACGGCGAGTTTCGTCTCTTTGGAAAAGCCAATAGTGTGGAAGAGCCGTGACATGTCGACCGGCGTGGGCGGCTCGCGGTCATTGTGATGAAGAAGTTCTCATCGACGCCGCGCCAAGATTGCGACACTCGGCGCGGCTTTTATGGATGGTCAATTTTGCTTGCTGATCGTGGCGTCGTTTACTGCTGAGCAGGCGCGGATTTCTGAAGCTTGTCCTGAACTTTCTTAACGAGCACCGGGTCCTTCTGGGCAGCCGCTAGAATTGTCCTGTATTCGTCTACCGAGATGCCTGGAGAGGTCTGGACGGCCTGCACCATCTGTTTGCTTGCCTCGGTCTGTAACTGTTGCTTCGCGGTTGGATCCGACGTTGCTCCGATCTTGGCCGAATATTCCTGCCTGATCTTGTCCACCTGCTGATACGCGACCGCAAAAGCCTCGATCTTTTGATCGCTGACGGCCGCAGCCGCACCATTGCTCTCTGGTTGTTGTCCTTGCGTCGGCTTCTCTTGCGTTGCTTGCTGTGCGGACGCGGGATTGCCGAGAAACATCAAGCTCAAGGCGGCAGCGGTCAACGATGCGGCAGGGATACGAGTGATCATCTTAATTCCTCTTTGGGAGTACGGGGAGAACACCTCTTTGATGGCGTAGAGCGAGTGGCGGCATATCGCATTGATTTGGCCGCCGGTTAGGGTTGAAGAACGATCTGACGACAATGTGACCGTCAAACGTTTTCTATGGGGCAATAGCGCGGCGATCTGCTGACCACAGCGCGACCGCTTTATGGCGGTTACGAACTGACCCTATGCTTTTTCTTGTCGTCGTGGCATTCCACCGCAGGCGGCAGTCTTTGCATAAAGCCGGGGCCCAAGCTCAGCCCGTTACGCGCCTACCCATCGCTTGATCATCCGAGCGCTGCCCCGCTTCATCAGAGCGACGAGCCAGGTATTCGAACAGCCTGGCCACCGCTTCCGCACCGGGATCGATGTGGCCTTCGAGTTGCTTGGCATTGATGTATGCGGCGCGCCCGGCCTTGGCGTGAACGAGTGTCGCGGTTAGGTCTGCGCCGGCGCGCGCTGCTGCTGCTGCTGCGGAGAATCCTTCGTCGAGTGCATCCAATGCGGGCAAGAGAGCATCGACCATCGTTCGATCTCCCAGGCGCGCACCACCGATCTCCTGCATTCGGGACAGGCCTGCCTTCAGCGCTTCGCGCATAGTCAGCCCGCTCGACGCGCCGTCACCGGCCGCGGCAAAGAAGATCGCGAGAAGTACGCCCGACGAGCCGCCCATGGTCTGGCTGAGTTCCTGCCCCATGGCGCGGAAAAGCTGCGTATGATCTGAAAGGGGAAGACGGTCGAGCGCCTCGATGAGGGCTCGCGCGGCTCCAGCGAGCGTCGAACCGGTATCACCGTCGCCCGACTTGGCATCGAGAGCATTCAGATCCCCCTCTGCCTCGATGAGAAGGTTACAGCAATCCGTCAGGAACTGGCGCGTGGGTTCGTGCCTGGACGCCAGCGGGGCGATGGGCGTCAGTCCGTCCGGGAGCGAAAGGACGGCAACGGGTTTGATGGCGGTGACGCCCGGCCAGGCGGGGAGAGCAACCGGCTTGGACAACAGCGCCAGCTCTGTTTTGTCGGCGGGAAAGACCGAGATGGAGAAGCCTTGCATGTCGAGCGACGTCATCATCGCAGCCGGTCCGATGATGTGCGAAATCTTGCCTGCGATGGCCGATTGGGCGAGTTCGTGAACCACGACCGACATTTCCAAGATCGACGTGCCGCCGAGATTGTTGACGAGGACGACGTGGGGTCTGTCATCCATCGCTGCGGCAAGGCGCTCCACCATCGCAGCAACCGCTGCTCTCGCACCGGAATACTCGATCTGCTCGACGCCGGCCTCGCCGTGAATGCCGAGGCCGAGTTCGGCGCGACCTTCGGGAATTCGGTTTTCCTTCGGGGAGCCGGGCACGGTGCAAGTGTCGAGCGACATTCCGATCGAGCTGGTGGCGGCGATGACCTTGCGCACGGCTTCAGCGACGGCCTCAAGATCAGCACCGCTCTCTGCCAGAGCACCCGCGATCTTGTGAACGAAAAGCGTTCCGGCCACGCCGCGGGACTGCGGCAGATCGGGCAGCGCAATGTCGTCATCGACGATAACCATGGTGACGTTCAGACCGAAGGCGCGGGCGCGTTCGGCCGCCAGACCGAAGTTGAGGCGGTCGCCAGTATAGTTTTTCACGATGAGCAAGCAGCCGGCCGGTCCGGTGACCGCCAGGATACCGGCGAGGATCGCATCGACGCTGGGGGACGCAAACACGTCTCCACAGACGGCGGCAGTGAGCATGCCCCTGCCGACGAAACCGGCGTGCGCGGGCTCGTGACCAGAGCCGCCGCCAGAGACGATCGCCACCTTGCTCTTGTCCCAGTCCGAACGGACGACGACGCGGATATGCGGATAGCCGTCGACGCGGCTGAGTGCGCCGCCGGATGCGGCCAGAAGGCCGTCGATCGCTTCGGTGACTGCGTTTTCCTTGCTGTTGAGGAACTGTGACATTCTCGCCTCCCTTAAACTAAGCGCATGCCGGCCGCGTCGAAATAGAGCGGCTTGTTCGGCTGGATCTTAATGGTTTCGCCACCCTTGAGCCTAGTATGGGCATCGGTAACGGTTATCAGATTGTGTTTCTGGAACGAAAGATGCAGGCGGGTCTGATCGCCGAGATGCTCGACGCGGGTAACAGTCGCCTCCTGTCCATCGCCTTGATCGATATGTTCCGGGCGTAAGCCTATCGATTTGGCCCTCGCCGGCGCGCCGGGGAAAAGCTCGGCAGGAACGACGTTGATGCGGGGCTGCCCGAGGCGCGTCGCGGCGTAGACGCTGACCGGCTGTTCGTAGATTTCGCGCGGAGAACCGAACTGGACGAGCCTGCCCTCGTGCAGAACGCCGACATGGGTTGCCATGGTCATCGCCTCGACTTGATCGTGGGTGACATAAAGCAGCGTCGCACCGGATTTAGCCTGAATGCTTTTGAGTTCGACACGCAGATCGGCGCGCAGTTTCGCATCAAGTGAGCTCAACGGCTCATCCATCAGATAGATCTGCGGGTTTCTGACCAGCGCGCGTCCGATCGACACGCGCTGCATCTCGCCGCCGGAAAGCGCCGTCGCCTTGTTGTCGAGCTTGTGGGAGATCTGGAGGATTTCCGCGATCGCATGCACTTTCTCGTCGATCGTCCGTTGCGGCGTCTTCAGCAGCGGCGACTTCAGGGGGAACTCCAGATTCTGGCGGACCGATAGATGCGGATAGAGCGAGTATTGCTGGAACACCATCGCAACGTTGCGCTGCGCCGGTGTCAGCCCACGCATGGACCGTCCGCCGATCATGACCTCGCCGACGTCGGGATTATCGAGACCCGACACCATCCGCAACGTCGTCGTCTTGCCCGCACCCGTCGGTCCGAGGAGGACGACGAACGAGCCGTCAGGGACGATCATCGAGATCTCATCGAGCGCCCGATGGCCGGCGAAGGATTTGGTGATGTTTTTCAAGATAACCTCAGCCACGGCGCAACACTCCTTCGTTGGCCTCGGAAACAAGCGCGTTTCCGGTCGCAGAGTCAAAGATCGTCAGGTTTCTGGAATCGAAGTCCAGGCCAATCAGGTCGTCGACACGTGCGGATTGGTTGGATGGTGTACGGGCCTTGATCTCGCCATGTGGCGTATCGATCGTGACGATTTGGGTCGTACCGAGATATTCAACGGCGACAACCCGCCCTCTGTAAGCAGAACCGTCATTAAACCTGGTATGCTCCGGCCTGACGCCGAGCGCCAGTTTGCCAAGACGTTCGTCACGAGATTCCGGCACCTTGACCCTGTGTCCCGAGAGGGTCACGAAGTTGCTGCCTGCTGTAATCGAGCCCTCGAATTCCAGGAAATTCATTGGCGGCGAGCCGATGAATTTTGCGACGAATTTCGTCGCCGGCCAGTCGTAGATCTGTTGGGGCTTACCGAACTGTTCGACGACACCGTGGTTCATCACCACGATCTTGTCGCCCATCTGCATGGCTTCCAACTGGTCATGGGTCACATAAACAGTGGTGGCGCCCATGCGGTCGTGCAAAGCCCGCAGTTCTTCCGCCATATGCTCGCGGAACTCGGCATCGAGAGCGCCCAAAGGCTCGTCCATGAAGAAGGCTTTCGGATTGCGCACGATGGCACGACCAAGCGCGACGCGCTGCCGGTCGCCACCGGAGAGGCCGCCGACGGGCTTGTCGAGGATGTTTTCGATCCTCAGGATCTTGGCCACTTCCGCGACCCGCGTGGCGACTTCCGCCTTTCTCATGCCTTGGCTGACCAGGGGATAGGAGATGTTCTTGCGGACGTTCATGTGCGGATAAAGAGCAAACATCTGGAAGACGAAGGCGATGTCGCGCTCGCTCGCCCGCTTCATGCCCACCTCTTCGCCACCGATGTAGATTTCACCGCTGGTTGGAAGCTCGAGGCCGGCCATCATCCGAAGCGTCGTCGTCTTCCCGCATCCCGACGGTCCGAGAAGCATAAAGAATTCGCCATCCTCGACGGTGAAGGTGGAGGATTTGACCGCGTTGAACGCCCCAAAATCCTTGCGCACATTCTGAATTCTGATCTGTGCCATGGGTTCACTCCGGGAAATGGCTGACGATGATGAACATGACCGTTCCGACCAGCGTCACGAGGAAAGAGTAGGAGTAGAGCGACAGCGACAGGGGCTGCATCAGCATGACGACGCCAAGCGCAATCAGGACTGACGCCAGCATTTCCCATGCATCGCGGCGCAAGCGGATTAGGCGATTGAGAAAGGTCGTCATTTGCGTACCGCTCCAAAGGTAATGCCACGCAAGAGATGTTTACGAAGCAGGATGGTGAAGACCATGACCGGAACCAGGAAGATGGTTGCACCGGCGGCGACGGCTGGCCAATCCTGGCCGCTGACGCCGATGATGGTCGGGATGAACGGCGGCGCCGTCTGGGCATTGCCGGATGTGAGCAGCACCGCAAAGGCATATTCGTTCCAGGCGAAGATCAGGCAGAAGATCGCGGTTGAGGCGATGCCGGTGACGGCCTGCGGCAGCACGACTTTGTAAAAGGCCTGGAAGCGCGTGTAGCCGTCGATCAACGCAGCCTCCTCATATTCGATCGGGATTTCATCGATGAAACCCTTGAGCAACCAAACGGAGAGGGACAGGTTGACGGCCGTGTAGAGCAGGATCATGCCGGCATGCGTGTCGCTGAGGCCGAGCGATCGGAACATCAGGAAGATCGGGATCGCGACGGCAATCGGCGGCATCATGCGGGTCGAAAGAATGAAGAACAGCAAGTCGTCCTTCAGCGGCACCTTGAAGCGCGAGAAGGCATAAGCGGCGGCCGTACCGAGCACGATGCACAGAACCGTCGAGCCGAAGCCGATGATGACGGAATTATAGAACCGCTCGGCAAAGCGGGAGGCGCCGGTAATGATCACCCCATCCTTGCGAACCAATTTGTCATACCAGGTCGTTGGCTCGCCGAGCGCCTTGAGCTGATCCTCAGGCACACGGGTACGGGTGGTGAAGAGGTTGACGTATCCTTCCACCGTCGGCTGGAAGACCAGTTTCGGCGGGTAGGCAATTGCGTCGGCCGGCGATTTGAAACCGGTCGCGATGATCCACAACAGCGGAAGAAGCGTGATGACGGAATAGAGGACGACCAGAATACCGGCAAACCACTTCTGACGCCCTGATGGCTCGGTTACGGAATAGCTGCTCATCGTTGTTTCACCTTGTTCAGAGCTTTGACATAGATCGACGCGAGGCCGAAAACGGTGACGAAAAGAATGACGGCATAGGCGGACGCGTAGCCGGTGCGCCATTGCTCGAAAGCGGCGCGCTTCAGGTTGATGGACGTCAGCTCGGTGATCGATCCCGGACCGCCACCGGTCAATTGCACCACCAGATCGAACATCTTGAAATTCTCGATCCCGCGGAAGAGGACGGCCAGCATCAGGAATGGCAGCACCATCGGGATGGTAATGGTCCAGAATTGCCGCCATTTGCTGGCGCGGTCACATTCGGCCGCCTCGTAGATGCTGTTCGGAATGGAGCGCAGTCCCGCAAGGCAAATCAGCATCACGAAGGGCGTCCACATCCAGGTGTCCACAATGACGATCGCCCAGGGCGCAAGCTGGGTGCTCGCAATCATCGAGAAGCTGGAGGGGTCTTGTCCTGTCAAGAAGCCGACCACGTAGTTAAAGAGACCGATTTGCGGCTGGTACAGGAACGTCCAGAAATTGCCGACGACTGCGGGGCTCAGCATCATCGGGAGCACGATGATCGTCGTCCAAAGGTCGTTGCCGCGGAACTTCTTGTTGATCAGGTAGGCGAGCGAAAAGCCGATCAGCACCTGCAGGACGATGGTCCAGATCAGGAAATGCGCGGTCGCCTGCATGCTCTGCCAGATATCGCTGTCTGTCAGGATGTTGATGTAGTTCCGCAAGCCGACGAACTCTATCGGCGCGTTAGGCCGGTTCACCCGGAAGTTCGTGAAACTGAGCCGAATCGTCCAAATCAATGGAAAGATGTTTATGGCAAGCAGCAACACAATCGACGGCGCTACGAAGAGCCAGGCTATGGCGCGATCAGATAGGCCCCTGACGCGGGTCGCGATTGCAGGCGGAGTCGCACTGGCGATCCGATCGATCGGTGAGTGGAGCATGTCCGTCTCCTTGGCATAAAGATGATGATAGGCAGGGCCGGTTCGGTCCGCGTGGCCGGCCCTGCGCGACGCTCACTGCTGGGAGGAAGCGGTGTTAGCGTCAGTATTTTCCGTCGTCCTGGAAGACGCCCTTCCAATCCTTCACCAGGCCGTTGAGAGCGTCTTTCGCGCTACCCTGGTTGGCGATCACATAGTCGTGGAAGCGTTTCTGCGACGCCTGCAGAAGGGATGCGTAGGACGGCTCGGCCCAGAAATCCTTCACGATCGCCATCGAATCCAGGAACGGCTTGGCGTAGGGCTGGCTGGAAGCGAAACTCGGGTCGTCGACGACCGCGTTCAAGGCTGAATAGCCGCCGAGCTTCCACCATTTCTGCTGGATCTCGGGTTGGCCGAACCACTTGATGTATTCGAGCGCTTCCGTCTTTTTGTCGGAGGCGGAAACTACGGAAATACCCTGGCCGCCGAGCTGGGCGAACTGAACGCCATTCGGGCCGGCCGGATTGGGGAAGTAGCCTGACTTGTTACCACCGACGTTGGCGTCGGCGCTGATGCCCGGCCAGGTGAAGGTGAAGTTCATCTGCAAGGCGACCTGGCCGGACTTATAGGCATCGACGTCTTCGGTCATGTAGGCGTCGGAATGGCCGGGCGGTGTGCAACAGTCGTAGAGTTTCTTGTATTCCTCGAGGCCGGCGACCGCTCCGGGCGAGTTGACGAAGCCTTCAAGATCGTAGGGCTTCTTCGGATTCTGATATTCGAAGCCGTAGCTGTAAAGCGCATTCATGGCGCCCATGGTGATGCCTTCGGAGCCGCGTTCGGTATAGATGGCCGCACCGTAGACCTTCTTGCCGTCGATCTCACGGCCCTGGAAGAACTGGGCGATATCCATCAGCTCGTCCCAAGTCTTCGGAACGGCGAGATCACGGTTATACTTCTTCTTGAATTCGGCCTGCAATTCCGGCCGCGAGAACCAGTCCTTTCGGTAGGTCCAGCCGACGACGTCACCAAAGGCCGGCATTGCCCAATAGTTCGGCGTGTTCTTCGGCCACTCGGCATAGCCGACCACGGTCGCCGGGATGAAGTCGTCCATCTTGATTCCTTCCTTGTTGAAGAAATCGTTGAGCTTGACGTATTGCCCATTCTCGGCGGCCCCACCGATCCACTGGCTGTCGCCGATCAGCAGGTCGCAAAGCTTGCCGCCGGAATTCAGCTCGTTGAGCATGCGGTCGGCGTAGTTCGGCCACGGCACGAACTCGTAGTGCATCTTGTTGCCGGTCTTCTTTTCGAAATCCTTGCTCAGCTCCACGAGCGCATTGGCGGGATCCCAGGCTGCCCAGCAGAGGGTAAGGTCTGCGGCCTGTGCATGCGAAGCCGTACCTGCAGACACAGCGATATACATCCCGGCAGCGAGTGCCGAGTTCATCAATAGAGATTTCATAACTGGGATCCTCCCGTTGAACCTCTCGACCTCCATCGAGAGGGTAAATGAAAGCGTTGCGGCAAGGGCGTTGCGAAACGCATTCCCGAGCCGGTTTCTCGACTTCCTTTTCAGTTCTGGCCGCCGAGGCCGTCACAACAAATTAATAACTGAGGTGCGGACCTCAATGCAAGCAAATTTTGAGGTCCGCACATCAATTCTTGCATTTTTCAATTTTTTGGGAGAGATGTGGCTGACTGAAAATCGATTGGAGCCTACATGCGGCCAACAGCAAAAGACCTCGCGGAAGCGGCCGGCGTCAGTCTCGCGACCGTGGATCGCGTCCTGAACGACCGCCCGAATGTGAGCAAGAAAACGGTCCGCAGCGTTCACGAAGCCATTGAACGCATTGGCTTTATTCGCAATCCCGCCGCCGTCAGCCTGGCACGCAATAAAAGCTATCGCTTCAGGTTCGTCTTGCCCAAGTCAGGCGATCTTTATCTTCGCGAGCTTTTACGCCGAGTGGAGGATTTGGGGGCGGCCCTCAAGGCGGACCTGACGGATATCGACTATGTTCAAATCCCGACCGAAGACGCCCATGGCATTGCCAAGTACCTCGCTGGGATAGGCGAAGACGAGCTCGATGGCGTCGCCCTCATGGCGCCGGAGTCGCCCCAAGTGCGCGATGCTTTGGCGCGTCTCCTCGAAAGAGACATCAAGGTCGTGCAATTTCTATCGGGTCAGGAAAAGCTTCCAGCGGCCGATTTCGTGGGCGTGGACAACTTCGCGGCTGGGGCAACCGCCGGGAAGTTGATAGGCACGTTTGTCTGCCGGGCGCCGGGCAAGGTGATGGTTGTTGCAGACACGATGCAATCGCTCGACAGCATTCAGCGCCGGCACGGTTTCGACACCATAATCAATGAGCAATTTCCGAACCTTAGGTCTCTTCCATCCATCGAGACCCATGCTGACGAAAAACGCGCAAACCAGATCATTGCTCGTGTCCTCGAAAACAACAGGGATATCATTGCCGTCTATGTACTGAGCTCAGAAGCGCGCGTGCCCCTTGCGGCAGCCGCCGCGAACATTGATCTCGTCAATCTCTCGGTGGTCGTCCACGAGCGTACGCCCTTCAGCGAGGAAGCGCTACGCGACGGCCGCATTGATGCCGTCATCGCCCAGGACCCCGGTCACGCGGTGCGCAGCGCCATCCGCATCATGCGGGCCCGCGCGGACGCACGCGAGCCGCTGGCCGAACAAGAACGCATCAGGATCGAGGTCCTTCTCAAAGAAAATCTTTAGGCGGCATCCTCGCCGCCCCTTCGAAAGTTCCGCTCGTTTTGATGTTCGCACCTCAATTGGAGCGTCTACCTCGTCCGGGAAGGCCTAGCGGCTGCCCCATCAAAGCCTGGGATCAAACATCCAGGTAAGTGTTTTTGCATAGTTTCCGACTGGCTGCCATCGTCTGCTATCCGAACTTAATTCTCTCTTTGCATGCCTCTACGGTCGCCCGAAGGTTCGTTTCGTGGCATTTCTCATAAAACTCGATGGTCGGTGCGGTCATCCCACTAGGGATTGCCACAAGATCTTGAAGCCGGAGACCCGGCAATTTGCTGAGCGCCTGGTCCGCCAACTGCTCTTCGTTCAGCCTGCCGACACGATCCGCCAATGTTTCGAAATAGGCCACATTCTTGTCCACCGTGGCGGGAGACGATGTCATGCCGTGAGCCGGGATAACGAACTTCGCTTTGAGATCGCGGATGCGCTTCAGTGATGAGCAGAGCAATCGAAGATCATCCGGATTATCACTCCAGACTTCCGGAATCGGATGCTCGACCGCGTCAACGGCTAGGCAGACCCGGATTTCAGGGATCCACACGGCAATATGGTCTGGTGTGTGTCCTGGGGTGTGAATGAGTTCCAGGGTGAGATCACCACCATGAAGCACCATCGAGCCAGAAAAGGTAATGTCGGGCCCAATGAGTTCAACGGTTCGAAACCGCGCGTCCTGGTTCGCCTTTTCGCTCAAGGTCTGCGGCGACGATGGATCGCGTAGGCGTTCGAGCGCTGCCGCATGGGCAATGATCGGGGCTTTTCCGGCGATGGCCGCGTTGCCCCAGAAATGATCCCAATCCATATGTGAATTGACGACGATCAGCGGGCGATCATTCGCTTTTTCCCCAAGCAGATCCAGCGCCATCTGACATTGGTCGGGCGTCCCGAGAGTATCGATCAGGACGTTATATCTTGCCGTGCGCACAAGCACGCCATCGACTTCGTCTCCCGCCCTGACAATTATGATTCGATCGTCAAGGCCAGGGTAAGAGCACAATTCTACAGCGACACTCACGCGATGCTCCTCCTTAAAAATCCCGATCAGATTCACTCATGTAGGCGGCATTGCGGATCACTAAAGCGCGGACCTGCCACCAGGCGGCAATTGCTATTCTTCGGGCCGGCCGGGTCAGTGTTCATAGGGCTGGCAACTGCGTCAGCCCACCGCTCATCACGCATTCCTAAATCTCTCGATGGCAAACCGCTTCGATATTGTAGCCGTCCGGGTCAAGTATGAACGCGGCATAATAATTTGCATGATAATGGGCGCGAATCCCAGGTCCTCCGTTGTCAGTGCCACCAGCCGCCAATGCGGCCTGATGAAATGCCTCAACATCGTGACGGGTTTGAGCACTGAACGCGATGTGCGATCGCGGCTCGTAAGGCGTGCCCTGCGAAATCCAGAAGTCTCCACCCGGATCGCCGCCGCCATCCGGGCGCGGAGCACCAAATCCCGCCGCATTCGGAAAGTCCTTCAATATTGTGTAGCCGAGCGGCGCTAGCGCCGCGCGATAGAAGTTCTTGGCGTAATCCAGATCCCGAACGTTAATACCGGTGTGATCAATCATCTTGGCTCCTCATGTTCGATGCCTCAAGCGCCGTAGATCTCCCGCACGATATCTTGCGGATAAGCTCCCAGGCAGCCTTCGACCGCCGTGTTGGACATGATGGCAGCCGAAATGCCTTTCATGGGATCGATGAACCAACTATGCCCATAAACTCCACCCCAGGTTACCGATCCTTTCGACATCGGAGTCTCGGCCAGGACCGAGTCCTGAATCACCGCACCTAAAAAGGAGAACCCCTGTCCTGGTTCGCCTGGGCGCGGGATATTGCCGATCTGGTTGAGAAGTGCCGCTTTCGCCGTATCGGCCTCCAAGATGGGTGCCCCGCCCCGGCGGACGGCTTCGAGAAAGGTGATCAGATCCGGCGCCGTGCCCACCATGCCAGCGCCGCCGGATTGAAAAGCCTTGGGGTTGAACAGCCGGGTCGGCGCAAAAGTCATCAGATTGCCGTCACTGTCCGGAATCAGATGGCGATCCTCCATCCTGACGGCAGCCGGATGGGCATCGGCATAGGGCGTGGCAAGCCGCTCCCGGTCACCGACCGAGAAACCGGTATCGCTCATCCCTAGCGGTCCGGTCACATGGTGACGCACGGCCTCATTCAGGCTACACGCCTCGATCCGCGATAGAATTGCACCAAGAACGTCGATGGCGATCGAATAAGACCAGAGCGTACCCGGTACGGCCAGGAGCGGAAAGGTCGATAGTCGGCTAAAATTCTCCTCGAAATCGAGGTCGGTGTCGGCAAGGCCGGCATCGAACATCCGCTCCGGTGGCGTGGTTTTGCGATCCGCGCCATAGCTGAGGCCTGCCGTATGAGTCAGCAGGTGCCGGATGGTGATATCGGCGATCTCCCCATCCGGCCGCCTGGGCTGGAAATAGGGAAGATAATCTCGCGCGAGGTCGCCAAGCGCCAGCCTGCCCTTGTCGACAAGAGCGAGAGTCGTCGCTGCCACGAGCGGTTTCGTCACGGAAGCGAGACGGAAAATCGTCTCTGTCTCAACGGGTTTTCCCATTTCGCGATCGGCATAGCCGGCAGCGCGGCAATAAACGGTCTCCCCGTCTTTGGTGACGATCACGACAGTGCCGACGATCTTGCCGGCCCTGATCGCCCTCTCCATGACCGCGTCGATCCGCGCCTTCATCGCAACTATCCTCCAGAATTTCCGAACAGCGGATACAGAACTACATGTTCCGCTTATGTTCTGCAAGGTATGCGATATCGTTCGCGCAGCGCAACATCAATGCAAGTAGTGCGACTTCATTCCGGTTGTACCGGCATTCAGGTTTTCGTCACGCCTTCATCACTCGTGAAGCCGACGATACCCTTGATTTCGGTAAATTCATGCAGGCCGAACTTCCCATATTCCCTGCCGTTGCCGGATTGCTTGTATCCTCCAAATGGCGCGGCACCATCCCATGCCGATTGATTGAGGCGAACCGTGCCGGCACGGAGGCTGCAAGCAACCGACCGTGCCTCCAGCGGATCGCCCTGTATATAGGCGGCAAGACCATAGGGCGTGTCATTGGCGATCGCCACCGCCTCGTCCTCGGTTTGATAGCCGATAATCGACAGTACAGGACCGAAGATCTCCTCGCGCGCGATCGTCATCGAATTCGTCACACGGGCGAATATGGTCGGGCTGATGTAGTAGCCTGCGTTGAGATGCGAGGGGCGCCCGAGGCCGCCGGCAACAAGTTCAGCCCCTTCCGCGATACCGGCCGCGATCAACGCCTGTATCTTTTCGAACTGGGCCACGCTGGCCACCGGCCCCAGGTTCGTGCGAGCATCAGAAGGAGGACCGACAACGAGCATGGCCGCTTCTCTCGCGGCGATTGCGCTTGCTTCATCCATTCGCTCCGCCGGCACGAGCATTCGCGTCGGCGCATTGCAGGATTGCCCGGAATTGCCAAAACACCGGCGTGCGCCCGCGCTAACGGCAGCGGCGAAATCGGCACTCCGCAATATGATGTTTGGCGACTTGCCGCCGAGTTCCTGATGCACCCGCTTGACTGTCGGTGCCGCTGCCTGTGCGACGGCGATGCCGGCCCGCGTCGAGCCCGTGAAGGATACCATGTCGACGTCCGGGTGGCTGGCGAGTATTGTTCCAACGGTTGGACCGTCACCCTGGACCAGATTGAAGACCCCCGCCGGTACACCGGCCTCATCCATGATCTCGGCAAAGATGACCGCGTTGAACGGCGCGATCTCCGAGGGTTTGAGCACCATCGTGCAGCCGGTCGCAAGTGCCGGAGCCACCTTGCAGGCGATCTGGTTTATCGGCCAATTCCACGGCGTGATCATTGCTACCACGCCAACAGGTTCATGCACGATGCGAGTCGAGCCTTGCATGTATTCGAAGGCGAAGGTTTCGCAAGCCTTGATCGTTTGCTCGAAATGGATGGCGCCGAGGGCGGCTTGTTCGGCCCGAGCCATGAGAAGCGGCGCTCCCATTTCGCGGGAGACGACATCGCCGATCTCGTCATTGCGACGCTTGAGGATCGCCAGAATGCGTTTTAACAACGCCAAGCGTTCCTCCTTCGTCGTCTGAGAAAAAGAAGCGAAGGCGCTACGCGCCGCGGCGATCGCCTTATGGGCGTCAGCCGCACTGCCAATCGCAATCGTTCCTATCGGCTGCTCGGTGGACGGGTCTATGACCTCGCGCGTGCTTAATAGCGTCGGGTCGACCCAGTCTCCGCCGATATAGAACTTGTGCGCTTGTTTCACTGCTTTATCCGTCGGTTTCCGTGCTGCTCACCAATTCGGTGATGCTGTCGGCGAAATTCCCACAATCCTGATAGCCGGGAAGGTTCTCCCATGTGGGTGCGCTGAAGCTTGTCCTTGGACTATCGATTTGCCGCGAGATAGTTCATAGGGAGCACCCTCTGGTTGAGTTCATTTGCTTCCCGATGATAGTCGGCTCAATCCAGCGCAATCTGCCTATCCGGGATCGTAGGACAGAACTTAATTGCGAACGCCAGCAGTGTTTGAAGCTTCGAATCCGTTCGAAGTGAGCGTCCGTATCGCTAGCGTCAACCTCCAATCGCGCACTCGGTTGTCGGGGTGACGTTGACTGCTCTTGAATGGACGCGAACTACAGCTCACAGAATGAACGAGAAAACCAATCTGTGAAACGAACCAACGTCGGAGCCGGACGGCCGTCCGGCTCCTCGGAGTTTAAGCTGCCAAGACGCCGCTTTTCTTTGCCGTCCATGTGGCGATGTAGTCCATCAGCCCCGGGGAGAGGCAGTCGTAGGGTGCAAGGTCGAGCTCGGCGAGGCGCTCGCGGATTGCGTCCATCTTCGAGGGGTCATACCCTGCCTCGATGATTGAGGATACGAAGGCGGCAAACCCGGGTTCCGCCCATCCTTCTTCTTCGAAACGCTCAGGGTGGATGAAGGACAGGCCCTTGAACGGATGATCCCGCTCCACCGGTCCATACATATGAACGCCGCACTCCTTGCAGGCATGTCGCTGGATCAGGGCATTTTCATCGACGACCGCGAGCTTATCGCCGTTCTCGACAACCTCGACGGCTTCCGTCGGTGCCACCGCAACGATGGAGAAATTTGCGCCCATCGGCTTCCAGCACTTTGTGCAGCCGCAGGCATGATTGTGGGCGATATTGCCCTTGATCTTCACCTTAACCGGGTTCGTGGTGCATTCGCAAACGAGAGTACCACCGGTGAACGCGGCGCCGCCTTTCCTCAATCCCCCATCGACATGGGGGTGTATGCCGACATTTGCCATAGTTTCTTCCTCCTATTTGGCCGGACACCTCGCCCGACCTTCAGAACGGCGGGTGACCGATTAGCGATTGAGTCGCTCCGCATGCCACCTCAAATGGTCTTCCATGAAAGTCGAAATGAAATAGTAGGAATGGCCGTAGCCTTCCTGCATGCGCAGGCTCAGGCGAATGCCTGCCTGGTCGCATACCCTCTGGAGTTCCGATGGACGCAGACCGTCCTCCAGGAACGTGTCGGCAGTGCCCTGGTCGACGAGAAGTTCCGGAAACCGGAAGCCATCTTCGATGAGCGCACAACTGTCGTATTGTCTCCAGGTCTCTTCATCGGTGCCGAGATACCGCTCGAACGCCGGACGGGACCAACCCGCCGCCATGGGGCGCGCGATTGGTGCAAACGCGGAGCAGCTCCGAAAGCGGTCGGGGTGCTTCAGCGCGAGTGTGATCGCGCCGTGCCCGCCCATCGAATGTCCAAAGACGCCTTGCCGAGACATATCCGCCGGGAATTCCGACGCAACAAGACGTGGAAGCTCCTCGGAGATATAGGAGTACATGCGGTAGTTTGCGTCGAATGGGGGGCAGGTCGCGTCAAGGTAAAACCCCGCGCCGCTGCCAAACTGCCAATTGTCCCGATCATCGGGCACACCCTCACCTCTTGGACTGGTGTCAGGGCAGACGACGATCAATCCGAGAGCGGCTGCCGCTCGCCTGTACTCGCCTTTTTCCATGACGTTGGCGTGCGTGCAGGTCAGCCCCGATAGGTACCAAACAACCGGGCACGGACGCTCATCCGCCTGCGGAGGCAAATATACGGCGAAGGTCATGTCGCAGCCGCAGGTGCTCGAACGGTGCGCGTAGACACCTTGCGTCCCTCCATAGGACCGCTCAAGCGAAATGGTCTTCATGTCGTAATCCTTTATCGACCGCCACCGCGCCGCAGTCGCCGCGGATGAGATTCAGCGTTTCAGTGAGTTCATGAAGCTGCCGATATGGGGAAACAGTTCCTTGAAAGGCGTATCCGAGCGGTGCCTCAAGAGAACTTCCGTGAACAGTTTCAGACCAACGGTGAACTCGGCCGTCTCGTCGCAGGGCAGCATCTGTTTCTCGCGCACCATCGACAGGACCTTGAAAAGGTCGTCATGATTGGTTGCTTCGAAGACGAGGGCCTTGTCGGCGGCCGAGGGAATATCCCCCTCAAGCCGCTCGACGGTGATCCGGTAGGTATAGGCCAAGTGGAACTCCGCTACAGTTCGACAGCGTAGTAGGTGAAGCCGCCTTCGTCTTTTCCGACGCCGGAAATGGCGTCATTGATCTTCTCCAGCGGCCATACCATCGGCGACATGATCGAGATGTCGATGATCCCAGCTTCGACCATCGCCGCGATCTCCATGCCTTCCGCGGCCGTGAACCATACCGAGCCGATCAATTCCATCTGCTCGTCCATCCACCATTTGACGTCGACGGGCAAAGCCCCCGACGTGCCGCCGATGTTGACGATGCGGCCGCCTCGTCTGACGCCGCCCATGGCGTCCAGCATGGAGTCGAGCGGCGCCTTGGCGCCGAGCGTATCGAGCATCAAGTCCGCACCGCTTCCGTTCGTCTGCTCCTTGACGAAGGCTCCTGAGGATCCCTTCACGTTCGAGAAAGTGACGATGCGATCCGGCGCAATCGCCTTCAACCGTTCAAGAAGCGCCTCGCCCCTGGCCACGGCATAAATCTTTGCGACACCCATCGCCAACGCGAACAGCGTCGCACCCAGGCCCAGCGTTCCGGTGGCGCCGTTGATGATCAAAGTCTTGCCCATCAACGAACCGCATTTCTTGAGGGCGGCGTAGGACGTACCGAGATAGCCCATGCGGGAACCTTGGACGAACGTCATGTTGTCGGGGATTTTGATGACCTGCGCCTGTGGGGCGACCATGAATTCGCCGAAACCGCCATAAGGATAGCGGGCGAACATTTCCATGCTTTTCTGGTTGTATCCAAAGTATCCGCCGAGCGTCCAATATTCGCAGGCCTGCGGTTTGCCCGAAGAACAATGATGGCATGCGCCGCAGAAACGCCCGGGGTTCACATAGACCCGGTCGCCCGGTTTGATACTGACAACTTGGGGACCGACCTCGTGAACCACGCCACTCGGATCGAGACCATGAATCGCAGGCCGAGGCGGCAGCGGCATCTGCGGATACCAAGTCTCCCAGTTAGCCAGAACATTCGCGAGGTTCGGAACCATTCCGCAGGCTTTTACACGGACGATCACGTCGCTCCCGGTTGCCTTCGGACGCTCAACCTCGTCAATGCTCATCGGCTGACCCACGGCGTGGAGCCGCGCGGCACGCATCATTTCCATCGGTATTCCTCCCAAACTCAAAGATTGCCTCGTATTGACATACCATTTGGATTGTGAATACCGTTTAGTATCTTAAAAGGCAAGCGAGGAATGCAACTATCCTCGCGGACCCGGCAAAGGCCCGGCGTCAAGGAGGAGAAATGGATTTCGTTTTGGTTGACTGGCTCCGCATTCTCTGCGGCGTCTGGTTCATTCCCCACCTCGTTGGCAAGGGCCTGCACCGTGAGAAGGCCGGCGAAACATTCGAAGCGGCGGGCTTCAAACCCGGGACGCTGTTCGTGGTGCTTACCATGGTTGCCGAGACGTGCGCGGCTGTCGGAATGATTTTTTCCGTGTACCCCAGGGTTGCAGCCGTGTGCGGTGCTTTGGTATTGCTTGGGGCCGGATACGCGGTCGTGAAGATCAACGGTCTGAATTGGCGCTGGCAGAAGATGGGCCCGGAATATCCAATCTTTTGGGCGCTCATTTGTCTGCTAACAGCTCTTGTATGACCGCTGCATTTTGGGGTACGCCTCGGTGTCTGGATACGCGAGAACAGGAATTGCGAATGGCACGGCTGACACGTGAGCAAAGTCAGGCTCGAACGAAAGAGAAGCTTCTAGCGTCCGCTTATGAAGTCATGGCACGATACGGCTACGCCGGGGCTTCGATTGAGCGGATCGCCGAGGAGGCCGGCTATTCGAAGGGGGCGTTCTACTCGAACTTTGCCAATAAGGAAGACATCTTCCTCCAACTCCTTGCCGGCAATGCCGGCGGCGACGTGGTTCAACTGACGGAACTTCTCGGGAACTGCGATGATCCCATGGAGCTCATTGACGTTCTCGCGACATGGGCGAACAACCGCGGAGATGACCGACGGTGGGGAATGCTGGCGATCGAGCTGCTGCGCATGGCACAGCATGATCACACACTGGGAGATCGTCACATCAAGCTTTTCCGGGATCAGTGGGAGGGCGTCGGCAAGATCCTCATCGACAAGTTGGATCTCGTCATGCAGTCCCCTGCAAACCCGTTCTATATCGGCGGTATCGTTCTCGAGCTCACCTATGGCGGTATTTCGAGCTTCCTCAAGGAGGGAGCCCCTGGAGACATGGTCCGGGTCGTTTTACGAGACATGTATCGGTCGTCGCGAGCAACCAAGTCTGGCGTCCCGGTAAAGGCCTGACGGGGACCATCATGCCATACGGCATGACAGACGCACGGCTGTACCGTTAGTCGCCGCGCGCTCTTAACGTCTCAACAATCTATCGATCAGGACAGCCGGCACGCAGCGGGGCGAGAGCCCGTTTTTGCGTCCATAGCGCGCTTGACATCCAAAAATTCAGAGACTAGCTTTCATCCAGAAACCAGATAGTATGTGAAAACTATTTGGTATCCAAACTGGAAGTGGCGACCGCTGTTGAGGAGCATGCGGTTATTGGGGGGGACTATGAGCAAAAGTAGGATGACAGCGATCTGTCGGAGCAAGCAACCCGGACGCTAAAGCGCCGGCTGCTTTGGTGCCGCATGTCACGCGCTAGCGGACCGGGCACCGCAGAATACCTGTCGCAATTCGGAAAACGTCGCATGCTTGGATTTGGCAACTCTCCGCAGGAGGCGCTGGCCGCGTCTCTGCTCGTCATGGTGCTCGTCGGCATTTTCGCGTCGGGCCTGATGCGCTGGCGCCGCCTGGTGCGCCTTACTGACCTCCTAATGCCTGCCGCATTGCTGGCAGCCTATTGGCTTGTCTACAACAAAGTGCCGGCTTTTCCGCCTGTCGGGGCGGTCAACAAGCTGTTCTACGTGATTGTTATCGGGACGGCAGTGGGGTTTGCGGTCGAGATCGCCGCCCAACGCGCGGTTCGAGTTGTGTCCCTTTTTCAGCCGGTGGCGGCTGCATTCTATATTGGCCTGCCCCGCTTGGGAGTGGCGACGTGGGAAGTGGTGACTGCTGCGACGGCCGGCGTGGCCATAATGTGGCTCATCTTGCGCGGGACGTCGGTTCGCGCGGAGGATGACGTAAAGCGGGGCGGCGTCGTTGCCGTGCTTGCGCTCGGCTTCGCGCCGATAGCCCTTCTCGGCGCATCGTCCTCCTCGTTTCAGCTCTGTCTGATGTTCGCAGCCGGTTGCCTGGGAATTCTCCTGGTACACATCGTCAACCCCGTTTTCCGCTTTGGCGGCGCCTCATCGATCGGCGCGTTGGGTGGACTGATTTCCGTCGCTTTCACCGTGGTGTTGATCACGCGCAAAGCCGATCCCGTCGCCATTGCGATCCTCGGCCTCTGCGTCGTGCTGCCAGTGTTCTCGGAGGGTATCTGCCGGATGCTCGGCGTATCCCGGCAGTTTCCGCGCCTTTTCGTCCATGTCGCCCTGGCTGTGCTTCCGGCCGCGTTGGCGCTCGCTGTCGCGTTCCTGGACTATGGATCGAGTTTTCCAGCTTAACCTGAGGAGGAGAATGAAAATGAAATATAGACTTGCAGCTTTGTTGCTTTCGATGACGTCGCTCGCCGGGGCAGTGTCGCCCGCTTGGGCCACCAAGTTCGACATCGACCCCGTGCATTCGGGAATCGCGTTTTACATCGATCACCTGGGCTTCTCGAAAGTGATTGGGGTCGCGCAGGAATTCTCAGGCGCTTTCGACTTCGACGCCACGAAGCCCGAGGGAAGCAGCCTTGATGTCAAGGTCAAGGTCGGTTCGATCTCGACGAACAACAAGCAACGCGACGGCGACATCCAGGGTGCTGATTGGTTCAATGCGACGGAATTTCCGGAAATCACCTTCGTCGGCAAGGAGTTCAAGAAGACCTCCGACACCACGGGCCAAATTACTGGCGACCTAACGATTGCGGGCGTCACGAAATCCACTGCGCTGGATGTCAAGTTCAATAAGGAAGGTCAGAACCCGTGGGACAAGAGCCACGTTGTCGGCTTCAGCGCGACAACTAAGGTCAAGCGGAGCGATTTCGGCATGAAGGCAGCACTTGGGATGATCGGTGACGATGTCGATCTCGTGATCCAGGTGGAAGGCCGCGAGCACCAAGGCTGATTAAACGCAATCCCGACCGCAGGGTCATTTCGTGAGAAAGGTACCGTCGCTGTCGCAGACGGTACCTTTTCTGTATAGGCGCATCAGAAAACGCTTTGCCCAGAACAAATAGCCGCTTCACCGGTCGCTTCGCAGCTTCCATAGTCGCCCGGCGCGGGGGTGGCGGCCGGGTGAAATTTCCAACTATTTCGGATACTTTTTAGTATGCAAATTCTAATCAGTATGTTAACGAAGATCCATGCGGCTGGAGGACGGAGATAAAACCGTAAGCGCGCATCGGGAGGATCTGTCAATGCTTTCGCCTGCAATCTCGCTCGTTTGCGGTACACCCGCGCGGCCAAGCTCGCCCATTTGCGGACCGCGAACCTTCAGCCGACGCATTCCTTATTCTTCCGCGACCTGACACTCGCAATCAAGGCCGCACCGCGGCAATTCTGGCAACCATCGAAAGGAAATCTAATGGACGTACGCGCCGCCGTAGCCGTTGCCGCCGGTAAACCGCTGGAAGTCATGACCGTTCAGCTCGAAGGCCCAAGGGCCGGCGAAGTGCTGG
>NZ_JACHBI010000007.1:0-360810 GCF_014200235.1 Martinezella paranaensis | reverse complement strand
GATAAAATCGTGCTCGTCATCCATCACTCCTCGTTTTGACACGAGGGGTCAGTTCTTCGGTTCGTTAGGGGGTCAGTTTTTCATTTCGCCCGACAAAAGGTGTGGCTATGGTGTGCGGGGGTTGGGTGGGTGACGTGTACTCAGGCTGTTTAATACCGATCACGAGACACGCACCTCGAACATACGGAACCCACACGGCAGCGCTGCCCCACCATAACGGCGGCATAAGCCCCTCACCTCGGGGAGGAGGAGACCAAAGGGGGGCGAGCGCTCTCGTACGGATTTCGATGAATATCTAGGTGTCAGGTAATTGTGCTAGGGCGTGGGTTATCGCTGGTGGAAGGGGCAATTGCTCCAGCTACACCAAAGGAACGTCGCGGCAGTGCAGCTAGGAGGGTATAAAATTCATGGTTGCCTTGATGTTGTAGAACAACCTAGTGCCGCATTGGTCATGCTAGGCGTCAACCTAACGTGCTAGGCGTCACCCTACATCCAACTGATGGTCACTGATCCACTGCCACGAAATATCCGCGATAGCTCCGTCTACGATGGTCAGCTCAGTTCCCGTTCGATCACGCGGGACACCTGTTTTGCCGTCCACTTGCCACCCCGGGATGTCGGAATGCTCATGCTGTCGAGTGTTGCAGCGATGGCGCTCAGGGTCTGGCCAGATGCTCTCAGCGGCCCGACAATCTTCATGACCTTGGTAGCCTCGGCGTCGGCCTTCTGCTGGATCGCCTCATTACGCTTCATTGTCTTGTCGCGGAGACCACCAAGGCGAACGCCGCGACCCTTGGCAGCCTTCAGTGCAGCTTTGGTCCTTTCCGAGATGAACGTCCGCTCCTGTTCGGCCAAGGCTGCGTAGATGTGGAGCTGGAACTTGTCGGCCTGGGGCATCTGAGCCACCCGCAGCTTCACGCGCTTATCATCCATCAGCGTGGCGATGAACGAAACCTTGCGGCTAAGCCTGTCGAGTTTGGCCACCAGCAGTTCAGCCCCGGTCCTGCGCACAAGCTCCAGGGCCTTGGTTAGCTCAGGTCTCCCGCTATCTGCCCCTGATTGCACGTCGCGGAACTCGCCTATGACCTTGAATGGGATGTCAGAGAACTTGTCGAGGAAGATGGCGATGTCTCGTTCCTGAGCTTCGAGACCAAGACCGCTGCGGCCTTGATCCTCGGTGCTAACGCGGGTGTAGATGACGTACTGTTGCATGTTCGGTCTCCGATGTTGGAGAGAGCATGTCAGAGCAATTGTCTAATGTCAACGTTCGTTGTGTTTGACAAATCCAATAACTTCATTGACCGACGCCGGACCTTGGCGGCTTTGTGGCGCTAACCTTGCGTATGGTCTGTATCCGCGACGGAAGCAGCTATCACTTGGAGTGGTAGCAGACCATGCGTCGGGTACAGCGTTGCCAAGGTAAGAAGGTGCTTACTCCTAATGGGCGAATAATTGTTTTGGAATTTCGCGTCGTATTTGTTATTGATCCAACATCAACCTGGGGGGATGATATGAAGACCGTTATTTCAGCAATTGGCTTTTTCGTGCTTGGTTTGTCTGTGGCATTTGCCGGCCAAGTCAATGGTTACTACCGCAACAACGGAACCTACGTGGCACCGCACTACCGGAGCAATCGAGACAGCACCGTCACGAACAACTATTCCTATGAGGGAAACACCAATCCCTACACGGGCCGCTCTGGCAACAGCTATTACCAGCATGATCTGACATCGCCGTATTTCAATGGCACACCATATTCCAACGGTCGCTACGGGCATTCCGGCTACTAATCGGCTGGCTGCCCGGTCTTGAATGCCCTTACGGTGGGTCCGTAGCGGCGAGCGGACTCATTCTGGGAGCCTCGCGGCCCAGAAATAACGAGCATAAGGATGCGGATTGTAAGTATTGGTAATTGCTCGGAGCTTGTGAATATCGACCCCAAGCGCCCTGATTGTTGCCAACAGGGCCAACGTCTCTATCGCAGCAGTGGAAATGACGACGCTCCGAAGATCGGTCTCAAGGGCGTCGTCTCCACCGTGCGCGGCCTTATCTCGTATCTTCTTTGCCCGCTTGCAGTCATCAAAAAAGGATTGTGAAAGAAATTCGTCGTCGACTAGGCGATTGATATCCTTAATTGCAAGTTCAATTCTGTCAATGAGAGGTATTCTTGCAAGGTCGTTGAGTACTTGGCTTAGCCTTGCCTCCTTCAGTCCAAGCGCTTTGAAGCTTTCTAATTTACGGCATTCTCTGGAAAATTGCTTGATACGGCTTTCTGGGATTATTTCATCAAATACATAGTCGGGAATTGCCTCGAACCAAGCCATTGCTCTCAACATGTTATTGCGGTCTACTTGGTTTCCGCCGCTCGTAAACTGTGAGGCCAACCAGTAAGCGATTGACCAAGACTCTCTTCGCCCAAGCCACTTCCTAATGGCGAAGAGGGTTGTTGAGCGTTCTTCTTTGTTCCAAATCTTGAAGATCGGCTCGTGGTGGCGCTCATCTCTTTCTTGAAGACCCGTTGCCGCAGCTTTGTATAGCTCGAAGTCGTCCGGGAAGGCCTCTTGTGAAACTGCGGTCCCTTCCCGGTGAGCCTTCAAGGCTATGCCCTTCAGCGCAAGGGGATGCCCGACAGATAGCTCAAAGAAGACCCGGATGTGGAAGGGGATTTGGAGGGCGCGATCAAGGGGGACCGGCTCGGCAAAATGGATGGCAATCCAAGTTGGATCATCACCAATTTGGTCCTGAGTCGCAACGCCAAGGACTCGTCGCTTCGAGAATGAAACTTCGAAATCTATCAGCGTGATCCGCGCTATCTCCAGGCGGCTTTCGTGCATCTTCTGAACGTACACCGCCGAGGCGTCATTCCCGTCGATTTCAAATTCTCGGTGATCATCGTAGGCTAGAGATGCGCGAGCATCGGGAAGGCAGAACTCGATTACTGAGATGGTATCGCTTTCCAACCAACCGCGCGATCCAACGACGAGGTAATTGGCGTTCACTTCGTCGCGGCCTACGGTCTTCGTCATCGTGCTGGATGTGCCGCTTTTGGTAATGTAGCAGCCAATCAGAGAAGCAATGCGCCCGGATGCAAGAACGATCTCAACGCGGTTCTCCCTTCCTCGAAATTTCCCCCTGGGGTCGAAAGAATGTAGCGTTGCCGTTATACAGCCCGCTGTTGCGACTAATTGCCCTGACCACCCGCTGCTCGGCTCGAAGCAGCATTCCTCGTACAAACGCTCAATCAATGTGTTACCCCAGTCTGGAAATTAGCGGCAGGCAGCTTAGTTCGGCTGCGGCCCAAGGCGCAATAGTGCGCTAAGGTTCGTCTGGTGACCGGTGAAAAAAGGGGGGCACGGGGGGCATTCCGCGTGGTCCGCTTTTATGATGCCACTTCAGATTTTTGCGGCCAAATATGCACCAAACGTGTTTCACTGAGTATTATGGCGCAGTCTGATAACGCTTTACGTGGTTGCTAGCGCAACCTTTTAGAGTTTTTTTGTTATCGGCTCGCGTTGCCCCTTGAATTTAGATCTGGCAATACCGATTAATACTGCATCCGATCACGATGGGCGACCTGGGGGGCCGGAGTTTTGCTTGAAGCTGTCAAGCCCGAAGGCAGCCAGCGCGATCATTGCGATGTCCATCTGGACCTCCATGTGAAGCTGGACGCTCAAGGCGCCTGAAGAGAATATCTTCAGACAGTCTATATAGTCCATAATCTCGATTATTCGTGCCTTAGGGTGTCACAGACCCGTCATCAACAGTCGGGGACGAGAGCATAACCGGAAGCACACGGTGCTCTTGTCCCCTCTCGCACAAAGGTTCGTCGTGAAACCATGGTCCCCCTCTATCCGACTATACCCGCATTTTGACGCACCGATTACGGCTACAGAAGCAGAGAAGTTCGCCAAATCCCCACAACGAGTTGCCACACACAAGTTCTTTCCTTTCCTCAAGTATGATGAAAGGTGGACTATGTTTGCGCCCAAGGGAGAGCGTGGCAAATCCAAAGACCGCCCCATTCGCTTTGCAGCAAGGCTGGATAGCTGCATATTCTCCTATTATCGATATCTGCTATCTGAGCCGTATGAGCAAAAATTGAAAGCGGAAGGCCTAGATCACTCGGTGATCGCATATAGGCATATTCCAAAGGCCCGCGGCGAAAGCGGTCAAAGTAACATTGATTTCGCACTCTCCGCGTTCAGAACGGTACAACGTCTCGGAAACTGCTGCGCTGTGGCGCTCGACATAAGCAGCTTCTTTGAGAACTTGGACCATGACCGGCTACGATCGGTTTGGGCCGACCTCGTCGGTCAATCGCGGCTGCCTTCCGATCATTACAAGGTGTTCGAGGCAATCACGCGCTACGCCTTTGTTGACGTTAAGACGGCCTATGAAAGATTGGGGTACTTCGGTGACAAGGAGGACCGGTATGGAAACGTGCGCAAAGGGTACCTTCGTTCGCGCCAAGATATCCCCATCCAGCTCTGCAATGGGAAGCAATTTCGTGAGAAGATTGCTGGAAACGGGTCTCTCCCGTCAATTATCGAGGTGAATAAGACCGGCAAGGGCGTTCCCCAAGGTGCCCCATTGTCCGATCTTCTTGCTAACGCCTACTTGCTCGAATTTGACAAGTTTATAAGGGATGTCTGCTCTGAACTCGGGGGGACCTATTTCCGGTACTCAGACGACATTTTGATTGTTGCGCCGATATCCGCGAGCCAGGCCATTGCTCTCGAAGAACGTGTTCGGAATGCCATATCCGTCTACGGAGCGGGTCTCCTTATCAAAGAGGAGAAGTCCGCGATCCATCAATTTAGTGTGACCGGCGCTCGACAACAGGTAAACGTTGTGAAAGCCACCGGCAAAAACGGGAAGCCCGCGCTGAACAAACCCTTTGAATATCTTGGGTTTCGCTATGATGGACAGAGCGCATTCATTCGGGACAAGACGATGAGCAATCTTCATCGGAAGATAGCATCCATCTGTCGAGCAACCGCTATTCGCCTTATCAAGCGATATCAGGGTAAATCCATGGATGAAATAATGGCGCTTGCTGACTTCGAGCAGCTTTATCAATCCTTTGGATCGGTCAAAGACTTTTATGAAAAATACCATGACTATCGCTCATGGACTTTTACCACCTATGCGAAAAGAGCGGTAAAAGAGATGGGTCAGCTAGGGGCTCCCATTACTAAGCAACTGCGCCGGCTGCGTCAGTCGATTGAAGAGCGGCTAAGGAAAGAGATTTGTCGCGTTAGGGCGTAACATTTCCTACGCACAATCGATCTTGGCATTGCGCCCGATGCGTCGCCTTTTGCGACGATCTCCACCCTCTCGCTGCTCCGGTCGGCTAATCTCTAAGTGGAAGCAGAGTAAGCCCCTGCGGCCTATTACTTGCTCTCCAGAGCCTTCACCTCATATCGCGGATATTTTGCCATAGCAGCCGCCTTGGCCTTGTTGGTAACGGTGCCGTATTTGTCGCCCTCATCCTTGCTGTCATGCCCGGTGATGTCGAAGCTGATATCTCGTGGTATTCCAACGTTGCGGGCTTCGGTCCTGAACCGGTGCCGCCAGCCGTGGTTAGGTTGCACTTCAGGGTCTTTGACAACTTCGCGAACGAAGTCCGTCACACGGTTCTTGGTGGTGCGCCATGCTGCTCGTTGCGCCTTCTCGGTGTCACCAAACACCTTCATAAAAAGGTAGCCCTCTTTGGCTTTGGACACGAATGCAGGAAATCCCATCTCTACAAGGTGTTCATGGAGCGGGACCTCCCTGAACTCGCCGTCCTTCACCGTACCCGCCTCAGGGGTAATTTTGATGATCCAGAGGTCATCTTCCTGACGAAGGTCCTGCTTCCGGAGCTGTGCCATCTCCCCTACGCGAGCGCCCGTGTAGGCACAGAGCCATGGTAGCCATCTCTTGGCATTGGATAGGTGTTCTGACGCCTTCCCTGTGCGCTTGTGATGAAATGCGTGGGACAGAATGGCGACCGCTTCATGATCGGAGAAGCCAGGATCACGGGCCCGCTTCTTCTTCACCTTCGCGACTTTTACGCCCTCGGCAGGATTATGGCTCACTTTCCGGTTGGCCATTCCCCAAGCGTATAGCTGTCGTATCCCCGGTAGGTCGCCGCCCGTGATCGTCTTGAGGCCGACGCCTTGCGAAAGTCTGTGATCTTTAAACGCTATGATGTCGTCTTCGGTTACGGCTCGGGCATCGTCATGACCCACAAACTCAGAAAGCAACCTCGCGGCCCTGGAATAGGCCTCGTACGTGCTAACCGTCCTGCCTGCCGCCTTGGCCTCGCGCCACCAGCCTTCAGCCAATCCAGTTATCGTCTGAGACCCTTGTCGGAGCGGCTTCGCGACCTTCACGTCCTTTGATAACTCCAACGGTGGGAAGCGCGTCACGATGATGTCAGGGCTGTAGTCGCCCCCCGCGTTCTGTGCAAGGCGAACCGAAGCCAGCGACAGCGACACACCAACTGCATCTATGAGAGCGGTACGGCTGTCATTGTCTATGGTGAGTCGATGTTTCGCCAAGGTCTGGTCCACGGTGGGGCCGAACCACTTCTCACGCGCATCATGGTCCCCTGACAGGGCCCTTGCGTGTAGCTGGATGATTTGCTTCCACGTTTCGGACGAACCGGGGTCATCCTCAAACGACGCGACAAGCGCATTGTACGCTTCCCCCGCAAGCGCTGCGATCTGCTTATGAGTTAATCGCTTCGGACCTTCTCGAAGTGATTTCCACACGCTCTCCAGATAGGCTAGCGCGACGGCCTGCCGCTCTTTGGCTTCCCTTGGGTCTCGCGTCCGCAGCGATCCTGTAATCTCGGCAGCCTTGTCACCTACCACGATATGGAGGACTTCATCACCAACCGGAATGGCCAGAGTTACGCCGCCAGCCTTACCGATGACATCTTTCGGAATACGTTTTCTGAACTGGATAAAGGTAGAGCCTTTGCGGCGCATTGGACTGGCCATTCTGATATGCACTGTGTGTCACCCGTGTGTAGCAGTGGGTGAGCGAAAGACTTAGCAATATCAGGAAGTTGAACGCAATCAACACGTTCTGAATGGAATGGTGCCCAGAAGAGGACTCGAACCTCCACACCCTTTCGGGTACCAGCACCTGAAGCTGGCGCGTCTACCAATTCCGCCATCTGGGCGACGGACACGCATGTAAGGGGGTGGCTCTCCGGTGTCAACAGGGTTTTTGAAGTTTTCGTGGCAATCTGAAAAAAAGCGGTTGATGCCCGGGTTAACCCCGGGCTGCCGCCCAGGCGCGGATGAGGCCAAGTCCCTGTTCCAGCAAGGCCTTTGCTTCGTTTTCGTCGGCCGCTTCGACATAGCAGCGCATCTCCGGCGCATTGCCGGAGGGGCGGAAATGGATGATTCGGCCATCGGTCAGCGTCACCCGCAGCCCGTCGATGTCGCTCTTTGATGCTACGCCGGCGACCGGCGCCAGGAAGGCGGCGAGATTGGCGTCGGAGGCGCGTAAGTGAGCCATCAGCGCCGCGCTGGTTTCGACCGGGAAATTCTCCAGCCGGTCGGCGGCGGCAAAGGGCAGGCGGTAGTTGGCGGCAACAGCAGACAGCGACTGTTTTGCGCGCGCGGCGGCGTAAAGCGTCGCGAGGATGGGCAGGAAGCTGTCGCGCGTCGGCAGGGCGCGTACCTGCTCGCCTTCGATGATGAAACGGCTTGCCGTCAGCGTGCCGCCATTGGCCTCGAAGCCCATGACATTGGCCTTGCCGGCCGCCAGCGCCTCATCCATGCCGGCGATGACATAGGGCGAGCCGACGCGGGTGCGGGTGACGGCGTAGGAGCCGGCGGCTTCGATACCGGAATTGGAGGTGACCGGCGTCACCACGACTTCGGCGCCGAGGAAATTCGCGGCGATGAGGCCGAGCAGATCGCCGCGCAGCGGCTCGCCGGTTTCATCGGAGACAAGGGGCCGGTCGCCATCACCATCGGCGGAGACAATCGCATCCAGCCCATGCTCCGGCGCCCAGCCCTTCAGCAGGCGGATGGTTTCCGCGGAAACCGCTTCGGTATCGACGGGAATGAAGCTTTCGGAGCGGCCGAGCGGCACGACGCGGGCGCCGTAGTGCGCGAGCACCAGGCCAAGCAGATCGCGCGCCACGGTGCTGTGCTGATAGACGCCGATGGTGAGACCGGCGAGGCTGTCGGCGGGCAGCAGGGCGATATTGCGTTCGAAGAACAGCGCTTCGGTCGCCGCGGTCCGGTCTTCGCCGACGCCGGGCGCCTCGTCAAGGTCGGCGTCGCCGATCGCTGCGGCTTCCGCGCTGATTGCCAGCTCGTCCTGCTTGTCGATCTCGCCGTCGGGGCGGTAGAATTTGATGCCGTTGCGGTCGGCCGGAATATGCGAGCCGGTGATCATCAGCGAGGCCGCCTTGAGCTCCAGCCCGTAAAGCGCCAGCGCCGGGGTCGGCAGCGTGCCGCAATCGACCGGCGTGAGGCCGGCACGCTTCAGCGCGCCGATGCAGGTGGCTGAGATCGCCGGGCTGGACTCGCGAAAATCGCGGCCGACCAGGATGAGATCGCCGGGCTGCGCGTGGCCGCTCTTCAAGAGATGGCGGGCATAGGCCGTGGCATAGAGGGCAGACGCGCGTCCCATGAGATCAACGGACAAGCCGCGAAGGCCACTGGTTCCAAATTTCAAGCTGCTCACGTGCAATCTCCTCGGAAAGGTTGCGCCTCTTATGGAACAAGCGAGGAAAAGGATCAACCGATCGGTCGCGGCCGATATCTGCCATCGGGACCCTGGTTTTGCCTCAGGCGAAGGCCCAAATATAGAACGAGCCGCGGGAAAAGGTGTTGGGTCGCCACGACCTGAAACAGGAGTCCGTCATGACCGTTTTCGGCAAAATCGCGTTCGGCTGCGCTGTCAGCCTCGTTTTGCTGTCGCCGCCAGATCTCGCCAATGCGGCCTCGAACAGCCCGAAGATGGGCCTTCCACCCCCGAGGGTTGGGCCTACGGTTTGCGACAGTCGCGGCTGCTTCGGCTTTGGCTCGCAGCAATGGTATCGCCCGCCGGGCTATCCCATTCCCTATACGCCGCGCAGCCTCGATAGGAATCGCTTTGACAATCCTCGGGTCTATAACCCGCCGCGCTACAATTATGTCCCGCCGAAAACCGACTATGAGGCGCCGGTCAACAATCGCACCCGGCATCAGATATGGTGCGCCGAACGCTATCGGACCTACAATCCCGGCACCAATCTCTACACCACCCTTCACCATGGGTTCCAGACCTGCCGCTCTCCCTACAATTGAATGGGAGGGCCTCTGGCGCCGTTTTTGCCGCGGAGCACATCTATTCGCCTTGTCTATATGAGCAAGCGAAAATAAATCGCTTGCTTTTCTCGCGACTTGGGCGGTCCCTATGATGTCGCCGCTTCCACAAGGTCGCGCGCGAAGCAAGGAGCCCAAAATGGCAAAGGGTCAATTGAGAAGTAGTCGCGAAGCGCGAAAACCCAAGAAGGGCAAGATCGTCGCTGTAAAGCAGCAGCCGGGCTCTCTGGTCAGGCAGGCTACCAGCACGGTCAGCCTTGGCAGGAAAGATAAGTGACGGAGCGAAGGCGCGCCGGCGGGCCGCCTTCTCACATGTCAGCCGGTGCAATGTCGGCCGGCGCGCCAGGGAGGTGCGCCGGAGAGCGCTGTGGTCAGCTTTCCAGCGACCCACGGTCCGTATGGCCGAGATCGCGGTCGGGATCGATGATATCGCGCACCCGCTGCTTCAGCTCCTTTGGACCGGGGAAGCCGCCGTCGCGCTTGCGCTCCCACAGCAGCTCGCCGTCGATACGGATTTCGAAATTGCCGCCGGTGCCGGGGATCAGCGCCACTTCGCCCACGCTGTCGCTGAAGGTTTGCAGCAGCTCCTGCGCCATCCAGCCGGCGCGCAGCAGCCAGTTGCATTGCGTACAATAGAGAATGGTGATGCGCGGCTTGTCGGTCATCGCTGGGATTCCTTGTTGTTTGCTGACATTTAGGCTCAACTTTATTCGGCCGCAAGCCGGGCTCTTGCGTCGTCGTTCCGCCCATGCTCATCTTTGCCCGAATTATTTTCGGGGTTCATGAGAATGCAGGTCGCAATCGTCGAAAACATGAAAAAAACGCCGCTCGGCGCCCTCGGCATCGCGCTGGAGGAGGCGGGAGCGGAGATCGAATGGTTCCGCGCATGGGACGGCGAGGGGCTTCCGGAGGATCTAACGGTGTTTGATGCGCTGGTCGTGCTCGGCGGCGAGCAGAATGCCCGCGACGACGAGACTCACCCCTATCTGCCGGAGCTGGCAAGGCTCATGCGCCGGTTCGAAGAGGCCGACAAGGCCGTGCTCGGCATCTGCCTTGGCAGTCAGCTTCTGGCGCGCGCCTATGAGGCCGAAAACCTCATCGGCGCAGCCCAGGAATTCGGCTGGAAAACGGTCGGCGTCACCGAAGAAGGCAAGGCCGATCCGCTTCTATCCGAACTCGGCGACGATTTCACCATCTTCCAATGGCATTCGGACACGTTTTCGCTGCCGGCCGGCGCCGTGCGCCTCGCCACCAATGCGGTGACCGGGAACCAGGCCTTCCGCATCGGCCGCGCAACCTACGGCACGCAGTTCCATTTCGAGGCCAATACCGCCGTCGTCGAAGGCTGGCGGACGGAGTTCAAGACATCGATCGAGCGCAATGAGCCCGGCTGGCTGGAGCGCTATGCCGAGATTGCCGCACAGCATGCGCCGGCGGCTGAGATCGCCGGGCTGGCGATCGCCCGGGCCTGGGTGAGGACGATTGGTGCTGAGGCGAAGCTGCAGGCGGCGTCTTAGAGCAATTCCAGGAAAAGTGCGTAGCGGTTTTCCGTCCGGAATTGCGTGAAAACAAAGAGATAGAGCGGTTCAATCGGCTAGCGCATCTATTGCGGCTCTCCATTGCCGGAAGCGATCTGTGCCGCCCCGCCTACGGCGTTGCGGAATGCGTCATCGAAGCTGACGCCGCGGATTCGCCAGTGATGGATTTTTCCATTTTCCATCATCGACCAATCGGCGACCCAGCCGAGATCCTTGTCGCTCCAGACGAGCGAACCCGCCAGGGCGACATCGCCGCCGATGGTTTTGGCCAAGGCATCGAGTTCTTGCTGTGCCGTCCCCGCCAAACCGGTTGTGGCGATACCCCGGCTGACCAGCATTGCCTTGTTGGGCACAATGATTGCCATGGCAAGCGGTCTGGCGGCCGCTTCGAAAGCGTCGATCATATAAGGGCTTTCGTCACCGTCGCGGGTCAGCACGAAAGTGCGTCGCGCATCGCGTACGACCAGGAAAATCGCGAGTTTCGGGCGCGGTGACAGCCATGGCTTGTGCCCGAGCGTAGACAGCAATTGATCGATGGTATCGGGCATGTAGATGCAAGTGAGGTCCTGCGGCCGGTCGTGGGTGCCTTGCTCGTCATGGATCGGCGTACCTTCCAGGCGATCGCGATAGCTGTAGGTCGCGACGAAGGAGCCGGCGTGCGGCAGCATCGCTTGAAAGGCATTCTCCGTCGTCACACGCTGATCGCCGCTGACCCTGATAAGTACCCGCCCCAGGCAATCCTTGAAGCCGAGTTCGCGATTGACGGCGCCAGTGCCGGTAACGATTGCCTGCGCTTGGTAAAGCCGGCTGTGATCATCGGCGTGAGCGACGGCTGCCTCGTTGATGACTGCGAGAGCGAAGGCGATGGCAATCGATCGTGGTTTCAACATCGGGACATCTCCGAACGCTGCCATGGTGTCGTGAAAACAAGCGGCAGGCAATGTCAGATTATGACGGCCGAGCGACGTTGACGATGGCTTTGACAACGGCGTCAAGGCCACTAGATTTCATAGAAACCGGAGGAGGCGAGATCATGACCCAGCCAGAATTACCCTGGGAAGGCGGATGCCGTTGCGGGCAGATACGAATCAAGGTCAGCGCCAAGCCACTATTGACCATGGCCTGTCACTGCACTGGCTGCCAGCACATGTCATCCAGCGCCTATTCGCTGAGCGTCGCGATCCCGAGCGAAGGTTTCGAAGTCACGCATGGCGAACCTGTTATCGGCGGGATGCACGACGAAAACCTCAAGCATTATTTCTGCCCCTATTGCATGAGCTGGATGTTCACCCGCCTGGAAGGATTCGACTGGTTCGTGAACCTGCGCCCGACCATGCTCGACGATCCCCGCTGGTTCACGCCTTTCGTCGAGACCTGGACAAGAGAAAAATTGCCCTGGGTGACGACCCCTGCGGTTCACAGCTATGCCGCGCTGCCCGAGATGAATGAGTATGAGGGGCTGATCAAGGAGTATGGCGCGGGAAACTGAGAGATCAGAAGCCCTGGAAAAGAAAGTCGGTCGCGGCGGTAATCTGATCGCCGTGCGAACTCAGATCGGTGATCAACTCCCCGATCTCGGTGCGCGGTATTGCCGCCATCAGTTGGGTCGCCATGATGTAAGGCTTGCCAGCGATAGTGAATTGCGGATTGAGCCTTGCCATTGGTGTCGACACATCTTCTGCGCGAAGCAGAGGCGCCATCATCCGTGTGCTCAGCCTCTCCAACAAGTCAGACTGAAGATCCAGCGCGAGAGCTCGACTTTGCTTGAGGCCATAGACATGGAACCTTGCCATCAGAACTGCCGATACTTTCCAAACGGCAGACCATGTTTTTCAACATAGGCATTGGCTTGTTCGATTGCCTTAGCATTTTCCAGAAGCCATAGGCGCTCGCGCTCAGCCTTGATGGCGCGCGCTATGCCATCTTCGGCCGCACGCGAGATATTGATTTTCAATTCGCGGGCATCTGCGATAAGGCTCTCGTCCAGAGACAAGTTTGCGGCTTTGCGCGTCGTTTGAGCCATGGGCGTTCCTCAAATTATGCGCAAACTATATGCGCATAATTCTTTATTGAGAAGCCCTCACTCGTCGCCCATCTTCAGCGCAGCGATAAACGCTTCCTGCGGGATTTCGACCTTGCCGAACTGCCGCATGCGCTTCTTGCCTTCCTTCTGCTTGTCGAGCAGCTTGCGCTTGCGGGTGGCGTCGCCGCCGTAGCACTTGGCGGTCACGTCCTTGCGCAGTGCCTTCACTGTCTCGCGGGCGATGATGCGCCCGCCGATGGCGGCCTGGATCGGGATCTGGAACATGTGCTGCGGGATCAGGTCCTTCAGCTTCTCGCACATGACGCGGCCGCGCTTTTCGGCGGCGGAGCGGTGCACGAGCATCGAGAGCGCGTCCACCGGCTCGGCATTGACGAGGATCGACATCTTGACGAGATCGCTCTCGCGGTAGTCGGTCAGGCTGTAGTCGAAGGAGGCATAGCCCTTGGAGATCGACTTCAGGCGATCGTAGAAGTCGAAGACGACTTCGTTGAGCGGCAGGTCGTAGGTGATCATGGCGCGGTTGCCGACATAAGTCAGCTCGGTCTGAATACCGCGGCGGTCCTGGCAGAGCTTCAGGATCGAACCGAGATAATCGTCCGGCGTCAGGATCGTCGCCTTGATCCACGGTTCGCGGAATTCGGAAATCTTGACGACGTCGGGCATGTCGGCCGGATTGTGCAGCTCGATCTCGGTGCCGTCGGTCATGGTGAGCTGATAGACGACGGAAGGCGCCGTCGCGATCAGGTCGAGATTGAATTCGCGTTCCAGGCGTTCCTGGATGATTTCCAAATGCAGCAGGCCGAGGAAGCCGCAGCGGAAGCCGAAGCCGAGAGCGGCCGAGGATTCCATTTCAAAGGAGAAGCTGGCGTCGTTGAGGCGCAGCTTGCCCATGGCCGAGCGCAGGTCTTCGAATTCGGCGGCATCGACCGGGAAGAGGCCGCAGAACACGACAGGCTGCGCCGGCTTGAAGCCCGGCAGCGGCTCGGCGGTCGGGCGCTTGTCCTCGGTAATGGTGTCGCCGACACGGGTGTCGGCCACTTCCTTGATCGAGGCGGTGATAAAGCCGATCTCGCCGGGGCCGAGGCTGTCGACGGCCACCATCTTCGGCGTGAGAACGCCGACACGCTCGATCTGATACTTCGCGTCCGTGCCCATCATGCGGATGGTCTGGCCCTTGGTCAGCGTGCCGTCGATGATGCGCACGAGAACCATGACGCCGAGATAGGTGTCGTACCAGCTATCGACCAGCAGCGCCTTCAGTGGCGCCTTTTCGCCGCCCGCGCTCTTCGGCGCCGGCAGCTTGTGCACGATGGCTTCGAGAACGTCGGGAATGCCGAGGCCGGTCTTGGCCGAGATCAGCACGGCGTCGGAGGCGTCGATGCCGATCACTTCCTCGATCTGTTCCTTGATGCGGTCAGGTTCGGCCGCCGGCAGGTCGATCTTGTTGAGGACGGTGACGAGTTCGTGGTTGTTGTCGATCGCCTGATAGACGTTGGCAAGCGTCTGCGCCTCGACACCCTGCGACGCATCGACCACCAGCAGCGAGCCTTCGCAGGCCGACAGCGAGCGCGAGACTTCATAGGCGAAGTCGACGTGTCCGGGCGTGTCGATCAGATTGAGGATGTAGGTTTCGCCGTTGTTCGCCTTGTAGTGCAGGCGCACGGTCTGGGCCTTGATGGTGATGCCGCGCTCGCGCTCGATCTCCATATTGTCCAGCACCTGCTCCGACATCTCGCGTTCGGCAAGGCCGCCCGTCGTCTGAATCAGGCGGTCGGCCAGCGTCGATTTGCCGTGGTCGATATGGGCCACGATCGAGAAGTTGCGGATATGCGAAAGCGGAGTGGTGGAATTGGTGCTCATGCGCGCCATATAGCAGCGCCGCCCCGCGCCGCAAAGCGGAAAAGCAGGGTTTTGTTAGGGATATCCGCATGCCCAAGAGCATTTGGGGGTGCTGCCGCGATCGGGGGCCTTACCCGGCTTGATTCCATCATTTGATCGTGTATTTCTTCTATGATAGAATTTTGGTGAAGATGATGGAACATGATCTCGAAAGCGCCATTGGCGCACGCATCAAAGAGTTGCGGATTGCCCGCGGCCTGACCCTGGATGAGCTGGCGACCGCTTCGGCCGTCAGCCGTGCAATGATCTCGCGCATCGAGCGGGCAGAGGCGAGCCCGACGGCTTCCTTGCTCGCTCGGCTCTGCGCGGCACTCGGCCTGTCGCTTTCCGCCTTCTTCGCCGAGGAGGAAAAGGACGTGTCGCCGCTCGCCCGCCGCAACGATCAGCCGGTCTGGCGTGATCCGGAAACCGGCTATGTCCGCCGGGCTGTCTCCCCGGCTGGCACGCAATCGCCCGTGGATCTCGTCGAGGTCAGCTTTCCCGCCGGCGCCCGCGTCAGCTTTCCACCCAATGCCGCGAGCCGCGGGATGAGCCAGCATGTCTGGCTGTTCGAAGGCGAAATGGAAATGACGGTCGGCGAGACCGTGCATCGCCTCATGCCCGGCGACTGCCTGTTCATGGGCATCGGCGACGGCCACGTTTTTTATAATCCGGGCGACAAGCCGGCGCGTTACTGCGTCGTCCTCGATCGGCCCCGGTCATAATCGAGGATATTTTCATGCCCGATATTCATCTTCTTTCCGCCTCCGAAGCCCGCGCCGTCTCCGCCGATCTCTGCGAGGTGCTTGCCGATTGCGTCAATGGCGGCGCTTCCGTCGGTTTCATGCAGCCCTATAGACCCGATGATGCTTCACCCTATTGGCGTGATGTGGCCGACAGCGTCGAGGCGGGTGCGACGCTTCTGCTCGTTGCGGTCATCGAGGGCAAGATCGTCGGCACCGTCCAGGTCGGCGCCGCGCAGATGCCGAACCAGCCACATCGCGGCGACCTGAAGAAATTGCTGGTGCATCGCCGCGCCCGCGGCAAGGGCCTTGCCCGGCTGTTGATGGAAGCGGCCGAGCGCGAGGCGGTAAGGTTTGGGAAGACCTTGCTGGTGCTCGACACGGCAACCGGCAGCGATGCCGAAGCTATCTATCCGCGCCTCGGCTGGCAGCGTGTCGGCGTCATCCCCGATTATGCAATGTGGCCCGAGGGCGGGCTCTGCGACACGACTATCTTCTACAAGCGCATCGCGGCTTGAGCGCGATCGGCATTGTCACTGTGAAAATACCGCAAGGGCGTCTTCCAGCCTCGATCCTGGCGCCCAATGCATTGCCTTCCAGCCGAATTGCCGCGCGGCTTCTATGTTGGCGGGGTAGTCGTCGATGAAGGCGATCTCGTCCGGCGCAATGCCGACGCGCTCGGTCGCCAGGCGAAAGAATTCGGGCGCGGGCTTCTGGTATCCCAGCATGGCGGAATAGAAGATGCCGTCGAAATAGGAGGAAAGTTCGAGCGTTTCCATCAGATAGGCGGCGCGGCGATGCTCCTGGTTGGTCGCCAGATACATCGGAATGCCCTTTGCCCTGAGCGCGGCGAGATCGGCGAGCAGGGTCCGGTTCAGGCCGGAATCGTTCGCGAACCAATAGTCGATCAGCGTTGCGGCGCTGAGCCCGGGTGCGATTTTCTCCAGAACGCTGGCAAGCCGCGGTTCGAGATCATCGCGGCCGGTAACGACATCGCTCCAATGGGTTTTGAAGAATTCTTCCTGAAGCACATCGAGCCGCAGCCCGAGATCGCGTTCCAGATAGGTGCAGTAATGCAGGCCATCGTCGGGTCGGCCATGCACCAGCACGCCATCGACATCCACCATCAGAACTTTCATGCGGCGCGAATCTCCCAGTTGACTGAAAGGCCTGCGGAAGGTGGCGTTGTTTTTCCGGACGATCAAGAGTGCGGGCGGTTCTTTTTTCCGTCCTTCAACCCGTGTAAGCCTATGCACCAAAGAAGAAACTTAGCCGGCGACAGGAGGCTGCCATGCGCGTCATCTATTCGGAAGACCACAAGCTGAGGGACGCCAAAACCGAGCTGCATGATGGCCAGCTCGTGACGCCTTTCGAAGCGCCGTTTCGCGCCGAATGGATTCTGGCGGCGGTGAAGGAGGCGGGTTTCACCGATGTCGTTCCACCCGAGACGCATGGGCTGGAAACTGCGCGCAAGGTACATGGTCCGGCCTATCTCGATTTCCTGGGAACAGTATGGGAGCGCTGGGTCGCGGCCGGTTACAAGGGTGAGGCGATCGCCAATTCCTTTCCGGTGCGGCGCACCAGCCAGCGCGTGCCGGAAAACATCGTCGGCATGATCGGCCATTATGCCAACGCCGCCGATACCTCGATCACCAAGGGTTCCTATGAGGCGGCCGTGGCATCGATGCGCTGCGCATTGACGGGCGCCGATTGGCTCCATGCCGGCAATCGCCTTGCCTTCGCGCTCTGCCGCCCGCCTGGCCATCACGCTGGCTTCGATCTCTTCGGCGGCTATTGCTTCATCAACAATGCCGCCGTCGCCGCGCAGCGGCTGCGCGACCACGGCGCGAAGAAAGTGGCCGTGCTCGACGTCGATTTCCATCATGGCAACGGCACGCAGGATATCTTCTATCGGCGCGGCGATGTCTTCACCGCGTCGCTGCACGGCGACCCCATCCATGCCTTCCCCTATTTTCTCGGTCATGCCGACGAGGAGGGCGAAGGCGAAGGGCTGGGGACGAACCGCAATTACCCCATGCCGCGCGGCACGACCTGGGAACAATGGTCGGCAGCGCTTGCCGATGCTCTCAGCGGCATCAAGGATTTCGGTGCAGAGGCGATCGTGCTTTCGCTTGGCGTCGATACGTTCGAGCGCGATCCAATTTCCTTCTTCAAGCTGACTTCGGAGGATTTCATTCGCATGGGCAAGCTCGTTGCCAGTGCCGGCCTGCCGGTTTTGACCTGCATGGAAGGTGGCTACGGCGTGCCGGAAATCGGCCTGAACGTCGCCAATGTGCTGAAGGGCCTGGAAGCCTGAAAAGGTCTTGCATCAAAGCGCCTGATCGCAGGATGAAAAGTTTGAATTTGCCAGCATACGGCGAGACCTCTAAAAAGTCCGCGTGATGGGAGAGGTCATGGATCAGACGCTTATCGAAAGTGGTACGGATGGCGGCGCGGCGCTGATGCCGCATCCGGATGTTGCGCCATCCTCCGGCGGCATTGCTGCCGGAGTGCTCATGTGCGTGATGTCCATGTGCAGCATCCAGTTCGGCTCGGCCTTGTCGTCTCCGATCATCAACGCCTACGGACCGGTCGGCGCGACGTGGCTGCGGCTCGTCTTCGCGTCAGCCGCATTGGCGATCATCGTCCGGCCGAAGATCATGAGCTACAGCCGCTCGCAATGGATCAGCGTGCTGGCACTTGGCACCGTATCGGCGTTGATGACGGCTTCCTTCTTTTCGGCGATTGCGCGCATTCCGTTGGGTCTTGCCGTCGCCATAGATTTTCTCGGGCCTCTGCTCGTCGCGACCCTCGGCTTCGGGCTGAGCCGTCAGCTTCTTTGGCCTGTCTTCGCCGGCATCGGCGTTCTGCTATTGGCCTATGACGGCGAAGAATGGATCGGCAATCTGCCGGGCATCCTCTTTGCCTGTGGTGCGGGGGTGGGCTGGGCCTGCTACATCCTGTTGACGAAGAAGGTCGGCAAAGCCTTCAAGGGCCTCGAAGGGCTTTCCATGTCGCTGCTGGTGGCGGCGGTCGTTTCGACACCCTTCGGCTTTGCTTCCGCCGCCCCTCATCTGACGGCCTCTGGCCTCTTTGAAATAGCCGGTCTGGCGCTGCTCGTTCCGCTTCTCCCCTATGTGCTGGAAATGGTCGCGCTGCGGCGCATGCCGACCTCATCCTTCGGCATCCTCATGAGTCTCGAGCCCGCCATCGCTGCCGTTGCCGGCTTCGTTATCCTGTTGCAACCGATGACAGCATCGCAAATGTTCGGCACGGCGCTCGTCGTCACCGCCAGCATCGGGGCAACGATTTTCGCCACCAAAAGGTGAGCGCAAGGCGCATCGCGATCTCTTGGCTTCGCTCCTTGAGGCTTATACTTGCGCGACCCTCTATCGCTCCTACTCCCACGGTTGTATAATTCTCCGGGGAAAGCGTCGTGGGGTTTTGAACTCGTTATCAAGGGAGGATACCTTGCCTAGATCATCGTTGTTCCTGTCATTAGCGCTGGCTGTCGGCCTGTCCGTCACATCAATAGCCGTGCCGACCGTCGCAAGCGCACAGACGCACGTCTCCATCAGCGTCGGCACCAATCTCAATAGAGGCAGAGGGATTAGCTGCAGCCAAGGCGAGAGGCTGCTCCGCAACCGCGGTTTTAGGGACATCAGGCGGATCGACTGCCGTGGTCGTATCTTCGTTTATCGTGCCTGGAGGGGCGGTAACCGGTTCGAGGTTAGCGTACGGCAACGCGATGGCCGCGTTGTGGATATGCACCGCATCAATAGACGGCGATAGTGCCAAGAAGGTGAGCTTGCCCGGTTTTGGCGCAGAGCTGGCGCGGACGCCACCACGATGGTTGGTGGCGTCTGCCATCGAATTCCACACTCTCGTGGGGTGCGCGTTAAACCGTCTTCTTCGCGGGATCGTCGAGCGCCGGATTATAGAAGAGCGATAGCGTCAGGCTCTTGGCGATGCGTTCGGCCGTGGCCATGAACCAGGCCCTGGCTTCGTCCGAGGGTGCTATGTCGGCAAGTGTTTCGGAAAACAGCGCCAGCCATTCCGGAAAGAGATCGGCCGCCATGCCTTCGACGCCGAGATGAGCTTGCACCGGCTTGCCGCCATAGGCGCCGTTCTTGAAAGCGACGGACGACCAGAAGCGTTTCATCTTCTCCATATGGTCCGGCCAGCGGCCGGCAAGACGCCCGTCAAAAACCGGGCCGAGCCTGGGATGCGCCTGAACGCGGCCGTAGAAGGTTTCGACAAGTCGGTCGATGAAGGCGGCATCGATGCCGATGCGCTGCATCTCGGCTTCGGCCCTCTCACGAATGCCAGCCATATGAGCGGCGCGGCCCTGTATGTCACTGTCCATGTGATGCTCCTGCCGCCGCGCAGACTTGGCGCAGATACGGCGTTGTCGATCCCTTATCTAAGCATTTTCATGGCGCAACCAAGGTGTCATGCCGCCGTTGCGGCAATCTGTCAAAGTGGCGGTTGGTTCAGCCCTGTCTGAAAAGCACATCGCGGCTTTGGGGATCGTGCCTTAGTGCTTGACCCGTATGATCGGCCACTTTAGATTAGAATAATTCTAAAGATGGAGATTCTTAATGTTGCTCGGGTTTTTCCGCTCGCCCAAACGTTCCTTTGCCTCTTTGACCGAACAGGAAATTCTCGCCATTGCCATCGCCTCGGAAGAAGACGATGCGCGCATCTATCTCGCCTATGCCGACATTCTGAGAGCCAATTATCCTGACTCCGCCAAGGTGTTCGAGGACATGGCCGAAGTCGAAGACACCCATCGCAAGACGCTGATCGACATGCACCGCAAGCGTTTCGGCGAGCGCATCCCGCTGATCCGGCGCGAACATGTCAGCGGTTTCTACGAACGCAAGCCGGACTGGCTGCGCAAGAACCTGTCGCTCGAATCCATCCGTGCCGAAGCCGAGGGCATGGAGCAGCAGGCCTACAATTTTTATGTCGAGGCCGGCAAGCGGGTTGCCGATGCCTCGACACGCCAGCTTCTCGGCGATCTGGCCTTGGCGGAACAAGGGCATGAAGACATTGCCCGTATGCTCGGCGACAAGCACACGCCGCAATCGGTGAAGGAAGAAGAAGACGCTGATGCCCGCCGCAAATTCGTGCTGACCTATGTGCAGCCGGGCCTTGCCGGCCTGATGGACGGCTCCGTCTCGACGCTTGCGCCGATCTTCGCCGCCGCCTTTGCGACCCAGCAGACATGGCAAACCTTCCTCGTCGGTCTCTCGGCTTCCGTCGGTGCCGGCATTTCCATGGGTTTCACCGAAGCCGCCCATGACGACGGCAAGATTTCCGGGCGCGGCTCGCCGATCAAGCGCGGTTTTGCCTGCGGCGTCATGACGGCGCTCGGCGGATTGGGTCACGCGCTTCCCTATCTCATTCCGGATTTCTGGACGGCCACCATCACCGCCGCCATCGTTGTCTTCTTCGAGCTTTGGGCGATCGCCTTCATTCAGAACAAATATATGGAGACGCCGTTCCTCCGCGCCGCCTTCCAAGTCGTCGTCGGCGGTTCCCTGGTGCTTGCCGCAGGTATACTGATCGGAAATGGGTAAGATGCGAGGGTAAGGACAAACCCACCATCACGAAATGTTAAAATTCGGAACGCCCCTGGGTGCCACCGGTTAGCCCCACGAGGCCGCTCTTGGCCTCGTTTGGAAACCCAAGGAGATAATCCAATGGCAAACCAAGGTGGAACCCACGATCAGCACGTCAAGGCTGGCCAGCAGAGCCATAAGAACATGAATGACAAGGCCCGTAGCGCTTCGTCTTCCGATTCACGCGAGCAGCAATCGAGCGGTATGCGTGATGGCAACCATGAGCAGCATGTCAAGGCCGGTCAGCAAAGCCGCAAGAATCACTAGTCAATGACGATTCAATTTGTCCATGCCTGAAGGGTAGGGACCGTTCTAATCATTTCCGGAAAAACAGAAGGCCGGCAGGTCTGCCGGCCTTCTGTATGAATTCTGCTTTTGGGCTGCTTACTTGACTGCACCGACCAGAACGTCGTTGCCGTTTTCGATGGTGACCCAGCGGCCGGCATTGTAGCTCGCCTGGCGCTTCAGATAGGAATAGGGGGTCTGGTACCAGACCTTCACCTCGTCATCGAGATTGTCGAGAATGAAGTCGCCCTGGTCGGTACGCAATGTCAGCACGGCATGGCCCTCGCCATCGGGCTTGCGCACGACCGTCATCAGAAGATTGGCGGCGGAAATGCCCTTCTGCATCAGAAGCCTGCGCTTCAGAAGCGCGAAATCTTCGCAATCGCCAGCCGTCTTCGGATATTCCCAATATTCTTCCTGGCCGTAGACTTCCATGTCGGTGGCGGGCGTGATGGTCTTGTTGACGCGCAGGTTGATCTGATTGACCAGCGCCCAGGTGGAGGCGTTCATATCGACCGGGCCGGCATTGCGTGTCGGGCCGCATTCGTCGGTATGGCGCTCGCAAAATTCGTAGTGCCCAATCGGCTGCGACGTGACGCCGCCGATGGTCATCGAAGCGGTGTTCTGGGGGGCCGGCATGGCCGACGACGACATCGCAACTATAGCTGCGAAGGCTACGAATACGCCCTTAATACGCACGCCCACTTTTCCTTGTATCGTCCCTGCATTTGTTAACAAATTGTTAATGTAAGGGGGCGCGCCAAGTCAATCGTTACTTAAGTGTTAACAGCGGAACCAGCCTTTATGGTTAATTTCAGCACAATCAAGAGGCTAGCTGCCATAATTCAATGCCTCTTTTGATTAGCGGACGCACACGAATTCTACCCCGCGGGCGGGGCCATCCGCAGGTTCTCTCAAAGGCTATCTATATGTTTTTATGGATGATTGTGGAGCGCCAGCGTCTCGGCGGCGGTCAATATGCGCTCGATATCCTGTGGCCGGGACAGCCGATGATCGCCATCGCGCACAAGTGTTAACACGACGTCGTCCGCCGGCAAATGTTCGACCAATTTTAACGAATGCGCAAAAGGCACATCCTCATCCTGCATGCCCTGCAGGATATGAACCGGGCAGCCAGTTTCGATGATGCCGGTCAAGACGCGGTTGGCGCGGCCATCCTCGATGAGTGCGCGGGTAAAGATATTCGGCTCGGGACTATATTCCGAAGGCTCCTCGAAATAGCCGCGTTCGGCAAGCGATCTCCGTTCGATGTCGGAAAGGTTCGGCTCGATGAGGTCGATGGTGAAGTCCGGGGCGGGAGCAATCAGCACAAGGCCCTGGATAATCGGCGCCTTCTTGCGCTTGCGCAGTTCCTGGATGAGCCTCAGCGCGATCCAGCCGCCCATGGACGAGCCGACGAGGACGACGTGCTTCGGCTTGGCGTAGTCGATGACGGCAAGCGCCTCTTCCAGCCAACGCGAGATTGTTCCTTCGGTGAAGACGCCGCCGGATTGGCCGTGGCCCGAATAATCGAACCGGATGCAGCCGTGGCCCAGCCGTTCGGCCAGAGCGTCGAGCTCCAGCGCCTTGGTACCGCTCATGTCGGAACGATAGCCGGAGAGCCACATAAACGTCGCGCCTTTTGCACCCTTCCTGGCGGCGCGCAATTGCACGGCAATCTGCCGTTGATCGCCGACGCTGCCCACGGAAACAAAGGTCGGTTCAAGATTGGCTAAGGCTTCGGACATCGGAAACTCCCGGAATTTTGTGCTCTATAAAGCAGATTCGCGCGCGGGTAACCGCAAAAATCCTTCCCGTTTCTGAAGAAGGCTTATGCGTTATTTTGCGAAGTTGCTGTGTCCTTTGCGCATCTTGCGGCTGCGCAGCACAGTTATGGTACGCGGGAGGTGATTTTTTCCTGGCGGCATGCTATTGACTTCGCCACAGCTTTTACGACATTTCCGTCAGTTGCGCCGACGGGAGCGAGAGGCTGCAGCAAATCCGAAACAATTCGTGGAGAGTACGACCATTCGCAGACCCTTTAAAGCCGACGCGCCCGTAAAGGACGGGCCGCGTTCCAACAGGGAAATTCGCATTCCCAAAGTTCAGCTCATCACGGCTGACGGCCAGAATATGGGCATCGTCCCGACCGACCAGGCGTTGAGAATGGCAGAGGAGGCCGGTCTCGATCTGGTAGAGATTTCCCCCAATGCTGAACCGCCTGTGTGCAAGATCCTCGATCTGGGCAAGCTGAAATATGCCAATCAGAAGAAGGCCGCCGAGGCGCGCAAGAAGCAGAAGATCGTCGAAGTCAAAGAAATCAAGATGCGTCCCAACATCGACACCCATGACTATGAGGTGAAGATGAAGGCGATCGGCCGTTTCTTCGAAGAAGGCGACAAGGTGAAGGTGACCTTGAAGTTCCGCGGCCGTGAAATGGCCCACCAGGAACTCGGCATGAAGCTTCTCCAGCAGGTCAAGGAAGATACGCTCGAGATCGCCAAGGTAGAGGCCGAGCCCAAGCTCGAAGGCCGCCAGATGATGATGGTGCTTGCGCCGAAGTGAGGCGCGAGTGAGGTAGAGGCCGGAGCCGTCCGATTGGGCGGCTTTTTCCTTTTGTGGTGCCAGGTTGACGCCTGTCATCGATCTGCAAAAGAATCCCCGCCGTGCCCGTTGCACTTATGGGCGACTGCGGTTATAAGCGCGCGTCCGAACTGACCGGCAGGGCATGCCGTGGCAGTTCAGAATGCTGGCGGAGCGGTTCGTCACCGGATCCGCCGTTCAACAACAAACGCTCCGGCACCTTGTTGCAGCCCGGCCTGGCCGGATCTGTGGGAAGGGCTTTTAGCAAAGCGCGCCAGGAAGCATCGAAGGAGTAGCAAAATGCCCAAGATGAAGACGAAGTCGTCTGCCAAGAAGCGGTTCAAGATCACCGCGTCCGGCAAGGTCAAGGCAGCCGCTGCTGGCAAGCGCCACGGCATGATCAAGCGTACCAACAAGTTCATTCGCGACGCCCGCGGCACCATGGTTCTCGCAGAACCGGATGGCCGTAAGGTTGTCAAGAACTACTTGCCGAACGGTCTCTAAGACTATTCGTAACGCTATAGACTATAGGAGATCATGAAATGGCACGCGTAAAAAGAGGCGTTACCGCCCACGCCAAGCACAAGAAGGTTCTGAAGCAGGCCAAGGGCTTCTACGGCCGCCGCAAGAACACCATCCGTACCGCCAAGGCCGCTGTCGACCGTTCCAAGCAGTACGCTTACCGCGACCGCAAGGTTAACAAGCGCAATTTCCGCGCTCTCTGGATCCAGCGCATCAACGCTGCCGTCCGCGAATTCGGCCTGACCTATGGCCGCTTCATCGACGGTCTGAACAAGGCTGGCATCGAAGTCGACCGCAAGGTTCTCTCCGACATGGCGATCCATGAGCCGGAAGCTTTCGGCGCGCTCGTTGTCGCCTCCAAGAAGGCCCTGGAGTACCTCAAGGACGCCGGCACGAAGAACGAATTCGAAGCTGTTGTAAGCTAACACCGCTTCGCACGTAGTTCGTGTATTCATTGCAAACCCGCGCCGGTAAAACCGGTGCGGGTTTTGTGTTTGCAGCAGGCGCGATCGGCTTATGTGGCCTGGTCAAAGCGTGCGCCGCCGGAGGCGGCGGCCGAACTTCGGCACATGAGCCGCTTTCTTGGCGGGTTTTTGTCATTTGCCCGGTTGATTGGCCGCGTGCACATGGGTAGTGATCTGCAGCGCTTCATCGTTGCCACCAGCTATCTGATGTATGTGTTCACCAATTATTCTGCGGAATAGCGGCGCGGTGAGCCCGCCCTCCGCAAGGCAGGACAAGATGACGGAACTCGATACTCTTGAAACCCAACTCATGGCCGACGTGGCCGCTGCCACGGACGAGCAGGCGATCGAAGCCGTCAGGGTGTCCGCTCTCGGCAAGAAGGGCTCGGTTTCAGAACTGTTGAAGACGCTAGGCAGCATGTCGCCGGAAGAGCGGCAGACGCGGGGCGCGGCAATCAATGCGCTGAAGAATTCGGTGACCGACGCCATCAACGCCCGCAAGGGCGCGCTGCGCGATGCCGCGATTGATGCCAAGCTGAAGGCGGAGACGCTGGACGTCAGCCTGCCGGTGCGTTCTTCGCCGGCCGAACGCGGCCGCATCCATCCGATCAGCCAGATCGTTGACGAAATCACGGCCATCTTCGGCGACATGGGCTTCTCGATTGCCGAAGGTCCTGATGTCGAGACCGACTATTATAACTTCACGGCGCTGAACTTCCCGGAAGGGCACCCCGCCCGCGAGATGCACGACACCTTCTTCTTCCAGCCGGACGAGAATGGTGAGCGCAAGGTGCTACGCACGCACACCTCGCCGGTGCAGGTTCGCACCATGGAAGCGCAGAAGCCGCCGATCCGCATCATCATTCCCGGCAAGACCTATCGCCAGGATAGTGACGCCACGCACTCGCCGATGTTCCACCAAGTCGAAGGCCTTGTCATCGACAAGACGGCGAATGTCGCCAATATCCGTTGGGTGCTGGAAGAATTCTGCAAGACCTTCTTCGAGGTCGACAATGTGACGATGCGGTTCCGCCCATCCTTCTTCCCGTTCACGGAACCGTCCTTCGAGGTCGATATCCAGTGCGACCGCTCCGGTCCAATCGTCAAGTTCGGCGAAGGCACCGACTGGATGGAAATCCTCGGCTGCGGCATGGTGCATCCGAACGTGCTGCGCTACGGCGGCCTCGATCCGGACGAATATCAGGGCTTTGCCTGGGGCATGGGCCTCGACCGCATCGCCATGCTGAAATACGGCATGCCCGACCTGCGCGACTTCTTCAACGCCGACGTCCGCTGGATGAACCACTATGGCTTCCGCCCACTCGACATGCCGACACTGTTCGGCGGTTTGAGCGTGTAAGGAAGGGATAAAGCAAATGAAATTCACACTCTCCTGGCTGAAAGAGCACCTGGAAACAGACGCCACGCTCGATGAGATCTGCGCTCGTCTGACGATGATCGGGCTGGAGGTCGAAGATGTCGACGACAAGGCGGCGTTCAAGCCCTTCGTCATCGCCAAGGTCCTTTCCGCTGAAAAGCATCCGCAGGCCGATCGCCTGAAGGTGCTGATGGTCGACAATGGCTCCGGCAAACCGGTTCAGGTCGTTTGCGGCGCACCGAACGCGCGCGCCGGCCTCGTTGGCGCCTTCGCCGCTCCCGGCACCTATGTTCCCGGCATCGACGTGACGCTGGCGGTCGGCAATATTCGTGGCGTCGAAAGCCACGGCATGATGTGCTCGGAAAAGGAGCTGGAAATCTCCGACAGCCATGACGGCATCATCGATCTGCCAGAAGATGCGCCTGTTGGTACCAGCTTCGCCGCCTATGCCGGCCTCGATGATCCGATGATCGAGATCAACCTCACACCGAACCGTCCGGACTGCACCGGCGTTTACGGCATCGCCCGCGACCTTGCCGCTTCCGGCCTCGGCACGCTGAAGCCGCGCCTGACGCCAACCTTCGCTGTCGACGGCGATACGTCGACCGGGCTGAAGATCGAGCTGGACGATGCGCGTCTTTGCCCCGGCTTTGCGCTTCGCCTCGTGCGCGGCGTCAAGAACGGCCCGAGCCCGAAGTGGATGCAGCAGCGGCTGCTCGCCATTGGCCTCCGCCCGATCAGCGCGCTGGTCGATATCACCAATTACATGACCTTCGACCAGGGCCGGCCGATGCACGTCTTCGACGCCTCCAAGGTCAAGGGCAATCTCGTTGTCCGCCGTGCCAAGGACGGCGAAACCGTGCTGGCGCTGGATGAGCGCGAATACAAGCTCAACCCCAGCAATGTCGTCATCTCCGATGATAATGGCGTCGAGTCGATCGGCGGCATCATGGGCGGCGAGCATTCCGGCTGCGATGAGAATACGGTCGACGTGCTGATCGAATCGGCGCTTTGGGACCCGATGAACATCGCCAAGACCGGCCGCAGCCTCGGCATCATCTCCGATGCCCGTTATCGTTTCGAGCGTGGCGTCGATCCGGAATATATGGCTCCGGGTCTCGAGCGCACGACCGAGCTAGTGCTTGCCTGCTGCGGCGGTACGGCCGCGAAGGCCAAGATCGAAGGTTATAAGGGTTATGACGCCAAGATCGTCGATTTCCCCTTCTCCGAGGTCAAGCGTCTGACCGGCCTTGACGTCTCCATGGAAGAGGGCAGGTCGATCCTGACGAAGCTCGGCTTCACGGTCTCCGGCTCCGGCGAGCGTGTCTCCGTCGCCGTGCCCCCATGGCGGCCGGATGTCGATGGCAAGGCCGATCTCGTGGAAGAGATCATGCGCATCCACGGCGTCGACAATATCAAGCCGGCGCCGCTTGCGAGCCACAACGCCGTCAACGGCAAGATCTTGACGACGCTGCAGATCCGCACCCGCACCGCCAAGCGCGCGCTTGCATCGCGCGGCATGCTCGAGGCCGTCACCTGGTCGTTCATCTCGGAAGATCAGGCCAAGCTCTTTGGCGGCGGTTCCAACGAGCTGAAGCTTGCCAATCCGATCGCCGCCGACATGTCCGACATGCGCCCTTCGCTGCTGCCGGGCCTTCTGTCGGCCGCGCAGCGCAATGCCGACAAGGGCTACGGCGATGTTGCTCTCTTCGAAGTCTCCGGCACCTATGAAAATGACAGGCCGGAAGGCCAGCGGCGTGTCGCCGGCGGCATCCGTCGCGGCACCGCCACGCTCACCGGCGCCGGACGCATGTGGTCGAACGCTGCCAAGGGCGGCGGCAAGCCGGTCGATGTTTTCGATGCCAAGGCCGACGCGCTGGCCGTGATCGAAGCCTGTGGCGTGCCGATGGGCAATATCCAGATCGAGCAGGGTGGCCCCGGCTGGTATCATCCGGGCCGTTCCGGCACGATCAAGATGGGTCCGAAAGTCGTGCTCGGCTATTTCGGCGAATTCCATCCGAAGACGCTGGAAGCGCTCGATGTCACCGGCGCACTCGCCGGCTTCGAGGTCTATATCGACGCCATGCCGGAGCCGAAGAAGAAGACGACGCGCACCAAGCCGGCACTGGAGCTCTCCTCCTTCCAGGCGGTCAAGCGCGACTATGCCTTCGTGGTCGACAAGACGGTGGAAGCCGGTGCCATCATTCGCGCCGCCACCGGCGCCGACCGCAAGCTGATCACCGGCGTCAATGTCTTCGATATTTTCGAGGGCGCCTCGCTCGGCGACGGCAAGAAGTCGATCGCCATCGAAGTCCAGATCCAGCCGGCCGAGCGCACGCTGACCGATGAGGATTTCGAAGCCCTGACCCAGAAGATCGTCGCCAATGTGACGAAAACGACGGGTGGGGTTTTGCGGGGTTAAGCTGCGATCGGCTGTTGCAGAGTTTGCGGTGGGGGCGGCACCCCCTTGTCACTGTCGTGACATCTCCCCCACAAGGGGGGAGATTGGTAACTTGTGGCATCCTCTCATTTCAAACGACTACCGAACCTGCGGAAACAGAGGTTTGTTGTTTTGAAACGAGGGCGGCGGCATACTCCCCAACGATCTCCCCCCTTGTGGGGGAGATGTCCCGAAAGGGACAGAGGGGGTATCAGAACCTCAGCATAGAAGGGGTGGCTTTGAGATACCGACAGCGCTCTGTCACCGATGCAAATGATATACCTTATTCACGATGGTCCATCGTCCGTCGATCTTCAGCAGAGACAGATAGTCGGAAAAGCGCATGCCGGCGAATTCGTCGACGACTTTGACGCTTGCGGCATCGCCTTCGATATCGATCAGCTCGATCTCCATCAACGGCACCGTGTCGGGTGGTGCGCTACCTTCTTCGACGATCGCGGTGATGAATTCGTCGCGCGTCATCCACTCCACCGCGCCCTGATAATTGCCTATGATCGCGACCCGTGGATGCAGCGCTTTGCGCAAAGCCGGCTCATTCGCGAATGCCATGCCGTCGACATAGAGGTGAACAACTGCGCGGATTGCTTGCTCTTCCGACATCTCGCCGTTCCTCATTTGAGTGCCTGTTAATATAGCATGAACGCACAGACAGGCAAAAACGCCCAGTATCGCAATGATTTTATCGGGTCCTATTCCACGAAAACCCGCACGCTGGCGGCCCGGCCGGCGGCATCGATGACGGTCAGCGTCGAATAGCCGGCGCCATCCGGAATCCATTGGTTGGTGCGGCGGCGGGAAAGGTCGGGCAGCGGCTTGCCATTGGCGAGCCAACGGAACGGCGCGCGGCCGCCCTGCAGCTTCAGCGCCAGCGGCATCAGCGGGTTGGCGCCACTGTTTGCGCCAAGGTCGATGCGCGCGCCCTCCGGCGGATAGACGATCTGCGGCGCCGGTTCGCGGGTCGAGGCCGACAGCAGACCGGCGGCGGTGACTGAAAAACGTCGCTGGCTGATTGGCAGTTCGGTGGCGGAAATGCGCACCGCGCCCATGGGAGGCGGCGGAAACGGCGCGATGGCGACGCCGGATTTGGCAAATCCTTCAAACAGAATGGGCGCGGCCGAGACATAGCCCGCTAGTCCCGGCACTGCGCCGTTGTCCGGCCGACCGACCCAGACGCCGAGTACATGCGCGCCGTCATAGCCGACGGACCAGGCATCGCGGTTGCCGTAGCTGGTGCCGGTCTTATAGGCGATGCCGAGCTGCTTGCTGCCGGCCGGCGCGATGATGTCGGAGAGAATATCGGTGATGTTCCAGGCTGCCACCGGTTCCATCAGCGGCTCGCCTTCGATAGGTCCCGGCTTATCCTGGATGCCGTCGCCGATCCGCATCGGCTTGCCGCGATTGGCGAGCCCGGCATAGAGCTGCACCAGATCCTTGAGCGTGATACCGACGCCGCCAAGGCCGATGGCAAGACCCGGCGCCTCGTTGGGCGGCAGCACTGGCTTCACTTCGGCGCGACGGAAGCGCACGAGCAGCCGCGTCGGCCCGACGGCATCGAGCAGGCGCACGGCCGGCACATTGAGTGACAGTTGCAGCGCCTCGCGCACGCTGACATCGCCCTGGTAGGTCATGTCGAAATTGTGCGGACGATAGCCATAGAAATCGGCAGGGCGGTCTTCGATAATGGTTTCCTGGGCGACATATCCCTCTTCGAAGGCAAGGCCGTAGATGAAGGGCTTCAGCGTCGAGCCGGGCGAGCGCAGGACGCGCGTCATGTCGATCCAGCCCGAGCGGCTGGAATCGAAATAATTGGCCGAGCCGACTTCGCCGACGATCTCGCCGGTATGCGCATCCGCCATCACCATGGCGACCGAGACCTTCGGTCCCAGCCGCTTCGACGCTTCATCGGCAACGGCTTCCAGGCCCTGCTGAATATCCCGGCGCAGCGTCGTGTGGTGCTGGACGATCCCGGGTTCCTTGCGCAACGCGGCTTCTGCCAGATGCGCAGCGTAGGCTGGCAATTGCCGCCGCTTGGCCGGGACGGGAACGAGCGCTGCCCGCTCCGCCTCGCCATCGCCGACGGCAGCCGACACAGCGGCGCGGTCGAGCACACGACGGCGGGCCGCCTCGGCGCTCGCGAGATTGCGGTCGGGCCGGCGCTTTTCCGGCAATTGCGGCAGGGCGACGAGCAAGGCTGCCTGCGCGACCGTCAGATGCCGCGGCTCCTTGCCGAAATAGGCGAGGCTTGCGGCTCGTACACCCTCCAGATTGCCGCCATAGGGCGCATGCGTCAGATAAAGATCGAGAATCTGCTCCTTGCTGAGCCGTCGCTCGATCTGGACGGCGCGGACGATCTGCAGCAGCTTCGCCGTCACCGACCGTTCGCTGCGCGGCTCGATCAGCCGCGCCACCTGCATGGACAGCGTCGAGCCGCCGGAGACGATGCGGCCATGGCTGACGAGCTGCAGAAAGGCGCGGCCGAGCGCCACCGGGTCGACGCCGTGGTGATCGTAGAAGCGTCGGTCTTCATAGGCGACCAGCATGCGCAGGAATTGCGGATCGACATCGGCAACATCGGTTTTCAGCCGCCAGCGTCCCTCCGGCGTGGCGAAGGCGCGGAGCAGCTCGCCATTGGCGTCCAGCACTTCAGGCGAAACGATGCCGGCCTTGTCGAGCGGTGGCGGAAAGGCGTGATCGGCAGCCGCAAGGCCAAAGGCAAGCGCCACCACCGAGAGGGCGCTCACCCCGACACCGATCGCAATTTTCCACCGCGTCTTCATTGCCTGCTCTTACTGCTGTGCTGCCAGCACCTCCATGCGACCCATCGCCGTGCGGGCCGAGAATTGCGGCCGGTACATGTCCTCGACGCTCGCGGCCGGATGGTCGTAAGTGCCGGGGGTAACAGCGCGCACGACATAGGCGAAGCTCAGATCGCGGTCGGACGATTGGTCGAAGGCGGCGACGAAGCGATCGTTGCGGAACTCGACATGAGCCGGCTGCACATCGCTCAGCCAGTCGAAGTTCGAAAGCTGCGCGCTGTTGACGATGCTCGGATTGTCGATCTCGAAGCCGGCCGGCAAGAGGTCGGTGACGAGAACGCGCGACGGCCAGTCGTTGGTTTCCGTGATATGCAGCACGACCACATAGCGTTCGTTCTGCTGCGCCTGGGTGACATTCGCTTCTTCGCCGTCGAGCGTGTAATATTTGCGCTCAATGTTGAAGCCGTTGCCGCCGGCCGGCAGCGGCGTCACCGGCGCCGCGACGGTGGTCACGGAGGCTGACAGCGGCTGGCGGGTGGTGTTGGTGACGGTCAGCGGATGACCCATCAGGGCGTCACCGGTCATCTGGGCCATGTAAGCGCCGCTATGGGCAGCACCGTTGACATCGAGTGTCAGGCCATCATCGCCATTCTGCAGGGCGCGTGCGGCAAGCAGCATCCAGGTCTGTTCCTGGGTGCTGGTATAGGTCTTTGTCTGCCATTCCTTGGCGACGACGGTTGCCAGTTCCGGAATGATCGGCGGCACCGGGCGGCTTTCGGCAGCAAGTGCCAGTACGGCCGCACCATCTCGCAATGACGAACCGTAGTCGGAACGGGCGAAGCTGACCTTCGTAACCGCCGCCTGTTGCGACATCTGCAGCGCATCGACGAAGATATTGCGCGAGCGCTGCGCATCGCCATAAAGCGCCAGAGCCGCCGCCAGATGCGCCTTGGAGAGTGGCGTCGGGAAGTCGTTCAGCATGGTGTCGGCGTAGTAGCGAAGATCGCTGATCGATGCTTTCTTGTTGCGGGCGAGAACGTAGAGCGCATAGGCGATCTCGTTGCCCTGGTCCTTGACGTTGGTGTTGATGCTCAGCGAATTCTGCAGGTTCTCCAACGCCTGTACCATGGCCTGATCCGGCACCGTGTATTTCTGCTCGCGAGCACGGGTCAGGAAGTCGGTGACATAGGCGTCGAGCCAGAGATCGCCGGAACCCGGAGCCCAGAGGCCGAAGCTGCCGGTCGACGACTGATAGGACATTTCGCGATAGATCGCGTCCTGAATGCGCTTATGGATTTCAGTGTCGTCGGCGAGACCGTTCTTGATCGCCATCTCGCTGAAATAGAGCAGCGGCAGCGAGCTGCTGGCCGTCTGCTCGGCGCAGCCATAGGGATAATGGCTGAGGCTCATCAGCAAAGCCGGTACGTCGAAGGCGCTGGAGCGGCTAACATTGACGCTAACGGAAGCGCCCGGCAGCACGCTGTCGGCCAGCAGGTCAGCATTGACCGTCAGGCTCTTGCCGGATGCGAGCGTGATCAGCCGCCGTTCGGTCACCGGCAATTGCGCCGGCCGGACCGGAATGTCGACCGACTGGTCGAGCGACATTCCCGAAGCATTGGACAGGTTGATCGCAACTGCGCCGGCACCCGGTTGTCCACCGGTCAGAGGCAGCGTGATGTCGTATTTGCCGCCTTGTTTCAGATTGATCGTCTGCTGCGCGGCGCTGGCATCGACGGTCACGGCTGAATTGCCAGCCACCGTCAGCTTGTAGTCGCCGGCAGGCGCGTCGGTATTGGCGATATCGAGCCGGAGATTGGCCTTATCCCCGGGAGCGAGGAATTTCGGCAGGCTGGCCGTGACCACCACCGGATCGCGGATGATCACATCCTGCGTGGCATGGCCGATCCCGGCCTTTGACCAGGCAACCGCCATCAGGCGCGCCGTGCCGTTGAACTGCGGAATGTCGAAGCTGACATTGGCCTTGCCGTTGGCATCGAGCTTGATCGGACCAGAGAAGAAGGCGATCAGCTTTTCCGTCGGCGGGCTGGCCTGTAGGGCCGCCTGTCCGCCATCGCCGCCGGTGCGCAGCCGCCCGGTGGCGCCGAGCGAACCGTCGATGAGGCGGCCGTAGAGGTCGCGGATTTCGAGGCCGAGCTGGCGCTGGCCGTAATACCATTCGTCCGGAGCCGGCGGTTGGTAGCGCGTCAGGTTGAGAATGCCGACGTCGACGGCGGCGATCGTCACATAGGCATCTTCGTTGGCGCCTGCGCCCGCCACCTGCACGCCGATATTCAGCGGCTGGCGCGGCAGGGTCTTCTGCGGCGCATCGAGCTTAACCTGCAGCTTGCGTTCGCCGGGATCGACGGTCGCCCATTTGATGCCGATCGCGCGCATCGGCATGCGGCTTTCCTGCGCATCGCCGGGGCGGAAGAGGGTGGCGGTCACATAGGTGCCTGCGCCCCAATCGGCGGTGACGGGAATGTCGACTTCGCCGCCGGTGGCGCCGACGTCGGCATTGGTCACCGAGATCAGCGTTTCGGAGCCGGCCGTCACCATCAACTGGCCGGCATAGCGGGACGTTACCTTCAGCTTGGCCGTATCGCCGACATGGTAGCTATCCTTGTCGAGCGCGATCTCCAGCGCATCCGGCGTTTGCGTCGAGGTGGAGGCGACGTACCAGCCGGCGTCGAATTCGACGCTGGATTGCGGACCATTCGTATCGGCGGTCTCCACCTCCAGCCGGTAGCGGCCCCAGGTGACCGGAACCGAGATTTCCGCACCATCCGTCGTGGTATTGATCGTGCCAGTGGCGACTTGCTTGGTCGAGGCGATAGGCTCGTATTTCCAGCTACTGCCGTCACGATACCATTGGTAGTCGCGCTCGACGGCGAGCAGCTTCCAGGTCAGGCCCTGCATGGCCTGCTTCTGGCCGTTCTGGTTGACGGCGATGACGTGGAAATTGCCGATCGAATTTTCGCCGAGATTGCCGTCAAATTCCGGCTTGATGCCGATCCGCGGCCCGTCCGCCTTGACCGGCAGCGTCAGCGAGCGCTCGACGGCGCGGCCACCGGCCTCCTGCATGCGGACGGTGATGTTGGCGTTGAGGAGCTGCGTGGTCGAGGGCGTATCGGCGATGGTAACGTCGAAGGTCGTCTTGCCGTCCTCGTCCAGCGCCTGCAGGTCTTCGAGCGGCACTTGCGAGCTCTCGGCCTTGTTGTCGCTGCTGCTGCTGTCGCTATCGCTATCGCTGGCGTCCTGCCCGGCGGCCTCGTCGGCGAGGCCGAATTCGTAGCCCTTATAATCGTCGCTCTCGCGCGTCGGCTTCAGCGTCACTTCGCCTTCGAGGCTAAGGCCCGCCGCCGGCGCGCCGTAGAGATAGCGCCCTTCGATATTGACCGGCGTCGGCTGGCCGACTTCGATCGCCTTGGCGTCGCTCTTCATGTCGAATTCGATGCGATCCGGCACGAAATCGTCGACGAGGAAGGTCTGCGAGCCAATGGAGGCGCCCTTCGGGTCGGTATAGATGTTCATCGTCCAGGTGCCGCGCATCGAGGTCTGCTGTAGCGGCAGGTCGACATTGTAGCCGCCGAGCTTGCCGCCATCGGTAACGATGCGGCGATCCTCAACGCCGTCGGGGCGCAGGAAGACGAAGGTGAGCGGCAGGTTCTCGACCGCCATGGAGCTGACGTCGCGGGCAAGGGCCGAGGCATGCACCGTTTCGCCGGCGCGGTAGATGCCGCGTTCGGTCCAGGTAAGCAGATCGATCGCACCCGGTGCCGTGCGGCCGGTAACGCCGCGGTCGGAGAGATCGAAGCCGGCGCGGGTCATGTCGAGGAAGACGTAATCCTGATCGCCGTTCTGCGCCGTAATGACAGCCGGCGTCATGCCCGCAGTGCCGCGCATCAGGCCGGCACTGAAGGTGGCGCGGCCATTCGCATCGGTCTTCGCAGTACCGAGGATTTCATTGTTCTTGGCGAGCAGTTGCAGCTCGACGCCGGCGATCGGCTTGGCACTGCCGAGCGAGCGGGTGAAGACGTTCAAGCCATCCGTGCCGGCATAGGTCGTGACGCCGATATCGGAGACGACGAACCATTGCGTCGCCTGCGGATCCCATTCCCGGCCGGAGTTCGGTGCGACGGCGGTCAGGACATAGACGCCAGGCTTGCGCTTCGGCAACGCCTCGTCGACCGGGAAGCTGGTGACGACATCCTTGTTGAGATCCTGCTGGATATCAATCGAGCCTTGCCAGACCAGTTCGCCGCTGGTGTCCTGAATGGTCTGTGCGCTATAGCTGTCCATCTGCGTCAAAAACTGCGAATTGCTGAGCAATTGCGCGATATTGCGGTCGCCGATGCGGTAGAGCTTCAGGTTGGCCGTGGTGGTGTTGACCGAAACCAGGGGAATGCCGCGACGCGCCGTCGACGGCAGCACGAAATTGTCGCCGGTGAAGCGGATCGAGGCGGTGCGATCCTTGACGTAGACTTCGATGTCCACCTGTGCGGCAAGGTCCTCATCGACGGAGGAAGGCAGGCCGCGGCGCAACGAAATCTTGTAGTGCTGGCCGAATTCGAGACCTTCGACGCAGATCTGGTTGTCCTTGGCATCGACACCCTTCGGGGCGGCGCCATTGACGGTCACGAAGGGCGTATAGTCGACGCCGCTCTTCACCAGTTTTTCCGAGAATTGCAGGCAGGCGCGGGGCGAGGCGTTGTCGTTGTCCAGCGTGTTGCCGGTGACACGGAAGCCCTGGCGTGCTCTCAGATCCTCATAGGCGGCCTGGATCGTCGGCGAGCCGGCCAGAGCAAGGCTTGCCTTATAGGCGCTGAGCGCCTGGCGATAATTCTGCGCGTTCTGCAGCGAGGTCGCGAGCACGGCGAGCGCGTCGGCGCGGCTCCGCGTCGTGCGGGAAAGCTGATAGCCGTTGAGGGCGGCATAGGCCGCCTGGGTGGCGACCGTCGTGTCGTTCGTGATCGTGTTGGCGGCCCGCGCCATCTCGACCCAGAGCGCGCCATTGTCAGGCGCAAGCGACAGCGCACCCTGGAAGGCGTTCAATGCGTTGTTGACGTTGCCGGAGGTCAGCTCGATGCGGCCGAGCGCCGTCAGGCTTTCGACGCCTTGTCCCTTCAACTCATTGCCGAGCGTGAGCCTGCTCTTCGCATCGCGTGCGCTCTGTACGAAATTGTCGGAAAGGAAGGGGAGAGCGGGTGCGGCGCCGATATCCGGCTCGCTGACTGCTGCGGTTTCGACGATCTTGCCGGCAACAGCGCCGGGGAAGCTGTTGAGCTGGTTGAAATCGGACTTCAGGAAGCACCATTTCACCTTGGGATTATAGGTGAAGGCCTTGCAGGACTTGTCGCCGACGCAGGACGTCGAGCATTGATCCAGCGTGACATTCTGCTCGGTGCGCAGATCGAAGCCGAAGTAATCGCCGTCCGGCGTAGTGACCACTTGCCGTTTGGCATCGGCGGCGCTCGCGGGCGTCAAAGCGGCGAAGGTGGCGAGAAGAAAAGCGGAAAGTCCGATAAACGCGCGCTTAGACATAAGTCCCCCCAACGCTGCCCGTTTCGATTGGCCGCACTCTTCAAACTTCGGGCTAATTTGTCAACCGAGCGTCGAGATGCAAACGCGCGATTTCGACTATACCGATCTGTTTGGTGCGATGTCTTCGATCAAAAATTGCGACTTTGGTCTACGCTTTTCAATGCTTTTGACAGAGCGTCCGATAGGAATACCCAATCATCCGGTTCACAGCGGACTGCAAGTGCCGAAGATGTCATTCTGTACGGACAAGCGAAGCAAAATCAAAAGCTTATTTTAGAAAAGGGCGATGCCTAGTTTCGCAGTACGGAGCTTTACAGAGCGTCTGTTTCATCCTTATGACGATGGTTGCTGGGGATCGCGTTCAGTTTGTCATCGAATAGATGTGTTACGTGTTCATCGACACCGGCGGGCGCCGGTGTCGATGTTGCGCGAGAGTGGCTGACGCTCCTACAGGTTCGTCATTGCCAGCGAGGTATCCGAATAGCGCTTGCCGGCCACCAGATCGAGCGGGATGACGTTGCTCAATTCCTGAAGTTCGCCAGCCGAGAGCGTGATGTCGGCAGCGGCGGCATTCTGCTCCAGATGGTGCAGCTTGCGGGCGCCGGGGATCGGTACGATGTCGTCGCCCTGGTGCAGCACCCAGGCAAGTGCGAGCTGCGCCGCCGTGACGTTCTTGTCCTTGGCGAGGGCTTCGAGCTTGGCGACGAGGGCTGCGTTGGCATCGAAGTTCTCACCCTGGAAACGCGGCACGGCGCGGCGGAAATCGTCGGCTGCGAGATCGCTCACATTGCGGATCGCACCGGTCAGGAAGCCACGGCCGAGCGGGCTATAGGGCACGAAGCCGATGCCGAGTTCACGGCAGGCGGCAAGCACCTCTTCCTCCGGATCGCGGCTCCACAGCGAGTACTCGCTCTGCACGGCGGCAATCGGATGCACGGCATGGGCGCGGCGGATGGTGGCGGCACCGGCTTCCGAAAGCCCGAGCGCACGCACCTTGCCCTCCTTCACCAGCTCGGCCATGGCACCGACGGTATCCTCGATCGGAACGTTCGGATCGACGCGATGCTGGTAGAAGAGGTCGATAACATCAGTGCCGAGACGCTTCAGCGAGGCTTCCGCCACTTCTTTCACATGCTCCGGCCGGCTGTCGACGCCGATCATCGCCGCCGGGCCGGATTTTTCCGGATCGAGCTTGAAGCCGAACTTCGTCGCGATGACGACGCGATCGCGGACGGGCTTCAGCGCACGGCCGACCAGAACCTCGTTGGTGAAGGGTCCGTATGTTTCGGCGGTATCGAAAAAGGTGACGCCGAGATCGACGGCCCGATGCAGCGTTTTGATGGATTCGTTGTCGTCGGTTGCGCCATAGGCGAAGCTCATGCCCATGCAGCCGAGGCCGACAGCGGAGACGGAAAGTTCCTTGCCAAGTTTACGGGTTTTCATAGTCGTATCCTTTTGAGCTTAATTCTGGTCCGCGACGACCATTCTCGTCGGTCGCGTGACGAGAGAGAAATTATGTCTGCCGATAACGAATGAAAATGCATGCAAACTCAAATGGGCTGTTCTATTGATTAGATCAATGAACAGAACTCAGCTCTCCCAATTGGCGGTCTTTGCCGCCGTTGCCGCCCATCGAAGCTTCCGTGCCGCTGGCAAGGAATTGTCGATCGCACCTTCCGCAGTGAGCCATGCGGTCTCGAGCCTGGAGGAAAGCCTTGGCGTGCGGCTGCTTGCCCGCACCACCCGAAGCGTGGCGCCGACCGAGGAGGGCAAGCTGCTGTTGGAGCGTCTGGCGCCGGCACTAGAGGAGATCGATATTGCATTGGAGGACACGCTTGCCGCCCGTGGGCGTCCGGCCGGCAACCTTCGCATCACCGCGCCGCGTTTTGCGACCGACCTGCTGCTTGCCCCGCGGCTTGGCGATTTCCTGAATACCTATCCCGACATCACGCTGGAGATCGCCAACGAAGACGGCTTCAGCGATATCGTCAAGGAAGGCTTCGACGCCGGCATTCGGCTGGAGGAGAGCATCGAGGGGGATATGATCGCGGTGAAGGTCTCGCCGGATATCCGCACCGTCATCGCCGGCTCTCCGGCCTATTTCGAGAAGAATCCGAAGCCTTTGCATCCGCGCGATCTCGTCCATCACCGCTGCATCAAGCGACGATTTACCGATGGCTCTCTCTATCGCTGGGAATTCGAGAAGGACGGCCGTGAGCTGATCGTAGCCGTCGATGGCCCCTTGATTGTGATTGAGGATCGGCTCGCGGTTCTGGCGGCAGTCAATGGCGCCGGCCTCGCCTATCTGTTCGATATCCGCGTGCAACAGGAACTGGATGAGGGCAAGCTCATCCGCGTGCTGGAGGACTGGTGTGCACCCTATCCTGGCTTCTGCATCTATTATTCCAGTCGTCGTCAGATGCGCCCGGCACTCAGGGCTTTCATCGATTTCTTCAAATATACCGGGCCATAGGAGAGCAGTGAGGCCGTCTGCCGCTGCTGACGGAATTCGGATTCGTGGTGTGAGATAGAATGTCAGCACCAGCCGCACGAACAGGGACGAGACGATGAAGAAGCCGGGATCGATGAAGGGGCTGGAGGAGCTCGGCCGCGTCAGGCTATCGAAGAACTTCTTCTTCCGCGATTTCCTGCATTCGGAAATCGCCGATTTCTATCGCATTCCGAATATCCCCGACGACCCGGAGCTAGCGATCGAATCCGGCAGCCGGCTTTGCGAGGAGTTGCTGGAACCGCTGGAGGCGACCTTCGGCCGGCTGCATATCCGCTCAGGCTACCGCGCGCCTGCCGTTAATGCCTTCGGCAACAGGAACGGCTTGAATTGCTCGACGAATGCCCACACCGCCGCGCATCATATCTGGGATATGCGCGATCTCGATGGCTGCATGGGCGCGGCAGTCTGCATCGTCGTGCCATGGCTGATCGATAATTGTCGCGAAGAGGGCGATTGGCGGAAGCTTGCCTGGTGGATCCACGATCACTTGCCCTACGCCTCGCTCTGCTTCTTCCCGAAATTATGGGCCGTCAACATCCAATGGCACGAGCGGCCGCAACGGACGATCCAGAGCTTTGCCCAGCCTCGCGGCATGCTGACCAAGCGCGGCATGGCAAATTGGCAGGGCGATCATTCGGCCCTCTACGAAGGGCTTCCGAAGCCAGTTATTTGACTGGGCATGATCTTATCCAAAAATCGCGTCACACTTTTCGAGATCATGCCTTAAAAGCTGATGCGGTAACGAATGTGCCCGTCGCTCTCGACGTAGCTGTCATAGAGCTTACGGGCCGTGGCGTTGCTCTCTTCCGTATGCCAATAGAGCCGCGCCCAGGCGTTCTTTTTGCAGAGAGCGACGAGATCGTCCATCAGCGCCCGGCCGACGCCACGACCGCGCGTACTTTGATCGACGAACAGATCTTCCAGATAGCAATCCGGCGTACGCACCCAGGTGCCTTCATGGGTCAGGCAGAGCGTGAAACCCTTGACCTCCCCATCGACTTCGGCGATGCGCATGAAGATGGCGGACGCCGGATCGAAGACCCGGCGCCATGTCTTGTCGGTGATATCAGGCGCGATGCCGACACGGTAGAAGGCGAGATAGTCGGCCCAGAGCTCGCGCCAGCGGATTTCGTCTTCGGGCTTGGCATCGCGGATCACCACGGTCATCGGTTCATTCCCGTCTGTTTTATGCGCCGGCTTTGTCGAGCAGGCTCATGGCTTCGTCGGAAAGCGAAAGCTTCGCCGAATTGATCAGCGCGTCGAGCTGGCTGAGGCTGGTGGCGCTGGCGATCGGCGCTGTGACGCCGCGTTTGCGCAGCAGCCAGGCAAGTGCGACATCGGCTGGCGTCGACTTGGTTTCCGCGGCAACTGTATCGAGCGCGGCGAGAACGCGGAAGCCCTTGTCGTTGAGGTAAGACGCGACGCGGTTTTCGCGCGCCCGGCCTTCGGTATCGGCCTTGCTGCGGTATTTGCCGGTGAGGAAGCCGGCCGCGAGGCTGAAATAGGTGATGACGCCGATCTCCTCTTTCACGCAGAGATCGGCAAGCGGGCCTTCAAAGCTTTCGCGCGCATAGAGATTATATTCCGGCTGCAGCACGTCGTAACGCGGCAGGCCGGCCTTGGCGGCGGCGTCGAACGAGGCTTGCAACTGCTCCGCATTGAGGTTGGAGCAGCCGGCATGGCGGATCTTGCCCTGTTCTTTCAGCTTGGCATAGGCGCTGAGCGTCTCCTCATGCGGCGTTTCCGGGTCCGGCCAGTGCGAGAGATAGAGATCGATATAGTCGGTCTGCAGCCGCTTCAGCGAATCCTCGACCGCCCGCAGGATGTAATTCGCCTTCAGCCCCTTCTTGCCGGGACCCATTTCCGAACCGACCTTGGTGATGATGATGGCCTTGTCGCGGGCGATGCGGCCCCGCTTCAGCCACTTGCCGATGATTTCCTCGGAATCGCCGCCCTTGTTGCCGGGAACCCAGCTTGAATAGACGTCGGCTGTATCGATCGTGTTGAAGCCGGCACCGAAGAAGGCGTCGAGCAGAGCGTAGGAAGTCTTCTCATCGGCCGTCCAGCCGAAGACATTGCCGCCGAAGACGATCGGCGCGGTGAAAAGATCGGTTCGTCCAAGCTTGCGCATTTCCATGGTGGCTCTCCAAATTATCTGAGCAAAAACCGGCATCGAAAAGGCCGGAAAGGGAGGGGACGTCGATGCAAGTTATCGTCCTACCATTGGAAATGCCACTAACGATTATTTTATTCGGCCGCCGACCGTCGGTAATGGCTGGGCGACAGCTCATTATATTTCGACCAGACGCGCCGCATGTGCCGCGGCGAGGCGAAACCGGATTTTTCCGCCACGCGCTCCATGTCCAGCCGCGAATTGGCAAGCACATCGCGGGCGAGCGTGACGCGCATCAGATTGACATAGGCGGTCACCGAAAGCCCGGCATGCTCCTGAAACAGCCGGGAAATATGCCGCGCGCTCATCGCACCGATGCCGGCAAGCTCCGCGAGCGACCAACCATGGGCGGGATCGGCCATGATCGCATCCTGAACGCGGTGAATGGCGGGATGCACATGATTGCGGCCGCTGAGCCAGGGCGAAAGCTGCGGGTCAGCGCCCGTGCGGCGCATGTAGACGACCATGTGGCGGGCGATCGTCAGCGCCGTCACCGGCGAGGTGAGCTTGGAGACGATGTGCAGCATCAGGTCCGTGCCGGTTGAGATGCCGGCGCTGGAATAGCGCTCGCGGTCCTCGACATAGAGCCGGTTGTCGAGAACCCGCGCAGTGGGAGCATAGTGCTGGACCTCCTCGATACAGGCTGCGTGCGTCGTGCAGGCGTATCCTTCGAGCAGGCCAGCGCGGGCGGCAAGCACAGCGCCTGAGCAGATGGTGATGAGGGTGACGCCCGGGCGGATCGATGTCCTCAGCCAGGTGGCGAGCAGCCCGTTCTCCTCTTCTATGTCGCCAGCGTCGGATGGCGGTGTGACGCTGCCGGAGACGACGACCAGGGCGCCCTCGGGAATGCAATCGGGCACCGGCAGGAGATCGGCGACCGTCAGGCCGATCGAGGTCGTCTGCGTCGGGCGGGCGGCAATGAAGCGGTAATCGAACAGGATATCCTCCTGTTCGATATTGGCGCGGCGCAGAACCTCCACCGGCCCCGCGACATCCATCAGCAGCGTGTAGGGCGGCAGGAGGACATAGACGGGAATGACCCGGAGGTATCTGTCGCCTTGGTTCATGCAGCACTCCTGATCGCCACGGATGCAAGCGCATCTTCCACGGTGGCGATGCGGGCGAAACGGCCCGATAGCACCAGCTCGGTGCGCTTCTTGATATCGTCGGCGCTGAACACCGTACCCGACGCATGCGTCATCGGGAAGGTCAGCGTCGCCTCGGTGACGTAGTCGACATCGTAGCCGAGGTCGGAGGCGTGGCGCGTCGTCGTTTCGCAGCATTGCTCGGTGCGGATGCCGGAAACGATGAGCTTGCGGATGCCGTTTTCCACCAGCCAGACATCGAGACCGGACCCCACGAGCGCGGAATGGCGGGATTTGTGGAATACCGCGTCAGCCTCGAGCGTAATCTCCTCGAGCTTGCGGACATAGCCGCTTGCCAGGCTGAAATGATCGTCGCCGTCGACATGAAAAATCTGGACCACCGGAATGCCACGGGCCTTGGCGCCGTCGATCAAAGCCTGCAGCCGGTCTACGAAATCCGGCAGGTCGTCCGCTTGCCAGTAAGGGCGCTGGCGAAAGGATTCCTGAACATCGATAACCAGCAAAGCAGTGTCGGCATAGGACATTTTCGTATCTCCTGTGATTGAAGGATAGCCGAAGCTAGATCCATAGCGCTAGCCACAAAAGCCACATGCCGGACAAAATGAGGACAAATCCGGCCATCGAAATTCTCAGAACGATGGCGAGTTTCTGGCTTGGGGTTGCTCGATGGCATTGCACCTTGGATAAGGGCCGAATACAGTTGCCTCCGGTTCTATCGCGAGCGAGATGACCCATCGTTTCGTTCCATCCATCACTTTCACAAGGTCCTATCCGAAAGCCGCTCTGCGCTTTCTGCCCTGCGGTTGTTTGCTTCGGGATCGTGCTCCAGGAGGAAAAGTCATGCTGCGTTTCGGAATCTTATCGACCGCAAAGATCGGCCGCGAACTGGTCGTGCCGGCCATTCAGGATGCGGAAAATTGCGTGGTGACGGCGATCGCCAGCCGTGACCTTGCACGCGCTCGCGAAATGGCGGACCGCTTCTCCGTGCCGCATGCTTTTGGCTCCTACGAGGAAATGCTCGCCTCGGATAAGATCGACGCCGTCTATATTCCGCTGCCGACCTCGCAGCATGTCGAATGGACGATCAAGGCGGCCGATGCCGGCAAGCATGTCCTCTGCGAAAAGCCGATTGCGCTGAAGGCCGATGAGATCGACAGCCTGATCGCTGCCCGCGACCGCAACAAGGTGCTGGTGACGGAAGCCTATATGGTCACCTATACGCCGGTCTGGCAGAAAGTGCGCTCGCTGCTGGCAGCCGGCGCCATCGGCCGGTTGCGTCATATTCAGGGCGCCTTCACCTATTTCAACCGCGATGCCGGCAACATGCGCAACATCCCGGAACTCGGCGGCGGCGGCCTGCCCGATATCGGCGTCTATCCGATGATCAGCACCCGCTTCGTCACTGGTCGCGAGCCCCTGCGCATCCAGGCGGTCACAGAGCGCGATCCGGAATTCAGCACGGATATCTACTCCAGCGTCAAGGCTGATTTCGGCGATTTCGAAATGACCTTCTATATCTCGACGCAGATGGCTGCCCGCCAGGTCATGGTTTTCCACGGTACGGACGGTTTCATCGAGGTGAAATCCCCCTTCAATGCCGATCGCTACGGCGCCGAAGAGCTGGAGCTGACCAATCGCAACCATTCGGAATCACAGATCTTCCGTTTCCCCGACAGCCGTCAGTACAAGCGTGAGGCGGAAGCTTTTGCCTCGGCGGCATTGGGTAAGGATGCGGAAGTCGTGACGCTCGAAAGTTCGAAGCTCAATCAGAAGGTCATCGATGCCATCTATCGCGCCAGCGAGAAGGATGGCTGGGAACCGGTGTGAGTTGGTTCCTCAAGGATTTTGTCGGTGGCGGAAGACGAAGCGTGAATAGCCGAAGAAGCTGAACGCAGTCGCGGCCGCCGACGCCAGGATCAGCGCGATGATCGGCCGGAGCGTCGGCATGGAGACGAGCAGCGAGCTGAACAGGGCGTAGTTCAGCAGTGCCGAGGTCAGACCGACCGAACCATAGCGGAAGCCTTCAGCCGCAAGCGAGCGATTGGAACGGCCGAAGGTGAAATTGCGGTTGAGAAACCAGGTCGCGAGCAGCGCACTCGGTATGGAAAGGGCGCGGCCGACGAATGGGCCGAAGGGCGTGAACCAAAGCAGCAAATGCAGCACGCCCGCATCGACCACGAAGCCAACGCCGCCGGCGATCAGGAAGCGCAGAAGCTTCTTCATGCAGCCTTGGCCTTTTTCCGCCGGCTCGCCGGCTTTTCATGTTCGGCGATATAGACCGTTTGCTCGTCGCCAATCTGCCGGGATACCGGTTTGGCCAAGCTCATATAGTGGATGCGAAGCTGTTCGGCGCGGGCGCGGGCGACGGAATCGAGGATCAGCCCGGCTGTGAACATCATGATGGAAATCATCATCAATGCCATGGACAGCACCCAGGTGGGCATGCGGGCGACCAGGCCGGTTTCGAAATATTCGACAAAGACGGGGATCATGAAGCCGATGCTCGCCTCCATGAAAATGGCGCTCAAAATGCCGAAGAAGGCGAAGGGTCGCGTTTCCTTCATCAGCATCGCGAACATCCAGAGGATCTTCCAGCCGTCGCGGAAGGTCGAAAGCTTGGAGTGCGAACCCTCAGGCCGGCGACCGTAATCGAGTTCCAATTCGCTGACGGGCAGCTTCAGCCGCGAGGCATGCACCGACATTTCCGTTTCGATCTCGAAACCGCCGGATACGGCCGGGAAACTCTTGACGAAGCGCCGGGAGAAAGCGCGATAGCCGGAGAAAATATCGGTGAAGTCGGTGCCGAAGATCGTCCGGTAAAGCCAGTTGAAGATCCGGTTGCCGAAGGCATGACCCTGCCGGCCGGCATCGTCGTGCACACCACGGCGCGTGCCCACCACCATGTCGGAACCTTCGGTCAGCAGCGTGCGGATCAATTCCTCCGCATCCTCGGGCGCATAGGTGCCGTCACCGTCGGCCATGAGGTAGATGTCTGCGTCGATATCGGCAAACATGCGGCGCACCACATGTCCCTTGCCCTGGCGGCGCTCGCGCACGACGGTCGCGCCGGCAAGCATGGCTTGCAGCGCCGTCCCGTCGGTGGAGTTGTTGTCATAAACGTAGATGCGAGCCTTTGGCAGCGCCTCGCGAAAGCCGCGCACGACTTGGCCGATCGTTGCGGCCTCATTGTAGCAGGGCAGGAGAACGGCGATGTTCAGGTTCTCACTCCACATGGTTTCTGGCCAATTCTTACGCATGACGTTCACTTGAGGCCTCGACGGATAATTTGGATGAGAACTTATCCCGCTGCGCGTTAATAAGACCCTATGGCTGCGGGTGAAAAATGGCAGGTTGTGATCTCCGCGGGAACATTATCGTGATATCGGCTGCAGCGCGGCCTGGCTTTACCCTTTCTTGATTGGCAGCCGTTAGCGTGGCGCCCTTGCATGTCCTTCAAACACGGGGTTTCATCGAAATGGTGCAGGCGGTGGGAATATCGCGCGGATCGGCATTGGCGGCCACGCAGACGGCGCCTTCGCGCTGGTCGCGGCTATGGCTCGTCGCGCTGATCTACAGCCTGATCATCATCGCCGCCCTGCTGATCCTCAATCGTCACGCCACGGACTATGTCGGGCCCGACAATGACGACATGATGCGTCTCGTCGAAGTGCGCGATTTCCTGGGAGGCCAGGGCTGGTTCGACATGGTGCAATACCGCCTCGGCCTCGATGGCGGCACGCTGATGCACTGGTCGCGTTTCATCGATTTGCCGATCGCCGGCCTGATTGCCTTCTTTCGGCTGTTTCTTACACCGGAAGGCGCGGAAGCAGCGGCGCTTACAGTTTGGCCGCTCATGCTCGTGCTGCCGCTGATGTTCTCCATGGGCCTCGCCGGGCGCCGCATCGCCGGCACGGAAGGCATGCATTTCTCGCTCGGTCTGACGGCGCTCTTCATTTTGGTGTCGAGCCGTTTCAAGCCGGGTTCCATCGATCATGACAATGTGCAGCTCGGGCTGGTCGCGCTCACCGTCGCCATGCTGGCCGACGAGACCTATAGGCCGCGTAATTTCGTCATCGCGGCCATCGCGCTTGCCATCGCCCTCGGCATCGGAGCGGAGACGACGCCGTTCGTCGCCGTCGCCTGCGTAGCGGTCGCCGGGCTCTGGGCCTGGGACGGCGAGATTTTCGCGCCCGCTGCCCGCGCCTTCGCCTTGACGCTGACGATCGCCGTCAGTGCTGCATTCTTGGCGCTGGTGCCGCCGCATCTCTATTCCGCAGTCACCTGCGACAATCTCTCGCTGGGCTTCTACAGCATCATCAGCATCGGCGGCGCCGGCCTGCTGCTATCAACACTGTTCGCCAGCCGTCTGTCGCGGCCCTGGCGTCTGGCGATGCTGGCGGCCAATGGCGCTGTCGTCTTCGCCACGACACTGGCGATCGCGCCGCAATGCCTGCGCAATCCGCTCGCCGATCTCGACCCGTTGCTGGTTCAGCTATGGTTGAACAGCGTCTCCGAGGCGCAGTCGATCCTGTCCTTGTCCCGTAATCAGCCGGAAACGCTTGGTGCCTTCTATGCCACTGGCTTCATGGCGATCGTCGTCTGCCTCTTCCGCATGATGCGCGGCGAGCGCGCCCGGTTGCATTTCGTTCTTCTGGCTCTGGTGGGCGTCAATTGGATCATTGCGCTGGTGCAGGTGCGCGGTGCCGAGTTTTCCAATTTGCTCGCCATTCCGCCGCTCGCACTACTGCTTGCCGAACTTCGCCGCATCTCCGTCGCCGATACGGAAGATATGGGCGCAGCCTTCTTTTATGTCGCCGCCACGCTGCTCTCGGCACCCGCCGTCTGGGCCGTCGGCGGCGCACTTGCCAACAACGGCATCGCAAACAGTTTCTCCGCGCCGGTCGCCAAGGCGGAAGAGACGGGGGTATGCATCACAAAAGACGCGCTGGCGCCGCTCGCCGGTCTCGCTCCAGGTGTCGTTTCCGCGCCGTCCAACATGGGTTCGCCCATCCTGCGCTTCACGCCACATCGCGTGCTGTCCGGTCCCTATCATCGCGATCAGGGTGGCATGCTGACCGAGTTGCACATCGGCCTGGCGGAACCGAAGGAGGCGGAAGCTTTCCTGCGCGGCGCCCATGTAACCTTGCTTGCCTTTTGCCCCAGCGACCCGCAGGTTGAAGAAGTTTCCAAGCTGAAGCCGGATGGGCTCTATGCTCAACTCAGCCAGGGGCATGTGCCAGCCTATCTTCAGCCGATCCCAGTGGCGGCGAAGTCGGATGTGCAGTTCTTCCGGTTCGCACCGACGGATTGACGGTGCCCCGATAGCCTGTGTTTTTTAGCTGTCTGATCAACGAGGCCTTATGGAAGAGCAGCCGCCAGCAAGTGGATCGTCGAGCATTTTTCGCGAGGTGAGCGGGTGCTTCTTCCGTTCCGTGCTTGTCGAACGCCTCGATCATGTCCTCGATCCTCCGGACCAGACGAGTGCAGGCCGGTATCACCGGCTCGGTCAGCCAGCCCTCTATATGAGCGCTTCGCCGGAATGGGCGATCATGGCGATTTCAGGTTATATGCGCGAAGACGGTCGGCGACGTGTTGTTGTGCCGCTGATGGTGAGCAACGCGTTCGTGCTCGATCAGCATGATCAGCGGGCATGTGAACGGCTCGGCATCGATCGGAATGCCTCCAATCTACCCTGGCGCCCTGCATTGGCTGCCGGCGAGGAGCCGCCCTCATGGCGCACGGCCGATGCTGCGAGAGCAGCCGGTGCCGACGGCATCATCGATCGGTCAAGGCTGATCCCCGGTGGATGGCATCTCAATCTGTTTCGCTGGAACGCGTTCGGCGGTCCGTCCGTCGAGGTGAACGGTGACCCCGTTGAGATTACATTGTCCGAAGATGGCCCGAAGTGGGGGCTGTAGCCAAAGCTTTGTGCCACGAACGCCCGGATCAGGCCCGGCGCTGCTCAAGCCTGTCAAGCGTGACGAGATAACCGATGAAGCCGAGGTTATAGCCGCCGAGCGCAACGAACAAGGTCATCAGAGGCGGCGGAACCGCGGAGGCGGCAACGGCTGCCATGAAGGCGATGCTGACCAGGGCCGCGCCCAGGATCGAGCCGATCGCCGAACGCTGCAGGCCGGCCGCAATTCCGATGATCATGGCGGTTACGAATATCATCGCTCCACCTCCTCTTTACCAAAAACAAGTTTGCACAGAATTGCACGCGGATGGCTAAGAAAGGCTTTGTGGACAAGGTTAACGCATGATGAAGCTCATTGTGCCATGCGTCCTGTTGGGACGGGCAAAGACGCATCAGCGCTTTAGATCTGCGCATAATCCTTTCCTCAAATCGATTCCGATTTAAGGGGTATATGGCTCCGCATTTGCGGCGACTTCGGATAAAAAGACCGTATGAGCAGCTTCTTTGAGAGTGATTCGCCGACCAATCTCGCGGAATATTCGGTCTCGGAATTATCCGGATCGATTAAGCGTACGGTCGAGAGCGCCTTCGATCAGGTACGGGTGCGCGGCGAAATATCCGGCTACCGCGGGCCGCATTCCTCCGGTCATGCCTATTTTTCGCTGAAGGATGACCGGGCTCGCATCGACGCTGTGATCTGGAAAGGCACATTCTCCAAGCTGAAATTCCGCCCCGAGGAGGGAATGGAAGTCATCGCCACCGGCAAAGTCACGACCTTCCCGGGCTCCTCGAAATACCAGATCGTCATCGAAACGCTGGAGCCGGCGGGCGCCGGTGCGCTGATGGCCCTGTTGGAGGAGCGCAAGCGCAAGCTCAGCGCTGAGGGTCTGTTCGATGCCGACCGCAAGCGCCGGCTTCCTTTTTTGCCCAAGGTTATCGGTGTCGTCACTTCCCCGACGGGCGCGGTCATCCGCGACATCCTGCACCGCATCTCCGATCGCTTTCCCGTGCATGTGCTGGTCTGGCCGGTGAAGGTGCAGGGGGAGGGCTCGGGCGATGAGGTGGCGAATGCTATCCGCGGCTTCAACGAATTTATGCCCGGAGGCCCCGTTCCCCGTCCCGACGTGCTGATCGTCGCCCGTGGCGGCGGCAGCCTGGAGGATCTCTGGAGTTTCAACGACGAAGCGGTCGTCCGCGCAGCCGCGGCGAGCGAGATCCCGTTGATCTCCGCTGTCGGCCACGAGACCGACTGGACGCTGATCGACTATGCCGCCGATATCCGTGCTCCGACGCCGACAGGGGCTGCGGAAATGGCCGTGCCGGTCAAGGCTGAACTCGAGGCGCAGCTCGCAAGCCTGGCCGCCCGCCTGCAGGGTGGTGTCGGCCGGCAAATGGATCAACGCCGGCAGTCGGTGCGCGCGCTGCTTCGGGCGCTACCCTCGCTCGACCAGCTTCTGGCCCTGCCGCGCCGCCGCTTCGATGAGGCCGCCGCCGGCCTGGGCCGCGGGCTTGAGCTGAACACGCTCAACAAGCGCCGTGCCTTCGAACGCACCGCCTCGCATCTGCGGCCCGACGTGCTGTCGAACCGTATTGTCGAGCGCCGGCAGATGCTGGGCGAGCGGATGAGCCGCGCCGAACGCACCGTCGAGCGGATGATCGACCGCGCCCGCGCCCGTATCGGCCGAGCCGATGCCGTTTTCGCCACGCTGCCATCGCGGTTGGCGACGCAGACTGGTCGTGCGCGCGATCATCTCGGCAATCTTTCCCGCCATGCCGACACCGCGATACGTCATCAGCTCGTGCGGGCGCGTGGCGAGTTGGTGGCCCAGGAGCGGATTCTGCAATCGCTATCCTACAAAAATGTGTTGAAGCGCGGCTATGCCGTCGTGCGCGACGAAGCCGACCGGCCCGTTTCGCTGGCCGCAGCACTCACCACAGGCGCCGCAATCTCCATCGAATTCGCCGATGGCCGCGTCGGTGCCGTCACCGGAGACGGCCCTGCCGCTCCTTCGCCGACGGTGCCGCCGGCAGATACGCCGCCGCAGAAGAAGCGGGTTGCGAAACCGGCCGATCCTGCCGATCCGCCGAAGCAGGGAAGCCTGTTCTGATGCGCATCCTCCTCGTGCTTGCCCATCCGCTGGAGGATAGCTTTGCGGCCGCGGTGGCGAAAACGGCGGAGGAGGCGCTTGTCGCCGGTGGGCATCAGGTGGATCTGCTCGATCTCTATCGCGAGGATTTCGACCCGCGCCTGTCCGAAACCGAGCGGCGCGGCTATTTCGATCAACCCTATGATACGTCGGCAGTCGAGACTATCATTGCCCGGCTACGGGCCGCCGATGGGCTGATACTGGTCTTTCCCCAGTGGTGGTTCAATTTTCCGGCCATCCTCAAGGGCTTCTTCGATCGGGTCTTCGCGCCCGGCATCGCTTTCCGCCACGATCCGGCCGGCGGTCGTATCGTGCCGCAGTTGAGCAATATCCGCCTGTTCTGGGCGCTGACGACGACCGGTTCTCCCTGGTGGGTCGTGCACCTCTATATGGGCAATCCGGTGCGTCGCCTCTTGAAACGTGGCATCGCCGCCTTCTGCTCAAAGCGGCTCGATTTCCGCATGTTGACCCTGCACGACATGGATCGGATCGGTGAAGACAAGCGTCTTGCTCATCTCGCTCGCATCAGGAATGCGCTGGCCGCACTGTCGCTTTGAGCTAACTAATCCCCAGTACCTAATTCGCAATCAATTCGGCTGATATGCGGTTTTGGCGACGGTATGTTATTCTAACACCATGTTTTTTTGGGAGGGCCATACGATGAGGCTGGCCTCTTACAACGTCGAAAACCTGTTCGATCGCGCCAAGGCGATGAATCTCGATAGCTGGGAGGAAGGCCGTCCGATCCTTGAGAAGTTCGCCGCACTTGAGGGCCTACTCGGCCAGGTGAGCTACAGCGACGCCGATCGGCGCAGAATGACGGAATTGATCGTCGCACTTGGCCTGGAGAAAAGCGATATCGGTCCCTTCGTTCTTCTGCGGCGCAATCGCGGTGCGCTGTTGACGCGGCCGAAAACCGGCGGCGTCGTCGTGACCGCCGACGGTCGCGCCGATTGGGTCGGCTCGCTGGAGTTGCGCGAAGAGCCGGTGGATGAAGAGGCGATGCGCAACACGGCCCGCGTCATGAACGATGTCAATGCCGATGTGCTGGGTATTGTCGAAGTCGAAAGCCGGCCGGCTCTGTCCTCTTTCAATTCATTGATCGTGCCGGCGGTCGGCGGCGATCCTTTCGCGCATGTCATGGTGATCGATGGCAATGACGAGCGCGGTATCGATGTCGGTCTTATGACGCGGAAAGATTTCCCGATCGGGTTCATGCGCAGCCATGTCGATGATCGCATGCCGGATGGATCGCTGGTCTTCTCACGGGATTGCGCCGAATATCGCGTCACGACGCCCGCCGGCGCGACGCTCGTCGTTCTGGTCAATCATTTCAAAAGCAAAGGCTATGGTGGCGTGCAAGCGTCGGATGCCCGCCGAAGGACTCAGGCGAAACGGGCACGGGAAATCTACGAGGCGCTGCTGACGGAAGGTGTCAACTATGTTGCCTTGATCGGCGACCTCAACGACTTTCCCGACAGCCAGCCGCTGAAGCCGTTGACGACGAGCACCCTGAAGGATGCCTTCACCCATCCGGACTTCGATGATGGTGGTTATCCCGGCACCTATGGCCTCTGCAACACCACCAGCAAGATCGACTATCTTTTCCTGTCGCCGACGCTCTTCGACAGGGTTCAAGGTGGCGGTGTTTTCCGCAGGGGCCTGTGGCCGGGCTCACGCCCGAAGCGCTGGGACGTCTATCCGGAGCTGACGGCGGAGAAGCAGGGCGCATCGGACCACGCCGCCGTGTGGGTGGATCTGGATATTTGATCCCCGCTCCATCGAAACGGGGGTATCTATGACCCTAAGCCCATTCGCCTCCGCGCATGACCGGCATGCGTGAGCCGTCAAGCTTGATGCCGTCGATATCGACCTTGTCGGAGCCGATCATCCAGTCGATGTGAATCAGGCTGGAATTGCCGCCCTGGGCCTTGATCTGCTCCTGGCTCAAGGTCGCGCCGTCGATGAAGCATTTGGAATAGCATTGGCCGAGCGCGATGTGGCAGGACGCGTTTTCGTCGAACAGCGTGTTGTAGAACAGGATGCCGCTGGCCGAGATCGGCGAGGAATGCGGCACCAATGCCACTTCGCCGAGGCGCCGTGCGCCTTCGTCGGTATCCAGCACCTTGTTCAGCACTTCTTCGCCTCGCGACGCTTTCGCCTCGACAATACGGCCGCCTTCGAAGCGAACCCGGATGTTGTCGATCAAGGTGCCCTGATGCGAAAGCGGTTTGGTCGAGGAGACATAGCCTTCGACACGCAGCGCATGCGGCGTGGTGAATACCTCCTCGGTCGGGATGTTCGGGTTGCAGGTGACGCCGTTCTTGGCGACCGAGGCGCCGCCATGCCATTCGTGGCCGTCGGCAAGGCCGATCTTCACATCGGTGCCCGGACCCTGGAAGTGCAGGGCGGCGAAGCGCTGACCGTTCATCCAGGTCGAACGCTTATGTAGATTGGCATTGTGCTCGGCCCAGGCGCCGATCGGATCCGGCACGTCGACGCGCGAGGCGGCGAAGATCGCCTTGGCGAGCTTGGCAACGGCGATCGCTTCCGGATCGTCCGGGAAGACCAGCTTCGCCCAGGAGGGATTCGGATAGGAAACGATGTTCCAGTTGATGTCGAAATTGGAGATCTTTTCCAGCGCCGGCTTGTAGGCGGCAGAGTTGGCGCGGTTGGCGCGCGCGACCTTGGCCGGCTCCTGGCCGGAGAGCAGCATCGGATTGTCGCCAGAGATCGCGAGCCGCGCGGCATTGTTGGCATAGGCCTTGGCCATGCCTTCATAGAGCCAGTTAGAAGCGCGGTCGAAGCTGCCGTCATGGCCGTATTCGTAGCGGGCGAGTGTGGTCTCCTCGTCGGAATAGAACGTGGTGACCAGACCGGCGCCGGCCTTGTAAGCCTCGCGGGTGATCAGCCGCACCAGCGGCATCGACACGACCGGGGCGGTGATGACCAGATCCTGGTTTTTCTGCAGTTGCAGCCCGACCTTCACGGCCACTTCGGCAAGCTTTTCCAGCTTGGCGGGATCGACGGGATGATGGTTGGGGGAGGCGAACGTCATGGCAAAACCTGCGTGCTGAGGATCGGAACAACGGTCCCAGACTTAGACCCGTTTGCGCCGGAAATGAAGGCTGTTTTGTTTTTTAAAGCCTGTCGCGCAAAAGTGCGTAGCGGTTTTGCGATCACGACATGCGCAAAATCAAATACCTAAGCGCACGGAGCGACTCTCAGAGATCGCGATGCGCTTTGGTGCGATCAAGCGATCAGCGGCGCGGCCTTCGCCTTCAAAAGCTTCAGCGCATCCTGCGGGTTAAGGCGCACTTGCAGGCCGCGTTGACCGCCGTTGATGTAGACATAGGCTTCCGTCATCGCCTGTGCCTCGATCGCCGTCGGCACGGTCTTCTTCTGGCCGAAAGGGCTAATGCCGCCGACATGATACCCCGTCAGTCGCTCGGCATCGGCGGGCTTCATCATGGCCGCCGATTTGCCGCCGAAGGCGGCCGCGAGCTTTTTCATGCTGACCTCATGGTCTGATGGAACGACCACGCAAACCGGCTTGCCGTCCACTTCGGCCATCAATGTCTTCAAGACCCGACGCGGCTCCTCGCCCAACGCTTCCGCCGCCTGCATGCCGACACGCTCGGCATTCGGATCGTACTCATAAGTATGGACGGTGAAGGCAACCTTGGCCTGAGTCAGCATCTGCGTGGCACGGGTGGTTTTGGACATGGCGCAGCCCTTATGCATCCACCTCGAAGGCACCCGCATAGATCTCCGGCTTGAAGCCGATCAGCAATTTGCCGTCGGCTTCCAACACCGGGCGCTTGATCATCGACGGCTGGGCCAGCATCAGAGCGATGGCTTTGTCCTTGGTGAGATCGGTGCGGTCTCCTTCGGGGAGCGCCTTGAAGGTGGTGCCGGCGCGGTTGAGCACGGTTTCCCAACCGGCCTGCGCGGTCCAGCGTTCCAGATGGTCGCGGTCGATGCCGACAGCCTTGTAGTCGTGGAAATCATAGGCGATGCCGTGGCCTTCCAGCCAGGTCCGCGCCTTCTTCATCGTGTCGCAATTCTTGATGCCGTAAATGGTGATCGTCATGCCGAATCCGTTCCTTGCTGTGTGCCATCGCATAACACGCAAGCGGAGACGAGCGAAAGTCGGGGCGAAGGTTCGACGATTCCTCTGAGATGCCTCAGTCTTCCAGCGCTCCCGGCTTGCGGGTAGCTTCGCTCGGCTTGTCGCAGCCGATTTTCATCAGGTCGCCGCGGCGGCGGACGAGCCGGTCGGACACCCGGGTGACGATGAGGCCGGCTTGCGGGGCGTGGACATCGATCGTGCCATCGGGCATGCCGGGCGCGGTAAGGATCGTCGCCAGCAGGTCTCCTTCACCGACACGTTCGCCGATATTGCGATGGAAAAGCACGGTGCCGGCCTGCGGCGCACGGATGATCTCGACATTGTCGAGCGGCACGGCCGGTCCGCTAAAGCTGGACAGGTTCACGCCATCATCACGGACGGCGCCACGGGCAGCGAGGAAACGCCAGAGCCCTTCGGCATCCCTTTTCGCCATCTCCGGATAAACATCGCGGGTGCCGCGCAATTCGACGGTCACCGACAATTTTCCCGGCAGGTGCGCCTTCTTCTCGCCGGGCACTTCGTATTTCCAGGCGAAGCTCACGGCTTCCTCGAAGGCAGAGCTTTCGCCATCCGACAGCAGTACGGCGTCCATGTTCAGCGCCGCCGCCAGATCGGCTGCCTCCGGCCAGAAGGCTTCGTCGATATAAGCATATTGCAGGGATTCATCATCGCAATGCAGATCGATGACCAGATCGGCCCCCAGCGCCATGTGGATGAGCTGCCGCTTCAGCCGGTCGGCGGCGGGGTAGCGTTCCAGATTCTCGATCAGCAGGTGACGGTCGCGCGCCGAGATCAGCGGAAAGTCACGGTTGAAATTGGTGCGCGTGCCCAAATCGAAGCGACCTTGCATTTCGCCGAAATGCGATTGCGCCGCGCCGATCGGATTGGCGTGCGGCACGACGATGATATCGCTCAGAACCGCGCCTTCCGTCTCCGCCTGCCTGAGCCGCTCGCAGAGGAAATGGGTCAGCGCCGTGCCCGGCAGTTCGCCGGCATGCAGCGCCGCCTGGATGTAGATCTTCGGCGCATCCGGTTTGCTGCCGGCAAAATGCAACACAGGCAACCGCCACGCGATCCCAGGCGTATCGCCGTCGATGGTGATATGCGTGATGTCCATGTGTTTTTCTCCTGCTTGCGATGGCTGATACCAAGTCGCGGCCGCCACGCGCAATAATTATGGGAAGATGGCGCGCGGGTGGATCAGAACTTGTTCCACCGCCTCCCGAAAGACAAGGGCTCCGGTTGCTGAGCCTTTGTCGTTGCTTCCGTATTATAGGCCGCCGTTTTTACGCAGGCTCATGATCAGCGCAAGGCTGAGCAGAACGGCGCCGGCACCGAGGAGAAAGGGTGCGGTATAGCCGAACCGATTGGCGAGCAGGCCGGCGATCGGGCCGGTGCTCCCAAGCGCCAGATCCAGGAAAACCGAATAGAGGCCCAGCGCCACGCCACGATTTTGTGGTGGGACATGCGCCATCGCCTCATTGCCGAGCGCCGGAAAGATCGGTGCAAAGCCAGCTCCGGCGAGCGCCGCACCGATGATGGCAATGGTGGGCGAGGGAGCAAAGGCGAGCGCCATGAGTCCCAGGATCTCCAGCACCAGCGAGACTCGCGCCAGCGGCAAGCCGCCGAAGCGGGCGACGGCTTGCGCCAACCCCAGGCGAACGCCGATGAAGGCCAGGCCGAAAGCGCTCAACGCCAGCGAAGCCCCGTCCCAATCGCGGCTATGGAAAAACAAGGCGACGAAGGCCATCACGACGCCGAAGCCGCTGGAGGCAAGCGCCAGCGCCACGCCAAAAGGCGCGATACGGCTGAAGACCTGGCCGGTGCCGATGCCCTTCTCCTTGACGCCGGGCACCGCTGGCCGCGTCTGCGCCAGCATCAGGCCCGCAATTGCCAGGCCGATCGTCACGGCGCCCGTGGCGAAGAAGCCGTATTGCCCCTCCAGCCAAGCGCCAAAGGGGGCCGCAAGCGCGATGCCGCCATAGGTGGCGATGCCGTTCCAGGAGATGATGCGCACGGTTTCGCGCGATCCCATCAGCCCGATCGCCCAGGTGATCGCCGCTGTGCTGACCAAGCTTTCACCGACGCCGAGCGCCAATCGGCCGAGCAGCAGTAGCGCCAGGCTCAGAGCGGGAGTACCCGCCACCAGTGCCGATGCCAATGTCAGGGCGCCGGAAAATCCGTAGGCGAAGAAGCCGAGGAAAACCGAACGGCGTGGCCCATACCGGTCGCACAGCCGGCCGACCTGCGCGCGGCTGATGATGGTAGCCACATACTGCGCGCTGATGGTGATGCCGGCCCAGACGACACCGAATCCGAGGCCGCTATCAACATAGGTCGGCAACACGGCGAGCGGCAGCCCGATGGCGACATAGCCGAAGAAGGTCAGCGCAACGATGGAAAGGAGGGATAAGGTCGAGGAGGACTGGATGGTTTGGGAGGCAGTGTTCACGAGATATCGCCTGCGGGCACCGGCGTGCGGTGTCCTTACTGTTTGCCATACGGATCGGGGTTCGTACCGGATAGGAGCGGCGGCAGCGGCCGAACGACCGTGCGACGTCGCGATCAGTTTGGTAACAGGCGAGGAGAGGTCGGGTCAATGAAATTGCTGCTCTGCAGCAAAAAATGATGACCCGTTCAAGCAATTGTGTTCGGCGTCCTAGCGGACGAGGGGATCGCACCACTTCTGGTCAGCGTTTTTGCCATGGGAAGGGAGGCAAGGTGACGATTGCGCCACCTTGCCCTGGCTTCACATCGTCAACACCACGCTTGCCGTCGTTCGCCCTGCTTCGAGGTCGGCATGCGCCCTGGCGGCATCCTTCAGCGCATATTCCGCGCCGATCGGATTGATCAGGCCGGCCTGCAATTCCGCCATGAGCGCCTCGGCGCCCTGCCGGTAGAGATCGGGATCGTTGGCATAGGTCAGCACGCTCGGGCGAGCGAGACCGATGGCGCGGGGCGCGGTCAGTTCCTCGATCTGGATCGGAGGAATCGGGCCGCCAGCCTGGCCGAGGCTGGCGACCATGCCAAAGGGGCGGACAGTGGCGAGTGTCTGCGACAGCATCGCGCCGCCGATGCCGTCGACGGCGAGATGCACGCCCCGGCGATCGGCGATGCGGCGCGTCTCTTCCACCCAATCCTCGGACGTATGCAGAAGAACGGCGTCGGCGCCGGCTTCATAGGCAAATTCGGCCTTGGCTTCCGAACCGACGGTGGCGATGACGTTAGCGCCGAGCCGCTTGGCCCAGCGCGCTACGATCTGCCCGACACCGCCGGCTGCCGCATGCACCAGAACCCATTCGCCCGGCTGCAGTGGGTGGACCTTATGGAGCAGCATATGGGCCGTGAGCCCCCGCAACATCGTGCTGCCGGCGAGCCGTTCGCTGACATCGTCGGGCAGACGCACCAGCCGGGAGGCCGGCAAAGTGCGCACTTCGGCATAACTTCCGAGCGGATGGCCGACATAGGCGACGCGATCGCCAACCGACAGGCCCTCGACACCGGAGCCGATCGCTTCCACGACGCCGGCACCCTCGAAGCCGAGAACAGTCTGGCCGGGCGGCCGGGGATAAAGCCCGGACCGAATATAGATATCGACGAAATTGACGCCAGAGATGCTTTGGCGGATGCGGGCCTGGCCGGGTCCTGGCTCGGTGATGGCAAGATCAACGAGTTTCATGGTCTCAGGGCTGCCGGGGCTGGTTATCGCGATGGCTAGAGGCATAGAACAGTCTCCTTTCAGACGCATTTTTGATCACAAAGCCGCGTCTGAATAAATTCGGTATGAACTCACTGCATCTGTGCAATAATGCACAGATGATCGACTGGCAGGACCTTCTTCACTTCGCCGCTCTGGCACGCACCGGCTCGCTTTCGGCGGCTGCGCGCGAGCTTGGCGTCGACCACGCCACGGTCGGCCGGCGAATTGCCGCGCTGGAACGCACGCTTGATCTGCGGCTCATCGACCGTCGGCCGCGCACCTCGCCGCTGACGGCTGATGGCCGGGCGATTGCCGAGCTGGTGGCCGGCATGGAGGACAATGTCGAGGCGATCAGGCGCTATTCGAAAAGTGCGGTTGCGGGGCTTTCCGCCGCCGTCATGATCAGCGCGCCGCCCTCCATCGCCGCGCACCTCATCGCGCCGAAAGCGGTCGCCTTTCGCGCCGAACATCCCGATATCACGCTGACGATCGCCGGCGTCACCCGCCGCTCCGCCCTTAATTATGGAGAGGCCGATATTGCCGTGCGCATGTCACGCCCCGAGGAAAGCGATCTTCTCGTGCGGCGCATCGGCGTCATGCGCTTCGGGCTCTATGCTATCCCCGAAGTCGCGGCGACGCCTAGGGATAGCTGGGTTTTCATCGGCTATGACGCGGCGCTCGATCATTTGACGCAGCAGACCTGGCTTCGTAGCCTGCTTGCGGGCCGCCCCATCGTTTTCCGCGCCGGCGACGTCTTCGGTCAGATGCAAGCCGCGCTCGCCGGTCTCGGCGTCGTAGCACTCCCTGCCTTCCTCGGTGATAGCGAAGCCGCCCTCACGCGGCTGCCGACGGAGATCCCGTCACCCACGCGCGACCTCTGGCTTGTTACCTATCCCGATCTGCGCCGCTCGCCGGCCATCCGCGCGGTGATGGATTTTGTCAGCGAGACGATCGGCAGAACGTGTCCGTTGAGAGAGGCTGACGGGGCCGCATGAGCCAACGGTTCGTCATGCTTACTTTCCTGTTGCAGCCTGCCAGCGAAACTCTACACCTAGTCAGATTGGCGATTCCTGTGGTCGGTGATCGATGATGAAACTGAGCGGCTGGCCCGCGATAAACAAAGCCGACGTGATCGCGGGCATATCGATTGCAGGCCTGATGCTGCCGGAAGCGGTCGCCTATGCCGGTATCGCCGGTCTGCCGCCGCATAGGGCGATCCTCGCCGGCATCGCCGGTTGCCTGGTCTACGCCATTTTCGGACGCAGCCGCTTTGCCATCGTCTCGCCGACATCCTCATCCGCCGCGATCCTTGCCGCGACGCTGGCGGTTGTTCCCGGCGATGCCACCGTCAAGGCAGGCCTCGCCACCATCGCCGTCGCGCTGGCCGGCATTCTCTTTGTCATCGCAGCCGCCTTCCGCCTCGGCGGCATCACCGGCTTCATCTCGCGCCCGGTGTTGCGGGGCTTTGCCCTGGGACTGGCGGTTACCATCATCCTGCATCAGCTACCGATTCTCGTCGGCGTCCCCGTACAAGGCTCCAATATCTTCAACTATGCCGGCGCGCTGTTGGCGGCGATCCCGCGATGGAACCTCGCAAGCGTCGCCGTCGGCATCGTGGCATTGGCCGCGCTGCTATTGCTGAAGCGGCTCCCGGGCGTTCCCGGCGCCTTCCTCGTGCTTGCCGCCGGCATCCTCGCCTCCTCTGTCTTTGATCTTAGCGGCCATGGTGTCGAACTGGTCGGGACGATCGAGGTCCTGCCGCAATGGCCTTCGCTGCCCGATGCCGGCTGGACCGCTTATTCGCGGCTGGTGCAGTTCACCGTGCCTCTCGTGCTCATTCTCTTCGCCGAATCCTGGGGTACGATGCGTGCCTTGGCGCTGCGCTATGGCGATCCTCTGGAGGTCAATCGCGAGCTGGGTGCGCTGGGTTTCGCCAATATCGCCAGCGCCATCGTCCAGGGCATGCCCGTCGGCGCCGGTTTTTCCGCGGGTTTCGCCAGCGAGGCAGCGGGTGCGAAGACGCGCGCCACTGCTGTCTTTGCCGCCATCGGCCTTGCCATTCTGATTGCCTGTGCCGGGTCGCTGGTGGCGCGGCTGCCGGAGCCGGTGCTTGCCGCCGTGGTGATTGCGGCCCTCACGCATGCGCTCGATCCCGGTCCGATCCTTCGCCTGCGACGGCTGCATCGCGATTTCTATGTCGCGCTGGGTGCGGCAGGCGGCGTGCTGCTCTTCGGTGTCCTCAACGGCATGCTGCTGGCGATCGTGCTCTCGCTCGTCGCGATGATGCATCGCTTGGCCTCTCCCTATGTCGCCCGCCTCGGGCGATTGGGGAGCAGCCACAATTTTGTCGATCTCAGCCGCCATCCGGAGGCGATTGAGACACCCGGCATTGCCATCTGGCGCCCCGGCGAGCCGTTGTTTTTCGGCAATGCCGATATGATCCTTGGCGAAATTCTAGCCCGCAGCCGCGCGGAAGCGGGGTTGAAGGCCGTGGTGCTCAGTCTGGAAGAAAGCTTCGATCTCGACAGTTCCGCACTCGACGCCTTGATGGAATTCGATAGTGCCATGCGCACCGCCGGCATCCGCGTGCAATTCGCGCGTGCCCATGATCAGGCTCGTGACCTCATGGCGGCGGCCGGAATGATCGATCTCGACAAGCGCTGCAGTTTCAGTGTCGACGATGCGGCGACTGTTGTCAGCCCGGTGGCACAAAGCGCCTGATGTCAGCCGAATGCCTGGGTAACCGGGCTAGTTCAGCGGCCAATAGCAGAGATGCTTGTGCTCGCCTTCGCCCTGCAGGCTATGGACCAGGACAAAATCTCGAACGGTCCAGGTGACGGGTTCGTCCAATATGACTTCGGGAATCAAATGGCCCCGATATAGCAATGTCATATGCGGCTCAAATTTCTCTCTGCCATCACTTGCAAATCCGATGTGCCGCATTGCGTCATCCAGTTCCCGATACAGCGCCTTCAGCTCCGCATTTCCCTCCTTGCGCCACAAAACAAGCGGCCGGTTATCACCGTTGCCAAAGCTGACGGCTCGATCGAAGACGACCTGGAATGATGTTTTGCTGACTGTCGATGCCGCTTGCATCGCCGCAAACGCAACCTCGTGCGGCGGCTCTGGCCTGCCGTTGTAGGATCCCAGCGGATAGAGCGTGATATGAAACAAATCCGACCGTCTCGGCTTTGTCGAAAAGCCATATTGCCGACGGAGATGGCCTGCCAGTTCAGCGCTTGAAGAAGCAACCTCCCGATCAGGCAGGATAGCGAAATATAGCGCATCGGAATGCATCGGGTCGGCTTCGGATTTCCTGACCCGTGATCCCCCGCCAAGATTGAGCGAAAGCTGTCCATTGTTCTTCATGAGATCGCTTCAAAGCCAAGTCGCTTTGCCTCGTCCTGTTCTTGCCGATCGCAGATATCCTACGGCCGCATAGCCTCAAAATCAAGAACAAATAGAGAACAAAATTAAGTGGCGGCAATTGGCTGGGAAGATCGAGATAATCCAGCGCATCCCCGATTTACGAAGTGTACCGAATAAAACTGCCCCTCGATTGTTCACGGCAGGTCAGGGCACCTTGCGCCCGCTCTCAACAAGGGAATGACCTCACATGTTGATAAAAGCCATCGTCTCAGCCGCACTTATCACCCTCATCGGCCTCGGCCTCTCCGCTTGCTCCACCACGGGCAATTCCGGGGGAGGCGGCATGACACAGAATTCCGCTCCGGCCGGCGGCGGATATTGATAAGCTCCCAAGCCGGATGGGAAGCGGTGCGGTTGATGTTGCCATAGCAGCATCGGCACCGCTTCCCTCAACCGGGAAATGTTGGCAACGCTCAGCCTGCGCAAGAATCGGGTTGAATTCGGGGGCCTGAAGCACGATTTTCATGGCAAGTGGAAACACGGAGACTCTGCCATGAGCGAGACGATGCAACACTATCTGATCTTCGAAAACGCAGGCGGTTTCTGTGGGATTGCGTGGAACGATATCGGCATAACGCGCTTCCAGCTCCCAACGAAAAGCGCTGATGCGACCGAGCGCCTTATGCTTCGCCGTCTGCCAAATGCAAGGCCCGGCGCACCGACATCAGATGTGGCCGAAGTAGTTGCCGCCGTTAAGCGCTATTTCGCTGGGGAGGAGATCGATTTCTCTACCGTCAAACTGGATCTCACCGAGCAGGATGATTTCTTCAAGCAGATCTACGCGGCCGCGCGGCAGGTCGGTTGGGGGCACACCACCACTTATGGCGCGCTCGCCAAACAGCTCGGCGCCGGTCCGGAAGCTGCGCGCGACGTCGGCCAGGCTATGGCCAAGAACCCCGTGGCGCTGATCATCCCCTGCCACCGCGTCCTGGCCGCCGGCGGCAAGATTGGCGGCTTCTCCGCGCCCGGCGGCTCGACCGCCAAGGCTCGCATGCTGGAGCTGGAAGGTGTCCAGCTCGCGCCGCCGAAGCCTGTGCAGCAATCCCTGGGCTTCTGATCGTCGATCGGATGAATTACGCGTCCGTAGATGCGGCTGCATCTACGGCGAGAGTCCGAATCCTCTGAGATTGAGGGCGCAGCAGCAAATAGAACGCGGCGACGTGCGTGATCATCAATAGCGGCACGTAGATGATCGGGATCGCGTAGGTGGCGCCAAGCTGCCCGGCCAATGCCGGAAGGTCGAGCTGGCTGCCGTGATAATAGTCGATGATGATGTCGCTTGCCCCCGCAACGTTGAAGGCGATGATGAACAGCCAAAAGAGCGGGCGCGTCCTTACCGTCAGGAGCGCCAGGATGGCGAGCAAGCCGGTTGCGAAGTCACCATAAGCGGCCGGTGTGGCGAAGCCGGCGGGCAGATTGGGGCCGACGACGCCGGGAACAATGAAGACGAGCCCGAAGAAGCGGAAACTGTGCAGCGTGGCGATGGCGCGCTGCGCTTCGACCGGATTCATCGCTTTGAGCCTCGGCCAGACATACGCCCCGAAGCACAGCAGCCACGGAACGTAGCCCAGAACAAGATGGAGCTGGAAGATGAATGCGGGCGACATGGGGCCTCCTATGAGGTTCTAATTCATGCGGCCTCGAACGCCGCGGGCGCTTTGCAAGCCAGATGTACGACCGCTTTCGCCTGGCGACTATTCGCTATAATGTTGACGGGCCATGAAGCAGAATTTCACAGTGAGACGAGGTGCGCTCGATGGTGTGGAGGCGTTCCTGAGCGTCGCCGAGCACCGCAGTTTTCGCAGAGCCGCCGCAGAACTGGGGGTGACTCCTTCAGCGATCAGCCAAGTGGTGCGTGCACTTGAGACGCGCGTCGGCGCAGCGCTCTTCCTGCGCACCACGCGCAGTGTCGGCCTCACCGAGGCAGGCGAACGGTTCCTGTCGCGTGCAAAGCCTGCCTTCGAAGAGCTCGTCGCCGCAAGCGAGGTCGCCGGTCAGCTTGGAGAGCGGCCGGCCGGATTATTGCGCCTTGCCGTGCCGCGCTCGGTCGTGCCGATCCTGCTGGAGCCGCTGATCGCCTCCTTCTGCGAGGCCTATCCTGCAGTCGAGGTGGAAATCGCCGTAAGCGAGAAGCTGGTCGATCTGGCTGCCGAAGGGTTTGATGCCGGTGTGCGGATGGGCGAGTTCATCGCCGCCGACATGGTTGCGGTGCGGCTGACGCCGCCGTTCCCGTTTGTAGTCGTTGGCAGCCCGGATTACCTATCTCGGCGCAAGCGGCCGGAGCGCATCGACGATCTGCGCGACCACGCCTGCCTGCGCATGCGCCGCTCGAACGGATCGGTCGCGCCCTGGTCCTTTGTCGATAGTGGCAAGGCGGTCGAGGCGATCGTCTCGGGGCCGCTGATCGCGCATGACTATCCCACGGTTCTGGGGGCTGCCATCCAGGGTGCGGGACTTGCGCAGGTGCCCGGTCCGCTCGCCGAAGCGGCTGTTGCCGATGGCCGGTTGCAAGCGCTGCTCACCCCCTTCGCCGTCACGACGCCGGGGGTTTTTCTGTACCATCCGGGTAGGCGTCAGGTCCTGCCCAAACTCCGAGCCTTCATCGAGCATGTCAGATACCGGAGTACCGACGCTCGGTTCGGAAAGGCGATCTAAGCCTGATCGCCGCTTGGACTCAGCCAGGCATAGTCTCGAACTGCGGAAGGTCGAGTGGCTTCACCCATTCGAGGCGGCGCTTGGTGAACATCTCGAGCATCGGCTCAATGCCCTCGGAACTATCCAGGCAGCCGATCGTCGCGAAGATCATTCCCGGGAAGCTCTCCAGCTTGCTGCTGAATACCCTGGCGCCGCAATCGGGGCAAAAGTTGCGATCCAGGCCCTTTCCTGACTGCGCGATGTAGTGAAACGCCTTCGGCTCGCCGCTGATCAGCGTAAAATCATCTTCAGGCACGCCGAAGAAAGCGGCCGCCTCGCCGCCTGATGCCTTCTTGCAGTCAAGGCAGTGACAGACGGCGACGAAGGTAGGATCGGTATTGAACTGGAATTTGACGGCGCCGCATGCGCACTGACCCGTGTGCTTCTTCGCCATGTATCAGCCCTCCTAGTCCGTTGACAGGCATCCGTGACAATTGCAGTGAGGTAAGCCGCCACATCTTATGCGGTTATTCAGCAAAAAGCATCGGGCATGCGATCAAAATAGGTCAAGCTCCGCAAGTCACCTCTGGCGGTGGATTATCTTTGCAAATCAGCCATCTCGTAAAACGGCCGGATTTCAATCTCGCTCGGTCCCGACATGGGATTGGGGCAGCGCTTTACCCAGGCGACGGCCTCGTCCATGTCCTTGACCTCCCAGATCCAGAAGCCGGCGACCAGTTCGCGGGGTTCGGCGAAAGGCCCGTCGATGACCGTACGGCCGGCACCATCGAATGCAACCCGCTTGCCGTCAGAGGAGGGTTTGAGGCCATCTGCCGTTAGCAGGATGCCGGCATCGCGCAGTTCGTCATTGAATCTGCCCATCGCCTCCATCATCTCCGTCTCCCATGCCGTATGGAGAAACCCCTTTTCACTCTCCTCGGTAGCCTTCACGAGCACCATCACACGCATTGTCTGTCTCCTTGTTCGAGCCGGCCTCATCGGCCTGATAGTGGAACGACGAATGGGGTTTTCGGAAGCCGACATTGTCCTGCAAATTTTTTGACACCGAACGTATGTCTCTGCGCTTACATCCGGCTCAAATGATCGGAATTCCGGCGCGAACAGAGGCCTTTCTCTCCACAAGCAGACATGTCACCTTTGCCGCCAAAAGCGATATCGAGGTTGTAAGGCCGCCGATGCCCAAAATTTCTTCCTGCACCCTGTCAAAATCTCCCCGGTTCAAACGTCGTTGTCGCAGCGAGCCATAAGGCTGCGCGTATCGAGTGAAAGGAATGCGTCATGCAATATATGCTGTTGGTGTATTGGAACGAAGCCGAACATAAGAATGCAAGCAAGGAGCAGAAAGCCGAGACATTCGCGGCCTATGCGGCTTACACAGAAGTGTTGAAAAAGGCCGGAGCCTTCGTGGCGGGCAGTGGATTGCAGGATTCCTCGGCGGCAACCGTGGTGCGCGCAACGGATGACAAGCCCACCGTTCTCAACGGCCCCTATATCGAAAGCAAGGAGCAGTTGGGCGGCTACTACATCATCGAGGCGGCAGATCTCGATAGCGCCATCGCCTGGGCGGCGCGTTGTCCCGGTGCTCGGCGTGATACCGTGGAGGTTCGCCCTCTGATGGTCTATTGATCTGCCATGTCGCAAGGAGACGACCAGTCTGCCGTCAAAGCCGCCGAAGCGGTGGCGCGCCGAAGCTATGGCAAACTGGTCGCTATTCTCGCGGCGCGCACACGCGATGTGGCCGGCGCCGAAGACGCCCTGTCGGAGGCCTTTGCTTCTGCTCTGGCCGATTGGCCGGTCAAGGGCGCGCCGCTAAACCCCGAAGCTTGGCTGCTTGCCGTTGCCCGCCGCAAGATGATCGACGCCATCAGGCGCAGACGGGTAAGCGCTGTCGCCTCCGGGCATCTGAAGCTCATGGCGGAGGAGTTGGAGGCAGCGGCGAGCCTTGCGCCGGAAATTCCAGACGAGCGCCTGGCTTTGATGTTCGCTTGCGCGCATCCGGCGGTAGAGCCCGGCATCAGAGCGCCGCTGATCCTGCAGACGATCTTGGGGTTTGATGCCCAGACAATCGGCTCCGCCTTCCTGGTCTCGCCGGCGGCGATGGGCCAACGGCTGGCGCGGGCGAAGAACAAGATTCGACGCGCCAAAATTCCCTTGTGCGTGCCCGAGAGGGCGGACATGCGCGCCCGCCTGGGGGCGATTCTGGAGGCAGTCTATGCAGCCTATGCGGAAGGCTGGAGCGATCCGGCCGGCGCCGATGCGAGCCTGCGCAACCTGGCTGAGGAGGCCATTTGCCTGGGCCGGCTGATCGTCGCACTTTTGCCAGAGCAGGCCGAAGCGCTCGGTCTGCTTGCGTTGATGCTCTATTCCCACGCGCGGCGTGGCGCACGGCGGAGTGCGGCCGGCGAATTCGTGCCGTTGGCCGATCAAGATCCTGCCCTATGGGACGAAGGCCTGATCGACGAGGCCGAGGATCTGCTTATTCGCGCCAGCGCGTTTGATGCTTTCGACCGCTATCAATTGGAAGCGGCCATCCAATCGGCCCATGTCGTGCGACGCCGTACAGGCGCGACGGATTGGGTGGCGATCGAGCGTCTCTATGATGGCCTTTGCGCAATCACCGGCTCGCCGGTGGCGGCAATCAATCGCGCGATTGCCGTGGCACAGACGCGCGGGCCTGCCGCAGGGCTCGCGGCGCTGCCGGTGCTGGCGCCCGGTAGCCGGCTTATCGAGTATCAACCCTATTGGGCGGCGCGCGCCGAACTTCATACGAGAATGGGAGAAATGGCGGCGGCTCGCGAAGCCTATGACCAAGCGATTGCCCTGGAAATAGACCCTGCCGTTCGCCGCTTTTTGCAAAGGCGGCGGAGGGAAAGCTTGGTGCCGCCGCGCTAGGCTCGGCGTTGCGGTTGGACAGGCCATTATCCCTTCCCGGATGGAAGGTTTGGCCGTTGTGCCTCATTCCCACTCGATCATTTGGATCTGCTCTAACGCATTGTTTTTATCGTGCTTTGGAACAAATGTCGTGCAAGACTGTTTATTTGTCACTTTGATACGACGCTAACGTCGTGCCCGGCCGGCTGGGTAAGCGGCGCTCTTGAGGAACATCTCATCATGATGAAGATTTCGTCCGGTTTTCGTTCAGTCGCGGTTGCAGCCATCGCCGCCGCGGGAATTAGCTTTGCCAGCGCCGCCCATGCCGACAGCGGGACGATCCGCTTCGCCGTTTACAAGGCGGCCTTCTTCGTCGGTGGCTCCGGAGGCGAGGGTACGCTGACCTTCCACGGTCGCCACTATCCGATCTCGATCGGCGGCATCTCGGGCGGCCTCGCCTTCGGGGCTTCCAAGACCTATTTCAGTGGTACCGTGCGCCACATTCGCCGCGCCCATGATGTGGCCGGAGTGTATGGTGCAGCGGGCGGTGGCGGTGCGGTCGGCAAAGGCGCCCAGATAATCGTCATGACCAATGACAAGGGCGCCCAGCTCGAACTCACAGGCCGGCAGGTCGGCTTGCAAGTCAACGCCGATATCAGCGGCATGAGCATCTCGATGAGGTAAGGGCATTACCTTGGAGGGTCCGATTTGCTAGTTCAGCGATCGGGCCTCTCCGGGAAAACGACCCCGGGGATTGCCGTTCGCCCTCTATTCCATTCGATTGTTCATAGGTTAGACGCGCCGCGCTCCAACGCGTGAATATGTCAGAACGAGCCGAGAATGCTCCCCAGCATGATGACGGCAATGAGCGCCAGGATCGCGCCGATGATGCCGACCATGACGATGTCGCGGTAGCTTTCTCCGTGGGTTGACCCGCAGACGGCAAGCAGGGTGACGACCGCGCCATTGTGCGGCAGGCTATCCAGCGTTCCAGCCCCGATGACCGCGACGCGGTGCAAAAGTGCCGGGTCGAGGCCTGTTTCCTGCGCTCGCATCAGGTAGGTGCTGCCAAGCGCATCGAGGGCGATCGTGAGACCGCCGGAAGCAGAACCCGTGAGCGCTGCCAGGATATTTGTGGCCACCGCGATCGAAACGAGCGGTCCCCCGCCGATGCCGAGCACCCAGTCGCGCACGATCCCGAAGGCGTGCATCGCCGCGACGACCGCTCCAAAGCCAACCAGGCTGGCGACGGCGACCGCCGGAAGGACGGACGCGTTGGCGCCCGCGTCCATCGTCTCGCGCAAGGTCGGCAATCTCCGGAAATTCAGCGCGACGACAGTTGCGACCGCGGCGGCCAGCGCCGTGACAACGGCCCATACGCCGCTGACCGAGGAGCGGGAGATCCCGCCCCATCGATCCTCCGAAAGGAAGCCGAGATCAAGCGCCGGCAGGATCAGCAGCGTCATGCTGAGATTCACAAGGACAACTATAACAAGCGGCAGCGCCGCAACCCAGATTGGCGGCGTCGTCTCGGCATGGCGGCCATGCGCGATCTCGGCCGGATCGAATTCCCTGCCGGCCGTGGCGCGTTCGCGCAGCCGGTCGTCGGAAGTGAGATGGTCTGATGTCGCCGGCATGCCCTCGCCGAACTCTTCGCCGGATCTTCGCGCGGCCGCCTCGGCGCGACGCAGCCACCATAGACCAAAGGCAAGCATGATGGCAGAAGCAATGATGCCCAGTCCGGGCGCTGCAAACGGCGTCGTCCCGAAGAACGGCATAGGGATGGCATTTTGAATCGATGGCGTTCCCGGCAAAGCCGACATAGTGAAGGTGGACGTTCCGAGCACGATCGCAGCCGGCATCAGCCGCCTGGGAATGCCTGATGACCGGAACAACTCCTGCGCCATCGGCGCCAGCACGAAGAAGGCGACGAAGAGGCTGACCCCGCCATAGGTGATCAGCGCTCCGGCAATGACGACGGCGAGGATGGCATGACCCTTTCCCAGTCGCCGCATCATAAAATCGGCGATTGCCGCTATCGAACCGCTGTCCTCCATCAACTTGCCGAAAAGTGCGCCAAGCAGGAACAACGGAAAGAACTGGGCGAGGAAACTCGCAGCGCTGCTCATGAAGGTCTGCGTCCAGTGCGCCAGCACCGGTTCCCCGGCAAAGAGCGCTGCAACGATGGCGCCGAGCGGCGCCAGCAGCAGCACGCTCCAGCCCCGGAAGGCAAGCCAGACCAGCAGCCCGAGGCCGATCAGAATGCCGAACAGCCCCATCCGTCAGCCCTCTTCCAGCAGGATATCGAGATCGAGCGAGGAGCGGCGGCCGAGATCGTCGCCATGGGCATCGAGGAAGGCGTCGGCGGACTTGCGTCCCCAGTCATGCAGCATGGTCAGGAACTCCCATTCCGCATTGAGCTTCGAGGAAGAACCGAGGCCGGACATCATGTCGCTGACGACCCGGTGAATGCGCATCGACGCCCAGCGCTCGCCCTCGTCATCCCCCACCTGAGCCACCTTCCGAAGCAGTGCGATCATTTTCAGTTCCTTCAGGAGGACCGCATTGAAGGAGACTTCGTTGATACGATTGAGGATCTCGCGCGCGGAGCGGGGCGTGCCCGGCCTTTCAACCGGGTTGATCTGCACGAGGATCGTATCTTGAGACGTGCATTCGCGAACCAGCGGCGTGATCGTCGGATTGCCGGCGTAGCCACCGTCCCAATAGGCTTCGCCATCGATCTCGACCGCTTGAAACAGCGTCGGCAGGCATGCGGAGGCAAGCAGGACGTCCGGTGTCAATTCGCTGTTACGGAAGACCCGACCGCGGCCGGTGCGGACATTCGTCGCCGTGACGAACAACTTGATCGGGCTGGCCGAGAGCCGGTCGAAATCGACGCTTTCCGCCAATATCGCGGAGAGCGGGTTGGCACTGGCAGGGTTGAGGTCGTAGGGCGAGAACAGACGCGCCATCATGTCCATCGCCACGAACATCGGCGAGTGATCGAGCGACCAGCGGCCCAGCAGGACATCGAGGGGACCGCGCTGGAAGGGACTGAAGCGCGCCGCCCCCGATACCTTGCGCCAGAATTCCGTTAGGGCCTCGCGGGCGCCTGCCACGCCATTGACGGTATAGCCGTGCGCCAAGACGGCCGCGTTCATCGCTCCGGCCGAAGTGCCGGAAATTCCCTCGATTCGCAGCCGTGGCTCTTCCAGAAGCCGATCGAGAACGCCCCAGGAAAAAGCCCCATGGGCACCGCCACCCTGAAGGGCAAGATCGATGTGCAGTGGGTCTCGCTGCATTGTCTCCCCTTTGCCGGCATCGGCCTTTGCCACCGCCGTGGTTGTGCGCCGCACAATACCGCACAATTGCGTACTCGTCATCCTCTCGTTGCATTAGGCAGGCGAGATGAAACTCATTTGCGGCAGTTCCGGCGGAAGCATAGGCGACGTATCCTTTCGGCGCGATCGTTCGTCTTAGCTGTTGACGGGCAACATCGCCCTCCTGACGAATTGGAGCGTGACAATGAATAGCAAGCAGAGCTTGGCAAACAAGATACACTACGAAACGCTCGCGGAGGCTTGGCGTAGCGGTCGAGAATCGCCGCAGGACGCCTCCGAGTGGTCTGTTTTGACGACAGAACCGGGCGGCGTCGATTACGTCGAGACGAACCTCGGCGATAAGACCGCGCTGTGGGTTCAGCCAAAACTGGCGGCCAAAGATCGGGTCATGCTTTACCTGCACGGCGGTGGCTATGTTGGCGGATCGATCTGGACCCATCGCAAGATGGTCGGACACCTTACCAAGGCGATTGGCTGTTACGCTCTGCTCGCCACTTACGACTACGCGTTTCAGAGCAAGTTCCCGCGCCAGATCGAGCAGGCCGTGAACGCGTTCGAGTGGCTGGCCGAGCAGGGCATCGCGACGGATCATACAATTGGCGCGGGCGACTCTGCTGGCGCGGGTCTGATCGTTGCAGCGGCGATCAAACTCCGCGATGCGGGACGTCCGCTGCCAGCTGCGCTCCTCAGTATTTCCGGATGGCATGATCTATCGGCGAGTGGGGCTTCCTACGAAACTAACCGCGCGAAGGATGCCTTCTTCCAGAAGGCGTCGGTAGATATGCTGGCGTCGCTGGTTCTCGGAGAGGCCGATGCCCGAAATCCATTCGCGAGCCCGATCTTCGCCGATCTCACGGGCCTGCCGCCGATCAATCTGCAAGTGGGCGGAGACGAAACGCTGCTCGACGACAGCCGGGTGCTCGCCGACCGCGCGAAGGCCGCCGGCGTCGAGGTGCGCCTGGACGTGTTTCCGGGGATGCTGCATTCGTTCCAGATGATGGCTGGTCGTGCGCCTGAAGCCGATGAGGCGATCGAGCGGTTTGCGCAGTGGGTCCGGCCGAAGCTCGGCCTGACCGGAACCGCGTCAACCCGCGGTGAAAGTCAGGTAGTCGCATGACGGGCACCCATGTCCTTAATGATGCAAGATGTGGCAGGTGAAGAACATGACTGAGCGACCGACTGGCCTATTCGACGCGCGGTATCGAGCCTTCCTCCAGACGGTGTCAGACGTCCGAGCCCAACTGCATCGCTACTGCGCCCGCATGACCGGCTCACGGCTCGACGGTGAGGATCTCATGCAGGAGGTGCTATTCGAGGCCTACACGAAGATCGAGACCCTCGATGACGCCCACAGGCTGAAACCCTGGCTATTTCGCATCGCTCACAATCGCTGCATAGATTTTCTAAGGCGCCGCGAAGCGCGCGAGCACGCGGAGGGCGCCTATTCGGACGACATCGGGGTCGTCACTGCGGAGCCGGCGACGACCGATGCACGTCGCGCCATCGAACGGCTGGTTGGCAGCCTGCCTCCCAAGGAGCGCGCCTGCGTCCTCCTAAAGGATGTATTCGACTATTCGCTGGAAGAGACCGCAGAACTCGTGGACTCGACGGTTGGCGGCGTTAAATCCGCGCTCTCCCGTGGACGGGCGAAGCTCGCCGACTTGCCCGCTGGACCTATCGGCGAACCGAGCCGTCCTCCGCTTGATCCCGACACCGCGCGACTCTTGCAGCGCTATGTTGACCTCTTCAACCGCCATGACTGGGATGGCGTGCGGGGCCTTACCAGCGCCGATGCTCGGTTGCGGGTCGCCGACTGCTTTGACGGCCTGCTCAGAAGCTCTCCCTATTTCTTCGAATACGAGCGAAATCCAGAAACGTGGACCATGGAGTTCGGGGAGATCGACGGGGAGCCCATCCTACTCGTGCTCTTCCAGCGAGGCGTCCAGTGGCAGGTCGCGTGGCCGGTTCGTGTCCATGTCGCCGACGGTGTTATCGACCGCATCGAAGACTATTATGCCTGCCCGTGGGTCATTGGAGACAGCTCGGAGTCCGACTTAAAACTCATGACCGAGTCGGTCGCCTTGGGAGGAGGATGACGGAGGCGGCGCGGAGGAAAGTCTCGGTGGTAGCGATAATGGCCTCGAAGTCCTTGACGAAACATGGCCATGCCCTGGCGGAGGTCGACGATGAGCACCGCCATCAAGTTCGCAAGGACGCACTTCGCTACGCCGCCGAGTTCTTCGCGTCGCTGCCCACACCCCTCACTCCCACTCGATTGCTCTAAATCTAGTTAGATCATTGATATAGCTAGGTTTTTAATTCGTTGCCGCGCAAGAAGCCGCCCCATAGGCCGTCAAAACATTACGGTCTTGATTTTAAAGGGAAAAATAGCCCGAAATTTTTTGTGCGGTTTCGGTATCTATCGAAGTCGATCGCCTTTCCGGACCCATTTTGGGCAACTCACGTGGGTTTTACAGCGAACGAAGAAAGTACCGTCACCTCCTTTGCGAACCGGCCTGAGCCTAGGAATCGTTTTGCTCAACTGCCCCTTCGAGACGGCTGACCAGCCAAAGACGCCCCATCCACCGAGCGGGGCGTCTCCGCTGGTAGTCCCTGTCAGCTTGTGGGATTGCGCGCGGTGACGATCCATGCCGCGCCGTCGATCATCACCGACCGCTCGCCGGGGAGGTCCGCGAAGGCGGCACGAACCGCGGCCGAGACGCGGGCGCGGATGTCGTCGGGCTGATTAGCGAGCGCGCGCGACAGCGGCCGACCTCGAGCGTCATCTCCACCGCGTCGTCGATCGCCGCGTCCCGCGTCGCGCCCTCGCCAAACGGGACGGAAGCATCGAAGGGCGCGATAGCGATATCGGTGAAGCCGGCCGCCGTCAGGATGCGCGCCACCCGCCCCCGGTCGCCGAACGAGAACGGGCCGGGTGCTTCGGGATCGGGCGCCGCCGTCGGCGGGACGATGCCCTTGATCGCGCCCATCGGCAGGCGCATCCAATCGTTCTCGGCCGCGCCGCGCCAGCAGACGAAAGCGACCCTCCCGCCCGGCTGGAGAGCGCGGCGCATATGCGCGAACGCCCCTATCGGATCGTCGAAGAACATCACCCCGAAACGCGAGAACAGGATGTCGAACGTGCCTTCGGGCAGCTCGGCGCTGCCGGTGTCGGCCACCTGGAACAGGGCCGGCGTATCCTGTGGCGCAAGCGCGCGTGCCCGGCCGATCAGCGGTTCGGATATGTCCACACCCAGCACTTGGCCCCCCGGGCCGACGCGGGCGGCCAGTGCCAGACTAGACGCGCCCGCGCCGCAGCCGACGTCCAGCGCGCGCTCGCCCGCCGCGGGCGCGGCGGCTTCGATTGCGGCCTGGCCGAACACCGCCAGCATGGCGTCGAGCCGGGCCTGGTGCGCGACCCAGCGCTCCCCGTTTTGGTCATTCCAATCGGCGACCTGATCGGCATTGTACTGTGCCATGACATATCCTTGTTCTGATGCGCTCTAAGCTATCCGATGCCAAAGCGGGCATCGTCTCCAGCGATCCTGCGCCCGCCAGCGATAAGGCGCCGGTGCCGCCTAGCGCCGGACTTGGAAGGACAACCGCGCCTGCGGCAACCGGAAAAGGGAAGCCCTGCTCTTAAACCAGCATCGACTGCTGGGCGGAGATGCCCGCCATCGCGCCTTGCCATGATGCCGTGGTGACCGAGGGCATGCCGGGGTTGGCGAGGTCGCCGGCGGCGTAGATGCCGGGCATGCTGGTTTCGCGGCGCTCGTCGACCTTGAGGACGATGCCGAGGGGCGTATCGACCGTGGCGAGGCCCAGTGATTCATGCAGGCTTGCGGACGGCTTGTTGCGCGGATGCGCAAACAGGATGTCGACCGCGACATCGGGGCCGGTATCGAGCTTGACGGTGGCGTTATGGCCCCCGTGATGGGCGATCCCGGCGATCCGGCCATCGACGACAGGTATGTTGCGGCGCGCCAGATCGGCCCGGATATCGGGCGGGATGTCGTGACCATCGGCAAAGAGCGTCAACCTGTCGGTCCAGTCGTGGAACAGTCTGGCCTGATTGTGCGACTGCCGGCCGGACCAGACGAGGCCCCAATGCTGGCCGGCGACTTCAAAGCCGTCGCAATAGGGACAGGGCACGATGGACGTGCCCCAGCCTTCGGCAAAGCCCGGCACATCAGGCATCTGGTCGACGATGCCATAGCTCAGGATCAGGCGACGCGCCCCAAGGCTTTCGCCATTGCCAATGAGGACGGAGAAATCGTCGATGCCGCCGGACACGCTGTCGGCCCGGGCATTGACCAAATTGACCGTGGGATAACGCGCCAGTTGCTGCCGCGCCTCGGCCAGGATGTCCAGCGGCGGCTTGTGATCGTGGCCGAGCAGACCATGCGAGTGGCCGGCGAAACGATTGCGCGGCAGGCCGGTATCGAGAACGGTGACCTTGCGGCGGGCACGGCCGAGCTGCAGGGCGGCGGCGAGACCGGCAAAGCTGCCGCCGATGATGATGACGTCATCCATGGTCATGGGCTCCGTGTTGTAGATGGAGGTGGTTGGGTTGGACCTGGCGCGCAATATCGTCCAGCGATACGCGCTCCAGACGGGCAGCGAGCAGGGCTTCGGCATCGGCGAGAAAGTCGCCCATCACTGTGTTGACCGACCGGATGATGCCGCATTCAATATCGCCGGGCGGCCCGGATTTGGAGGACATGATTGAAACCTACCCAATGGCTTGCACATTTTGGATACTATATGGTATCATAATTCAGGAATTAGGATACTGTCAAGGACTGGAATTGTACGTGACCGAAAATAGCCAGGGCCGGCGCGGCCGGCCCGCCAACGAGGCGCTTGGCCAAACGATCGTCGACGCCGCGGGCGAACTCTTTGCGGAATTGGGTTTTCAAGCGACGACCTTGGACAAGGTCGCCCAGCGAGCGAAGATATCCAAGCTCAGCATTTACAGGCACTTCGAGAACAAGGAGGCGCTGTTTGGCGCGGCGTTTGCGGCCCGCTGCCAGCAGTTAATACCACAGGCCCTTTTTGAAGGCGTCGCCGGTTCGGCCGAAGATCAGCTCATGGCGGTGGGATCATCGCTGCTTCGCACGCTGTTGCGCCCGGACGTGCGCAGTGTCGAAGCCATGGTCATGGCCGACGTCGCGAGTCAAAAGTCGTTGAGCAAGCTCCATTACGAAGCCGGCCCCGCCCATATCATCGCCCAAATCGAGGCCCTGTTGCGTCAATTGCACGCGAAGGGGGCTCTGAACGTGCCCGATCCTCTCCGGTCCGCCCGCTTGTTTGCCGCGCTTTTCAAAGGCTCCGATCTCCTGATTATCGCACGCTTCGATGAGGCGAGAGCGGAGGATGATAATGAGATCGAATCCTATTGCCGGTCGGCCGTCGCCATGTTCATTGCCGCGCACGGTGGCAACGACCACGCGGGCGGATAGCCTAGACGAGGCCGCGAAGGAGGGCGGTGAGCAACCAATAATACCCGCTTTTTTGGGAGGCACCATTCAAGCGCCGCCCAAATGGATGAAACAGGGACGGCAGCGAAAATTGGCGCTTAGACTGCGCGATCACCGCCGTTCCCCCTCACTCCCACTCGATCGTGCCGGGCGGCTTCGACGTGACGTCGTAGACCACGCGGTTGATGCCGCGGACTTCGTTGATGATGCGGGTTGCGGCGCGGCCGAGGAATTCCATGTCGTAGTGATAGAAATCCGCGGTCATGCCATCGACGGAGGTGACTGCGCGGAGCGCGCAGACGAATTCGTAGGTGCGGCCGTCGCCCATGACGCCGACAGTCTGAACCGGCAGAAGCACGGCGAAGGCCTGCCAGATGGCGTCATAGAGGCCAGCCTTGCGGATTTCATCGAGATAGATGGCATCGGCTTCGCGCAGGATCTCCAGCTTCTCGCGGGTGATGCCGCCGGGGCAGCGGATGGCGAGGCCGGGGCCGGGGAAGGGGTGGCGGCCGATGAAGCTGTCGGGCAGGCCGAGCTCCTTGCCGAGCACGCGCACTTCATCCTTGAAGAGTTCGCGCAGCGGCTCGACGAGCTGCATCTTCATGCGCTCCGGCAAGCCGCCGACATTGTGGTGCGACTTGATGGTGACCGAGGGGCCGCCGGTGAAGGAAACGCTCTCGATGACATCGGGATAGAGCGTGCCCTGGCCGAGGAAATCGGCGCCGCCGAGCTTCTTGGCTTCTTCCTCGAAGGTTTCGATGAAGAGGCGGCCGATGATCTTGCGCTTGGTTTCTGGGTCGCTGACGCCCTCGAGCTCGCCGATGAAACGGTCGGAAGCGTCCACATGCAACAGATGCAGATTGTAGTGCTCGCGGAACATCGCAACGACGTTCGCGGCCTCATCCTTGCGCATCAAACCGTGGTCAACGAGGATGCAGGTGAGCTGGTCGCCGACCGCCTCGTGGATCAGCAGTGCCGCGACGGAGGAATCGACGCCGCCGGAGAGCGCGCAGATGACGCGCTTGTCGCCGACCTGTTCACGGATCGCTTGCACCGCCTTGGCGCGATAGGCCGACATCGACCAGTCGCCCTTGATCCCTGCAATATTGTGGATGAAGTTGCTGATCAGCTTGGCGCCGTCAGGTGTATGCACCACTTCCGGATGGAACTGCACGCCGTAATATTTGCGCTTCTCGTTGGCGATGAAGGCATAGGGCGCGTTCGAGGAGGTGGCGACGACTTCGAAGCCTTCCGGCAGCGCGGTGACGCGATCGCCGTGGCTCATCCACACCTGATGGCGCGAACCATTCGACCACAGGCCTTCGAAGAGGGCGCAATCCTTGTTGACTTCCAGGAAGGCGCGGCCGAATTCGCGGTGATGGCCGCTTTCCACCTTGCCGCCGAGCTGCATGCACATGGTCTGCTGGCCGTAGCAGATACCGAAGACCGGGATGCCGCTGTCGAAGATGATCTGCGGTGCCCGCGGTGAGCCTTCATCCACGGTCGAGGCCGGGCTGCCGGACAGGATCACGGCTTTCGGCTGCAGCCGCTTGAAGCCGGCTTCGGCGGATTGGAAGGGGACGATCTCGCAATAGACGCCCGCTTCGCGCACACGCCGTGCGATGAGCTGGGTCACCTGGCTGCCAAAATCGACGATGAGAACGGTGTCTGGATGTGCTGTCTGGGTCATGGCGAGCCTTTAATGAAAAGCGCTTTCCCTGGCAATCCGGCAAATCAAGCCGGTGCCGATTTTATTGTCCCCATTGTATCAGCCGTTGCGCCGCTCAGAACCAGAAAACGCCGTCTTCCAGTGCCGTGAACAGCGCGTCGACGGCATAGGAGAGCTTGCGGTCGATGACATGCAGATATTCGGTCCAGCCGGAAATGTGCTGCAGCTCGACCACGCCATCGGAAATGCCGCGCAGTCCGATCAGCGGCCGGTCGTAGATCTGGCAGACACGCAGCACGGAGAAGGTTTCCATATCCACCATGTCGGCGGCGATCCGGCCATAGGCTTCCGCGCCGGAGATGACATTGCCGCCGGTCGAGAGGCTCGCTTCCGGAATGGCGGGAATGCGCAGCGGCATCTCGATCGCTGCGGGCAGGTCGAGGAATGGCGTGCGGCCCTTCTCGAAGCCGAGCGGCGAAGCGTCCATGTCGCGATAGGAAACGGAGGTGACCTGGTAGACCTCGGTCTGTTCCAGCTTCGCCGAGCCGGCCGAACCCAGCGAAACCACCATGTCCGGCAGATCGTCCTGTGCTTCGAGCTGAGCGAGCGCCCGCGTCATGACAATGGCCGCCTCGACCGGGCCGACGCCGGTCATCAGCGGATCGATGCGGGAGCGGAGGAACGGGCCGTATTCTGCCTCTGCCGCCATGACGAACAGGATCGATTTTCCCGACACGCGTTTCAGTTCGAATTTCATCCGGTAATTCCCTCTCGGCCTCGGATGACCATCATCGTCCCGGTCATGGAGGCAATCAGCTTGGCAGGCCCGTCGCCTATGGCATAGCCTCGCCCATCGGCGACAATGATGGTGGTGCCGGGCTTGGTAACATCGCCGCGGAACAGAAAGCGCTCGCCGCGTCCCGGTGACATCAGATTGATCTTGAATTCGATCGTGAGAATAGATGCCGTGGGATCGATGACGCTGTAGGCCGCAAATCCGCAGGCCGAATCCAGCGCGGCGGCGATGATGCCTGCGTGCAGGATGCCGTGTTGCTGCGTCAGCTTGACGTCGAACGGCAGCTCGATCTCGACCGTGCCATGCTCGACGCGCGTCAGTTCTGCGCCGATGGTCGCCATCGCCGCCTGTCGCTCGAAACTCGTCCGAATGCGCGCCCGAAAGTCGCCGCTGCTTTCTCCAGTCATCCCATTCCCTTTCGCGGGTGCGAAATTGGCATGGAGAGGCGGTTTGGACAAGGGTACTGCGGTAGAATTCGCCTTTTGAAGAATGACGCGCCATCGACATTTTTTTCCCATGATGGTGGGTATTCGATATGGCCATCAACAGATTCGAGATGGAACCCGAGATGACGACGATCCTGCAATCGACCAAGGCCTTTGAAACCTGGATGCGGGCGCAATTGGGCGCCGATCTTGTCGAGGCCGATCTCCAAAAGAAATACAAGAAGATGAAGAGCGGCGGTTTCGTCTTCCTGCGCGCCACCTATTGGCGCTGGGCCGAGACCATCTTCGATATGTGTCCCGATCTCGCGAGCGCACCGCAGGTGCTGGCGATCGGCGATACGCATCTGGAGAATTTCGGCACTTGGCGCGATGAAGAGGGGCGGTTGGTCTGGGGTGCCAACGATTTCGACGATGCGGCTGTCATGCCCTATGCGCTGGACCTCGTGCGCCTGGCAACGAGCGCGATCCTTGCACGGGGCACCACAGCGCCAACGCCGCGCGCCATCGCCGAAGCCATCCTCGGTGGTTATCGCCGCGGATTGAACGCGCCGTCACCGGTCATTCTGGAGCGGGATTACAAGTGGCTGCGCAACGACGTCATCCTCTCGAATGCCGAGCGCAAGGAATTCTGGGACAAATATCGCGATCTGCCGCCCCCGGCCAAACCGGTACCCACGCCTTATCTTGACGTGCTGCGGCAATCGCTGCCGGATGAGAAACTTCCGTTTGTCGCTAAGCCGCGCACGGCCGGCACCGGCAGCCTCGGCCGCCCACGCTTTATCGCTGATGTCGAATGGCGCGGCGGGCCGGTTCTCCGCGAGGTCAAGGCACTTGCCCAATCCGCCTGGTCGCTTCGACACAACCCATCGGACACGACGATCCATACGGCGGTCATTGCCTCCGGCCGCGCCCGCTCTCCCGATCCGCGCTATCAGGTGGTCGACAAGCTGCTGGTCCGTCGCCTCTCGCCGAACAGCCGTAAAATCGAGGTCGAGGGTGATGCACAAATCCTGCTGTCGCCGGCCATGCTCGACCTGATGGGCTTCGAGATCGCCAATTGCCATGCCGATGACGCCTCCCGCATTCCGGGGATTTTGGCTGACCTCGACAAGAGGGAGGTGGACTGGCTGAGGAACTCCGCCAAGGCGGCGGCTGTTGCGATCGGCATGGAGCAGGCGGAGTTCGCGGCGAAGGGTTAGACCGGCAAAAACCGGTCAATACCCGGCGGCTTCCAGGATCATATGGGCGATCGTATCGGGATGCGAGATCAGCGCGAGATGGCTGGCCTTCACCTCGATGGTCTTGGCGCCCATGCGTTTTGCCATGAAGCGTTCCAGATCCGGATTGATCGTCCTGTCTTCGGTGGAGACCGCGTACCAGCTCGGCTTGGTGCGCCAGGCGGCTTGGCTGGTCTTGCCGGTCAGCAACGCCGTATGGAAGGGCTGCTGCACGGCATAAAGCACCTCTGCCTTGGCCCTGGGCAGATCGCCGGCGAAATCCCGCAGGAAAGCTTCCTCAGTCAACCGCCCTTCATCGCCGTCGAAGACGATGCCTGCCGATGCCGGAGGCGTCGGATATGTCTTGGCGAGTGCCGTATAGTCTTCGCCTGCATCCGGTGCGCGGGCTGCGACATAGACCAGAGAAGAGACCTTCGGATGCACACCGGCTTCCGTCACGATCATGCCGGAGAAGGAATGGCCAACAAGGACAGTCGGGCCATCCTGGCGATCGAGAACGCGCTGTGCCGATGCGACCGCTTCGGGAAGCGTCGTCAATGGATTTTGTACGGCCGTGCAATTCAGCCCTTTGGCCTGCAGCCGCGCGATGACTTCCGTCCAGCAGGAGCCGTCTGCGAAGAGCCCGTGTACAAGGACGACGTTGCGGGCCTTCGATGGCGCCGGCGTCACCGGGCTTGAGGTTGGGCTGCTGGCGGCCGTGCCGCGTGAGGAGACTAAGGAAGCGGCGGCGCCGGCAATGAGCGCGGTCGAGAAATTCCGTCTGGTCATCATCATCATCGTGATCCTTATGGCGTAGAGGATAAATGGGCGACAGAAAGCCGTCCGCGCCGGATATCGGAGCGGTGAGCTTCTTGCGGGTTTCGTACTTCTGGGAGCGGCATCTGCCCAAACACACCGATCGAATGCGCCCCGTCTTGCATTCCGGCTGGGTATCGAGGCTGCTTTGTGTATGCAAAAGCAAGCCCGTTGAGCATTCTTGTATTCTTAAATGCGATATCAGTCAATAATTGGATGCGTAACGGTTGCGTGATCGAGTATTTGCATGCAAGATGAGGCGGTCGAAGCATCTTTGCATACAAGCGACAAGGGAGAATGAGGAATGACTGATGAATCGGATGATACGATAGAGGATCGCGAGTTGTTGTCCGATCGCATCCGCAACGCGCTAGCGGATGAGATCGCCGCCGGTAAGCTTGAGGCAGGCGCCGCACTGGACGAACAGCAGCTTGCCGATCGCTTCGGCGCCTCGCGTACCCCGGTTCGCGAGGCATTGAGGCAACTGGCAGCGAACGGTCTGGTGGAAATGCGAGCGCGGCGCGGGGTGGTCGTCGCCCGCATGACACCCGAACGCATCATGGACATGTTCGAGACGGTAGCCGAAATCGAGGCAATGTGCGTGAGGCTCGCCACCTATCGCATGACGCCCTTGGAGCGCAGCCACCTGATCGAACTGCACGATTCATCCGAAGCTATCGTGAAAAAAGGCGATTTTGACGCCTATGACACGTTCAACCGTGCGTTCCACGAGGCGATCTATCACGCGACCCACAACAGCTTCCTCGCCGAACAGGCGATCGCGATACACAATCGTCTGATGGCCTTCCGCCGCGCGCAATTGCAACAGGAACAGCGCCTCGATCGATCCAGGGCGGAGCATGAAGCCATTATGCAGGCAATCGCAGAGGGTGACGGGGAACTGGCGTCGCGCCGTATGCGGGCACATATGCTGAATGCGGCGACGACATTGCGGCGCTTCATCGAAGCCAACAAGCTGGCTTAGGCAGCGCCCAGATCAGGCGCGGGCGATGCGCACGATGTGCTGATCCCAGGCGACATCGCTGTGCTCGCCGAGGAAAGCGCCGTCATAGGAGGAAACGGCAAAGCCATGCTGCGCCGGCGCGATGCCGGCTGCATCGGCGATGCTTTCCACCTTCAACACCGCCCCGGTCTTCGCATCGAGCGTCACCGACGTGCCTTGGACCGGTGAGGTGACGCCGACAAGGTTTTCGGCGCGGTTGACGGCGATGGCGCCGACGTAGTTGCCGAGGGCGCGGGTGGTGTCGTCGGGCAAGGAGATGAAGGTCAGGTCCTCTCCCTTGGAGAAATGGCCGACGAGCGGCGGCAGGTCGCTGCGATGGCCTTCATATTGGCAGGCGAACCAGATCCGGCCTTGCGCGTCGATGTCGACATGGCGGGTGGAGACCTGGGCATATTGCGGCGGCAGGGCGTGCTTTTCGATCAGCCGGCCGCTTGCTGCCTCGATCAGCGTCAGCGACGGCTCCATGTGATCGAGGTTGAGCTTGGTTCGGCCGAAATCAGGATGGGTCTCGATGCCGCCATTGGCGACGATCAACAGCCTCCCGTCGTCGGAAACGGTCATGTCATGCGGGCCGGTGCCGTAGGTTTCGTATTCGCCGATGCGCGCGAAGCGATTGCGGGCGTCGTAGATGCCGATCATGCCCCTGTTGTTGTCGAAGTCGTTCTCGCTGGCGTAAAGCAGCTTTCCGTCAGGGGAAAACGTGCCATGACCATAGAAATGCCGGCCCTCGTGCGCAGTGATGACGATTGGCTCTCCCTTGTTCCAGGGATCGAAGATCATCGCATAAGTGCCGGGGCGGCGGGCGAAGGCGACGGTCTTGCCGGTTGCCTTCGAAAAGGCCATGCCGTGGGCACGGGCCGGCAGCGCCACCTGATCGAGGATCTGGCCGCGCTCGGTGACCGTCGCCACGGCGAAGGAACCGTCTGACGTACGGATGCCGGAGGCATAGACCGCGTCAGCCTGTTCCAGCGCCATCAGCGCACCCGGTTTCAAGGCAGCCAGGAAAGTCAGCCCCGCCGCTTTCACGAAGGCCCTGCGGTCGATCAGCGCGCTGCGCATGCCATCAATCCCCGTCAGCGAAGGAGAAACCGGCGGAAAGGCCAATCGCGCCGCCGTAATTGTCGCTGAAAGCGGTGGTGAGGTCGCGGCTGACATTCAGCAGCTTGTCGATCTTAGCGCGCTCGGTATCGTTTCCGAGCGCTGCTTCGATATCGGGATTGACCGTCGGCGCGGTCAGGGTCAGTTCCTTCAGCAGACCGTCGATCTTGTCGGCGATATCGCGCTTGTCGGCGGGCAGAAGGTTGGCCATGCTGGCTTTTTCCCAGAGCGTTTTCAGCCCTTCGAGATTGCCGGACAGCGAGGCCCAGGTGTCGCCGGAACGCCAATAGATCGCCATTTTCGGCCGCGCCGTAGCGGGATCGCCCTTGTAGAAGGTCTCGAGCCGCTGATCCCTGACATTTCCCGCACCGTGCACGAGGATGCCGAGCAGTGCCGTCACAGCTTCCTTGTTGTCCATGAAGTCGTCGCTGGTCTTGCCGGGATTCTTCCAGGACTTCTGCACGCCGTTCGGGTCGTCCCACTCGTCGGCGATATCCTTGGCCGTGTTTTCGATATTGCCGGCGACGGCCGCGCCATAGCGGCAGCGAAAACCTTGCTTTTCGGTGCTGAGAACAATGGAGCCGTTGCCATAGAGCACATATTCCAGCGCCGTCAGGCTCATCAGCGCCACGCTCTTGCCGGCGACCGCCTCGACCGTAGTGTCCTGCTCATCGGCCTTGGCGATCAGCGCCTGCACTTGCCGAAGGCCGACGCCCTTGCGATCGGGATAGAAGAGGATGTGTTCGAAACGGTTCTTTTCGAGGACCGGCCCGGTCTGCACGATCTCGATGCGCGACCAGCTTTTGACCGTGTCGCCGAAGGCGGATTGCGCGCTGGCGAGGCTTGCGGCGGAAGGATCGGCGCAGAGTGCTTTCATCGCCGTGGTCAGCTTCGAGGCGCTGTCATGCACGGCCCGGTATCCGGGGCGGATGACGTCATCGATAGCCTTCTGCAGTACTGCCGGCACGGCTGACTCGTTCAGCCCGGCGCCATTCGCCGTCGCGTCCTGGGCGCTGGCGGGCAGTGCCGCAAGGCTGAGGAAAAGGCCGGCCGCGAAAGGCTTCCAATAGCGCATCAGAGGGACTCCAGAAAATTGATAAGCGCTTGCCTGTCGCTCTGCGGCAGGTTTGCGAACGTATTGCGGGCCTTTTCTGCCTCTCCTCCATGCCAGAGGATGGCTTCGGTGAGTGTGCGGGCGCGGCCGTCATGCAGGTAGGCTTGCTGGCCGCTGACCGTTTGCGTCAGGCCTATACCCCAGAGTGGCGGTGTGCGCCAATCGCGTCCGGATGCCACACCGACCTGCTGGCCATCGGAAAGCCCGTCGCCCATGTCGTGTAGCAGGAAATCGGTATAGGGCCAGATGAGCTGGAAGGCCTGCGCCGTAGGCTTGCCGTCGCTGCCCTTGAGATCGTCACGGGTGACGAATTTCGGCGTATGACAGGCGGCGCAGCCGGATTGATAAAAGAGTTGCTTGCCGTGCAGCACGTCGGGAAAGCTTGCCTTGCGGCGCGCGGGCACGGCGAGGTTCTCGGAATAGAAGGTGACGAGATCGAGGATCGGCCCCGGTGCTTCCGTATCGCCGAGACGCTTTTGCACACCGGTCGGCATGGCAAGGCAATGGGCTTCCTTAGCCGTGCAGTCGCCGTGGGCGTTCGGCTGGTCGGGCGTGGAAATGCCGATATCGTTGAGGAAGGCGTCCGCCACCTGATCATGCACGCTAGCATTTTGCGCCCTCCAGCCGAAGCGGCCGAGCACGAGCTGGCCGGTGCGGTGGTCGCGGACCACAGCGGCGCGGCCGCGAATGCCGTTGCCATCTTTATCCTCGGGATCGGCATGCGCGAGGATATCCGTATCGGGAATGGCTTCGATCAGGCCGAGACCGATCATCGCGGGGGCAACACGCGGTGAGATCGTCGTTGTCTCGCCGAGCGGACCGTAGGCGAGGCTGGTCACGGCATAATGCGGCTTGCGCAGCGAAACGGTTTCGCCGCCCGCCAGTGTCACCATTTCCTCGGTATAGGTGACGGCCACCTTCCCCTCTGCGGCGAGGCCGGGCACGGCGAGGTCCTGCAACTGCGCGCCATAGGTCGAATCCGGAAAGTTCAGCGCCTTGAAATCCTTCAGGGCCTGTTCCTCTTCCGGCGTAATCGCCGGTCGCGCCAGCCGCAGAACCATCGAAGTGGCAGGGGCTCCCGCCGCCTCCGGCGGATGGCCACGGCCATCCCTGACATGACAGCTTTGACAGGAGCGGGCGTTGAACAATGGCCCCAGCCCGTCTGTCGCCTGCGTGGAAGAGGGCGAAGAGACCCAGAGCTGGCGAAACAGCGCATTGCCGAGATGGAAATTCTCTTGACGCTCCAGGCCCAGATTGGCGGAAGGCTGCGAAAAGATGTTGCGGCCGACGGGCGCGATCGAGGTCGTCGCGCCGCTCTCCATCGCCTCATAGGGCTCGGCCTTGGAAAAATCCGCGGTCGGACGGGTGACGTCCTGAACCCTCTTCAGGGTGTCGGCCGAGAGATCGGTGCGGACGGTCGGGAAATTCAGAACATCGGCTGCCGCCAGCGTGACGGCAAAAGCCAGAAAGCCCGCTGCGAGAGCGGGCAAGAATGCGCTGACAACCGGAATGCGGATCATCTGGATCAGAGCGGCAGCATCATCGGATGCCGCCGCCCTCCTTTATTACTTCTTGAAGACGGCGTTAGGATTATCCAGGCTGTCCGAGCCTTCAAGCTTGATCGTGCCGAGATCGAGGTCGGCGACGACGCGCTGGATGCTCTTCGTCTGATCGAGTAGGCCGTCGATCGCCTTCTGGACGGTGGCGTTGCCGACGGTGTTGCCTTCGGCGATCATCTGGTCGTACTTCTCGACCGTCTCGCCGCGATGAACCATGGCCTTCATGGCATCGAGCGTCGCGTTCAGTTTGCCTTCCATCTCCTTGTCCAGCGCCTTGTCCTTGGCGGCGACGAGATCGTGCAGCGACGGACCCTTCATCTTGGTGCCGTCGACGCGCGTGTAATTGCCGTTATAGGCCGCAGCGATGCCGATGGCGGCATTGTTGTGGGAGTTGTAGGTGTTGTCGGAGAAGCAATCATGCTCTTGCTCGGGATCGTGCAGCAGCAGGCCGAGCTTCATGCGCTCGCCGGCGAGTTCGCCATAGGAGAGCGAGCCCATGCCGGTCAGGATGGCGGCGAGGCCAGCCTTCGGATCGGCTTCGATATGCTTGGTGGCTTCACCATCCGGCGCCCAGTCATTGGTCATTTCCTGCATGGCGGAGACGAGCAGGGTCGAGGCCGATTTCAGATATTCGGCGCGGCGGTCGCAATTGCCGTGCGTGCAATTCTTCAGGTCGTAGTCGGTGGCGGGACGTTCGCCGGCACCCGGACCGGTGCCGTGCAGATCCTGGCCCCAGAGCAGGAATTCGATGGCATGGTAGCCGGTCGCGACATTGGCTTCGACGCCGCCGGCCTGTTGCAGCGTGCCGGAGAGGAATTCCGGCGTCAGATGCGAAGCGTCGACATCCTTGCCGTTGATCTTGATCGTCTTGTTGGCGATGACATTGGCGACATAAAGCGAGTTCTCATCGCTCTCGGTGCCGTAGGAGGCGTCGACATAGTCGATGAGGCCTTCGTCGAGCGGCCACGAATTCACTGCACCTTCCCAATCGTCGACGATGGGATTGCCGAAACGGTAGACTTCCGTCTGCTCGTAGGGAACGCGCGCCTTGATCCAGGCAGCCTGGGCAGCCTTCAGCGTCTTGTCGCTGGGATTGGCAAGCAATGCGTCGATCGCCTTGTCCAGCGCCTGCGCCGTGGTCAGCGCGTCCTGATACTTGGCATGGCCCACTTCGGCGTAATGCTTGATGATGGCGGCCGGCTCGGGCGCGGCCGCAAGCGCCGGAAGGATGGACATGGCGGTCGAGGCGACGGCCAGCGCCAGGGCGGCGCCAAAATTGATTTTCAGTTTCATGATCCTCTCCTGTGACGGCGGGGGCGCCGCCAGAAACTTGGCAAATTGTCTCATGTATTAAAAACAAACTGGTGTCAAACACTCTAGTTTGGAATGATTATAAAGCGGGAAATTATCGGTTTCAGTATCGGGAAAGGAGTGGATTCGCTGGAAAAAGCGGCTGATGTCGCACAATCTCGTTCCGCCCGCGCGAAAGCACTCGCCGCGGGCAGAGTGAGCTCAGCCTATCCCTTCCGGTGCAGCCGGCAGAAGAAGAAGCCGTCGGTATCGGTCGATGCCGGAGTCAGGGTGATGGTCTTGCCGTCCGATGAGCGCGGCTTCGGCGCATCGCCGCCGAACAGCTTCTCCCAGGAACTCAGCGCTTCGACCACTTCGAAGTCCGGATTGTTGGCTGCAAAGCGGTTGACCTGCGTTTCATTTTCTTCCGGCAGGACCGAGCAGGTGACATAGAGCAGCATGCCGCCGGGGCGCACGAATTCGCCAGCCTGAGCCAGCGCTTCCTGCTGCTGGCTGGTGCGCTCGTCGAGGTTCTTTTGCGTCAGCCGCCATTTCGTATCGGGGCGGCGGCGCCACGTGCCGGTGCCGGTGCAGGGCGCATCGACCAGCACCTTGTCGAATCTGCCGCGCAGCGGAAGCAGGCCGTTTCTTTCGTCATGAACCTGAACATTGCGCGTGCCGGCGCGCTTCAAGCGCTCGATGATCGGCGCCAGCCGCCGCCGATCGGAATCATAGGCATGGACCTGGCCCTTATTGTGCATTGCTGCCGACATGGCGAGCGTCTTGCCGCCGCCGCCGGCGCAATAGTCGAGCACCTGGTCGCCTTCTTCAGGCAAAACGAGATCGGCAACGATCTGCGATCCTTCATCCTGCACCTCGAACCAGCCCTTTTGGAAAGAAAGTTCGGCGGTAACATTCGGCAGGCGTGATGCGCCTTCGCCGGCAGGAATGCGGATGCCGTAACGGGCGATCTTCGAAGCATGGGCTCCTGCGCGTTCCAGTGCCTTCACGGCCTTGTCGCGGCTGGCCTTCAGCGCGTTGGCGCGCAGATCGAGCGTCGGCCGCTCGGCCAAGGCCTGCGCTTCTGCAAGCCAGCTATCGCCGAATGCCTGTTGAAAGGAATGCTCTACCCATTCCGGAATGTCGCCCTGGATATGGCGAGGCGCATCCTCGATCTTGCGTGTGGCAAAGGCTGCCAGCGCCTCGGCGCTTGGCGGCTCGGGCGCAAATTTGTCGCCTTCAAATTCGGCGGCCAGCTTTTCGGGCGTTAAGCCCCATTGGCGAAAGAGCACGGCATGGGCAAGAGCGGAAGGGCTGTCGTCACCCATCAGCCAAGCATGGGATAGCCGCATGCGCAGAGCGTCGTAGACGATATTGCCGATTGCGGCGCGGTCGCCGGAGCCGGCGAAGCGATGGGCCAGTCCCCAATCCTTCAGGGCATCAGCCACCGGTCGCTTGCGCGCTTCGATATCGGCAAGAACTTCGATGGCCCCCTGCAGCCGGCCGCCCAGACGCATTTACTATTCTCCTGCTTGCGCATGGTCCGAAATCACGTGGGTTGCCGGAAAGGCTCATGCGCCCACTAAAGTGTCACTGACACCTCATCAATCCGCACGAAATAAGCACGTGGCGGCAGATTATTGAGACGTCTCAACCGCGTGGTAGCCGCGATTGACGGAGAGAGCAAGCGTCAGGCCGAAACGCCGGGGTCGTTCCCAGCAAATCCGCCGGTTATTTCGAGGCGACGACGTCGTAACAAACACTCGCCGTGCCGGAGGCAACCATGCCGATACCCTGCGCTGCAGCACGGGAGAGATCGAGCACGCGTCCGCGAATGAAAGGTCCGCGATCGTTGATGCGAACGACAACGCTGCGGCCGTTGTGGCGGTTGGTCACCTTCAGGCGTGTGCCAAAGGCAAGCGAGCGATGAGCGGCAGTAAAATTGCCTGAACTCATGCGTTCCCCGGAAGCAGTCTTGGAGCTTCCCCCGTACCATGATGCGCCCCCGCATCCCGATGCTGCAAATGCATCCGTCGAGAGGATAGCAAAAGCAGCGGATATAGTTGCGACGATCGCAACAGAGCGATTGATTTTCTTCAAACCGATTTTCCCTCAAACAATTGAACTTACGCCTGGTGAGCGGCGGGGGCTTAAATCGGGCGAAAAATGGCAAAAAAGTGCCTGCTAATATCACGGAATGTTACAGCCTGTAACATTCGTGATTTATGACAATAAATATCGAGTATCTCTAAAACTAAGATTTGATGGAAAAAACACAATAAATTCAGTTAAAAACCGAACGAATTTTCTCAAATCGATGTTGCAATGCAGAAGATCACGAAATTTGAAAAAATAATTTTCTGACTTCGCCTTATTTGCTGCCGCATTTGTGCAATTTCAGAGACCATTAACCATAAATGTGGAGCAAATTGAACTAACCAATATGGGTTAGTAGGAATTTTCGTGCGATTTTTGGGGAGATAATCTCGCGTTCGTTTAGCCGCGCCAACGGCCAGAGGACCACAGTTGGGCGAGCGACATGCGGTAGTCAGGATAGCGGAACGGGAAGCCCAGCGCGCGCAGTTTTGCGTTCGAAACACGCTTGTTCTCACCATAGAACGAACGCGCCATCGGCGTTAGCTCCGCCGTTTCGAAAGCCTGTTCCGGCGGTGGCTCGATCCCCATGAGACGGGCCGCCTCGACGATGACGTCCTGCGGCGGACCGGGTTCGTTGTCGGTGACATTATAGATGCCGCCCAGCTTACGCTCGGAGAGGAACTTGGCGCAGGCGCCGATGTCCTCGACGCGGATGCGGTTGAACACTTGGTTCGCCTTGATCAGCCGCCGTGCCGTTCCCTTTTCCAGATTGCAGAAAGTGTTACGGCCCGGACCATAGATGCCGGCAAGCCGGAGCACGGCAACCGGAATGCCGAGCCTGATGCCGACGCGGTGCCAGCCATCCTCTGCCTCGACGCGTTCGACCGAGCGGTCGGAAACCGGATGCAGCGGTGTTTCCTCGCTGACCCATGCGCCCTTGTGGTCGCCATATACGCCGACGGTGGAAAGGTAGCAAACCCATTCGAGCTTCGGCATGAGCGCGCGGATATTCATATGCGCCAGCCGCAGCAGCGGATCACCCGCCTTGCCGGGCGCGATCGACTGGACGAGATGCGAGGCGGATTTCATCGTCTCGCTCAATGCGGGATCGAACGTCTCGCCGTCGAAGAGGAAAGCTTCGATGCCCTCCTGACCAAGAGGACCGGTCTTGTCGGGCGAACGGGTCGTGCCGGTGATCCGAACGCCCGGGCCGGCGAAGGCCTTTGCGATAGCCGTTCCCGAATAGCCGCAGCCGAAAATCATCACATGCATCACGCAACTCCCGCCATTGTCCATTCCGCGCGCACATCCGCGTCCGGTTCGTCACTTCTTTCTGCCGCAAAAGTGCGGAACTCGCCAGCCATCATCAACCGCGACAATGCCCAGACGGCCATGCCGCGCACCACGGCCGAGGGATCGCCTGCCAGACCGCGGCATGCCGGGATTAAGCCGCGCTCCCCGGAATTGCCGGCGGCGATCAGCACATTGCGAATGAAGCGATCACGGCCGATGCGTTTGACCGGCGAACCGCTGAAGAAGGTGCGAAAGGCGGCATCGTCGAGATCGAGCAGAAAGGCGATCGATGGTTCCTTGAGGTCATCGCGGGCGATCAGCTTCATCTCCGCGGCAGCGTTTGCGAATTTATTCCAGGGACAGGCGGCGAGACAGTCGTCGCAGCCATAGATGCGATTGCCGATCAGCGGCCGAAGCTGCGGATCGATCGGCCCCTTGTGTTCGATGGTCAGATAGGAAATGCAGCGGCGCGCGTCGAGCTGGTAGGGGGCCGGGAAAGCCGCTGTCGGGCAGACGTCGAGACAGGCGCGGCAGGAGCCGCAATGATCGATCTCCGCCTGATCCGGTTCGAGATCGGCCGTGGTGAACATCGAGCCGAGAAACAGCCAGGAACCGTGCGTGCGGCTGACGAGATTGGTGTGCTTGCCTTGCCAGCCAAGGCCGGCTGCGGCCGCCAGCGGTTTTTCCATGACCGGCGCCGTGTCGACGAAGACCTTGACGTCTTCCTGCGATCGCGCCGCGAAGCGGGTGGCGATCTCCTTCAGCCGCCCCTTGATGATGTCGTGATAGTCGCGATTGCGGGCATAGACGGAGATGGCCGCCTTGTCGGGTTTCTCCAGAATGCCGCGCGGGTCTTCCTCGGGGCCGTAGTTGAGGCCGAAGACGGCGATGGAGCGGACATCCCCCCAGAGCACGTTGGGATCGCCGCGGCGTTCGCGCGTCTCCTCCATCCACGCCATGGTGCCGTGGTAGCCTTGTTCCAGGAATTGATTGAGCCTGATCCCTGCCTCGGGAATGGCGTCTGGCCGAGTGATGCGGCAGAGATCGAAACCCTGCGTCCGCGCTTCGTCGCGAAGAAAGGCGGTCAGCGTACGCCGTCGCTTGCTTTCTTTTTCTGTGGCACGGTCTTCGGGCATATCCAGCCCTCGTCAGAAATCCAGATCGGCGTAGTGCGATACGGGTGTGATGCCGCGCACGCGTTCCGCCAAGATCGGCCGGAAAGACGGGCGCGATTTCAGCCGCTGATACCACTCCTTGGCAACGGGCGATTCCACCCAATCGATCTCGCCGAGATAATCGAGGACGGAAATCGAAGCGGCGGCCGCGAGATCCGCATAGCTCAGCCGGTCGCCGGCGAGCCATTGGCGGGAACCCGCGAGCCAGGAGAGATACTTCATGTGCTGGCGGATATTGCCCCGAGCCATGCGCATCACCTTGGAGTCAGGAGCGCCGCCGCCCTGATCGGCGGTCATCTGCAGCTTGTATACGCGTTCGCGCACCAAAGGCCGCGTCACGTCCTGTTCCATCTTCTGCATGAACCATTCCGCCAGCCGGCGTATTTCGGCGCGCTGGAACGGGTCTTCGGCAAGAAGCCGGCGATCTCGCTTCAAAACGCCATGCGTCTCGTCGAGATATTCGGAGATCACGGTCGCGCCGCAGAGCGCACGCATGCTGTCATCAACATAGACGGGCAGCGTGCCGGCCGGATTGAGCGCCAGAAAATCGCGCCGTTTTTCCCACGTCTGTTCCTCGATCAACTCCGTCTGATAACCGTATTCGGTCAGGATCAGACGGACGAACCGTGACGGAGATGACATGGAGTGATGATACAGCGTCGGCATTGATACTCGGGCTTTTGCAGTTGATGCTTATAAGAGTCTCGGGCCACGATTTGCGGCCCTAGTCATACGTCATCGGTTGAAGCTATAGGAGTTTGGCCTAGCTATTACAAGCGAATCGGGCCACCCCGGCCTTTGACAAAGGACACAATATGGCTGAACAAATTGTTATCGCGTTGTTTTTGGGCCTCGTGGAAGGCCTGACGGAGTTCATTCCGGTATCCTCCACGGGACATTTGATATTGATCGGACATTTCCTCGGTTTTGATGAAGCTGCCACTTTCGACGTTCTGATCCAGCTCGGTGCAATCCTCGCCATCTTGCTTGTCTATTTCAATCGCCTCGTTCAAATCGCAAAGGCGCTGCCGGTCAGCGTCAAGGCCCGTCATTTCGTGCTCGCGGTCCTCTTCGGCTTCCTGCCGGCTGCCGTCATCGGCGCGATCGCGCATGATTTCATCAAGACGGTGCTGTTCGATTCGCCGAAGGTTATCTGCATCTCGCTGATTCTCGGCGGCATCGTCCTCCTGGTTATCGACAGGATCCCGTTCAAGCCGAAATATACCAGCGCCTATGACTTCTCTTGGCCGATGGCAGTCAAGATCGGCTTCTTCCAATGTCTGGCAATGATCCCTGGAACGTCGCGTTCGGGTTCCACCATTGTTGGTGCCCTGCTTCTCGGTGCCGACAAGCGTTCGGCCGCGGAATTCTCTTTCTTCCTTGCCATGCCGACCATGGCCGGCGCCTTCGCGCTGGATTTGTGGAAAAGCCGCCACGACCTCAGCATGGATCAGGGCCTGCTGATCGTCATCGGCTTCTTCACCGCTTTCATATCGGCATTGTTCGTGGTCCGGGCACTGCTCGATTTCGTCTCGCGCCGCGGCTACGCGCCCTTCGCTTGGTGGCGCATTGGCGTCGGCGTTCTCGGCCTGATCGGACTTTATACGGTCGGCTGAGGCGGATCGCCTAAGTTGAGATCTTGAGAAAACGAAGGCCGGTGAGAACCGGCCTTTTTCATGCTCGATTAGTTCGAGGATGAAGGCTCGATGGACCCTGTCGTGCAGGGGTCGACGCCATAGGTCGGGGCGCATTCACCCTTGACCGAAGCGATGCTTCCGCGGGCTACGAATGAGCCTGCCAGAATCACCAGTGCCGCGCACGCAAACAAAAGCGCGATAGACTTACCCATCGAAGAATGCCTTTCCGCAGAAGTGAAGCGCGCCACGCATTGTGCCTTGCCGGGCTCGGCGACGCGCGGTTGTGTTAGTCAGTGAAATGATGAATAGCAATAAAGGTTCATGTTAAATTTGACGTTAATGCTACTATTTTCGGTGTGCGTCTTTTGAGCAACGCCAAGCTGTGAATCAAGACGGTAAAAGCGGCTCATTGGTGCCGGAAACGCGATCAGACGAAACAAAAACGCCGCCTGGAGGAACCAGGCGGCGCTTCGATTTTTCGAATCGGTAAAGCGTCACGCAGCCTTGCCGGAGCCGGTGAACTGACCCTGCGGGCGATAGCGCACCAAATAGGACGGCAGCACGGAGACAAGCAGGGTCGGCATGAGGCCGATACCCTTCAGGGTCCGGCCTTCCGCTTCGGCTTCCTTGGAGACGACGTTGTCGTGCTTCAGCAGGCGAACCTGATCGGCAGTGATCGGCGGCGTGATGAGCGGCACCCATGAAGCGATGTTGCCGATGAGGGAGGCAAGGCCGAACGGCAGAGAGACAAGTGACTTCTTGCGATTGATGACGGCAAGCGTCGTCTCGAGACATTCGCGGAAAGAAAGCACCTCCGGGCCACCAAGCTCATAGATCGTGCCGGCCTTGAGCTTGCCGTCGACGCCGCGGGCGACTGCCTCGGCGACATCCTCGACATAAACCGGCTGGAACTTCGTCAGGCCGCCGCCAATCAGCGGCAGGAAGGGCGCGGTGCGCGACATATCGGCGAATTTGTTGAAGAAGCCGTCTTCCGGACCGAAGACAATCGACGGCCGCAGGATGACGGCATCCGGCTTGATCGACAGGATGGCGGCTTCGGCGCGGGCCTTGGTGCGGGCATAGGCGGAAGCCGAATTGGCGTTGGCGCCGATGGCGGAAATATGCGTCAGCGAAGCGCCGACGCCGCGTGCGGCTTCCGCGATGGCCTTGGCGCCGAATTCCTGCACCGCATCGAATGTATTGCGGCCGCTTTCGGTGAGAATGCCGACGCAATTGACCACATGCTGCGCACCTTCGACGGCGCGATCGATCGAGTTGCGATAGCGCAGGTTCGCCTGGACGATCGAGATCTGGCCGAGATTGCCCTGCGGCTGCAGGTAACCGGCAAGATCAGGCCGGCGCACGGCGACGCGGATACGATAGCCGCGCTTAGCGAGTACGCGGACGACATGCCGCCCAATGAAGCCCGATCCCCCGAACACGGTCACGAGCGGCGGAAGGTTGGACAGGGTCATGGCAGGCTCCTCGAAAGGCTTAGAATAGGGCTGATGTGGCTTCGTCTTAACCGATCCGAGGGCCGAGGTGAAGTACTATCGCGCCGCATGTTCGGGCCACTTTTTTGGAAGCCTTAGACGCCTTCGACGACCACCATTTCGGCATCCGCCACTTCATGACGGATCTTGGCCGCGATCTGGTATTCCGGTGAATTATAGCACTCTACGGCATGCTGCAGCGATGGGAATTCGATAACGACATTGCGGCCGCGCGCCTGGCCTTCCAGTGGCGTGAAAGCACCGCCGCGGGCGAGGAAAACCGCCCCGTATTTTTCGAAAGCCGGCTTGGCGGCGGCAACATAATCCTTGTAGCGCTCGGGATCGCGAACATCCACGCGTGCGATCCAATATCCCTTTGCCATGTCCGGTCTCCCTGTTTCCTAAAATTTAGATCGCGGCGTCCATTTCCGCGAGGATGGCGCGGGCGGCTTCCTTCGGATCGGCGGCCTTGACGATCGGCCGGGCGACGACGAGGTGGCTCGATCCGGCCTTGATGGCCTCAGTCGGCGTCATCACACGCTTCTGGTCGCCCTTGTCGCTGCCGGTCGGGCGAATGCCCGGGGTCACCAGCGCCATGTCCGGGCCGATAATTTTGCGAACGGCGGCGGATTCTTCAGCCGAGCATACGATGCCGCCCATGCCGGCGAGCAGCGCCTGTTCGGCGCGGCGCAGCACCAGCGTATGCGGGTCGTATTCGTATCCGGCGGCGATCAGGTCCTCTTCATCCATCGAGGTCAGCACGGTGACGCCGAGCAGGCAGAGATCGGAACCTTTGGCTGCGGCGACGGCCGCCCGCATCGCCTTCGGATAGGCATGCAGCGTCAGCATCGACATGCCCATCTTGACGATATTCTCGACGCCGGAAGCAACCGTGTTGTCGATATCGAGCAGCTTCATGTCGAGGAAAATCTTCTTGCCATCGGCGGCAAGGTCGCGGGCGAATTCCAGCCCGCCGGCGAAGGCGAGCTGATAGCCGATCTTATAATAGAGAATATCGTCGCCGAGCGCCGTGATGACCTTTTCGGCCTCCTGAAGGTTTGGAACATCCAGTCCAACGATCAAGCGGTCGCGTGCGGTCATCTCAGGTTCACCCCTGCCAATCTTCTATAGGCGTCCAGTCGCATGAGACGGCGCGCTTCGCAAGGTCGAAACAGAAAAGATTGCCGCCGCCCGGTGGCTGATCGCCTTGACGCGCGATCGGCTTGCCCTCGAGGTGGCATTTCAGCAGCGTGCCGACGCCGCCGTGGCCGACGAAAGCGATGGGCACGCTCGGGTCGTGCCGCAACAGAACGGCTTCCACCTCGGAGACGATCCGTGCCTGCGCATCGATCGCACGCTCCCAGCCCTTAAAACTCTCATGTGGATGGGCAAAGAACCAGTCCGCCGCCTTCTCGAATTCCGGTGGGGTCAGAAAGCCCGTGGCGCTGCGGTCATTCTCGTGCGTGGCTTCGATGATCTCGACCGCAGCAGCGCTCGCCGTCGCCAGGATTTCGGCAGTCTCGATTGCCTTTCGCTCGCCGCTGGAAACGATGAGGCCGAGCTTGCTCGCCCATGGGCGCGTTGCCGCAAGTTTGGCGCGCGCCGTGCCGATATCGGAAAGGCCCCATTCCGGAACTGGCACCGAGGGATCAATGCGCACCTGCGGGTGCGTGATATAGAGAGCGAACATCGATTGCATGATCCCATGTTGAAAGGCGCAGTTTCGAAGCCGAGATATGCCCGGTCGAGGGAAGACGGCTCTACGAAAATAGCGTCAGCCCCGCCGATAGACCCAGAGCTGTGCCGGCGGGATGTTGCGGACGATGAAGTCGAAGTGCTGGATATGATAGCGATCCGGCCGGGCGATGATCGGCGAGACCGGCCCGTAGGAGATCTGCACCACGGGACGGCCGGGCGGTATGCGGTCCAGCAGGCTTTCGAGCAGCGCGACGCGCGCCTTCATCGGGAAGTTCAGCAGCGGAATGCCCGAGACGACGGAATCGAATGTCTGGCCGCGCAATACCCCCAGAGTCTTGTCGAGATCGAAGGCATCGCCATTGATGAAATGGACGCCGGGATAAAGACGGACGAGATGATTGTAGAAGTCGGTGGAATATTCGATGGCGACGAGATTTTCCCGCTCGATGCCGCGCGCCAGGATCGCCTTGGTGATCGCGCCCGTTCCCGGGCCGAGTTCCAGCACCGGTAGCCCTGAATGGGTGTTGACGATGCTCGCCATCTTGCGGGCGGTGATCGAGGATGTCGGAACGATGGAACCGACCGTTTTCGGGCCCTGCATCATGCCTTTGAAGAAACGGATTTCTTCGTCGAACTTTTTGCCCAGCCGTTCCTTGAGACGCAGCGCCATGCTCTCCCCCCACCAGATTTTACAGTTGCGAGTTACATATCGCTTATGTCTTATCTTGCAATGCTATGGCGCAATAACAAGAGAAAATGTCGCAAACCTCTACAGGTTCAAATGAAAGCGCCCTCTTTCGTTCCCAAGAACTTACGAGGATGCTTCGGTTTCGCTAGACGCGCATCGGCATCAGGACATAGAGAGCGTCATCGCCGGCCGTGTCGCGGATCAGCGTCGGCGAGCCGGCATCGGCAAGCAGGAAGATCGCGGCATCGCCGGACAATTGCGCGGTGATGTCGAGCAGATATTTGGCGTTGAAGCCGATTTCCATCGCGTCCATGTCGTAGCCCACGGCAACTTCTTCCGTAGCACTTCCGGAGTCGGGATTGTTGACCGTCAACAGGAGCTGACCGTCCGACAACGCCAGCTTCACGGCGCGGCCGCGCTCCGACGAAATGGTCGAGACGCGATCGACGGCCTGGGCGAAGGTCTGGCAATCGACCCGCATTTCCTTGTCGTTGCTGGTCGGGATGACGCGCTGATAATCGGGGAAAGTGCCGTCGATCAGCTTCGAGGTCATAACGATCGATCCGATCGTCAGGCGGATTTTGGCGTCAGACACTTCGACGGTGACGACGACATCGGGGCTGTCGACCAGCTTCTGCAACTCGCCGACCGTTTTGCGCGGAATTATGATGCCTGGCATGCCTTCCGAGCCCGAGGGGGCGTCGACATCGGCGCGGGCAAGACGGTGACCATCCGTGGCCACGGCCCGCAGCTTCAGGTCGCCCTTGCTTTCGATCGTGTGGAAGAAAATGCCGTTCAGATAATAACGGGTCTCTTCGGTGGAGATCGCGAACTGCGTCCGGTCGATCAGCATCTTCAGATCCGACGCCTTCAGCTTGAAGGAATGGCTGAAGCTGCCGGCGGTCAGGTCCGGGAAGTCCGATTCCGGCAGGCACTGCAGCGAGAATTTCGAGCGGCCCGAAGCAACCGTCATCGAGCTGCCATCGGGGTTGGTGGCGAGAAGCACTTCCGAACCGTCCGGCAGCTTGCGCACGATGTCGTAGAGCAGATGCGCCGGCACGGTGGTGGCGCCGGCCTTCTCGACATTGGCGGGCGTCGCTTCGGTGATTTCGAGATCGAGGTCGGTCGCCTTCATGTCGAGGCTCGCGCCGTCGGCCTTGAGCAATACGTTGGACAGGATCGGGATCGTGTTGCGACGCTCGACCACGCGATGCACGTGGTTCAGCGATTTCAGGAGGTTCGACCGCTCAATTGTAATACGCATGATGCTACCGCTTTCGACCGTTACTCCCGGGCAGCCACAGGCGCCCGAAGGATGCATTTTCGGACAAGGCCCGAGATTGGACGGGCAAAATGACAGAACTCAGCATGCGAATGCAAGAGGCATCGGGATATGCTGCACGTCATTTCGGTATTTGGCCGACAATGCTCACAGGATTTGCGCCGCTCTTGCCGTCAGGACATACCTCGCCCATAAAGGCGATGATTCCGAGACGAATTCAGGGTCGGTATGAGCGACGAACACACAGGCGGCGGAGCGCGCAGTTTCCGCCTGCATAATACCACGGTTCCCGCCCGGCCGCTGGAGCCGGCGCTTTATCTTGTCGCGACGCCGATCGGCAATCTCGGCGATATCACGCTGCGGGCATTGGAAACGCTGGCGGGCGCCGATGTGCTTGCCTGCGAGGATACGCGGGTGACCCGTGTGCTGCTCGATCGCTACGGCATCCAGAACCGGCCATTCGCCTATCATGAGCACAATGCCGATGAGGCAGGGCCACGGCTGCTGCAGGCGCTGGAAGCCGGGCGCTCTGTGGCGCTGGTCTCCGATGCCGGCACGCCGTTGGTCTCCGATCCCGGCTACCGGCTGGCGCTGCAGGCGATCGAGGCGGGTTACCGTGTCGTGCCGATCCCAGGGGCGTCTGCGCCGCTTGCCGCGCTGGTCGGCTCCGGCCTGCCCAACGATGCCTTCTTCTTTGCCGGTTTCCTGCCCGCCAAGGACAAGGGCCGCCGCGACCGGCTGGCCGAGCTTGCCCTCGTCCCCGCGACCCTGATCTTCTTTGAATCGCCCCATCGCATCGCCGCAACGCTCGCCGCCGCCGCCGATGTGCTGGGCGGCGAGCGCAAAGCGGCCGTCTGCCGCGAACTCACCAAGACCTTCGAAGAATTCCGTCGCGGCACGCTCACCGAGCTTGCCGCCTTTTACGACAAGGTCGATAACGTCAAGGGTGAGATCGTTTGGCTCGTCGGCCGGCCGGAAGAGACGGTTGCTGCCGAAGCTGATGTCGAGGCCATTCTCAGCGATCTCGCACGGAGCATGCCGACAGCCAAGGCGGCGGCAGAGGCTGCCCGGATCACAGGCTTGCCGCGCAAGGATCTCTATCAGCGCCTGCTCGATATGAAGGAGCGCCATGGTTGAGACCGGCGAGCGGCTGAAGCGGCGGGAAGCATGGCGACGCGGCCATGTCTCGGAATATGCCGCAGCGCTTTTCCTCTTCTTCAAGGGCTACCGCATTCTCGCCATCCGCCATCGTACCAAGCTCGGCGAAATCGACATCATCGCCCGCAAGGGCGATCTCGCCGTCTTCGTCGAGGTCAAAGCCAGGCGCGGCGAGCAGGAGGCGATCGATGCCGTTTCCTTTTCCGCGCAAAAACGCATTCGTGCCGCCAGCGACCTCTGGCTGGCACGCCAGCCGGACTATGCGCGCCTGTCGCAGCGCTACGACATCGTCGCCATCCTGCCGCGCCACTGGCCACGGCATTTTCCGGATGCTTTTTGAGACTGGCCATCATGGCGGCGTCACAAAGCGCGACTATTGCCAGACCGCCGCGCTCGCACTGCTTCCAGGTATAGCGCCCCACCCATTTCGACAGGTCTCATGATGATCCGCAGCACCGTTTCCGCCTTCGCCGTTCCCTCGCAGGAGGAACGCAAAGGCTTTATTTCGTTGGAAAAGACCCCCGATGTTCACGCCGCAAAACTGGCATCCCTTGCCTGCATGAACACCGTGCGCATCGGTGGCGCGACCGGTGAGGTTCGGCCGCTTGGCTTCCCCTTCACCGTGGCCGCGTGGAACATGGAGCGCTGCCTTTTTCCCCTCGAATCCGCCGCCAAGTTGCAGGCGACCAAGGCGCCGCTGATCCTGCTCTCCGAGATGGACGAGGGCATGGCGCGCACCGAACAGAATGACCCGACCGCCATCGTCGCAGGCGAACTCGGCATGAACTATGCTTATGGCGTCGAATTCCTGGAACTCAGCCTCGGCTCGGAAATCGAGCGCTCCCTCTGCAAGGACGATTTCAACGAAAAGGGCTTTCACGGCAATTCCCTGATGGCGTCCGTTGCCTTGCGGGATGCTTTCCTCTTCCGTTTGCCGGGCGAGGCCAAGTGGTTCAACGACAGCAACGAACAGCCGCGCATCGGCGATCGCTGCGCTGTCGGCGCTATCGTCGAAACCGAGGCTGGTCCCTTCGTCGCCGTTTCGGTCCATCTCGAAAGTGTCGCGACGGTTGCCTATCGCGAGCGGCAGATGGCGGCGTTGATCGATGCCGTCGAAGGTTTTGCGCCTGGCCTTCCGATCCTGATTGGCGGCGATCTCAATACCGGCAATCACACGGGCGGCGATTTCTCGACCGATACCCTATTCGCCATGGCCGAAGGCCGCGGCTTCGAGTGCCATGGCGGCCCGCTGGATCAAACGAGCACGCGCCCAAGCCTGATCACGCGCTTTCCCGATCGCATCATGAAGCTCGACTGGTTCTTGAGTCGCGGTTTGAAGATCAGCGAAAGCCACCTCGTTTCCTCCCTCAATGAAGAGGGCAAGCCGCTTTCCGATCACGATATGGTCGTTTGTACAATCGAAGGTTTTTCTGCCTGATCTCTGCAATCATTAAAATGCGCCGGATTTCATGAACCGCGCCGTTACCTCTTCCATGCGATGGAGATTGAGACGCGCATGGAATTGGGGGATTGCATGGTCTTGAAATTGATGTTGGCGAGCATGGCGGCCTTTGCCGCGCGTGCCGCTCCGGTCATTGCCGCGCCGCCGCAGTCGAAGAGTTTCGTGGCGGGCGCCAGCGGCGAGATGGAAATGAAGCCTTCGCCGATCGAGCCGTCTTGGATTCTGGCGGGCGATCCGGTCGCCCGCATTGCGGAGCATTCGCGCGGGCAGGACGATGCCGCGATGACCGCGCTGTGGGATTGCACCGCAGGCGAGTTTCGCTGGTATTTCGGCTGGGACGAAACGGTGATGATCCTCGAAGGCGAGGTGCATATCACAACGGAAGATGGCGTCGAACGCACGCTCAGCGCCGGCGATGTCGCCTATTTCGCCGGCGGCACTTGGGCCACCTGGCGTATCGATCGCTATCTGCGCAAGGTCGCCTTCTGCCGCAAGCCGTTCCCGAAGCCTTTGACCATGGCGTATCGCCTGCGCAACTTCGTCCGTCAGGGCGGCGCACAGGGGCTTGCCGCCTGAGTGCTGCCGGCCTTGATGGAAGTCCTTGAATAGCCGTTGCGTTTGGATGCGGGCCGACCTACATCTGTCCGCAAATTCGAGCGAGGGCTGACTATGGCTGGTATCAAGAATGTTGCGGTCCAGATGGACCACGTCAAGAGCATCAACATCGCAGGCGACTCGACCTTCGCCATGAGCCTTGAGGCCCAGACCCGCGGCTATAAGCTCTTCCATTACACGCCCGAGCGTCTCAGCATGCGCGACGGCAAGATCTATGCGTCCGTCGAGCCGATGATCCTGCGCGACGTCAAGGGCGATCATTTCGAGCTTGGCGAGTCGGAGCGCGTCGATCTCTCGACGATGGACGTCGTACTGCTGCGCCAGGACCCGCCATTCGACATGGCCTATATCACCTCGACGCACCTGCTCGAGCGCATCCATCCGAAGACGCTCGTCGTCAACGATCCGGCGTGGGTCCGCAATTCGCCGGAAAAGATCTTTGTCACCGAATTTGCCGACCTGATGCCGAAGACGCTGATCACCCGCGATCCCGCCGAAATCCGTCTCTTCCGCGAGGAGATGGGCGATATCATCCTGAAGCCGCTTTATGGCAATGGCGGCGCCGGCGTTTTCCATTCGACCCGTGACGACCGCAACCTGTCTTCGCTGCTCGAAATGTTCGGCCAGCTCTTCCGCGAGCCCTTCATCGCGCAGCAATATCTGCCTGACGTGCGCAAGGGCGACAAGCGCATCATCCTCGTCGACGGCGAGGCGGTTGGCGCGATCAACCGCGTGCCGGCCGAGCATGACGCCCGCTCCAACATGCATGTCGGCGGCCGTGCCGAGGCGACCGATCTGACGGCACGCGAAAAGGAAATCTGCGAGCGCATCGGCCCTGCGCTGAAGGCGCGCGGCTTCCTGCTCGTCGGTATCGACGTCATCGGCGACTACATGACCGAGATCAACGTCACCTCGCCGACCGGCCTGCGCGAAGTCAAACGCTTCGGCGGTGCCGATATCGCAAGCCTGTTGTGGGATGCAATCGAAGCGAAGCGCGCTTGAGGGGCGCCTGTCCTCCAGGGATCACGACGCCGCCTCTTCGCTCGCCGCAAGGCGCGCTATATCGCGATGCCCATCCGGTGGCAGGTTAGGATCACTGCCGACGGTCCGGTGGAGCTATCGTCCGCGATGACGGTCGGGACGAAGCCGAAAAACGGTTTCACGTCGACCATCATGCCGACGTAAGGCCGCTTGTCCATGACACCGTGCAGGCCACCAAAGGAGCTGATGGTGCCGCAGACGCTGACGTAGCCCTTGCTATCCTTGGAAGCCAACATCGGCCCGAAGATCAGCGCGCCCTCATAGGGAAGCTGCTCGTGCAAACCCTTTTCCACAGCGGCAATTTCCTTGGCGCTCAATTGATAGGGAACGCCTTTTTCCAGATTACCCCCGCCATCGATAGACTGACAGCCGGCCAGAACAGCACCCAGCAGAAGGGAAAGCGATACTACACGTCTCATATTTGCTCCCGATTGTAGAAATCGTCCCTTCGTTCTTTTATTGTTCTTGTTTCATTCCATAACTTCTGCCACTATGCAACCCATAGTCTGTTATGAAAAATTGATAACGGTAAACGAGTTAAAAGAGGGCGGGGATGGTAGCGCGCGTCAGCACGGTTGCGTTTCAGGGCATTGAGGGCGTTCCCGTCGAAGTGCAGGTGATGATCGCACCGGGTAAGGTGTTGATGCATATCGTCGGCCTGCCGGACAAGGCCGTGGCCGAAAGCCGCGAACGTGTGCAGGCAGCCCTTCATGCCTCCGGCCTGTCGCTGCCGCCGAAGAAGGTCACGGTCAATCTCGCGCCCGCGGACCTGCCCAAGGAGGGCAGCCATTTCGATCTTGCGATCGCGCTTGGGCTGATGGCGGCGCTGGGCGCCATTCCGGCGGATGCGCTCTCCGCCTATACCGTTGTCGGCGAGCTCAATCTCGACGGCACGATCGCGCCCGTTGCGGGCGCGCTGCCGGCCGCGATCGCCGCCAACGCAATCGGCAAGGGGAGGGGCTGATATGCCCGGCCGAAAGCGGCCCGGAGGCCGCATGGGCCGGCCCAGACATCGATATCCTCGCGCCGCGTAGCCTGATTGCGCTCGCCAATCATTTCCGCGGCACCCAGGTCCTGTCGCGCCCCGAACCGGCGATCAGAGCGAATGCCGCCAACTTCCCCGACCTTGCCGATATCAAGGGCCAGGAGAGCGCCAAACGGGCGCTGGAGGTGGCGGCGGCCGGCGGCCATAATTTGCTTTTTGTTGGTCCGCCCGGTTCCGGCAAGTCGATGCTGGCGTCGCGCCTGCCGTCCATTCTGCCGCCATTGTCTACGGCGGAGCTGCTGGAAGTGTCGATGATCCATTCCGTTGCCGGTCAACTCTCGGGCGGAAAGCTCTCCGACCGCCGGCCCTATCGCACGCCGCATCATTCCGCCACCATGGCGGCGCTGGTCGGCGGCGGTATGCGTGCCCGCCCCGGCGAGGTTTCGCTGGCGCACCATGGCGTCTTGTTTCTCGACGAGCTTCCCGAGTTTTCGCCGCAGGCGCTGGACGCGCTACGCCAGCCGCTGGAATCTGGCGAATGCGTCATCGCCAGGGCCAATCATCGCGTTTCCTATCCCGCCAGCATCCAATTGGTTGCGGCGATGAATCCCTGCCGTTGCGGCATGGCCGGCGAGCCGGGTCACACCTGCGCCCGTGGCCCGCGTTGCGTCGCGGATTATCAGGGCCGCATATCCGGACCACTGCTGGATCGTATCGATATTCGTCTCGACGTGCCCGCCGTTTCCGCGGCCGATCTCATTCGGCCGACGACGGCCGAAAAGAGCGCCGATGTCGCGCTTCGTGTTGCTCGCGCCCGCGAACGGCAGCGCGAACGTTTCGAGGCTGCCGGCATGAAGGGAATATCCACGAATGCCCGCTGCTCGACATCGATGATCGAGACGATCGCCGAGCCCGACGCCGCCGGCTTGCAATTGCTGCGCGACGCGGCGGAGAAGATGAAGTTTTCCGCCCGCGGCTATCATCGCGTGCTGAAAGTGGCCCGCACGCTCGCCGATCTCGACGACAAGCAAACTGTTGGGCGCATCCATCTCGCAGAAGCCATTTCCTACCGCATTGCCGGCGAACGGCTGACCGCGGCGGCGTAAATCAAGCGGCTGAAATGACAAAGGGCGCTGTGGTACCCTTCCTACAATCTCCGGCAACGTGCAGACCGCTCATTGATTTGAGGCGACGGCTTCACATTCTTTCAAATTTTTTGCTGCAACTACGAAAATTTCTCGAAGACGTTTTGCAACAGGGTCTCGATATGGGCCGCAGACTTGTTTACAGAAACTTTCAAGCTGTTCGGATGGCCGCATCCGTTGCGTAAATCAAGGCAGCCTTTCAATTGTGCCTTAACATTCTTGCCGATAATCGAAAGGGCCTCAATCCGATCGAGAAAATCGCTCTCGCCCATTCTTCCGATATCATCTTGGGTTAGCGCCATCTTCCATTTGCTATTGACGCGTGTCGCTTCGGTGTTGAAACCTGCAAGGTGATTGAGGAGAACATGTTTCTGAAGTACATCCATGGCACCGAGCCACGACATGACTATGGCCGAGCGATAGAGTTCTGCCTCGTGGCACTTAATCGCTTCCTCAACAAAGTTTCGCGTCTGAGCGTCCGCGACCTTGGATAGATGGTGCCGAAGATCGGTTGCAACTTGCATGGCGGCGGGGCTGATCGAAGCCACGCCCAGAGCACGGAGATGCATCTTACCTTCGGACGTGAGCTCCCAACCACTAGTTCTAATGGCCTTGCCTTTGGAACCAGTAAGTATTGCCGACACGTTCCATTTTTTGGGTTCTCGAAAACCCGCGCTTTCCGCTACTTCGATCAATTTTGAAACGCTGATGGGAGTGTCCTGAGTTGCAAGGACCAAAAGGAGCTTGTCTAGCCGGTCAAGGTTTTTATGGAGCCAGTCTTTAAGTTCAGTCGATTTCAGCAACCTTGACCTCAACCTTTTTCTTTTCAGAGGCGCTAAGAGAATACGACCCTGCTCCTACTTGATTGATGCGCTTAGCTTTCGTGAGATTGCTTAGGCTCTTACTCAAATTACTAGCAATGTTCGTGTTGAAGTAAGTTGTCGCGCTTTTCATCTCCGCAAGTATTTCGCTCCGACTGGATGAAGATTTTCCTTGAACGAGTTCGAGTTGTGCCATCGCGCATATGACAAGTTCAGGGCCGGTCTTAGCATCGAGATGGGCGGCGATGGTGTTAGTTGAGAAATGAAACCCAGCTAGTTCGCTTGGCGGGCTATTCGCGATTGCTATACCCGCCGCTTGAGCGGGCTCGTTCGGTATACGTCCCGCCAAATCACCCATGGTCGTCAGCAGAGCCTCGATGCCGCCTGTCAGAAACGCAGGATCGCCTTCATATTCGAGTTCCATCGAGCCGACTTTAATACGAATTTTCGCGCTAATCATTTGTCCCCCACATTCAGAAGCCAAGCTATAGTCTAAGTAATTTCATCGCAAGTTTCCATCTAAGATCGAAATTGACGGCGATTTAATCACTGGTAGGTTTTATAAAGACTTCCAACATCTCACGGAGGAAAGTGCTTCCAGAGCATTTCCAGCAGCCCAGTACGAAATTATCGCATCCTTAAGATGGCCCGCACGCTCGCCGATCTCGACGACAAGCAAACTGTTGGGCGCATCCATCTCGCAGAAGCCATTTCCTACCGCATTGCCGGCGAACGGCTGACCGCGGCGGCGTAAATCAAGCGGCTGAAATGACAAAGGGCGCCGCAGCGCCCTTTCGATAGCTGACGATCGAAGCAGGCCGTATCAGCCGCCCAGACCCTCGAACAGCGCCGTCGAGAGATAGCGCTCGGCAAAGGAGGGGATGATGACGACGATATTTTTGCCTTCGTTTTCCGGACGTTGGCCGATCTTGATCGCAGCCGCCAGTGCCGCACCGGAGGAGATGCCGACCGGCACGCCTTCGAGCCTGGCGATGTGACGTGCCTGCTGGAACGCCTCGTCATTGGTGACGGTGACGATCTCGTCATAGATGTGCGTGTCGAGAATCTTCGGGGCGAAGCCGGCGCCGATGCCTTGGATCTTATGCGGACCGGGATTGCCACCGGAGAGGATCGGCGAGTCGGCTGGCTCGACGGCAACGACCTTGATGTTCGGATTGCGGGCTTTCAGCACCTGGCCGACACCGGTGATCGTGCCGCCGGTACCGATGCCGGATACGAAGATGTCGACCTGGCCGTCCGTATCGTTCCAGATTTCCTCTGCTGTCGTCTTGCGATGGATTTCCGGGTTGGCCGGGTTTTCGAACTGCTGGGGGATGATGGCGTCAGGCAACGTCGCGGCAAGTTCCTCCGCCTTGGCGATCGCGCCCTTCATGCCCTTCGGACCTTCGGTCAGCACCAGCTCGGCGCCGAGCAGGAGCAGCATCTTGCGGCGCTCGATCGACATCGTTTCCGGCATGGTGAGGATCAGCCGGTAACCCTTGGCAGCGGCGGCGAAAGCGAGTGCGATGCCGGTATTGCCGGAGGTCGGCTCGACCAGCACGCTCCGGCCGGGGGTGATCTTGCCCTGCGCTTCCAGGCTCTCGATCATGGCGACGCCGATACGGTCCTTGACGGAGGCGATCGGGTTGAAGAACTCGAGCTTCGCCAAAAGGTTGGCCTTGACGCCCTTCTCCTTGGCCAGCTTGTCGAGACGTACGATCGGCGTGTCACCGATGGTGTCGGTGATCGAGGCATAGACGCGGCCGCGGCCTGGTTTGCGGGTGTCGGACATGGGTAGCTCCCCCTTTATTGGAATCGTAGAGGCACAATAAGATCAAACGCTGCCGGAAACCAGAATGAGATCACTTTGCCGATCCCCCACCGCGAGAAAAGAATTCCGCATAGGGTTTTATCGGGAAAGGTTTTTTCAGGCGGCCCGGGTGGCGATGAAGGCTGCCGTGCCGGCGAGAATGCTGGCGGCGACCCGGTTCAAAATCTGCAGTGCTTTCGGCCGCTTAAGGAAAGTGCGGGCGCGGGAAGCGAGCAGCATATAGGGGATCAGCACCACCAGAAGCACGACGAAGGTCGCCGCGAGCAGAATGGCATATTCGCGAAGCCCAATGCTGCCGATATCGATCAGGGTTGGCACGAGTGCCACGTAAAACAGCATGGTCTTTGGATTGCCGAGCGTCACCAGCAGTCCGGACAGGAAGGACATGCCGACGCTGGTCGATTTTTTTGCCGTGACATCGGTGGAGAGCAGCCCGGCCGTCCAGAGCTTCCAGGCAATGTAGCCGAGATAAAGCGCACCGGCGACCTTGATGACGATGAAGATCTCCGTGAAGGTCTGCGCCACGAAAGCGAGGCCGAGAATGACCGCCGTCAGGTAGATTGTGTCGCCGAGCACGAGGCCGAGGCCCATGAAGAAGGTCTCGCGAAAGCCGGAACCAAGCGCGCGGGCAACGATCGCCGTAATGCCTGGACCGGGAATTGCTGCCGCAATGAAAAGCGCACCGCTATAGGCGAGCAGAGTTGCGAGCGTCATGGTCCGTTCCTCCCAGGATAGCTCATTGCTCTATCGCACCGCTCCTGCCTTTTCAAGCGATTGCGCAAACGGCGCGAACATACTACCAAGAGTTAACGGCCCGTCGAAACCGTGTTGCATAAGGCTCTCATGTCGTCCGCATTGCTCCTGATCGACCTTCAGAATGCCATATTGACCGGCCTCGGCACGCCAGAGCGCCAGCCGGTGATCGACGCCGCTCTGGAAGGTGTCGTGGCCCGGCTTGCGGAACTGAAACACAAAGCCCGCGCCGCCGGCATTCCTTCCTTCATCGTGCAGCATGACGGCCAGGGAACGCATCGTCTGGCCAAGCGTGGCGAAGGCTGGCAGTTGCGCCGCGAAATCGCGCCGGAAGCCGGCGATGTCGTGGTGCATAAGACGAGCTGCGATTCCTTCTTCGAGACCGATCTGGAGGCGCGCCTCCGCGCAAAGGGGATCACCCATCTCGTCATCGGCGGCTGCATGACGCAATTCTGTGTCGATACCACCGCACGACGTGCCGTTTCGCTCGGCTTCGACGTGACGTTGCTCTCGGATGGTCATACGACCGCCGATATGGGCAAGCTGACATTCGAGGCGATCATCGCTCATCACAATATGCTGCTGGACGGCTTCGATGCCGGCCCGCATGAGATCAAGCTTATCCCGACCGCCCAAATTGCCTTTTAAATTTATTTCCCCCGCCGGAGACCTCCATGCCGCATCTGACCAGTATCATCACCTTTGCCCTGATCGCCGTCGGAATGGTGGTAACGCCCGGGCCAAACATGATTTATCTGGTGTCGCGATCGATCTCGCAGGGGCCGGCGGCCGGGCTGATCTCGCTCGGCGGCGTGGCACTCGGCTTCGTCTTCTACATGCTTTCGGCCGCGCTCGGCATCACGGCCTTCCTGTTCGCCGTGCCCTTTGCCTATGACGCGCTGCGTCTCGTCGGCGCGGCCTATCTCGCCTGGCTTGCCTGGAATGCGTTGAAGCCGGGCGGCCGTTCCGCCTTTCAGGTCCGCGATCTCCCGAAGGATGGGCCGCGCAAACTCTTCGCTATGGGCCTGGTGACCAGCCTGCTGAACCCGAAGGTCGCGGTCCTCTATCTTTCACTGCTGCCGCAGTTCATCGATCCCGCGAACGGTAGCGTCTTCAGCCAGTCCGTCATTTTCGGCTTCACCCACATTGCCGTCAGCGTGACGCTCAACTCCATCTTCGCGCTGACGGCCGGTTCCGTCGCGCTGTTCTTCTCAAGCCGCCCGTCCTTCATGCTGGTGCAGCGCTGGCTGATGGGCACGGTGCTTGCGGGGCTTGCCATGCGCATGGCCTTCGAGGCGCAGCGCTAGATCAGAACACGGGCTGCCTGAAGTGATCATTCAGCGGCTTCCTTTGAAAGAGGACCGCTTTTAAGACGCGGCAAGGCGATCGTCCAGCCGAGGTTCATGCCTGCCGCCGCGGCCAAAATGATCACGGCACCGATGATCTGTGCCAAGCCGAGCACATGGCCGAAGGCGAAGCGATCGACGACAATGGCGGCGATTGGATAGATGAAAGACAGCGCCCCGGTCAGATGCGTCGGCAGCTTCTGGATGGCGCCGTAGAGCAGCACATACATCACGCCGGTATGTACAACGCCCATGGTGACGAGGATCGACCATCCGCCCGCGTCGCGCGGCAGGGCGGAAAAGTCGGCGAAAGGCAGGAGCATCAGGATGCCCGTCGAAACCTGGATCAGTGCAATCAGATGCGGCGGCGTGCCCTTCAGCCATTTGGCGGCCAGCGCTGCCAGCGCATAGAAGAAGGCGGCGCCGAGCGAGAACAGGATGCCGATGGCATAGCTGCCGGCGCCCGTTGCTTCCGCCGGCTTGCCTTCGACGATGACGGCCATGCCGGCAAAGGCGAGACCCAGCCAGAAAAGCTTGGTGAGCGTGATCTTTTCGCCGAGAAACAGTGCGCCGAGGCCGAGCAGCATGAAAGGTTGCGTATTATAGACCGTCGTCGCGATCGAGATCGAGGCATGCGAATAGGCGGCGAAGAGCAGCAGCCAGTTGAGGACGATAGCGACACCGCCCCCGACGGCGATCACGAAGGTCCGCAGGCTGAGAATGCCGGGGCGCAACAGACCCATGGCTCCGCAGATGACAAGAAGAGTCAGCGCCCCAAACAGGCAACGCCAGAAGACGACGCCGGTGACAGGCTGCTCCGACATCAGCACGAACCAGCCGATGGTCCCCGAAATCAGCATTGCTGCCGTCATTTCCGCTGTGCCGCGTCTTATCTCGTTCATTGTCAGGACTCCCGTTTTCCAGAGCCTGATAATATTGCGGCGAGCGAGCGCATGATGTAGTCTGAATGAAGATTAATGGGTAAACAGCCTAATTATATGAGGCATTGTTATGGGTATACCTAATGCAGCTCTGGAGCTCGATACAATAGACCAGCGCATGCTGGACGCCCTGGCGCGCAATGCCCGGATTTCGCTGAAGGAATTGGCCGAAGTGGCCGGCCTGTCGTCGCCGAGTGCTGCCGAGCGGCTGCGCCGGCTGGAGGAGCGGGGTGTCATCGCGGCCTTCACCGTGGATATAGCGCTGGAAGCGGTTGGTTATCCCCTGCAGGCGATCGTGCGCATCCGGCCGCTGCCCGGCCAATTGCATGTGGTCGAGCGCATTATCCAGGAGACGCCGGAATTCATCGAATGCGACAAGGTTACCGGCGACGACTGTTTCATCGGCCGGTTGGTGGTGCGCTCGATGGGTGAGCTTGACGGCATTCTCGACAAGATCACCGAGCGCGCGGAAACCAATACATCGATGATCAAGGCGACCCCGGTCAAACGGCGATTGCCGCCGCTTTCGCGTTAAATTCCGCCGTCACACGCCGGTCGAGCCGAAGCCGCCGGCCCCGCGCGTGGTTTCGCTGACTTCGGCGATCTCAGCAACACGCGCCTGCGTGACCGGCGCAATCACCATCTGCGCAATGCGCATGCCGCGCGTGATGTCGAACGGCTCTTCGCCAAGATTGATGAGCAGTACCTTCACTTCGCCGCGATAATCGCTGTCAACGGTACCCGGCGTGTTGAGGCAGGTGATACCGTGCTTGAAGGCGAGGCCGGAGCGGGGGCGGATCTGGGCTTCGAAACCCTCGGGGATCTCCATGATGAAGCCCGTCGGCACCAGTGCCCGTTTGCCCGGTGCGATCGTCAGGGTCGCACCTTCCTCGACGGCCGCGCGCAGGTCCATGCCGGCGGCCCCCTTGGTCTCGTAGGCGGGCAGATCGAGGCTCTGGCCGTGGGCCAGGCGGATGAGGTTCAGCGTCGGGCGCGTATCGGTGTGAATGGTCATACGGCATTAGTTTGTGCTCGAACCGCTGAGGTCAATTGCAATTGCGCCTTTGAATCGCTAGATACAGCCGCAATTCACAGGATTTCACAAGCATGGCCGAAAGTCTCGCCGAGGCGGTTTCCCGCCGCCGCACATTCGCTATTATCGCCCACCCGGACGCGGGCAAGACGACGCTCACCGAAAAGCTGCTGCTGTTCGGCGGCGCCATTCAGCTTGCCGGCGAGGTCAAGGCCAAGAAGGATCGCATGCAGACGCGGTCCGACTGGATGAAGATCGAGCGCGAGCGCGGCATCTCGGTCGTGACCTCGGTCATGACCTTTGAATATGACGGCAACGTCTTCAACATTCTCGATACGCCCGGTCACGAGGACTTCGCCGACGATACCTATCGCACGCTGACGGCAGTCGATGCCGCCGTCATGGTCATCGACGCCGCCAAGGGTATCGAGCCGCGGACGCTGAAGCTGTTCGAAGTCTGCCGCATGCGCGACATCCCGATCATCACCTTCATCAACAAGATGGACCGCGAAAGCCGCGATCCCTTTGAAATTCTCGATGAAGTGGAAGAAAAGCTGGCGCTGGACACCGCTCCGGTCACCTGGCCGATCGGCCGATCGAAGACCTTCTGCGGTTCTTATCACCTAGCGGACAATACCGCCCGTGGCTCCGATACCGAGGTAGAGGCGACCCTGGTCAACGGCCCGCAGGCCATCGCCAACCGGTTGCCGGAAAATGAGCGGCAAGCCTTCATCGACGAGACCGAGCTCGCTATCGAAGCCTGCCGTCCCTTCGACCGTGAATCCTTCCTGGAAGGCCATATGACGCCGGTTTTCTTCGGCTCGGCTCTTCGCAATTTCGGTGTTCGTGATCTCATCAACGCATTGGGTGACTTTGCGCCGCCGCCGCGCGATCAGGTTGCCGATATCCGGACCGTGCAAGCGACCGACGACAAGATGACGGCCTTCGTCTTCAAGATCCAGGCCAACATGGACCCGAACCACCGCGACCGCATCGCCTTCGCGCGCATTTGCTCCGGCAAGCTGGAACGCGGCATGAAGGCCCGGCTGTCGCGCACCGGCAAGCAGCTTGGCCTGACCGCACCGCAATTCTTCTTTGCCTCGCAGCGCCAGCTCGCCGATACCGCCTATGCTGGCGATGTCGTCGGCATTCCCAATCACGGCACGCTGCGCATCGGCGACACGCTGACGGAAGGCGAATCCCTGGTCTTCCAGGGTGTGCCGAACTTCTCGCCGGAAATCCTGCGCCGCGTCCGCCTTGAAGACGCGATGAAGGCGAAAAAGCTGAAGGAAGCGCTGCAACAGATGGCCGAAGAGGGCGTGGTGCAGCTCTTCTCACCCGAGGATGGCTCTCCCGCCATCGTCGGCGTGGTCGGCGCACTGCAGCTCGACGTTCTGAAGGAGCGGCTGATGGCCGAATATGGCCTGCCGGTCTCCTTCGAAATGTCGCGCTTCTCCGTCTGCCGCTGGATATCTGCCGATCAGGCTGTCGACCTCGACAAATTCGTCACTGCCCGCCGTGGCGACATCGCCCGCGACCTCGACGGCGATCCGGTCTTCCTCGCCCAGGACGGCTTTTCGCTGCGCTACGAATCCGAACGTTATCCGGCTATCAAGATGGTCGCCATCAAGGAATATCACGCCGTCAAGGCGGCGTGATTTCAGTTCTCATCTGAACGTCGCAGCGCCTTATGCCTGCACGTTCCGTGTTATCTTTGACCAATCGGCATTCCGATCGGCCGGGTAGCGGTCGAGCGCTACCGACGGCATTTTGTCCGGATCGTTGTAGAGCGCCATGATGGCCGCTTCCGTGACAGCGGTCGCTGCCGGGATATCGGCATCGCCATTGCCCGCGTCCCAGGCCGCCTGCCAGATCTTCGCCAGATAGCGGGTGCCGCGCGCCATGCAGGTGATGGTGCGGTCGCCGAAGTCGTCCCACATCGCCGCCGCCTTTTCCTTGGCGGGTTGGCCGATAAGCTCAACCCATTTATCGACGATATCCCTTGGCGCGATATCCCTTTGCGTGTCGGCGATCAGAGCAATGACCGCCTTGCTGGCATCATAGCCATTGGCGATTGCCGGCATCGGCTCGGCTGCGAGAGCTGTAATGCGCTGTGCGAGTTCCTGGCCGAGTTTTTTGTTCTGATAGCCATAGGCGATCATGTCGTCTTCGTAGCCCACATGGACGCCGTCGGCTTCCAGTTTCATCTTGGGTGACCGTGGGCGGGGAACAACCTTGGCCGGATCGCCCTGCGAAAGATAGGAGGTGTGCAGCGGTTGGCAGGCATCGCCCATATAGTGGATGAGGACGCCGCCGGCGCAAAGGAACATCGCCGCGTCGCCATCCCTGGCTGCCTTCACCATGATGTCGAATAGCTGATGAACTCTGAAGGGCAGGGCTCCCCAGTGCTTGTTGCGCAGATCGGCATTGGGATCGAGCAATTGCGCCCAGGCGTCATATTGAGGCTTGATCGAAGCAAAATAGTCGATCCAGGCTTCCGGATTGAGGTAGGTGTCCGGTGCGGATTGATTGAGGGCGAGAAACGTCTCGCCATTCTGATAGGGAAGGTCCAGATCGGCAAAATGGTTCGGATTGTCATTCTGTCCGCGACTGCCGGGTCCGATCTTGCGCTGCTTCTTGCCGTCAGGCCCCTCCACCATGATGAAATTGACATTGCTTTTCCAGACATTGTCCGGAACGTCGGCCAGCGGCACGAAATGAACCTCGGTATCATCCTTTTCGAGAACGCGGGGATCGTTGCCGAGCGCGTCGTCCGGAGTGAGCGCCAGCAGATCGAGATTATTGTCGAGCAACCTTTGCAGGGTCTGTGACGTCACGAGATCTCCGGACAAGGGCAGGGAGCGGCCGATGATGTAGTGCCCGACCCATCCCCAGATGAAATCCTGATCCAGATTGATGTCGCGCACCAAATCGAGGTCCAAGTGATCGAGCGCCGTGCTGAGGGATGTGGCGAGGGCATAGGGCTGGGATAGGCTTTCGCCGCCTTCGAAGAATTCCTCTTTCCCCCACAACAGCGCGAAGGGGTAATAGGTGATCTTCCTGGCATCCTTCGGATGGTCGCGGTCGCTCTCCTCGGCATGTTCGATGAAGAAGACCGTGCCGGAATCGCCATGATGAACGCCGAGACTGATATTCTCCGCCCGATCGTGCGCTTCAGCTTCTTCCTCGATCTTCAGGCGATCCCTGTCGATGCCATAGGTTTCCGGCCCGATCAGGAAATCGCTGATATAGTCCGATCCACCCATCGCCTTATAGCGATAGAACAGGCCGTGGATTTCGCCCCTGATTTTGCCGGTCACAGCCGACTGGCCGACCACTTTCATGGTGATCAGCTTGAGGCTGAAGCTGTTGTCATAGAGATCCAGCACCGAACCGATGGGCGCGATGCCGGGAAACTCGGTTTTCCATTGTAGGATGTTGTCAAGTTCCACCAATCCGACATCCATCAGCAGCCGCTGGTTCGTGGACGGGAAATTCGGATAGATCGTTCGGAAGTCCTGTCTGCCAAGGCCCTTTTTTGCGGCGACGCCGATCTTGGGGCGGCGATGTGTCTGCAAGGCGCTGATCTCCGTTCCCGGTCCGCCGACGACATGCCGATTGGTCATCACGAAATAGCGTTCGCTATCGCGCACGATGCAGCCCGCGGTCGCGAGACGCGTCATGCCCTGGCCATCCTCGTTGATGATGGCCGAGCCCGGCGCCAGCAGATTGCGCGGCGTCCGGGTGTCGAGCTTGACCTTCAGGTCTTTGGATAGCGGCTGTTTGCGCGCTTCGATGACACATACCGGCACGGTCCGCCCGTCCGGGAGATAGAGCGTCTTAGGAACGACATCGGAGGGATCTTGTTTCGCCAGATCCTTCTCATATTCCCAACTGGAGACGAACACATAGACGCAAGGCCAGGAATAGGGGCGTACTTCCGAGTTGAAAAGCGTTCGCCGTTCGCTCTCCGGTGAACGCTTGCGCAGCGCCTGCTCGTCTTTCGAAGGCCAGGGGTCGCTCTTGCGAATTCTGTAGAGACCGAGCGCCGTCGCCACCACATTCTTCTTGTTCATCAAATGGTAGTGGAAGAGATCGCGCGCCTCCACCAAGTCCTTGAGCGAAAGAGAAGCGAAATTGCTGCTGCTTTTGAAGAGAGTATCCATGAGTCCGCCCACCAGGTTTCAGAGTGATTTGGATGTGGATTTCGAAAGCATGCGCCGAGCGCGAAACTGATTGCATCAAACGGCATTTCATCGCGATCACGATCGGCGCGATGGCATTTTGCAATAGAGACACATGATCCTACAATTTTTATGACAGGTTATCCATCGGTAATACAACTGTCGTCGCAGGGGCTGAAAAGCCGGCTAACGATGATCATGCCGCCGCCCTCTATGAAACCCGCTTGACCACACGTCGCTCGACGCGCGCGACGTAAAGTGCAGCCAGCAATGCGAGCGATGCCGATACGAGCATCAAGGCAAACAGTGTATGGATTGCCGCCGATCGTTCAAGAAATAGACCGGCGATGGAGCCTATCAGCGCTCCGCCGGCAATTCTCATGGCAGCGGCCAGTCCCGCAGCGGTGCCGACAAGATCGGGTCGCACGGACAGTGCGCCGCTATTTGCGGCGGGCATGGTCAACCCATTGCCCAAGCCGATGAACATGCAGGGTCCAAAGAATGCCAGACTATGGGTGATGCCCAGCGTCGAAAGGATCAGGCCGACCGACAGACCGACGCAGGTCAGGAGACGCGCAAGAACGAGAATGGTGGCGAGCGGGATCTTCGAGGCGTAACGGCCGGCCAAATAGCTGCCCAGAATGAAGCCGGCGGGAACCAGCCCCATGTAGAAGCCGAGCTTCGCGCTCGATCCGCCAAGTGTGTCGCCGACAACCAATGGCGCACCGCCCAGGAACGCATAAAGCACCCCCATCGAGCAGGCCATGCAGAGGGTGTAAGCCCAAAACCGTACCGAGCCGAGCAGCAGCCTATAGGAGGCAAGATAGGCCCCGCTTGTCCTCGATGAGGGCACTGCCGTTTGCCTCAGTTCGCGCATGGACAAAGCGAAGGCGCCGACGCCCAGGATCGCCAGGACAACGAAGCATGCCCGCCATCCGAACAGCTCGTCCAGCGCTCCGCCAAACAGAGGGCCGATCATGGGTGCTAGTGCCCATCCCATGGCCAGATATCCGAATTTGCTGGCGGCTTCGCGTTCGCCCGACGTTTCCTTGATGACGACTAGGGCGACGGAATAGCAGGGTGCGATACAGGCCTGCATCGCGCGAAACAGCAGGAAAACGCCGATATTCGGAGCCAAAACGCAGCCAATGGATGCGACGATGAAGATGGAGAGAGCGATCAATACGACCTGCCTTCGTCCAAACCGATCCGATATCGCGCCGCCGATGACTTCTAAGAGCGCGGTGATAATCGAATAGCCGGCGACTGAAAGGTTCACGAGTGCGAAATCGGCCTGGAACGTCGCGGCTATATGCGGCAGTGAGGGCAAGATCATGTTCACCGGCAGCACCGCAAGAGCCGAAAGCAAGATCAGGGTTGTCAGGCGGGGAGGGGCAGCGATCGCGGTCATCTGCGTGCTGGAAGTCTGTAGGGGACTATCGCTCGTCATGGTCTCGTCCGTCTTATGGTGGGAAATAGCGAAAGTCTGACGAGGCGCGGCCCAATTTCCGGGCATAAAAAAAGGCCCCGTCAGGAGCCTACTTTCCGCGCATGGGTGCTTTCGCCGGATGGCTACGCCATCCTGCCCATGCGCTCTACCACTACGATAAGAACCGTTGCGATCTTCATGACGATACAGCTAGACAGAAATTTCCACATCGTCAATGCGCCATCTGTTGCACCAAACAGCGTGCATTTTGGCGCTCGGGATATTCCTTGAGATATAACGCTATGCCATAGTGCCGTCGAACTATTGTTCCGTTGGATGATGGTGCCGACGCATCGGAGGGAAATCATGGTCCGTGAAAACGAAATCCGCGAAAACGAAGTCGCCATTGCGCCGCCGGCGGCGACAGACGCCGGTCTTGTCTTCATCGGCCGCATTTCGACGCCGTGGACTTCCCGCATGGAGACGCCGCGCCAGGGACGGCATGACGGTCCGCTCTGCCGGATCGAGATTTTCGAGCCCTGGGTGCCGGCGCTGAAGGGCGTGGAGAATTTCGAGCGGCTGGAAATCCTCTATTGGCTGGACCGCTCGCGTCGCGATCTCGTGCTGCAAAGCCCGGCCAGCAATAGCAAGGTGCACGGCACATTTTCGCTGCGCTCGCCGGTGCGGCCAAACCCGATCGGCACCTCCATCGTCAAGTTGGAGGCAGTCGAAGGCGCCGTCTTACTCGTGCGCGGTCTTGATTGCCTGGATGGCACGCCGCTTCTCGACCTGAAGCCGGACCGCACGCTGTTCAAACCGATCGCGCCGCCGCGGCCTGGCGATTTTCAGACCGGCGACGGCAAGACGGCGCATTTTTGTCAGAAGGCGTGAACCATGATCCCGAAGCGGTTTTCGGACAAGATCATGCTCATTTTGGGTATTAGAGCACTTCCAGGAAAAGTGCGTAGCGGTTTTCCGTCCGGAATGCGTCAAACCAAAGGGATAGAGCGGGAAAGCGATTCCGTGAAACGCTGAACCGCTCTAGTCGACAGCGACCATGACGTCGGAGGCCTTGATGACGGCATAGGCGTCGGAGCCGACCGTCAGGCCTAGTTCATCGACCGCCTCATTGGTGATCGAGGAGGTGACGATCGAGCCGTTGCCGATATCGATGCGGATATGGGCCGTCGTGGCACCCTTGGTGACTTCGACGACTTTGCCCCTGAGACGGTTGCGTGCACTGATTTTCATGAATATTTCTCCGATATATCGGCGCGACCATATCGACTTCCGAAAATCTCGGCCACAAAAACCTTACTCTCCACGCGGAAAACGCTGGTTCTCCTCCAGCACGTTCAAGTCCATATGGTTGCGCATATAGCGCTCGGACGCCTTCTGCAGCGGCTGGTAGTCCCATGGATAGTAGGCACCGTTGCGGAGCGCCGCATAGACCACCCATCGCCGCGCCTGGCTTTCGCGCACGGCGGCGTCGAAGGTGGCGAGATTCCAGCGCTGCCTGGCTTGCTCGGTCAGCCGCGCCAGGATTTCTGCGTATGCGGGATCGTCCGCAAGATTGGTGAGCTCTTTGGGATCGGCGTCGAGATCGAAAAGTAGGGGCGGGTCCTTGTCGCAGAGCGTCAGCTTGTAGCGACCGTCACGCAGACCGACGAGCGGCGCTTCCGATCCTTCCGCTGCATACTCCATCGGCACCGGGCCACGGTTTCCCCTGCCATGGACGAGCGGAGCAAGATCCTCTCCATCCGTCCATTGCCGCAGCGAGGCGATATCGAGCCCGGCAAGGCCGGCAAGCGTCGGCGTTACATCGAGCGTCGACACCGGCTGATCGATGCGCCGGGCATTCCAGCCGGGCGCGGCAATCATCAGCGGCACGCGGGCGGAGCCTTCGAAGAAGTTCATCTTGAACCACAATCCGCGTTCGCCGAGCATATCGCCATGGTCGGAAACGAAGAGCACGATGGTGTTGTCGGCCATGCGACCGCGCTCCAGCGCGTCGAGGATTTCGCCGATCTTTTCGTCGACATAGGAAATATTGGCGAAATAGCCGCGCCGGGCTTGGCGCACCTGTTCGGGCGTGATGTCGAAGGCGGTATGGTCGCTCGCCTTCATCAGCCGCTGCGAATGCGGGTCCTGTTCGTCGAAGGGAATTTCCGCGACATCGGGGTCGAGCGCCGGGCAGTCCTCGTAGAGATCCCAGAAGCGGCGGCGGGCGACATAAGGGTCGTGCGGATGGGTGAAGCTGACGGTCAGGCACCAGGGCCGCTCATCATGTCCGCGCGACAGGTCGAGCAGTTTGCGGGTGGCGTGATAGGCGACTTCGTCGTCATATTCCATCTGGTTGGTGATCTCGGCGACGCCGGCTCCGGTCACCGAACCGAGATTGTGATACCACCAGTCGATGCGTTCGCCCGGTTTCGTATAGTCCGGCGTCCAGCCGAAATCGGCGGGGTAGATATCGGTGGTCAGCCGCTCCTCGAAGCCATGCATCTGGTCCGGCCCGACGAAGTGCATCTTGCCGGAGAGCGCCGTCTGGTAGCCGGCTGCCCGCAGATGATGCGCGAAGGTCGGGATATCGGAGGCAAATTCGGCGGCATTGTCATAAACGCGGGTGCGGCTCGGCAGTTGTCCCGACATGAAGGAAGCCCGCGCCGGCGCGCAGAGCGGGCTTGCCGTATAGCTGTTGGCGAAGCGCACGGAGCGTTTCGCCAGTGCCTTCAGCACGGGTGCATGGAGAAAATCGGTCGGGCCGTCGGGAAACAATGTTCCGTTCAACTGATCGACCATGAGGATGAGGATATTCGGGCGCGCCATGTTGGATGTCCTCGACGGATTAAAGGCCGACCGCGGCCTTGACGGCATCGACGCCGGGCTTGCCGTCGATCGTCGTCACGCCAGCAAGCCAGGGCGTCAGAGCCTCGGGATGTGCCTTCAGCCAAGCGGTCGCCGCAGTCTTAGCATCCTGGCCACCGAGAATCGAACCCATCAACGAATTTTCCATGCCGATGTCGAAGGTCAGATTGTGGAACAATTTTGCGGCGTTTGGGCAGGTGGCGGACCAACCGCTGCGCGCCAGCGTGTAGACTTGTGCACCGCCGTAGTCCGGGCCGAAATAGGCGTCGCCGCCGGAGAGATAGGCAATCTTGAAGCGTTCATTCATCGGATGCGGCGCCCAGGCGAGGAAGACGATGGCGTGCTTGTCCTTGCCGGCGCGCTCGACCTGCGACAGCATTGCCTGCTCGCTCGATTCCACCAGTTCCCAGCCCTTCAGGCCGAAGTCGTTGGCGTCGATCATCTTCTGGATATTAGCATTGGCCGGCGCGCCGGGTTCGATGCCATAGATCTTGTGGTCGAAGTCGTCGGCATGTTTCTGCAGGTCGGCAAAATCCTTGATGCCCTTGTCGGCGATATAGGTCGGAACGGCTAGGGTGAATTTCGCGCCCTGAAGATTGCGGTTCAGCACTTCGACAGCTTTCGCCTTGTTGAGGTCATCGACGAAGGCTTTCTGTGCCGGCATCCAATTGCCGAGGAAGACGTCGATCTCGCCTGTTTTCATCGATTGATAGCCGATCGGCACGGAGAGCGTCTTGATATCTGGCACATAGCCGAGTGCGCCAAGCAGCACGCCCGTCACCCCATTGGTCGAGGTGATGTCGGTCCAGCCCGGATCGGACAGATGGATGGTGCGGCAGGAATCGCCATCGGCCTTGGCGACGCCGGCGAAGGACAAGGCGGACAAGAAAGCGCCGACGGCAAGCCGGCCCATGGCAGAAATTCGCATGACGACAGTTCCCTTTTATTATTTGCTCATTTTATTGAACATCAGTAGCATTCGGCCTGTGAAGCAGGCTTTTTTCAATGGGTGACAAAAGGAATTTTTATGGCTGAGCGGCCCGTAGACCTCGGATGGCTGCGAATTTTTGTCGAGGTGGCGCGCTCGGGCAGCCTGTCATCCGCAGCCGCAAACCTTGGATTGACCCAGCCTGCAGTCAGCTATCAGATCCGGCGGATCGAGGAGCAGATGGGCGTCACGCTCTTCGAGCGCCAGCATCGCGGCGTCGAGCTGTCCTCGGAAGGCCGCCGTCTGTTCGAGATCGCGGAGAAGGTGGTCGGTGGTATCGATTCGCTGGTGCGCAGCTTTCGCGCTGAGGCGCAGCGGCCGGCAGTGCGGCTCAAGACCGACTATGCCTTCTCGGCGCTCTGGCTGATCCCGCGCATGCATCGGTTTCGCCTGCTTCATCCGGAGCTGGATATTCAGATCGTCGCCACGCAACGGCAGGAGCGTAGCCATTCGGAAAGCGGCGATGTCGCCGTCGTCTTTGGCGCGCGGGAAGAGTTCGGGCCGGAAGTGGCATTGTTGTTGCCTGAGAAGGTAGCGCCGATTTGTACGCAGGGCTTCGTCGATAAATACGGTCCTTTCAGCGATCCCAGCCGTCTGGCGCAAGCGACGCTGGTGCATCTGGACACGGAAACACCATCGCCCTGGTTCGATTGGAAGAGCTATTTTGCGGCACTTGGCATCACTCGGGATACCTATGCTGGCCATGGCGACCTGCGGTTCAACACCTATTCGCTGGTCGTCCAGGCTGCGATCGGCGAACAGGGGCTGGCACTCGGTTGGATGGGACTGGTGGATTCACTGTTGGCCGGGCGCATGCTGGTGACCGCCGGTCCGGTGCTGGACGGGCCGAACCGCGGCTATTGGCTTCTGCCGCCGAAGTCGCAGAGCATGCATGCCGAGCGGCTGACGGAATGGCTGGTCAGGGAAGCGGCAGCAATGTAGCCGTTGCTCATTACTCCGCCCTCAAGTCGGTCAGGAAGGTATCGCACCAGCGCGAAACATCGTTTTCCAGCAGATGGTCCATCATGCCGCGCCAGCGCTCGCGCCGTTCTTCCAGCGGCATATTGATGCCGCGCGCCAGGGCATTTGCGGTGCCATCGACGTCATAGGGGTTGACCAGCAGCGCACCTTTCAATTCGCGCGCCGCACCGGCGAAACGCGAGAGCACCAGCACGCCGGGATCATCCGGGTCCTGCGCCGCCACATATTCCTTGGCGACGAGGTTCATGCCGTCGCGCAGGGGCGTCACCAGGCCGACTTTCGCCAGCCGATAGAGGCCAGCCAGGACCGGGCGGCTGATCGAGCGGTTGATGTAGCGGATCGGCACCCAGTCGACGGTGCCGATCGCGCCGTTGACCCGGCCTGCCTGCTCAGCGACGGCATGCTGCATCGCCTCGTATTCCGGCACTTCGGAGCGCGATTTCGGCGTGATCTGCAGATAGGTGACGCGGCGGTGATGGGCCGGATTGTTGGTGATGAAGCGTTCGAACGCGTCGATGCGCTGCGTGATCCCTTTGGAATAATCGAGCCGGTCGACGCCGATGATCAGGTCGCGGCCTTCGACGCTTTGCCGCGCTTTGCGCACCATGCTGTGGGCTGCGGCCTTGCGGGCGAAAGCGGCGAAGGCCGCGGTCTCGATGCCGATCGAGTAAGCACCGCCGCGGAAGTTGTGGCCGTGTGCGCTGAAATGGCCTGGGCTGTTTTCGACGCCCATGCCTTCGCGCTTCAGGCAGCCAGCGAAATTTTCGAGATCGTATTTGGTCTGGAAGCCGAGGAGGTCATAGGAGGAGAGACCCCGCATGATTTCCTCGTGCACGGGCATGGTGAAGAGCACATCGGCCGGCGGCCAGGGAATATGCAGGAAGAAACCGATGCGGTTCTTGAACCCCATTTGCCTCAGTTCTGCCGCCAGCGGAATAAGATGGTAGTCATGCACCCAGATGATATCATCGGGCTCGACGAGCGGCGCTAGCCGGTGGGCGAAGAAGCGGTTGACGCGGAAATAGCTGGCCATTTCCTTGCGGCCATATTCGGCCAAGTCCAGCCGGTAATGGCAGATCGGCCAGAGCACGCGGTTTGCGAAGCCTTGGTAATATTCCTCGACATCGGTCTGGGTGAGATCGGTCAGCGCGTAGGTGATGTTGCCGTCTTCGGTCAGCACCAGCGGTTCGGGTTCGATATCGCCGCTCGATTTGCCGGACCAGCCCATCCAGACGCCGCCGCGTTCGGCAAGGGCAGCCTGCAACGCCACGGCAAGCCCACCCGCCGCCGCCGCACCTTGGTTGTCGGGGACGGAAACACGGTTGGAAACAATGATGAGACGACTCACGGAATGCTCCTTTCGAGAGGGCCGCGGCGGTAGGCCGAAATGACCAAAAAGTGATTATTTGGCGAGCGCTGCGAGTATCTCTCTTAAACGCGCGGGCGAGGGAATGGATGCACGGGCGAGCGTCTTGCCCTTGGGCGGGCCGATGCGCACGGATTGACCGCCGAGGCGGTTCGCGACGGCGAACATGGTCTCGTCGGTGACGTCGTCACCGATCGCGAGAGGCCGCCGCCCGTTGAAGGGGGGCTCATTGAGAAAGGCCTCGACGGCATGCCCTTTGCTCGCATGCGCCGGACAAATTTCGACCACAAGCTTGCCGTGCTGCAGGATCCAGTCCGGGCCGGCTTCCTGCAGATAGCGCTGCATCACTTCGGCGACGTCAGCTTCGCGCTCGGGCGCCAGCCGGTAGTGAACGGCGACCGCAGCCCCTTTGTCCTCGACGAGAACGCCGGGCCAGGCCTCGACCTCCCGCGCGATCATGAGCTTCATCTCATGGAAGGCATGCGGTATCAGCGCGCGCCGCAGGCGTCCCGCCCCATCGCGTCGTTCGGCGCCATGCAGGCCGGCGACAGAGAAGTGGAAGGGAGCAAACAGAGGGTCCACAAAGGCAACCGCGCGCCCGGTCACCAGCGCCAGCGCGCCGCCGAGCCGGCGTGAGAGCGTCTCAAGTACAGAGGGCAGGCTCGGAGGTACGGCGATCGCTTCCGGGGTCTCCGCGAGATCGAGCAGCGTTCCGTCTATATCGAGGAACAGCGCCCATTCGTCAGGATACAATGAGAGTGCGGTAAGCGCCGGCTCATTCGGCGGCGCTGGCTCGGCTTCACCCTGTTCGGGCTGTTCCTTGTAAGTCATGGAGGTTTAGCTATGGCGCACTTTTCGTTCGGCAAGAGAAAAACGACCACGACGGAGGTTTATTCCGGCAATGACAGCCCTAAGTACCGCAATATAGGCAACCGATAGATGCAAAAAAGGGCCGCACGAAGCGACCCTTCCATGAGTTTTGGCCCGTAACTGGCCTGAAGCGCAAGACGCTTCCGGAAGGCTTGATCAGAGCGAGGGCTGCCTCGCAACGCTCACAACCATTTCCATGCCTGATACGCGGACCGAAATCTCACTAGACATTGGATCACCTTCCTTTCGCTACGTTGACGATATGCCTAACGTAACTCAAATTTCACTGAATTCAAGGGTGTTCAAAGGCGGAATGTTTCACTCTTCGTGACGCATTGAAACGCAAGGGTTCGTTCAACTTTTGCGTGATATTAATCGTGGCAGTTGGTAGCGGAAGTGGCACCTGTCTGTGCCAGCGGACAGGATCGGGGAAGATGTGCAACCTCGACCGTGGCGATCGGCCTCGCCGTCAACAAGGAGGTGAGCTATGTGGTTTCCATTTAGCGTCACGTTTCGCATAAGAAAAACCCGGACTAGCTGGCAGCTTGAGGTCCGGGTGACTTTCTAATCGCGAAATAAACGAGGGGTGGGCTGCAACCCGCCCCTCACTCCGGAAATATAGGCCAAGCCGACATTTTCATCAAGCTATGCAGCGTGGGGCGAAAAGCCGCTTAAAAGTCGGCACGTTCACATAAGAATAATGTTGCGACGCCGAAACGTGATCGGACGGCGTGTCAAGAATCTGTCACTTTCACCCCTCAATTCTTGGTAAATTAAGAGTTTATTACCTATTCCGCACGAACAATCGTCCTTGATTTTGACATTCTCCCGCGGGACAGGGAGCGAGCGGGAATTGGAGCGAAAGACGTATGTGTCGCTGGGCAGCCTATCGTGGAGACCCCCTCTATCTGGAGGAGCTGGTGTCTTCGCCTGCCCACTCCCTGATCGAACAATCCCACTGCGCCACACGCGCCAAGACGGCAACCAACGGTGACGGATTTGGTATCGCCTGGTATGGCGACCGGCCAGAGCCCGGCCGTTATCGCGATATCCTCCCGGCTTGGTCCGATTGCAATCTCAAGAGCTTGGCGCGGCAGATCCGTTCGCCACTCTTTCTCGCCCATGTCCGCGCCGCGACCGGCGGCGGCACGCGTCGGGACAATTGCCATCCTTTCGTGCATGGGAACTGGTCTTTCCAGCACAACGGGCAGATTTCCAATTTCGACCGTTTGCGTCGGCCGATGGAATCCATGCTCGACGATCAGCTTTTTCATGCCCGCGGCGGCACGACCGATTCCGAGCTTCTGTTCCTGCTGGCCTTGCAATTCGGTCTTGCATCCAATCCGTTTGCCGCGATTTCGGAAGCCATCGGTTTTGCCGAGGGCCTGTCGGTTCATCTGACCGGTTCGGCGCTGGTGCGCTTCACGGCCGCTTTTTCCGATGGAAAGTCGCTATATGCGGTGCGCTACGCCACCGACCGCAAGGCGCCGACACTTTATGCCTCGCCTGTCGGCATTGGCTATTGCCTCGTATCCGAGCCGTTGAACGACGATATCGATGCCTGGACGGAAGTTCCGGATGGCAGCGCAGTATTGATCGACGATATGGGCGTGCATATCACGCCCTTCCAGCCGGAAAAGCGCGCGTCCGCCGGGCCGCAGGCGCCCGTCACGATCCCGGCTTGAACTGTTCGGCAATCAAAGCCGCCAGACGCGCTGCCACTTCTTCCTTGTCGAGATCGGGCCACTGCTCCACGCCGTGATGGCGGATGAGTTTTACGCTGTTCCGCATACCGCCCATGATGCCCGTTGCCGGCGAGACATCGTTGGCGACGATCATGTCGGCGCCCTTGCGCTCCAGTTTCGCCCTGGCATTCGCCTCGACATCCTGCGTTTCGGCGGCAAAGCCGATGACGAGCTTCGGCCGCTGCGTGTGATGGCCGACGGTTTTCAGGATGTCGGGATTTTCGGTGAGCGCCAGCGTCGGAATGGATTCGCCCGGATGTTTCTTGATCTTCTGATCGGCGGCAGAGGCGACGCGCCAGTCGGCGACGGCCGCGACCATCACGGCGATATCGGCCGGAAGAGCCGAAAGCACGGCATCGCGCATCTCTTCTGCCCGCTCGACATGAACGACGTGCATGCCCATCGGATCGGGGATCGAAACAGGCCCGGTGACTAGTGTGACATCGGCGCCAAGGGCCGCGAGTGCCGAGGCGATAGCATGCCCTTGCCGGCCGGAAGAACGATTGGCGATGTAACGCACCGGGTCGATCGGCTCATGCGTCGGACCCGACGTGACGACGGCCTTTCTGCCGGCGAGCGGTCTTGCCCCATCATCCAGCCGCATCTCGGCGGCAGCGACGATCTCTAGCGGCTCCGCCATGCGGCCGGTGCCTGCCTCCTTGCTCTCGGCCATTTCGCCGGCCATAGGCCCGACGAAGCGGATGCCGTCGCCCCTCAATGTCTCGATGTTGCGCTTCGTCGCCGGATGCGCCCACATCTTCGGATTCATCGCGGGTGCTGCGAGTACGGGCCGGTCGGTCGCGAGCAGCACGGTCGACGCAAGGTCATCGGCCAGGCCATTGGCCATCTTGGCGAGGAGATCGGCAGTCGCCGGCGCAATCAGCACCAGGTCGCAGTCCCGCGCCAGCCGGATATGGCCGACATCCTGCTCATCCTGTCGGGAAAACAGGTCGGTGAAGACATGATCCGCCGCCAATGCGCCGACGGCAAGCGGCGTGATGAATTGCTGTGCCCCCGATGTCATGATCGGGCGGACTGAGGCGCCGCGCTCGCGCAGCCGCCGGATGAGGTCGAGGCTCTTATAGGCCGCGATGCCACCGGAAATGATAAGAAGGATGCGTTTTCCCGCGAGAACCATGGCTCGAACCCGTCGCCTGTTTTTGTGCCCATGAACCTAAGCCTTTGGCGCATAATAGGCAATCGGCAGCAGCGTCAGCCGAGAATGTCGACGCAGAAGTCGATGAAGGCGCGCACCTTTGCCGGCACATGGTGGCGGGACGGGTAAAAGGCGTAAAGCGGGTAAAGCTCGTCCTTCCAGTCCGGAAAAAGGTCGACAAGCTCTCCGCGGTCCAGAAAATCCGTGATGCCGAGCGTGAAGACCTGAGCGATACCGAGGCCAGCAAGGCAGGTTCCGAGCGTCGTCCCGGCATCGTTGACCAGGATGCGGCCGCGCGTCTCGACCGGGATGACCTTGCACCCGCGTCGGAATTCCCATTCGAATGCGCGCCCGGTGCTCGGGTCCTGATAGTGGATGCAGAGATGGTTCGCGACGTCGGCCGGCGTTTTCGGCCGGCCATAACGCTCGATATAGGCGGGTGCTGCAACCGTCATCACGCGGGTTTCCAGAAGCAACCGGGCAATCAGCGAGGTCTGCGGCGGCTCGCCGAAGCGCAGGGCTACATCCATGCCGTCGGCCACAAGATCACCGATCTCGTTGCGGGTCAGGATCTCGATCTGCAGGTCGGGATAGAGGTCGAGGAAGGCGCCGAGCCGCGGCGCCAGGACGAGGCGGGAAAAATAGGGGTCGACATTGATGCGCAGACGGCCGCGTACGGATTGAGCGACACCCGCCACCGTCGTCGCGGCCTCCTCGATGCCGCCGAGCAGCGGCACGACCTGCTCATAAAACCGCGCGCCATCATCCGTAAGCCGCAATGCTCGCGTGGTACGATCGAGCAGGCGCACGCCGATGCGCGCCTCCAGCCGCGAAACTGCTCGGCTGACTCCTGATGGCGTAAGGCCAAGCGCTTCCGCCGCCCGCACGAAGCTGCCACCCTCGACCACGGCCGTCAGCACGCTGACGCCATTCAGCAATCGTCCGTCGAACATTGTCCCATCCATGATTTTCCGTCAGCAATCATGAAGTCACGATGCATTTCCGTCAAAGTCTTTTGGATGCGAGGAGGCCGCGGAGGGAGAGGGTCCGCGGCCTTTCTTCAGTCATTCCGTACGTGGTTAGGTACGCGTGATCGAGGCGCCGCCATCGACCAGCGATGCAGTACCGGTGACGAAGCTTGCATCATCGGAGGCGAGGTAGAGGACCGAGCGGGCCAGTTCGTCAGGACCGGCGACACGCTTCAGCGCATGCAGATTGGTGATGAAGCCCTGCTTGTCGGGAGTGTCGTTCATCTCGCGATACATGTCGGTATCGACGGCGCCCGGCAGCACGGCATTGACCCGCACATTCTGCTGGCCGAATTCGGCCGCGAGTGCCTGCGTCAGGCCGATCAGGCCGGACTTGCTGGCGGCATAAGCGGCAACGCCGGGGAAGGCAAAGCTGTAGCCTACAAAGGTCGACGTGAAGATCACCGAGCCGCCTCCATTCTTGACCATTTCGCCGATCTGATGCTTTGCGGCGAGGAAGGAAGCGGTCAAGTTGATTGCGAGCGCATCGCTAAAACCTGCCTCGGAAACCTCAGTGCTCGGGCCGGCTTCGCCCAGCGTGCCGGCATTGTTGAAGGCGATGTCGAGCTTGCCATAGCGCTCGACGGCAAGGGCGACCAATGCCTTGTGGTAATCTTCCGAACGCACGTCACCGGCAAGCGCGGCCGCTTTGCCGCCCGCAGCCTTGATTTCTGCAACAAGGCTTTCCAACTCGGCCCCACGCCGGGCGCCCACGATAACTTTGGCACCTTCGGCAGCGAAGAGTTTTGCGGTGGCGCGGCCAATGCCGGAGCTGGCGCCGGTGACGATTGCGACTTTTCCATTCAAGCGGTTCATTGTTCCATCTCCTGTGTGTGGACGTGTCTGTTGTTCCGTCCGATGCGCAGAGAATGGTATTTTTCGATCGTTCGGATTAGTCTTCTAATCATGGAATTCGAATTCGGGATTGCCGAACGATGCTCAAGATTGAAGGAATCGCTGCTTTTGTGGCCGTTGCCGAAGCGGGATCGATCAGTGAAGCCGCGCGCCGGCTGCGCCTGTCGAAATCCGTCGTCAGCGAGCGGTTGGCGGAAATGGAGAAGACGCTCGGCGCGACGCTGCTGCATCGCACGACCCGTAAGTTGACATTGACGGAGGATGGTGCTGCTTTCCTGGAGCGCGCGTCTCGGATCGTGCACGATGTGCGGGAGGCGGCGGCCGATCTGGCCAGGCGACGTGGCACATTGGCGGGCCCCTTGCGCATCACTGCCCCCGTCACCTTCGGCCGCATGCATCTCGGTCCGGCGCTCTATCCCTTTCTGGCCGATCACCCTGAAATTGAATTGACGCTCGATCTCGACGACCGGCGTGTCGATGCCTCCTCGGACGGCTATGACGCCATCATTCGCCATGGCCTGATTGCCGATTCGCGCCTCGTTGCCTGGAAGCTTGCCCGCAGCCGCCGCCTTCTCGTGGCGTCGCCGGACTATCTCAGCCGTCACGGCAGGCCAACATCGCTATCCGATCTCGAGAACCATCGCGGTATTTTCTACAGCAATCGCGGCGTGGCCGACTGGCGTTTCCAAGGGCCCGATGGCGCTGTCGTCATCAGAGGGAAGCTGGCATTCGGCGTCAACAATGGCGATGTCATCCACGATGCCGCCGTCGCCGGCTTGGGGATCGCATTGTTGCCGGTCTTCATCGCAGGCCCGGCGATCGGGGAGGGGCGGCTTGTCGAGATCGACGTCGGCTACCGGCCCGAACCGGAGTTCATCTTCATGGCCCATCCCGAGGGGCGCAATCCCTCGGCAAAGCTCCGAGCCATCGCCGACCATCTGAAGCAGGCGTTCGGCGATCCGCCCTATTGGGAGCGAAACCGCTGACTACGCGATCAGGCTCATGAGATTGGCAACGACAGGCGATCGCTGCGCCTTGAGGCTCGCGAGGCCAAGCCGTGCCACGACCGGCGGCCCATCGATCTGCCGATAGGCCACGCCGTCGAGCTTGATCTGTGCGATCGAAGCCGGAACGATGGAAACGCCCAGATTGGCGGCGACGAGATTGACGACGGAGGGAATCTGCGGCGCTTCCTGCATCACCACCAGCTCAAATCCCGCTTCGCGGCAAGCTCCAACGATATCGTCATAGAGGCTGAGCCCCACCATGCGCGGAAAGAGAATGAAGGGCTCACCGGCCAATGCCGCGATCGGTACGCGTTCCTTTTCTGCCAGCGGATGATGCGCTGGCAGCGCGATCAGCATCGGCTCGTCGGCAAAGCGCTTCAGCCGGACATCCCGTGGGTCTTCCAGGCCAGGACGAATAAAGGCGGCATCGATCTCGCCGCGCATCAGCCGCTCCATCAGCGCGTTGGTGTTCATCTCCGTGAGCGACAGCCTCACTTCGGGCCAATGGCCTCGAAACTCGCGGATGGTTTCCGTGACGATCGTGTTGAAGGCGGAAGAGGCGGTAAAGCCGAGCGCCAGCCGGCCAATCTCGCCGCGATTGGCGCGCTGGGCGGCAAGTTTGGCTTTTTCCGCCGCATCCACGGCGGCTTTGGCTTCGCTGAGGAAAGCCTCTCCCGCCTCCGTCAACTCTGCCCCATGGGGAACACGGTGAAACAGCATCGCGCCCACCTCGTTTTCGAGATCGCGGATCTGTTGGCTGAGCGGCGGCTGGCCGATGCCGAGCTTGGCGGCGGCTCGGGTGAAATTTCCCGCTTCCGCCAGCGCCAGAAAATAACGGATATGACGCAGCTCCATCGCTATCTCCAAAAGCTATTGAGATCGCCTGTTCCATATATTGGACTAATGAAGCGGATCTGACTAGATTCCGGGGCAAGAAAGGTTGTGTGCCCCATGTTCCGCGCCGCCAGCAAGCAGCAAACCATTGCTTCCGAAGTCCCATCCCGTCCCGAACTGACGCTCGTCAGAAATGAGCCGCCGGCCGAGTCCCGCCAATTCCTCACGCGCGGCACGCCCGCCTTCCGCCGCGCCACCATTGCCCTGTTTCTCTCGGGTTTTGCCACCTTCTCGCTGCTCTATTGCGTGCAGCCGCTAATGCCGATTTTCTCCGAGGATTTCGGTGTCACGCCGGCTGCAAGTTCGCTGTCGCTGTCGCTTTCGACCGGCTTCCTGGCCTTCGCGATCTTCGGCGCGGCCGCCGTTTCCGAAAGCCTCGGCCGACGCAGCCTGATGTTCATATCGCTGTTGGGCGCAGCAATCTGTACGCTCGTCTGTGCGGTCTCGCCGAGCTGGCATATGCTGCTCGTCGCCCGCGCGCTCGAGGGTTTCCTGCTGGGTGGTGTGCCCGCCGTTGCCATGACCTACCTGGCTGAAGAGATCGAACCGCGCGGCCTCGGTAGCGCCATGGGTCTCTATATCGCCGGCAATGCCTTTGGCGGCATGGCTGGCCGCGTGGTCACGGGTACGATTGCTGAATTCCTGAGCTGGCGGCCGGCACTGGCCGCTGTCGGCATTCTTGGCCTGATCGCCTCCATCGGCTTCCTCTATCTTCTGCCGCCGTCGCGCAATTTCACGCCGCGCAAGGGATTTGATGCCGCCTTCCACCTGAAGGCCTGGAGCGGCCACTTCCGTAACCCGGCGTTGCCGCTGCTGTTCGCCATCGGCTTTCTCGTCATGGGCTCCTTCGTCACGGTCTATAACTATGCCGGTTTCCGCCTCGTCGCCGATCCCTATGACCTCAGCCAGACCGAGCTCGGCCTGATCTTTACCGCCTATCTCTTCGGCATCGCCGCCTCATGGGTCGCGGGTCTACTCGGCGATCGCATCGGCCATTTCGTCGTGCTGCCGGCGGGCGTATTGATCGCGGCGCTTGGTGCGGCGGTGACGCTTTTCAGCTCCCTGCCGCTCATCATCCTCGGCATCGTTCTGGTGACGATCGGCTTCTTCATGACCCATTCCGTCGCCAGCGCGCTTGTGGGACGGCTTGCTCGCAACTTCAAGGGACACGCCTCCTCGCTCTACCTGCTCGCCTACTATCTTGGCTCCAGCATTGCCGGTTCGGTCGGCGGCTATTTCTGGCTTGCCGACGGCTGGAATGCCGTGGTTGCCTTCATCCTCGTCATGCTGGCAATGTGTGTCATTAGCGCCCTTGCCGTTGCCAGACTGGCGCGTCGTTGAGGCCGGAGGCCGCCATGATCCGCATCGACCATCTCGATCATCTGGTGCTCACGGTTGCGAGCATCGATGAAAGCTGCGATTTCTATGTCCGCGTTCTCGGCATGGGCGTCGAAACTTTCGGCGAGGGCCGCAAGGCTCTCACCTTTGGCAACCAGAAAATCAATCTGCACCGCGCCGGCCACGAGTTCGAGCCCAAGGCCGATCGGCCGACACCGGGCTCGGCCGACATTTGTTTCATCAGCACCACTCCGCTCGATGACATCACAGCTCACTTGCATGCCGAGGGCGTTGCGATCGAAGAAGGTCCCGTCCGCCGAACCGGCGCGACCGGCCCCATTCTCTCGGTCTATTTCCGCGATCCGGATCAGAATCTGATCGAAGTATCCAACAACATTTCCTGAGATTGCCCCGCCGACCGGCGCTTCTCGACAGAGCATTGTTGCGGCCTATAATAAACCTATTAGTTAATTAACTATATGGTTTATGAAGTCGCATGGACACATTGAGCATCACCCTTTCCGCCTTGGCTGACCCAACCCGCCGGGCAATCCTGGCGCGGTTGGCGACTGGCGAGGCATCCGTTTCCGAACTGGCCGAACCCTTCGACATGTCGCTGGTCGCTGTCTCCAAGCATCTGAAGGTGCTGGAAAAGGCCGGGCTGATCTCGAAGGGGAGGGAAGCGCAATGGCGGCCTTGCCGGCTGGAGCCGAAGCCGCTGCGGCAGGTCGATGACTGGCTGGAGAGCTACCGTCAGTTCTGGAACGACAACCTTGATCGCCTGGAAGCTTACGCGGAACTATTGCAAAAGGGAGGAAAGAATGACCCCAGCAACTGAGGGCGGCAGCATGCGGCCACCGCGCGAGATCGTGCTGACCCGCGATATTGCCGCGCCGCGCGCCCTGCTGTTTCGCATCTGGACCGAGCCGGAACATCTGATGCGCTGGTGGGGGCCGCAGAACATGACGGCGCCATTCGTCTCCGTCGACCTTCACGAAGGCGGCGCCTGGCGGCATTGCATTTTGACACCAGAGGGCAGGGAATATTGGAGCCACGGGCGCTATCTGGAGATCGTCCCGCCCGAGCGCCTCGTCTTCACCTTCGCCTGGGAAAATCTGGATGGAAAATCCGGCCACTCGATGCAGGTGACCGTGGAATTTCAAGAGCTTGGCGAGAAGACACGCCTCATCTTCCGCAAGGTCGAACTGCCCGACGACACCGAACTAAGATTGCAGACCGGCGGCTGGGAGCAGGCCCTCGACAAATACGTCGCCTACGCAGAAGCCACCTCAAGGGAAGGATGAGAGTGATGAAAAAGACCTATCATGGAAGCTGCCATTGCGGCGCCGTCGCTTATGAAGCTGATCTCGATCTGCAGGGCGGCACCTTCAAATGCAACTGCTCGATCTGCAGGAAAAAGCGCAATTGGCTGGCCGTCGCCACGCCAGCAGATTTCCGCCTGACCTCGGGCGAGGACAGCATCGGCGAATATCAATTCGGCCCGCGCATCCTGCATCATCTCTTCTGCAAGAGTTGCGGCATCAGTTCTTTCAACTGGGGTGAAAATCCCGCACTCGGCGGCAAATTCTACGCAATCAGCATTAGCTGCCTGGACGATGCCACGGATGAAGAACTCGCCTCGCTTCCCGTCGGATATTTTGACGGCCGCGATGATCGCTTCGATCGCGCGCCGGAGGAAACGCGTTATCTTTAGCGAAAGGGTTCTAGCCTTTGGTAGCCAACCAGATGACATGACGGGCGCCGCTTTTGCCATTGGCGCGCGTATTGACCACCTCGGCGGCAAAACCGCTGTCGCGCAGCCGCCGTGTGAAGCGATCGTCAGGTCCCGAAGACCAGACCGCGAGCACGCCACCGGGCCGCAGCGCATCGCGTGCTGCCTTCAATCCCTGATAATCGTAAAGACCGTCATTGGCTTCTGATGTGATGCCATCCGGGCCGTTGTCGACATCGAGCAGGATGGCGTCGTATGTCGCCTTGCGGGCTCGGATGAGCGGACGCACATCGCCTTCGTGGATGGCGACGCGCGGGTCGTCGAGGCAGCCGTTGAAGACTATTGCCATCGGCCCGCGTGCCCATGTGACGACGGCCGGAACCAGCTCCGCAACCGTGACCTTGGCGTCCGCACCGAGTTCACCGAGGGCTGCCCGCAAGGTAAAGCCCATGCCGAGGCCGCCGATCAGGATGTGCGGCGCCTTCCGGTCCTTGATCTTTTCGTAGGAAAGCGTGGCTAGTGCCCGCTCCGAGCCGCTCAAGCGGCTGTTCATCAGCTCGTTGGTGCCGAGCATGATGGAGAATTCCTGGCCGCGCTGCTTCAAGCGCAGCTCGCCGCCACCGGGGATTTTCGCAGTGTCGAGCAAGGTCCAGGGGATCACGGGCACTCTCCAAAGCAATTCCAGGAAAAATGCGTGAGCCGCTTTCCGTCCGGAATTGCATGTAAAATAGGTCGTTTCGAATTGCCCGGGACCATAGTCTTTCAAAGCTGCAAATAACAGACGTGCTTATCCGAGACGGATATAGGGCACATCCTTTTTCGCAACTTCGTCCAGCGCTTCCTCATAGCCGGCGTCGGCATAGCGCATGACACCAAGCGCCGTGTCATTGGTCAGCGCGTGATCGAGCCGTTCATCGGCCGCCGGCGTGCCATCGGCGACCACGGTGACGCCACAGCTCGTCATATAGCCGGCATAGCCGCCGCCGCCGGAATGGACGACGACGAGATCGGCCATGGATGAGCAGAGCATCATGGCGTCGATCAGCGGCCAGTCGGCGATGGCGTCGGAGCCATCCTTCATGCGCTCGGTCATGATATTCGGATGCGCCATGGCGCCGGCATCGAGATGGTCGCGCGAAAAGGCGATCGGCCCCCTCAGCTCGCCGCTTGCCACAAGCTCGTTGACGCGGCGGGCAAGTGCTGTGCGCTCGCCATGGCCAAGCCAAGCGATGCGCGCCGGCAGCCCTTCGAAGGGCACATGCTGGCGGGCAAGGCGGATCCAGTTGGTGATGATCTTATTGTCCGGGAACATCTCCAGCAGCAGATCGTCGATGCGGGCTATATCGCTTTCCTCGCCCGAAAGCGCCATCCAGCGGAATGGACCGATGGCGCGGCAGAAGAGCGGCCGCAGATAGGCTTCGGTGAAGATCGGGATATCGAAGGCGTTGGCAACGCCGCCTTCCTTCGCCTGGGTGCGGATCAGGTTGCCGTTGTCGAAGACTTCGGAGCCCTTCTTCTGGAAGTCCAGCATGGCCTTCACATGCTCGACGATGGAGGCGCGGCTGGCTGCCATGAGCTGGCCCTGGCCATCGTCGCGCAAATCCCGAACCTGTTGCAGGCTCATGCCCTTTGGCACATAGCCATAGACGAGATCGTGGGCGGAGGTCTGATCGGTGACGATATCGGGCACGATGCCGCGCCGTGCGATCTCAGGGTAGATCTCGGCCGCATTGCCGACGAGGCCGACGGAAAGCGCCCGCTTTTCCTTGACCGCGGCGTCGATCATCGCCAGCGCGGAATCGAGATCGGGCGCGATCTCCTGCAGATAGCCGATGTCCTGGCGTTTCCTGGCGCGCTCCGCATCGATGTCGACGCAGAGGATCGCGGCACCCGCCATGCGGCCGGCGAGAGGCTGCGCGCCGCCCATTCCGCCGAGACCGGCGGTCAAAACGAAGCGGCCGAAGAGATCGCCGCCGAAGCGGCGCTCGGCGATGCGCATGAAGATTTCGTAGGTGCCCTGGATCACGCCCTGGCTGCCGATATATTGCCAGGCGCCGGCCGTCAGCCCACCCCAGCAGATCAGCCCCTTGCGCTGCAGTTCGTAGAACACTTCTGCCTTCGCCCACTGCCCGACGATATTGCAGTTCGCCATGATGACGAGCGGCGCCTTGTCATGCGTGCGGATGAGGCCGATCGGCTTGCCGGATTGAATGAGCAGCGTCTGGTTCTCATCCATTTCCGTCAGCGCCTTCACGATGCCCTTATGTGCTGCCCAATTGCGGGCCGCCTTGCCGAGGGCTGCGTAGACGACAAGATTGTCTGGATCTTCGCCGACCGAGAGCACGTTTTCGAGCAGGCGCAGCAGGGCCTCCTGCCGCCAGCCTTTGGCACGCAGCTCCGGGCCGCCCGGAATGGGGAATTTCGGGTGACGTGGATTGGCTTTCGGCATGGTCCTCTTACCTCTTGTTTGGTGGTCTTCCTTCTCCTCCCCGATGAGGAGAAGAGGGTGGCACCCCTCGGCATTCATTTCGGCGGCAGGCCTTCAACGAAATTCAGCGCGGCCAAAAGCAGTCGCTTGCGTAGCATGTCGTTGCCATAGGCTTCCGGCCCGGCGCGCACCCATCCCTGCATTTCGCGGCCGCCTGACAACATGGGTTTGATATCACGCTGCTCCAGCGCCCAGGCATCATTGCCCTTGCCGAGGCGGATCAGCATGCCGTCGTCGCGGGCGCCGCAAAGCAAGTTGCCGTTGAGCAGAAGGGCCCAACCCCCGAACATCGTTTTTTCGCTGAGGCCCGGCCGTTGCCCGATTTCTTCTTTCAGCAATTCCTCAAGACCTGCGTCGCGTGCCATTGTCTTCTCCCGGTGCTGTCAGCCTTTCTTGCCGGCCAGAGCGTATTTCGCGATCTCTATCCCCATGGCTTTTTCGACAGAGGGATAGACGGTCGGATCGAGCACGCTGGCAGACAGCGGAATGATATCCATCGGCACATGCAGGATGAAGACGTGCATGCCTTCGCGCAAGTGACCGACGCTTAAGGGCTCGCCTTCCGGCGACAGCGTGGTGATGACGGAGGGGAAGGTCGCAAGGCGCTTGCCGCCGGCATCTTCGACCGCCATGTATTCGTTCATCACATGCATGACCACGGCCTTCTCGCCGCTGCCGACCGTGACGGTGCCGATATCGAAGGCTTCCTTCGTGTAGACGACATCCTTCCTGGTGATCGTGCCTTCGGCCAGGATATGGCCGCCGGTGGTCTTGCAGATCGCGTCTATGACGGCGCTGCCGCCCTTCTTCTCTGCCTCGATGATCGCTTCGCCGAGCGAAAGCGCCATGGAGATGCCGCCCAGCGCCGCATGCGTGCGGACATAGGAGGCGCGCAGCGGGTTGCGGCAGGAGGCGATGAAACCGCCGGACTGGTCGGAGGCCGCGCGCAGGATCGGCGAAATCTTCGCCGTCGCGCCCTTCACGACCAGCTCGATATAGCGGTTCTCGGCGCGGTTGCCGCCGACCGCGGTCTGGATCATCTGCTCGGGCGAACCCGCCATGCCGATCGAGCCCATGTCGCCCGTCGGATGGGCGCGGATGTCGCCGACCGCGTCCACGACCTTCGTTCCGAGGATGGCCGATGGCAGCCAGCCGTTCAGCGTCGAGGACTTACCATTCTGGCCGATGATCAGGCCGGAAAGCTTTTCGCCAAGCTCGTCCTGCAGCAGTTGCACGGCTTTCACGTAATCGATGCCCTGCATTTCCCAGGCGGTCGTGGAGGCAGGCGCGCCAATGGCGGCGGCCGTTGCGATCCAGTCGTTGTCGTCGAGCTCGTCGATCGACACCAGCTCCGGCTTGCCGACGTTGACGGCCGCATAGCCGAGCATGCGGCCGTGATCGGCCCAGCCGCCGCCGCCGGCAGCGTAAACGGAGCCACCCTTGACGGCCGCTTCCACATCCTTGGCAACGAGTACGCGTCCCATTGGCTACTCCCGGTTTTGCTTGAGGTTCCTGTCCATGTCGCGCACCGCTTCGAACAGAACGGCCGCGCCCATGGCGATGTCATCATTCTCGGCCCATTCCTCGGCGCAATGGCTTCGGCCTTCCTTGCAGGGCACGAAGATCATCGCTGCCGGTGCGACCTTGGCGATCCACGCCGTGTCGTGGCCGGCGCCGGAGGCCATGCGGCGATGCTTAGCACCGACCGTGTCGCAGGCGCGCTCCAGCGTTTCCAGCAGAACCGGAGCGCCCGGCGTCGGGAAATTATCGGAGACACGGACCGGCGACTTGATGGTCACTCCGTAAGCTTCCGCTATCCGTTGCACTGCAGCGTCGATCCAGGCCAGGAACTCTTCCATGTCGCTGCGGATTTCGGCGCGGCCGTCGATCAGCAGCACCACCTTGGACGGCACGACATTGGCGGCATTCGGCTCGATGCGGAATTCGCCCACGGTGGCGGCGAAATGGCCCGGCGTCTTCGCCTGCTCGGCCGCTCGGCTCCGGATATCGAGCACGAGCTGCGAGGCGGCCACCAGCGCATCCGCGCGGCGGTCCATCGGCGTTGTGCCGGCATGGTCGGCGCGGCCTTCCACGGTGATCTCGATGCGCGTGATGCCGGCGATCGCGGTGACGATGCCGATATCCTTGTTCTCTGCCTCCAGCACCGGTCCCTGCTCGATATGCAGTTCCAGGAAGCCTGCGAGATCCGGGCGCTTCTGGGCGAGCAGCACCGACGGGTCGCCGCCGACCTCTGCAATGCCCTGCGAAAGCGTGCGGTCACCGCTCACGCGGGAAAGCCACGCCTCGGGGATCTGCCCGGTCATGCCGCGGCTGCCGATGCAGGATACGCCGAAGATGCTGACCTCTTCGGCCAGGAAATCGACGATCTCCAGATCATGATCCAGCTCGATATCGCGATCTTTAAGGGAGCGCGCAACTTCGAGCGCAGCAATGGTGCCGGCAATGCCGTCGAAGCGGCCGCCATCGGGTACGGTGTCGGAATGCGATCCGACGAGGATCGTGCCGAGACCGGATTTTGCGCCCGCGCGCCGGCCGATCAGATTGCCGGCGGCATCGATGCGCGTCGTGAGCCCCGCCGCCTTCATGCGCGCCTCAATGTAAGTGCGACCTTTCAGAAACAGCGGCGAGAAGGCGCGGCGTGTCCAGGGGTGATCGGGTTCCGTGATGCCAGCCAGCGCCTCGATATCCTCGGCGATGCGATCGGCGTTGACAGGCAGGTTGTGGCGTTTTGGTTGGTTCATCAGGCAGTCTCTCCGGCGATAATCTGGCGAGGAAGCGGGTGGACAAATCTGCCGCTGCCCGGCTCGGCCAATACTTTGTTTCCGTCAGTAATCTGCTTGCCCCTAAGATAGGTGGCGGATACCGTCCAAGGCAGGCGGATGCCGTTATAGGGGCTCCAGCCGACGACATTGTTGCCGCTCGAAGCAGCATCGTAGACGGTTTCGCGCGGTTCCAGCACCACGATATCGGCATCCTTGCCAGGGGTTAGCGCCCCCTTGATATGGTCGAGGCGGAAGTGCCTTGCGGGATTTTCCGCCATCAGCTTCGCCGCCCAGGTGAGCGGCACGCCGCGCTCCAGCGCGCCCTTGACGAAGAGCGGCACCATGACTTCGAGGCCCGGAACACCCGATGCGTTTGCCAGCATGTCCGGATTGGTCTTGCGGTTTTCCGACCAACTGACATGGTCGGTCGAGACAAGCCAGACATTGCCTTCCGCCACCTTGCGCCACAGCGTCTCCACTTCGGCACGCGGGCGGATCGGCGGATTGATCTTTGCCTTGCCGCCAAGGCGCTTCACGTCGTTTTCCTCGTCCAGCGTCAGGTAGTGAATGCAGCACTCCACCGTCGCCTCGAAGCCGTCGCGGCGGTAGGCGCGGGCAATATCGTAGCCGCGGCCGAGCGAGCAATGCACCACATGCGCCGGGCAGCCGGTGTCCGCGCCCGTCTCGAAGATCGTATGCATGGCAAGCAGTTCGGTGATCGGCGGTCGTGACAGGCCGTGTGCGCGATAGTCGCTGATACCGCTCGCCTTCACCTGCTCCATATAGGTGCGGACGGCTTCATCATCCTCATTGTGCACACCGGCCGTCAGCCCCGTCGGTGCGATCGCCGCGAAGCAGGCGTCGAGCAGGGCCGGCGGAATGCGCGGGAAGCGCTTCGGGTCCGTGCCGAATGTGGAGAATTTGAAGGCGGCGACGCCGGCCTCGACCATTTCGCGGATGCGTGCAGGCCCTTCCTCCGGGTCGACCGTGCCGTAAAGCGCAAAGTCTACGCGGGCTTGCGGCGCGGCACGATCGATCTTCTTTTTCACCGCCGCTGCCGAGCAGACCAGATTGCCCTCGTCATAGGGCATGTCGACTATGGTGGTAACGCCGCCGGCGGCTGCCGAGCGCGTCGACCAGATGAAATCCTCCTGGTCTTTCTGGGAGAGCGAATGGACCTGCGCATCGATCGCGCCGGGCAGGATCATTGCTTTGCCGAGCAGATGCCGTTCGCGCGCTGCGGGTGGGGTGCCGATGCCGATCTCTGCGATCTTGCCATCGCGCACGGCAACATAACCCTCTTCCACGATGCGTTCGGGAAGAACCACGGTGCCCTGCAGAACGAGATCGAAATCAGCCATATCCAGTCTCCCCGTTCACCGGTTGATCAGATCGCGACAGTGTCGTGATAGAGCCGCTCTTCCACTCGCTCCAGCGAGCCGAGGGCGAAGAAGTCATCATAGGCGAGGATCGGCGCATGGGCGATCATCTCGGACACGAAGGCTTCTGAGGCCAGTTCCTCTTCGATCGCTTCAACTTCGGCCGATAACGGTCGGTCGACGACATAGAAGTCCGCATGTTTGCGCACGACGTCGTAGAGCATGCGCGCCACACCTTCCGGCGTGTCGCCGAGAATGTCGATCGCCTGCGCCGAGAGCAGGGCTTCCAGTGCCGCAAGACGCTTCAGCGCCCGCATCTGCCGCTCGAAACGTTCGATCACCAGCGGCAAGAAGGCGGCTTCATCCTCCATGCCGGCGGCAACCACCAGTGACTGCGCCGAGACCGGATTGGACATGGACAGCACCCGCGAAAAGATCTCGCCGGCAAGCTTGATGATCGGGCCGAAGCCGGTGGCGATCTTGCCTTCGGGCACCAGATTGACCGGCAGGCCGCGCCGTTGGCCATTGCCGAGCAGGACGCAACGATTGAAGGCATTGCGCGCCGCATGCGCCATGCAGATGACCGCAGCCTCGAGCAAGATGGTCACGTCGAGTGGCAGGGAACCACCCGATGTCATGACGCGACCGTCGACGATGACGGGATTGTCGTCGGAGCGGCCCGTCGCCGCCAGGATCTTATGACCGGCGGCCAGAAGATTTTCGATCACCGCGCCGAAGACCTGGCCGATCATGCGTAAGCTTAAGGGGTCCTGCACATGTGTCGCGACGGGCCATGGCCATTCGTCGGAGGCTTTGCAAAGCCATGCACCGATCAGGGCTTCGCGCGCCGTGCCGACGTGTCGTACCGCGTGCCAGGGATCACGCGAGGCACCGAGCGCGCCGGCCGCCATCATGCCGGTCGCGAGCAATACGCGGATCGAGGAGGCGGCATTGCGGGTCGTTTCGGCGGCCGCCGCGAAACTGACGGCGTTGACGCTGAGCGACGCCAGGCTGTCGCGCGGCAGCATCCTCACCGGCTTGATGCCTGCCGCGGCAAAGGCATCCGCCGCCTGCATGCGCCGGCCGTGATAGACCGCTTCGCCGACCCCGGTCAGCACCGCGCCGATCTGCCCCATCAGGCCAATATCGGCGCAGCCGATCGAGCCGGTGCGGCGGACGACGGGAATGACATCCGCATGCAGAAGCTGGAGATAGGCGTCGATCAGTTCCGGCGAGCAGCCGACCCGGCCGGTAAGCGCGGTATTGACCCGGATCGCCATGGCATTGCGCACGACGGACAAGGAAAAGGGTGCCCCGGTGCCGAAATGATGGGCGCGTACCAGGCCAAGATTGAAGGTGTCGAGGTCTTCCGGCGACCACTCCACATCCTTCATCGCTCCAACGCCGGTGGTCGAGCCATAGACGGGCATGCCGGATTCGATCGTGCTTTCGAGAACTTCGCGCGCCGCGCGCACGCGCACCAGGCCGCTTTCCGATGCCGAGGGGATCACGACGCCAGCGCCGATCCGCACCAGATCGCTGAACCCCAGGGGTTGCCCGGTGAGTTCGATGCCGGCCTTCTGACGCTCCATCTTTGCGGTTCTCCTTTCCCGTGAGGTTATGCGAGCATAATTGATAATGGGATATCCCAAATGTCGAACACCTGCCATACCGCGCGAGCAGAAGTACATGCAAAGCAGGCTGCTGCATCACCCTGCAATGCGGCAGGATTGACGAATGGACGTCGCCGCCGTTTCTATGCCGAACGATCCGCTCAATCTCGGAAAAGCGCGGCGATGAAGATTCCTGAACTACCTTTTACAGTAACGAATTGGGATGAGATTTCGCCGACCAAGCATACAGGCGAAAGCGGCTATGCGCTCTGGCGGACATTGAATATCGGCGACATCCGTGTTCGAATTGTTGAATATACGCCCGGCTATGTGGCCGATCATTGGTGCGATCGAGGCCACATTATCTACGTGCTCGAAGGCGAATTGATCTCCGAGTTGAAGGATGGGCGGGTATCGATCCTCACGCAGGGGATGAGCTATCAAGTGTCCGATTTCGGCGACGCCGCGCACCGGTCATCGACGAAGACAGGCGTTAAGTTGTTCATCGTCGACTGAAATCGCCCAAGGGGCTACCGCGACATAGCGCATACGAGTGCCCTGGCCGCAACGGCGCGGCCACGGGAGCAGGTCAGCTCAAAAGCCATGCAATATAAATCAGCACGAGCGCGATGATCCAAAGCGCCAGGCGTCCGGAACGGCTGTGCTTCGCCTCGGCCTTGCCGATCGCCTCCGCCGTCTGCGGATCGAAGCGCAGACCGTTTTCGCTCATGGCGAGGAGTTCGTGGTGGAATTTCTCGGTCTTGGCCGCGATTTCGGGGACGGCTTCGGCAAGTTTCACGGCCGCTTTCAAACCGTCCTTCAGGTCGGTTACGATACGCTTGGGTCCGAGATTGGTGCGAATCCAGTCGCCGACGACGGGTTCCGACGCCTTCCACATGTTGAAGCGCGGATTGAGCATGCGCGACACGCCCTCGACCACGACCATGGTCTTCTGCAGCATCACCAGTTCCGGCCGCGTCTCCATATCGAAAAGCTCGGTCACTTCGAAGAGCAGTGTCAGCAGTTTGCCCATGGAGATCGTTTCGGCCGGCTGGCCGTGGATCGGTTCGCCGATGGCGCGGATCGCCTGCGCGAAACTCTCTGTGTTGTGATGCGCCGGCACGTAGCCGGCCTCGAAATGCACCTCGGCGACACGGACATAGTCGCGGGTGATGAAGCCATAGAGAATTTCGGCCAGGAAGCGGCGTTCCTTTTTGCCGAGGCGCCCGACGATGCCCATGTCGACGGCGACGATCTCCCCTTCGGCATCGACGAAGAGATTGCCGGGATGCATGTCGGCGTGGAAGAAGCCGTCGCGTAGCGTATGTCGCAGGAAGGACTGGATCAGCGTGTCGGCGAGCAGGTTGAGATCGTGGCCGGCGGCCTTCAGCCCCTCGACATCGGACATCTTGACGCCGTCGATCCACTCCATGGTGATGACGTCGCGGCCGGTGCGTTCCCAATCGACCTTGGGGACGCGGAAGCCTGGATCTTTCTCGGTGTTTTCGGCGATCTCGGAAAGAGCCGCCGCCTCGAGCCGCAGATCCATCTCGACCTTGGTCGTCTGCTCCAGTGTCCGCGTCACTTCAACAGGCCGCAAGCGGCGGCTCGACGGCATGAAGCGTTCCTGCAGACCGGCAACAAGATACATCGCCTTGATATCGTTGACGAAGCGCTGGCGGACGCCCGGCCGGACGACCTTGACGGCAACGCGCTTGCGGCCTTGCGCGGTCTGCACTTCCGCTGGATGCACCTGCGCAATCGACGCGGCGGCAATCGGTTCGTCAAAGCTTACGTAGAGATCGTCGAGCGGGCGACCGAGCGAACCCTCGATTGCAGCCTTTGCCGCCGCATTCGGAAAGAAAGCCATGCGGTCCTGCAATTGCGAAAGGTCGTTGGCCATGTCGACGCCGACGACATCGGGTCGCGTCGCCAGGAACTGGCCGATCTTCACATAGGAAGGTCCGAGACGCTCGACCGCCTTGGCCAAACGATCGCTGCGCGCCTGGGTCTTGGCACGCTTGCGGGCAAAAATGCTGACGAAGGATTTCGCAAGGCTGACGGAGGGCGGCAGTCCCTCGGACGGAAGCGCGATGACCACGCCTTCGCGCACCATCACCCAGCCGACCCTGATGAGGCCGAAATATGCGGTGAAAGCACTCATCGGGTCTCAATGTCTCGCTGGATGCCAGCCGAAAACCGCGTCACATTTTTCGGTATCATGCGTCAGAGCTTCCAGCCGGAGTGCAGGGCGGCGATGCCGCCGGTATAGTTGGTAAAGCTCACGCGCGAAAAGTCTGCCTCGCGGATCATCGTCGCGAAATCCTGCTGGTTCGGAAATTTGCGGATCGATTCCACCAGGTACTGATAGGGTTCGGCATCGCCGGTGATTGCCTTGCCGAACTGTGGAATGGCGTTGAAGGACCAGGCATCGTAGACGCGGTCGAGCAGCGGCAGGTCGACTTCGGAAAATTCCAGCACCAGCAGCCGGCCGCCGCGCTTCAGCACGCGGTAGGCTTCCTTCAATGCCACATCGATACGCGGCACGTTGCGGATGCCGAAAGCGATCGTATAGGCGTCGAAGGAGTTCGGCTCGAAGGGCAGTTCCTCGGCGTTGGCTTCGACGAAGGTGAGGTTGTCGGTAAGCTTCTTCTTCGCAGCGCGCTCTGCGCCCACACCCAGCATCGAGCCGTTGATATCGAGCACGGTGGCGTGCGCCAGCCGGTTCGAGGCCTCGACGATGCGGAAGGCGATGTCGCCCGTACCGCCGGCAACGTCGAGGACCTTATAGGCAGGGTCCTTGCGCGGATTGAGCGCGGCGATCATCGCATCCTTCCAGGCCCGGTGCAGGCCCATGGACATGACGTCGTTCATGATGTCGTAGCGTTTGGCGACCTTGTGGAACACCTCGTTGACGAGACCTTGCTTCTCGCCATCGGCCACTTCGCGGAAGCCATAGGATGTTTCCATGCCGCCATCGGCGGAGGTGCGGCTTTCTGCCATCAGCTCAACTCCGTTACATAAATTCGTGGCGGACCATAGCGAAATCGCGTTTGCCACGCTATCTCCTGAGCCAGGTCACCAGCCGCAATGCTTTGGGCTATAGCTCAGATCATAAGCGGTTGAAACATAAAGATGGATAGCAATGCCGGAATTACCAGAGGTCGAAACCGTCAGGCGCGGGCTTGCGCCTTCGATGGAAGGTGCGCTGCTCGCCGAACTGGAGCTGCGGCGCAACGATCTTCGCTTTCCCTTTCCGCCCGAGTTTTCGCGCCTCGCGTCCGGCCGCGGCATCACGTCGCTGTCGCGCCGCGCGAAATATCTGCTGATCGATCTCGATGATGGCATGACGATCGTATCGCATCTCGGCATGTCCGGCTCGTTTCGCATCGAGAATGGAGCGATTGCCGATACGCCGGGTGACTTCCATCATCCGCGCTCGAAAGACGAGAAGCATGATCATGTCATCTTCCATTTAAAGGGCGCCAACGGCCCTGCGCGCGTCATTTACAACGATCCCCGCCGTTTCGGCTTCATGGACATCGTCCGGCGCGCGGATCTTGCGAGTCATCCTTCCTTCCGCGATCTCGGCCCGGAGCCGACCGGCAATGAATTGAGCGCCGACTATCTGGCCGAACGTTTCTCGGGCAAGGCGCAGCCGCTGAAAAGCGCATTGCTCGACCAGAAGAATATCGCCGGGCTCGGCAATATATATGTGTGCGAGGCGTTATGGCGTTCGCATCTGTCGCCGCAGCGCGCCGCCGGGACATTGGTGACCGAAGCCGGCCAGCCGAAAGAGCAATTGCTTCAGCTGGTCGTCGCAATCCGCGAGGTCATCGCCGATGCCATAGCCGCCGGCGGTTCGTCATTGCGCGATCATATCCAGACGGATGGCTCGCTCGGCTATTTCCAGCATTCCTTTTCCGTCTACGATCGCGAGGCGGAGCCTTGCAGGACGCCCGGCTGCGGCGGTACGGTCGCCCGCATCGTCCAGGCGGGGCGCTCTTCTTTCTATTGCGCCTTCTGCCAAAGCTAATGTGAAGGGAGAGACACATGGCCTATGAAACCCTCATCGTCGAAACGCATGAGGCCGTCGGTCTCATCAGGATCAACCGGCCGCAGGCACTGAATGCGCTGAATTCGACGGTGCTTGCCGAATTGAAGCAGGCGTATGGCGCTTTTCATGCGGACGAGGCGATCGGCGCAATCGTGCTGACGGGCTCGGAAAAGGCCTTCGCCGCCGGCGCCGACATCAAGGAGATGCAGCCGCTCGAATTCGCCGATGTCTATAAGAGCGATTTCATTAGCGGCTGGGACGAGGTCGCCAAGGCGCGCAAGCCCGTCATCGCGGCCGTCAGCGGCTTTGCGCTCGGCGGCGGCTGCGAGCTTGCCATGATGTGCGACTTCATCATTGCTGCCGATACGGCAAAGTTCGGCCAGCCGGAGATCACGCTCGGCATCATTCCGGGCATGGGCGGTTCGCAGCGCCTGACGCGCGCCGTCGGCAAGGCGAAGGCGATGGATCTGATCCTGACCGGCCGGATGATGGATGCCGCTGAAGCGGAGCGTTCCGGCCTCGTGTCGCGCATCGTGCCGGCCGACAAGCTGATCGACGAGGCGCTGACCGCCGCCGCCAAGATCGCCTCACTATCGCGCCCCTCGGTGCTGATGGCCAAGGAGGCGGTCAACCGGGCGCTGGAGACGACGCTGGAAGAGGGCCTGCGCTTCGAGCGCCGGCTGTTCCACAGCCTGTTTGCCACCGAGGATCAGAAGGAAGGCATGGCGGCCTTCATCGAGAAGCGCAAACCCGTCTTCAAGAACAGGTGAAGCGAGATTCCGGAATTGCGCGGGTTCCGTGAGAATCCGCGTTGACGCCGACGCTCATTCCGGTTATATGCCCGCCACAGTTTGGAAAGCCGATCTGGTTTTCCGCAATTGCTCCCGCATTGCTGGATGAAGTGGCCGCAAGGCCCGCGCTGCACTGACGGAGTTATGTTCGAATTCTAAGAGAGGCATACATGGCCAATACCAGCTCGGCGAAAAAAGCGACCCGCAAGATCGCCCGCCGCACCGATGTCAACAAGGCTCGTCGCTCGCGCGTTCGCACTTTCGTCCGCCAGGTCGAAGAAGCCATCGCATCGGGTGATGCGGATCGTGCGAAGGAAGCCTTCCTCGTAGCGCAGCCGGAACTGGCTCGCGCTGCCACCAAGGGCGTCCTGCATGCCAACACCGCTTCCCGCAAGGTCTCGCGTCTTGCCAAGCGTGTGAAGGCACTTTCGGCCCCGACCGCGTAATTTTTCCTTAACGATTTGATCGTTAGACTTGAGCCCGGCCCTTGTGCCGGGCTTTTTGGATTCAGCCAAAATTGGGCTGTATGGTAAAAATGTAGCCGGCTGACCATGTCACTGAGGTGACAGAAAAAACCGTTTAAAAACAAGCGGTTATAGCAGGATGCCCCGATATTGGGTGATCTGCATGACGGCCCGCGGGCTCCCGGGTGAGTCAAGGATTTTTTTTATTTTTTTGTTTTGAAAGCTGTGGGAATCGCGCTGAACGGGAATCTCCTTGATTCAAAAGCGATTCTTTTTTGACGGGGTTGTGACACTCAAAAACGGCCTCCGGAGTCAAGGACCGCCTCTTAATTTTGTGTAAAATTCATCGTTGATCTCAGCCTACGATCCTGCCTAAATGACTTTCAACAAGGGGCGCGGACATCATCTCAAACGGCTTCGGCGAACACTGCCAGTCACGGCAGCGGGGGGTGGTTTTTGTTCCTTGTGACGGAGCGGTTCAGTTCCGTTTTTTCAAACAGTTGACGAGTTAAGGCCACTGGCGGTAACGCCTGCGGAACGAGGAAACTTGTCTGCTCTTTGCAGCCTAAGTCCCAAGCGTGGCTGCGGGGAGGGGAGAAAAATTGACAGCCGTTTGGGGCAGTCGGTCGGAATACGAGGACCGGGCGACTGCTTCAGATGCAAACACCAAGACGAAGGCCGCTCGGGGAGCAGTTTTCGCCAGGGTGTTTCGCGTAAGGTCCTATTGGCTTGGACCCGGCTGATGAACCGGTATGCGGCGAAGCTCGGAACCACGAGCGCGACCGCTATGCCATGGCGTAGACCTAAGGGCGGCGGTATTATCCAAAACCGCCCTATAAAAAGAGACTGTGGAAGGCGGCATTATGCAAATGATTACGAGAACGACGGGTGCGTTGGAAAACGGGGACAATGCACAGCAGGCGTTCAGTGCGGTTTGTCTTGAAGCGGCGGGGGAAAAAGGAGATATGCAGCATAACGTATTGTTCGAGCGTGTCAGTGCGCGCTTGAAGGCTCAGGTCGGTCCGGATGTTTATGCTAGCTGGTTTGCGCGGCTTAAGCTGCATTCGGTATCGAAGAGCGTCGTACGGCTGACTGTTCCGACGACGTTTCTGAAGTCCTGGATCAACAATCGTTATCTCGATCTGATCACCAACCTGTTCCAGGCAGAAGATGCTGAAATCCTGAAGGTTGAAATTCTCGTACGCACGGCGACCCGCCACGGCGCGAAGCCTTGCGTGGACGAACATGTAGCGGTGCCCGACACGGCTTCCGTGGCGCCGATCCGTCGCCCGGTTGCCCAGCCTGCCGGCCAGGTCGTTGCTCAGACGATCTCCGCGGCAGCCGCCGCCCGACCGGCGACCGTAGGTGCGCCGCTGTTCGGCTCGCCGCTCGACTCCCGCTTTACCTTCGATACCTTTGTCGAAGGCAGCTCCAACCGCGTCGGCCTTGCTGCCGCCAAGACGATTGCTGAAGCCGGCTCCGGCGCAGTGCGCTTCAATCCGCTCTTCGTCCATGCGACGGTCGGCCTCGGCAAGACGCACCTTTTGCAGGCGATCGCCAATGCTGCCGTGCAGAATCCGCGCGGACTGCGCGTCGTCTATCTGACGGCGGAATATTTCATGTGGCGCTTCGCCACCGCCATTCGCGACAATGACGCGCTGACGTTGAAGGACTCGCTGCGCAACATCGATCTTCTGATCATCGACGACATGCAGTTCCTGCAGGGCAAGATGATCCAGCATGAGTTCTGCCATCTGCTCAATATGCTGCTCGACAGCGCCAAGCAGGTCGTCGTTGCCGCCGACCGCGCGCCCTGGGAGCTTGAATCGCTCGATCCGCGCGTACGTTCGCGTCTTCAGGGCGGTGTCGCCATCGAGGTCGAGGCGCCGGACTACGAGATGCGTCTCGAAATCCTCAAGCGCCGCCTGGATGCTGCCCGCATGGACGATCCGTCGCTGGAAATCCCGGCCGAACTTCTCTCGCATGTTGCCCGCAATGTGACCGCGAGCGGCCGTGAGCTAGAAGGCGCTTTCAACCAACTGATCTTCCGCCGTTCTTTCGAGCCGAACCTGACGGTCGAGCGTGTTGACGAGTTGTTGGCCCATCTGGTCGGCTCCGGCGAGCCGCGCCGTGTCCGCATCGAGGACATCCAGCGTATCGTGGCGCGCCATTACAATGTCTCCCGCCAGGAGCTGGTTTCCAACCGTCGCACCCGCGTCATCGTCAAGCCGCGCCAGATCGCCATGTATCTGTCGAAGACGCTGACGCCGCGCTCCTTCCCAGAGATCGGTCGCCGTTTTGGTGGTCGTGACCACACGACCGTGCTGCATGCGGTGCGTAAGATCGAGGAGCTGATTTCCGGTGACAGCAAGCTGTCGCATGAAATCGAGCTGTTGAAGCGTCTGATCAACGAATAAGACGCGCCGTTATCGGCAATTTTATCCACGGCCGGCTTCATCGCCGGCCGTTTTCATTTATGCGGCTTTTATTCTATAGATGTCTGAAATACTGAATCGGATGCCCGGCCGGAGGAGGCCGGCGCGCCGAACGGGAGGATGTCTATGGGTTTTGACAGGATTGCCGTTCTCGGTCTTGGAAAGGTCGGGCGGCTCGCCGCCACGTTGTTGCATGAAAGCGGTTTCGCCGTCACCGGCATCGACGCGCATTTGCCCGCGGAGGCCGTGCCTTTCGCCTGTGAGGTCGGAAATGTCTCCGATCCGGCGCTGATCGGCGATCTCTTTTCCCGCGTCGATGCCGTGCTCTCCTGCCTTCCGTTTCACCTGAACGCCGATCTGGCGCGCCTTGCCCATGGCGCCGGCATTCATTACTTCGATCTGACCGAGGATGTGCCGACCACAAACGGCATTATCGAGCTTGCAAAGAGCGCGCGCGGCCTGATGGCGCCGCAATGCGGCCTGGCGCCCGGTTTCGTCGGCATTGTCGGTGCGAGCCTTGCCGATGTCTTTGATCGCTGCCGCTCGATCCGCATGCGCGTCGGTGCCCTGCCGCAGAATCCGACCGGACTGTTGGGTTATGCCTTCAACTGGTCGCCGGAGGGCGTGGTCAACGAATATCTGAATGACTGCGAAGTCATCGAGGGTGGTGTCCGCAAGCTGGTCTCGCCGATGGAATGGCATGAGACGCTCTATGTCAACGGCGTCAAGCTCGAAGCCTTCACCACCTCGGGCGGCCTGGGGACCATGTGCAGCACCATGCTCGGCCGGGTGGAAAACCTCGATTATAAAACCATGCGATATCCCGGCCACATGGAGCTGATGAATTTCTTCTTCCATGAGTTGCTGATGCGCGACCGCCGCCAGCTTGCCGGTGAGATCCTGACCGAGGCGAAGCCGCCGGTCGATGACGATGTCGTCTATGTCCATGTTTCCGCCGAAGGCACGATCAACGGCAATCTGCGCCGGCGGGAATTCGTGCGGGCCTATTATCCGATCGAAGTCGTCGGCGAGAGCCGCACCGCCATTTCCTGGACCACATCGGCCTCCGTCGTCGCCGTTATCGAGCTGGTACGCGCCGGCCGTTTGCCGTCGACTGGCTTCCTGCATCAGGAACATATTCCGCTCGACACCTTCCTGGAGACGCGGACCGGCAGCCTGTTCAAGGGTGGCATCACGCATCACGGATGACGCCGCCTATGCCGGTGGCGGCGTATGCGAGACCTCGGAAAACAGCCAGGTACGGAAGGCGGCGATGGCCGGCCGTTCCAACGCGGCGGGCGGATAGACCAGATGGTAGGCCAGCGTGCTGGCAAGCCCCATCGGGAAGGGCGCAACAATCGTGCCCTCTGCCAAATCTTTTTCGATGAAGGAGCGCCGCATCAGCGCGATGCCGAGCCCCGCTTTCATGGCATGGTAAGCGCCGGTGCCGTCGGTGAAGATCGGCCCGCGCGTGGCGTCGACCCCGGTTGCGCCCGCTGCCTGCAGCCAGAGCTGCCAATCGCGCCGGTAGACATCATGGATCAGCGTCAGGCCAGCCAGCGCGTCGGCTGTGGGTGAGGGGCCAAGCGAAGCGGCGGTCTCAGGCGTGCAGACCGGCACGTATTCGTCATCGAGCAGCCGCTCGCTCGCCAGGCCTTCATAGCCGCCGAGCCCGTGGCGGATGGCGATGTCGATGCCGTCGCGCTGGAAATCCATCATCCGGTGCGAGGCACTGATCCTGAGATCGATCTCGGGATGCGCCTGTTCGAAACGCATCAGCCGCGGCACCAGCCAGTGTGTGGCAAAGCCCGCGGTGCAGGTGACGGTCAGCACCGTATCGCGTGCCCGCATCGTCAGTGCCGCCGTCGCCTCTCGCACCAGGCGAAAGGCGGTGCGCAGCGTCGCGAAATAATCCGCACCGTCAGCCGTCAATGCCAGGCCCCGCGCCCGACGGTCGAAAAGCCGCACACCGAGCGCGGTTTCGAGATCGCGCACCTGAAGGCTGACCGCACCTGGGGTCACATGCAGCTCCCTGGCGGCAATCGTCATGCTCAGATGCCGCGCCGAGGCTTCGAAGGCGCGCAGCGCCGAAAGGGAAGGCAATTGATCCATGACGATTGAGTTCAGCTAAACGATCGAACGAAAAAGACTCGTTTGCCAGAGCTTCCTATTAGCGGGATTATTCCATCAGTTTCGGATGTTGGCAAGAAAGTGCTTCTTCACCAGCATCGAGCTTAACTCATAGAATGGAAAACAGGAGATATCGCCATGGCGCAGAAATCTATGGGCGCTGCGGAATGGGGCATGCTGCTTGGATTATCGGTCCTCTGGGGCGGCTCGTTTCTGTTCAACGGCATCCTGGTACATCAACTGCCGCCCTTCACCATCGTCGCCTCGCGCGTCGCCTTGGCGGCGATAGCCTTGCACGTCATCGTCCGGATGACCGGCCAGGCGATGCCGCGCGACCGTCAGACCTGGGCCGCCTTCTTCGGCATGGGTATCCTCAACAATGTCATTCCCTTCCTGCTGATCGTCTGGGGCCAGACCCATATTGCCAGCGGTCTGGCCTCCATCCTCAACGCAACGACGCCGCTCTTCGCCGTCGTGGTGGCGCATTTTCTGACGACGGACGAGAAAATGACCGGCAATCGCCTGATCGGCGTTGTCGTCGGTTTTGCCGGCGTCGCGCTGATGATCGGCCCGTCGGTGCTGAGCAGCTTCGGTTCGAACGTGCTGGCCCAGCTCGCCGTGCTGGGCGCCGCCTTCTCCTATTCGCTCGCCGGCATTTTCGGCCGCCGTTTCCGTCGCATGGGTCTCGCGCCCATCATTCCCGCGGCCGGACAGGTGACGGCCTCGACCATCCTGCTGCTGCCGGTTGCCCTTTTTGTCGATCATCCTTGGACGCTCGGCACGCCTTCGACAGAGACCTGGGTGGCGCTGGCGGGATTGGCGATCCTCTCGACCGCAATCGCCTATGTCCTGTTCTTCCGCATCCTGGCAACGGCGGGCGCCACCAACCTGATGCTGGTCACCTTCCTTATCCCCGTCAGCGCCATCCTGCTCGGCGCGCTGATCCTCGGCGAACAATTGCAGCCGAAGCACTTTATCGGCATGGCGATGATTGCGGTCGGCCTTGCGGCGATCGATGGACGATTACTCGCTTTCGGGAGAAGACGCGTGGCGGCAGAGTAGGGTGGATTGCCGCCTTTTCAGCACGCCAGATCCGCGACCACGGAATCAAGGATCAGCATGCCCGCCGGTGTGCAGCGCAGGCGGGAATTGCCGAGGCGCTCGATAAAGCCGTGTTCCAGCAGGAGCTGCTCGCGCTTCGGATCAGGCTCTCTGCCGGAAAGCTGCTGCCAGCGCACGAGATCGATCCCTTCTTTCAGGCGCAGGCCCATCAGCAGCAACTCATCGGCTTGCTCGTCGAAGCCGAGCATCTCCTGCTCGAGGATGCCATGGCCGTCGCGCTCGACCAGCTCCAGCCAGCTTTCCGGCTTCCGCTCGGTCGACGTCGCCAGCTTCTTCGGGCCTTGGGTCAGCCGGCCGTGGGCGCCGGGGCCGATGCCGGCATAGTCTCCATAGCGCCAATAGGTGAGATTGTGGCGGCTCTCGGCGCCGGGGCGCGCATGGTTGGAAACCTCATAGGCCGGCATGCCCTCGCGTTCGGTAATCTCCTGCGTCGCCTCGTAGAGCAGCGCCGACTGGTCGCCATCCGGTACGATCAGCTTGCCCGCCTTGTGCAGGCCATAGAAGGGCGTGCCTTCCTCGATGGTCAATTGATAGAGCGAGAGGTGGTCGACGGCGTAGGAAATCGCCTCCTTCAGCTCGCGCTCCCATTCCTCGACGGTCTGGTTGGGGCGGGCATAGATGAGGTCGAAGGACATGCGCGGAAAGATCTCGCGCGCCAGCTTGATCGCCTTCAGCGCATCGGCGACGTCGTGGAGCCGGCCCAGGAATTTCAGATCGCGGTCGTTCAGCGCCTGCACGCCCATGGACACGCGATTGACCCCCGCCGCACGATAGCCGCGGAAACGCTCGGCTTCGACGCTGGACGGATTGGCCTCCATGGTGATCTCAATACCGTTAGGCACATGCCAGGTCTGGGCAATGCCGTCGAGGATCGCACCGACAGTTTCCGGCTTCATCAGCGAAGGCGTGCCGCCGCCGAGGAAGATGCTGGTCACCGTCTTCGGCCCGCTGATCATCCGCATCGTCGCCATTTCTTTCAGAAAGGCGGTAGCGAAACGCTCCTGATCGACCGGCTGATGGCGGACATGGCTGTTGAAATCGCAGTAGGGACACTTGGCCGCGCAAAAGGGCCAATGCACATAGACGCCGAAACCGGGTTCGCCGGTATCCGGTAGCAATTGCGCCCCGCGCATCAGGTCCTGCGTATCTACGATTTCCACGGGGTTAGCTTACGCCTCCAGGCAGGTTTCGACAAAGATCTTGAAGGCGCGGGCGCGATGGGAAAGCGCTTGGGAGTCGCCATGCTTCCAGCCATGCTTTTGTCCGGCGCTCATCTCGCCGAAGGTGGTGTCATACCCCTTGGGCTGGAAAATCGGATCGTAGCCGAAACCCTGGGTGCCGCGCGGCGGCCAGACGACGGTGCCCTCGACCTCGCCGCGGAAAAACTCGGTATGCCCGTCCGGCCAGGCGAGGCAAAGCACGCTGACGAAGCGCGCCGTGCGGCTCTCCGGTGAAGCGGCACCGGCCTTTTCCAACGCAGTCTCGACCTTCTGCATTGCCATTGCGAAGTCACGGGTGCCGTCAGGCTTTTCCGCCCAATTGGCCGTATAGACGCCAGGATCGCCACCCAGCGCATCGATGACCAGGCCAGAATCGTCCGATAGCGCCGGCAGGCCGGAGGCATGCGCGGAGGCCAGCGCCTTGATCGCGGCATTTTCCTCGAAGGTGGTGCCGGTTTCATCCGGTTCGATGAAATTGAGATCGGCGGCAGATTTGGCAGCAAAACCGAGCGGGCCGATCAGGTCTCGAATTTCCTGGATCTTGCCGGCATTGTGGCTGGCGACGACGATGGTCTTGGTATCGAGCTTGCGCATATCCTGTCCTGTCATAGGCCCCAGATCCGGGGTTCGGCGCATTCCAGGCTGTTGCCGGCCGGGTCGCGGAAATAGATCGAGCGGCCGCCACTCGGCCATTGAAAATCGGCTTCGATATCGACCCCGGCAGCCTTCAGCTTTTGCGCCATGGCTTCGATGTCGTTGCCGCTGACACGAAAGCAGACGTGACCGTGCCCTTTCGTGCCATGGGGCGGCACGGGTAGGGCACCCGGTTCGTGCGGCTTGACGGTTTCCGCGCTATTGAAGATCAACAGCACGCCCGGCCCGCAGCGATAAAAGACATGACGGTTGCCGCCGCGCGAAATCTTCTGCAGTCCGAGAACGCCGCCATAGAAGGCCTCGGCTGCATCGAGATCGTCCGCATAAAGAGCGGTTTCCAGAATGCCTTCCATCAACGGGCTCATCGGTTGACCGCCTCTTCGGTCAGGCAATCGCCTGCTTCTGCAGCTCCACCAGCTCGGCAATGCCGTTTTTGGCGAGATGCATCAGGGTTGTGAATTCTTCTTCGCTGAAGGGCGTGCCTTCGGCCGTGCCCTGGATCTCGACAATGCCGCCGGCGCCGGTCATGACGAAATTGGCATCGGTCTCGGCGGATGAATCCTCGAGATAGTCGAGGTCGATCACCGGCTGGCCGGCGAAGATGCCGCAGGAAACGGCGGCGATGTGATCCTTCAGGACACGGTCCGTCTTGATCATGTTGCGGCTTTCCATCCACTTCAGACAGTCGTAGAGCGCGATCCAGGCGCCGGTGATCGAGGCCGTGCGGGTGCCGCCATCGGCCTGGATGACGTCGCAGTCGAGCGTGATCTGGCGTTCGCCCAGTGCCTGCAGGTCGACGACGGCGCGCAGCGAGCGGCCGATGAGGCGCTGGATCTCCTGCGTGCGGCCGCCCTGCTTGCCGGCGGCGGCTTCGCGCTTCATGCGTTCACCGGTGGCGCGCGGCAACATGCCGTATTCGGCCGTGATCCAGCCCTTGCCGCTGTTGCGCAGCCATGGCGGCGTCTTTTCTTCCAGGCTTGCCGTGCAGAGCACATGCGTATCGCCGAATTTGACCAGGCAAGAGCCTTCCGCGTGCTTGGAAAAATTGCGCTCAAATGACACTTTGCGCATCTGGTCGGTTTTTCTGCCTGAAGGCCGCATTCTGCTCTCCTGAAAGTTTATTGACCGCTTCTACGATCCACCGGCGGCTTTTGCAAAGGAAAAGCAGGCTGAAGGGCCTTGTAGTGCTAGCGTTGATATTTTTCCCTTTTGCCATTGCTAACTGAATGATTATATTTTGACTAAGGCTCAACAGAACGGATTTGACAGCGAAATGGGGTTCACGACATCGTCGGTTTCGGATGCCATTGCAGCGCTGGACGAACGCTCGAAGGAAATCTTCCGCCGTATCGTTGAAGGCTATCTTGAAAATGGCGAACCGCTGGGATCGCGCAATCTCTCGCGCTTGCTGCCCATGTCTCTGTCGCCGGCCTCCGTGCGCAACGTCATGAGCGATCTGGAAGAGCTCGGTCTCATCTATTCGCCGCATATCAGCGCTGGCCGTCTGCCGACGCAGATCGGCCTGCGTTTTTTCGTCGACGCCTTCATGCAGGTCGGCGATCTCTCCGCAGAAGACCGCGCCACCATCGACCGTCAGGTGCGTGGCAGCAACCGAGACCAGCCGATGGAATCTGTGATGACCGAGGCAAGCCGCATGCTGTCGGGCATCTCGCGCGGCGCCGGATTGGTGATCACCTCGAAGAGCGATCCGGTGCTGAAGCACGTCGAATTCATCCGCCTGGAGCCGACCAAGGCGCTGGCCGTGCTCGTCGGCGATCACGATCAGGTGGAAAACCGCATCATCGAATTACCGGCCGGCGTTACCTCCTCGCAGCTCACGGAAGCCGCGAATTTCCTCAATGCCCACATGACCGGCCAGACACTGCCGGAGCTGCGCCGTCAGTTACAGACGTTGAAGGAGAGTGTGCGCCAGGAACTCGATATTCTGTCGCGCGAGCTCGTCGAACGCGGGATCGCCGTCTGGTCCGGCGACGGGGATGAGGGCAAGCCGACGCAGCTCATCGTGCGCGGCCGCGCCAATCTGTTGGCCGAAGTGGGCGGTGCTGAAGATCTGGATCGCCTGCGCCTGTTGTTCGACGATCTCGAAAAGAAGGACAGCCTGATCGAGATCCTGAACCTGGCCGAAAGCGGGCCGGGCGTGCGCATCTTCATCGGCTCGGAAAACAAGCTCTTTTCGCTCTCCGGCTCCTCGTTGATCGTCGCGCCCTATCGTGATGACGACGACCGCATCGTCGGCGCCGTCGGCGTCATCGGTCCGACACGGCTGAATTATGCCCGCATCGTGCCCATGGTGGACTATACCGCCCAACTGATTTCCAGGCTGTCGCGGCCAGGGATGTGACGAAAGCCTCCGCAGGGCGGGCCTTCATTGAACGCGCAGAGATCGTTTTAGTCGGGTAGCAGGGTTCCCGATCCGCCCATCTCCGCCGGCATGTCCTTTTGTTTCGGCAGGCCGTCTCTCAGATGCAGCACGGTGTTCTCGTAGTTGACATGAAGCATCGGCTGGAAGTCGAGGGTTGGGATAATGGCGGCGTAGACATCGGTCACGCCCCACAAGGGATGCTCGGTCAAGAGATGGCCACCGCAAATCTTGCACCATTTGCGCAGGCTCTTTTCGCTTCTCTGGTAGCTGCCGATGTGGTCAGCGCCCTTGGTGACATGCACGGCTTCCGGTGGCCAGAGCGAAAAGGCGTTGACTGGTTCTGCCGACCATTCCCGGCAGGAGTCGCAATGGCAATAACCCATCGCCACCGGTTCGCCACTGACCGCGATTTCCACCGCGCCGCAGAAACATTTGCCCGAATGGGACTGGCTGCTGGACATGGACGATCCCTCATGTCGTGTTGAAACGGCCCCGACTATACCCGGAAAGGGTCTTGGATAGTAGAAGCCCCAACGGGGGAGGCATTTTCACCCGATTGGTATTTGGGCAAATAGGGCTGGATTGCCGGGAAATGGCTGTTCTTCGCGACAAAGCCTTGATTTTTTCCGGCCAAACCTCGATATCGGGCTCATTCAAAAGACAAAGCAATTCGGAGACCGTCATGACCGACGAAACAACGAAAACCGGACCTGACGCCACGGCGACTGACAATCCCGCGGACTTTGCGCAAGAGGCTGCGGAAACCGCGGATGCGGGCCAGCCTTCGCAGCCGGATCCGGTCGAGCTGCTTAAGGCCGAAAATAGCGATCTGCGTGACCGCTATCTGCGCCTTGCCGCCGAAATGGACAACTTGCGCCGTCGCACCGAGCGTGACGTCAAGGATGCCAAGTCCTATTCCGTCGCCAGCTTCGCCCGCGACATGCTTGCCGTTGCGGATAATCTGCGCCGCACGCTGGAAGCCATTCCGGCCGACGCCCGCGCCGAAGCCGATGCCGGCCTGAAGACGCTGATCGAAGGCGTGGAAATGACCGAGCGCTCCATGCTCTCGGCCTTGGAGCGCCACGGCGTCCGCCAGATCGAGCCGGTCGGCCAGAAGTTCGATCCCAACTTCCATCAGGCGATGTTCGAAGTGCCGAACACCGAAGTACCGAACAATACGGTCGTGCAGGTGGTGCAAGCCGGCTTCGTCATCGGCGAGCGTGTTCTTCGCCCGGCCATGGTCGGCGTTGCCAAGGGCGGCCCGAAGGTTGCCGAGATTTCCGAACCGGGCGCCAACAGCCCGTTCGACGAAAAAGACGCCTGATCATTTTCAGGTAATAGCAAAAGAGAAGAGCCGGATGATGTGAGATCATCCGGCTCTTTTCTTTTGCCGTGGTCCGATGCGATCCAGTCCGTTAGGCCGCGTTAGACGCCTGCTCTTCATTGAGGAAAGCGTAGATCGCCGAGGCGGATTCGGTGGCGCGCAGCTTGGCGACGAGATCCTGATCGCGCAGCACGCGGGCAATGCGCGACAGCGCTTTCAGATGGTCGGCGCCGGCGCCCTCGGGGGCGAGCAGCAGGAAGACGAGGTCGACGGGCTGGTCGTCCAGTGCCTCAAAGTCGACAGGCGCTTCCAGGCGCGCGAAAATACCGATGATGGATTTGATGCTGTTGAGCTTGCCGTGCGGAATGGCGATGCCATTGCCGACGCCGGTGGAGCCCAGGCGCTCCCGCTGCAGCACGACGTCGAAAATCTCGCGCTCGGGCAGTCCGGTCAATTTGGAGGCTTTGGCTGCCAGCTCCTGAAGCAGTTGTTTTTTGGAATTTGCCCTCAAGGCGGGGATGATCGCATCTTGGTGCAGCAAATCTGCCAATGCCATTCTCTTTATCCTTCGTGTCGCCGAGATCCGATGACGGAGGAGCGGCGGCCGGCTGTTACAGCCTGGGGCCGTCGCTCATCTTCCTTTCTCAGCCCTTGATATTGGCTGCGTCGATCCAGCCAATGTTGCCGTCCTGCCGACGGTAAACGATATTCAGATGTTCCTTGCCGGGGCTGCGGAAAAGCAGCAGCGGCTCGTCGGTCATGTCGAGCGCCATCACGGCGGTCGCGACCGACATGGTCTTTAGCTGTTTCGTGCTTTCGGCGACGATCGCCGGCGCGAAATCGGCCGGGACCTCGTCTTCGTCGTCCGGAACACCGTCCATGACGGTATAGGCGACTTCGGCGAGGCCATTGGTGTGGTTGCCGGCCTGGTGATCCTTGAGTTTACGCTTGTAGCGGCGCAGGCGCTTTTCGATGCGCTCAGACGCCGCGTCAAACGCCAATTGCGGGTCCATTGCCTCTCCGGCGGCATGCAGGACAACGCCACTGTCGAGATGAAGTTTGCAATCGGCTGCGAAGCGGGAACTGGATTTCTGTACCGTCACTTGGCCCGAATACCCCCCGTCGAAGTATTTCGTCACAGCCATGCCGATCTGGTCTTCAATCCTTTGGCGGAAGGAGTCACCAATTTCCATATGTTTCCCGGAGACACGCACACTCATGGAGTTTCCCTTCTTGTAGCGGTTATTGGGCGCGCCAGTTTACGCCAAGCCTCAAGCTCATCCAAGCACTTCACGCGGTCAAAGACAAATTGCGTTTGTCAGGCGCCCTGGGGATGGTGGGGATAAGTTCATGGCAGTGATGTCCTGCACCGATTGCGGCGGGCTTCTAGCCCCGCCACATCGGAAAGTCAACTAAATCTTAAGGAACTGTTAGGGGATTCGCAGTCTGCGGTTGAAGCCGAGAAAATTGCTAAAAGCCGGCCACTTTTGCCAGCGCGCGCTTCTCCCGCCTGCGCTGTACGGAAGAGGGAATGTTCATCGCTTCGCGGTATTTTGCAACCGTGCGGCGAGCAAGCTCGATGCCGCCCTTCTTTAGGGTATCGACGATGTCGTCGTCTGACAGCACGGCCTCCGGGCTCTCCTGGGAGATCAGAAGACGAATCTTGTGGCGCACGGCCTCGGCCGAATGGCTGTCGCCGCCTTCGACGGCGCTGATCGAGACGGTGAAGAAATATTTGAGCTCGAACAGACCGCGCGGCGTCAGCATGTATTTGTTCGAGGTCACGCGGCTGACCGTCGACTCATGCATTTTGATCGCGTCCGCCACGGTCTTCAGATTGAGCGGCCGCAGATGGTCGACGCCGTGCACGAGGAAGGCATCCTGCTGTCGGACGATCTCGCTCGCCACCTTCATGATCGTCTTGGCGCGCTGATCGAGGCTGCGCGTCAGCCAATTGGCATTCTGCAGGCATTCCGACAGGAAGGCGTGATCCTGGCTCGTCTTGGAGACGGAAGCGAAATAGGACTGGCTGACCAGGACGCGCGGCAGCGTATCCGGATTGAGCTCCACCAGCCAGCCTCCGTCGGAGGACGGCCGCACCACGATATCGGGCATGATCGCCTCGGATATGCCGGTCTCGAAGCCGCTGCCCGGTTTCGGGTTCAACTGACGGATCTCGGCCATCATGTCGAGCAGATCTTCCTCGTCGACGCCGCAGAGCCGCTTCAACGTCGCGAAATCGCGCCGGGCGAGAAGTTCAAGGTTCTGGATCAGCCGTTCCATGGCCGGATCGAAACGATCCTTTTGGCGAAGCTGGATTGCCAAACATTCGCTGAGAGAACGAGCAAACACGCCGGGAGGGTCGAGCAATTGCAATGCGCCAAGCACGCGCTCGATATCCGCAACGCTGGCGCCGAGGCGCTCCGCAGTTTCGTTCAAATCGGCCTGCAGATAGCCGGCATCGTCGAGCTGGTCGACGAGATGCTGGGCAATCAGCCGGTCGGCCATGCTGGGCAGGGAAAAGGGAATCTGTTCGTTCAAGTGGTCGCGCAGCGAAATCTGGCCGGCAACGAAATCATCGAGATCGTAGCTTTCGCCGGCTTCGCCGCCAGGCATGGATTTCCACTGGCTGAGCAGTTCCGGCGCATCCGCGCGCTGCGGGCCGCCATCGTCGGGAAAAACATTGCTGAAATTGGTGTCGAGTTCGTCGTTCAGCCGGTCGGCATGGCCGGTATTTTCGCTCTCGTACCAGTCGCTGGCGAGATCGCCGCTGTTGCGGTCATCATCACCATGGCTGTCATCCGCGGCATCGAACCTTTCGTCCTTCGCCTCGCGGTCGCCGTTGCTGCCTATATCCTCGTCATTTGACGTAAATTCGAGCAGCGGATTTTTTTCGACTTCCTGCGCGATGAATTGGGTGAGCTCAAAATGCGTCATCTGCAGCAACTGGATGGATTGCATCAGTTGCGGTGTCATCACCAGGCTTTGGCTTTGGCGCAGGAAAAGATTGGCCGATAATGCCATGGCGGACGCGAAACTCCCCTTCCTCTCTTTGGGAATTCGCGTTCTTCGCTATGAAAAATCCGCAAAATTCCAACTGGCCCAAAAATTGCTTTTTTATTGGGTTTGGTCAAGCGGAACTGTGTCAGGATGGTGAATTTCGGGAGCGCTACGCCCTCTGGTAAGGGAGGGCGCGCGCCGGTTCAACCGCAGCTTTTTAAAGGCTGAAATTGTCACCCAGATAGAGCTTACGCACTTCCGGATTGCTGACGATGTCGTTGGCCCTGCCATGGGTCAGCACTTCGCCGGCATGGATGATGTAGGCGCGGTCGATCAGGCCGAGCGTCTCGCGGACATTGTGGTCGGTGATCAAAACGCCGATGCCGCGCGCCGTCAGGTGATGCACGAGATTCTGGATGTCGGCGACCGAGATCGGATCGACGCCCGCAAAGGGCTCGTCGAGCAGCATGAAGGTCGGGTCGGTCGCCAATGCGCGGGCAATTTCCAGACGCCGCCGCTCACCACCGGAGAGGGCGATCGCCGGCACCGTGCGGAGATTGCGGATATGGAATTCTTCCAGCAACTCGTCGAGCTTCCGCTCGCGCTTCTTCTTGTCCTTTTCATGGACTTCAAGAACGGCGCGGATGTTCTCTTCCACCGTAAGGCCGCGAAAGATCGAGGCTTCCTGCGGCAGATAGCCGACGCCCAGGCGAGCGCGGCGATACATCGGCATCGAGGTGACATTGTTGCCGTCGATCTCGATCGTGCCTTCATCGACCGGCACCAGCCCGGTGATCATGTAGAAGCATGTCGTCTTGCCGGCACCGTTCGGTCCGAGCAGGCCGACGGCCTCGCCGCGCCGCACGACGAGCGAGACGCCATTGACGACGCGCCGCGTGCGGTAGGTTTTGGTGAGGCCGCGCGCGATCAGGGTTCCCTGATAACGCGCTTTGTCCGCGGTGCCGGATGCCGCAGTGCTCGATCCGGACGCGCCGGGCAAGGTGGGTGTAGTCGATATCGTCACGAGAAGACCGGGATCAGTTCTTTTTCTGCTGTTGCTGCTGCACTTGCTGCGATTTTGGGTCGAGCTGAATCTGGACGCGACCCCCGCAGGCATCCAGTTGCGCTTCACCTGTCGCCATATGTACGGTGAGCTGACAGCCGGTGAATACGTTCGGCCCGTCGGTCAGCACGACCTTCTGGCCCTTGAGAACGGCAAGCTGGTTGGCCATGTCGAAGGAACCGTCATCCGCCGTCGCTGTCTGCGTGCCGGAAACGAGGTAGACCTTGTCGGTGACCAGAATGTGGTCGATATCGGCATCGCCCGAGACCAGCGACTGGTTTTGCTGCTTGGCGGCGTTTGCGACCGGATTTTCGGTTGCCGGCTTGGCATTGGCGTCGGCAGGCTGCTTCTTCTTATAGAAGACCGTCATCTTGCCGGCCTGCATCGTCGTGGTGCCCTGGACGACCTTGACGTTGCCGGTGAAGACCGCCTGGCTTTCCGCATCATGGATCTCCAGCTTGTCGCTTTCGATCTGGATCGGCTGATCCTTGGAAAGCTTCAGGCCAGGCATGCTGCTCGTCGTTGCCTGGGCGCCCGCTTCCGTCGCCGCAAAAATTGCAACTGCGCTAAAGGCGCAGAGAATGGCTGCCTTACGCAGGCCAGAGTTGAAAAGAGAATGTCGCCAATCGTTTGTCATGAACCGCCCGGCTGTTGCTCGCTAGCTGAATTATGGAGTCCGGCTGGTTCGATATGCATCTGAACCTGCCCGTCGAATTCGATTACGCTCCCCTTATCCGTCATCTTGAGCGACTGTGCAACAACCGACATGCCTCCTCTGTAGATTGCAACCTGATCCTGGCTGGAGAGGTCACCCTTCTTCACGTCGAGGAAGGCCGTTCTGAATTCTGCGCGCAAACCGTTGTCCATCAGAATGGTAAAGGGGGCGGTGAGCTTCAGTGTGTCGGCCTGGCGGTCGAAATCCGCGCTCTGAGCCGTCACATGGGCGATCACCTGGTTGTTGACCGGCATAGATGCCTTGATGGTCTTGAGCGTGATCATATTGGGATTCTTGATGTCCTGCAGCGCCTTTTCGGCGAGCATGGAATAATTGATGCCGTCCTTGTTGCGGCCGGCGATGGCGGGACGCTCCATCACAACCTTGCCATCCTCGATCCTTGCGCCTTCGATCTGAATGTTTTCGGGCAGATATGCGCGCACGACCGAAACCGCGATGAAGATCAGCGAGACGATCAACGCGGCCAGGGGAAGCAGGATCTTCAGTCTTCTCACGCGCGAGGAATGAAAGATCGCGTCTTTATACGCGTTTCTTTCTGGCGCGGAGCCGATCGCCTGGCCGGAGGTCTCGATAGTATTGAGCATGCAACAGGTCCGTCTTCTCTGATCCGGAAAAACACGTTCGAGTCATGCACAGACTGTGCCAACAAGCCTGCCAGATCGTTTCGCATTATTGCATTGGCTTGCCAATATGGATTTTTTTCTGCCACAAGCAATTTTAGCAAAAAAATATAATGCGCGGCGGTTTCGCCCGATCGGTCATCGCCCTATCTGACGAAACGTCGCATGGAAAGCCTGGACACAATCTCGAAAATTGAAGTGGATTTTCGCGAAGGATTATGCCCGTTTCAAGGTGTTGTATATCCGGTCCGTTTTGTATCCAATTTATGACAAAGGGAGAGATAAGGCGTCATGGACAGTTCTGCAATCGCAGATCGGCGACAATTGCGCCGCAAGCTTGGCTTCTGGCGCATCATCGCCGTTCTTCTCCTGGTGGCGCTGGGCTTTGCACTTTATCGTTTTGCCGCAGGCGATTTGCCCTCCATACGCGGACCGCAGATCGCCCGCGTCACCATTTCCGGGCTCATCGTGGATGACACCGAGCTTCTGGACCGGCTGAAGAAGATCAAGGACAATGATCAGGTCAAGGCGCTGATCGTCTCGATTTCATCGACGGGCGGCACGACCTATGGCGGCGAGCGCATCTTCAAAGCCATTCGCGCCGTTGCTGCAAAGAAGCCCGTGGTCTCCGATATCCGCACCGTTGCGGCGTCTGCCGGCTATATGATCGCCACGGCGGGTGACGACATTGTTGCCGGCGACACGTCGATCACCGGCTCGATCGGCGTCATCTTTCAGTATCCGCAGGCGAAAGAGCTGCTCGACAAGCTCGGCCTGTCGCTGGACGAGATCAAGTCGGCGCCGCTGAAGGCCGAGCCGTCGCCTTTCCATCCGGCGAGCGAAGAGGCCAAGGCGATGATCCGCAACATGGTCATGGACAGCTATGCCTGGTTCGTCGATCTCGTTGCCGACCGCCGCAAATTGCCGCGCGACGAGGTGCTGAAGCTCGCGGACGGCAGCATCTTCACCGGCCGGCAGGCATTGCAGAACAAGCTGGTCGACACCCTCGGCGGCGAGGACGAAATCCGCGCCTATCTCGACACGCGCAAGGTCAAAAAGGACCTGCCGATCGTCGATTGGAAAGCTGAAGACAAAACCTCATCCTTCTTTTGGCCGAGTGCCGCTTCCTGGTTGCTAAATCGTCTCGGTTATGATGATTTTATGAAGGGAGAGGATCTCCAGAAAATTATGACAGAGAAGTTGTTTCTTGACGGCCTGCTTTCTGTTTGGCAGGGTGCAGCCAATTGATAAATCAATGATTTAAGGGGGCAACCGTGATTAAGTCGGAATTGGTGCAGATTGTGGCGGCACGTAACCCGCATCTCTACCACCGCGATGTCGAAAATATCGTCAACGCAGTCCTCGACGAGATCACCGATGCGCTCGCTGCGGGAAATCGCGTGGAGCTACGCGGTTTCGGCGCATTTTCCGTCAAGAACCGCCCCTCGCGCTCCGGTCGCAACCCGCGAACGGGTGATACGGTGTTCGTCGAGGAAAAATGGGTTCCCTTCTTCAAGACGGGTAAAGAGCTGCGCGAGCGCCTGAATCCCGGCGCCGGCGACGAAGAAGACGACAATTAATCGTCGTTTTTAGCTGATACTCTTCGCGAATGTCCCCGTAGACATGAATGTGCCGCGACCGGGTGGCACTTGAACTCGGCCCGGTCTTTCTTATTCTCTGCGGCTATAGGCGATAGGAGTGCATTGCACGGATGCGCCTGGACAAAGGAGCATTCGCAATGACCAAGAAGATCATCAATCTGCTGATATTGCTGCCGCTCGGCATTATCCTCATCATCTTCTGCGTTGCGAACCGCCAGTCCGTCACGCTGGCGCTCAATCCGTTCAGGCCCGAGGACCAAGTGTTGTCGCTGAGCGCGCCGCTGTTCGTGCTGCTGTTTGTCGCGCTGATCATCGGCATGTTGGTTGGCGCTGCGGTGACCTGGTTCAATCAGGGCAAACACCGCAAGCTAGCCCGCAGCCAATCGCGCGAGGCCGTGCGCTGGCAGGCGGAAGCCGACAAGCACCGCAATCGCGCCGAACAGATCGCCGGCCAGCTTCCGTCCAAATAACGATCTAGTTCCCGCTGAGCTGCATGTCCTTATAATCGCCCTCCGGCGATGAACCGTCGCCGATGATCGCGAAACCAAGGCTGCGGTAAAAGGCGATGGCGCGCGTATTCTTCACCAGGCATTTCAGCCGGTAGCGTCGGTTGGGCCATTCCGGCAGGGCGGCAAGCAGCGCCTTGCCGGCGCCACGGCCCTGGAATTCGGGCAGGATGTAGAGCATATGGATGAAATCATCCGGCTCCCATAGCGTCATAAAGCCGGCGATGGTTCCGTTTCGATCCTCGCAGACGAAGACGCGTTCGCCGGGTGTCTGACCGACGAAATCCTCACTGTGGAATTTGCCGGGATCCACCCAGAGAAACGTCGTGCGACGCACACGCAGATAGATGTCGGCGAGAATGTCCGTATCCCGTGCTTGTGCCGGCCGGATGGTCCAAAGATCTGATGTCGACGTCATGAGCAGTCTATGGTGGGTCTGATGACGATCGCGATCAAGCGCTGGCTTGGCCATTGAGGGCGGCGGAAAAATCGGCGAAAAACTGCTGCGCCAGTTTCCTGGCGCTAGAATCGACCAATCGCGAGCCGAGCTGGGCGATCTTGCCGCCGACCTGGGCCTTGGCCTCGTAATGCAGGATCGTCGCGCTGCCTTCCTCTTTCAGTGTGACATCGGCCCCGCCCTTGGCAAAGCCGGCAATGCCGCCCTTGCCTTCGCCGGAGATTGTATAGCTTTCCGGCGCATTGATGTTGGAGAGCGTCACTTCACCGTTGAAGGAAGCCGAGACCGGGCCGATCTTCAATTTCACCGTTGCCGTCAGTTCGGTCGGCGAAATCTTCTCTAGGCTTTGACAACCGGGAATGCACTGCTTGAGAATATCGGGATCGTTCAATGCGGCCCACACGACGTCCCTAGGGGCGGCAATCCGTTCTTCACCGGTCATATCCATGCGCAACCCTCCCGATCTGGCATTTCATCCAGGGATAATCGCAGATCGGAAAGCGCTTTGCCAAGTGGCGGCCAGATGCTATTTGCACGCACATATCAATTTTGAGACAAGCATGGTGAAACAGAAGGAACGCCGGCCCGGTTCGAAAGCCGCGGGCGGCCCCGGCGCAAAGCCCCAAAGGGATGCCAGGCGTGACGCGCCCTTTAAGACCGGCAAGCCGCCGGCAAAGCCCGCACGCGATACCGGCCCGAAGTCTGCACCGGCCGCGCGAGACCGCGGTGAGCGGATTTCGGAGCCGCGCGGCGAGGCGCCTGTCGCGGTCACATCCGAACGCCCGTTGATCGTGCGAACCGGCGAACGTCCCATGGAGCGCGTGCCCGTCATCCTCGAATCGCTGGGCGCAGGCGATTTCCACCTGATCGACAGCGGTAACGGGCTGAAGCTCGAGCAATACGGTTCCTATCGCGTCGTCCGGCCGGAGGCGCAGGCGCTATGGCAGCCATCGCTCGCCGCACATGTCTGGGACAATGCCGATGCGATCTTCACCGGAGATACCGATGAGGATGGCATGGGTCGCTGGCGGTTTCCGCGCGAAGCGCTCGGCGAGACCTGGCCCTTACAATTGCTCGGCGTTGATTTTCTTGGCCGCTTTACCGCTTTTCGCCATGTCGGCGTCTTCCCGGAGCAGATCGTGCACTGGGCCTGGATGAAGGAGCAGGTCGAAGCCGCAAAGCGGCCGCTGAAGGTGTTGAACCTCTTCGGTTATACCGGCGTTGCCTCCCTGGTCGCTGCTGCTGCCGGCGCCGAAGTCACCCATGTCGACGCCTCGAAGAAGGCGATCGGCTGGGCGCGGGAAAACCAGGCGCTCGGCCGCATGGAAAAGCTACCGATCCGCTGGATCTGCGAAGACGCCATGAAATTCATCCTGCGCGAGGAACGGCGCGGCAATAAATACGACATCATCCTGACCGACCCGCCGAAATTCGGCCGCGGCCCGAACGGCGAGGTCTGGCATCTCTTCGAACACTTGCCGTCGATGCTCGATATCTGCCGCGAGATCCTGTCGCCCAAGGCGCTTGGTCTGGTGCTGACGGCCTATTCCATCCGCGCCAGCTTCTATTCGATCCATGAGCTGATGCGTGAAACCATGCGCGGCGCCGGTGGCGTCGTCGAATCCGGCGAACTGGTGATCCGCGAGGCCGGCCTCGACGGCAAGACGCCGGGCCGGGCACTCTCCACATCTCTCTTCAGCCGCTGGGTGCCGAAATGAACCACGATTTCCGCAATGACGGCCCTCGCAAGGTCGGACATGTCAAGGAGGTCACCTCCCTTGCCAATCCGATCATTAAGGACATCAAGGCGCTGACCAACAAGAAGTCGCGCGAGGAGAGCGGCGCTTTCCTGGCGGAAGGCTTGAAGCTGGTCATCGATGCCCTGGAGCTCGGCTGGACCATTCGCACGCTGGTCTACGCCAAGGCCGCCAAGGGCAAGCCGTTGGTCGAGCAGGTGGCCGCCAAGACCGTCGCCGCCGGCGGGCTGGTGCTCGAAGTCAGCGAAAAGGTCATCGCCTCCATCACCCGCCGTGACAATCCGCAGATGGTGGTTGGCATATTCGATCAGCGCTGGCGGCAGCTCCGCGAGGTCAAGCCGAAGGCCGGCGACACCTGGGTGGCGCTCGACCGCGTGCGTGACCCCGGCAATCTCGGCACCATCATCCGTACCGCCGATGCGGCTGGTGCCGCAGGCGTCATTCTCGTCGGCGAGACGACGGACCCGTTTTCGCTGGAAACCGTAAGGGCAACCATGGGCTCGGTCTTCGCCGTTCCCGTCGTCAAGGCGACGCCGGAGGAGTTTCTGGCCTGGAAGAAGACGGCCGGCGTTTCTGTTGTCGCCACCCATCTGGCCGGCGCCGTCGACTACCGCACGATCGATTACAAGAAAAAGCCCGTCGTCCTGCTGATGGGTAACGAGCAGTCCGGCTTGCCGGACGCCTTGGCGAAGGAGGCCGATGCGCTTGCCCGCATCCCGCAGGCCGGCCGCGCCGACAGCCTCAACCTTGCGGTGGCGACGGCGGTGATGCTGTTCGAAGCCCGCCGTCATCTTCTGACCCTCAGCGAGACGCGATGACCGACAGCGAGATAAACGAACAGGCGCCCGTAAAACCCGCGCTGTTTTCACGGCCTTTGCCGATCCTGATTTTCATTGTGGCTGCTGTCATCCTCGACCAGGTGGTCAAGATCATGGTCGACAACTGGCTGCCTTTGCAGGAGATGGTGCCGGTCATTCCGATGCTGGCGCTTTACCGCACCTATAATCTCGGTGTCGCCTTCTCGATGCTGTCGGGCATGGACGGCTGGTTCATCGTCGGCATGCGGCTCGTCATCGTCGTTTTCGTGCTCTGGCTCTGGCGGCGGACACCCAATCATCGTTGGCTTGCCCATCTCGGCTTCGCGTTGATTATCGCCGGCGCGCTCGGCAACCTGATCGACCGGTTCCTTTACGGCCATGTGATCGACTACATTCTCTTCCATACCGAAACATGGTCGTTCGCCGTCTTCAATCTCGCCGACAGTTTCATCACCGTCGGGGCGGGCTGCGTCATTCTGGACGAGCTGCTTCTGCCGAAAAAGGCGAAAGCGTAAAATTCTAACAAATCCCTGAAGGCAACGGGAAGAGTGCGCATGTTAGTAAGACAACATGAGCACTCTGGCAAACCTGCAGGAAAAGCTTGTCGCCGCCATTGACGACGACCATGCCGTGCCGCGCGAACGGCCGGTCGAAGACGTGTCTCTCATCGCTGCCGATCCCATCGAGATTTCGCCGGCTAACATTCCGGAGGTGCCGCAGCCCGCGTTTCCCCAATGGTTGCAGCGTCATTGGTTGAATGGCAGCGGCTTGATTGCCGGCGTGGCGTTCCTGTCGGTTGGCTATGTCGGCGGCCCGCTGGCGCTTGCTGCTTTGCTGGGCCTGATAGCGCTGGCGATCGTTGCTTCCGGCGTCGTCTTCCGCAGGCGAAATGCTACCCGCAAGGTCATCGTGGATACGCCGACGCTCAGCGAAAACGACCACGACCGCCTCTGGGAGAGCAACGAAAGCACCAGCCTGCTCGCCACCATCCACGATGCGCTTGGCGATATCACCGTGACACGCGACATCGAACGCCGCATCGTCCATGGCAATGCGACCTTCCGCAAACTGATCGGCAAGTCGAACCCGGAGGGTTTGACGCTGGAAGAAGCGGGTCTCGTCTTCCGCGCTGTCGCAGCTTCGCAGCGTCAAGACGCCGAGATTTCCACGCCGGAAGGCCCGCGCATCTTCGCCTGGCACGATGTCATGTTCCGCGATCCCGCCACCGGACAGTTGAGAATCCAGAGCGTCGCCCGCGACGTCACCGAAGAACGCCAGGCCGCGCGTCTCCGCGAGGAGGCACGGCTGAAGGCGGAATATAACAGCGCCGCCAAATCACGGCTGCTCGCCACCGTCAGCCATGAGATCCGCACGCCTCTGTCGGGAATTCTCGGCATGAACCACCTGCTTGCCCAGACGCCGCTGACCCTGGAGCAGGCCAATTACCTGACCGGCATCCGCCAATCCGGCAATGCCCTGGTGCAGCTCGTCGAAGACCTACTGGATTTCTCGACGATCGAAGTCGGCCGCTTCCAGCTCCGGCCGCGCGCCGAACATCTGAGGCCGCTGCTGGAAGGCGTTGTCGAGATGCTCGCCCACCGCGCCCATGAAAAGGGCATCGAGATCGCCGCGACCGTCGCGGCGGATGTTCCTGAAACCATGGAGTTCGATCCCGCTCGCCTCCGCCAGGTGTTGTTCAATGTCATCGGCAATGCCGTGAAGTTCACGCAGACAGGCGGCGTCCTGATCCGCGCCGGCCACGATGGCGACGATCTCGTGATATCGGTCAGGGATAGCGGCCCGGGAATGACCGAGGAGGAGCAGGCACGCATCTTCGGCGAGTTCGAACAGGCGGGCAACATGTTGGACAGAAGCGCCGGCACGGGTCTGGGGCTTGCCATCTCCGCCCGCATCCTGCGCGAGTTCGGCGGCAAGTTGAGCGTTTCCAGCATGCGGGGTGAGGGCAGCGAATTCACGGTCCGCTTTCCGGCTTCGGTCGTCGCTGGAGAGAACGAACAGGCTAGGCGCGACGAGCTGCTCAAAGGCTCCCGCGTCCTGCTGCTGGCGCCGGAAGGTGCCGCAAGCACGGCGATTGCCGACACTATCCGCACCCTTGGTGGCCGCTGCCGCCTGATCGGTCCCACTGATGTGGAAAACCTGGCGCGGTCCGTCCCCAAAGACGGAGGCATGTCGCTGACGGATCTCATCGTCGATCACCGTATGGCGCCATGGTATTTCCGCGAAGGGACCGAACTTGCCGCGTCCGGCCTCAGAAAGATCTTTCTGGTCAATCCGGAGGAGCGCAACACGCATCCGCTCGATCTCTTCGATGCGTGGCTCATCCGGCCGCTGCGCGAACAATCGCTCATCGACGTGCTGAGCGGCCGCATGCGCGGCATGGAGAAGCGGGATGTACTGAGTAGCCCGCCCGAAATCGGTATCGTGACGCCGGAGGCGGCGGATGCCTCCCTCAACGTTCTCCTGGGCGAGGACGATCCTGTCAATGCCATGCTGGTGCGCGCCATGCTCGCCAAAGCCGGCCACAGGGTTCGCCTCGTCGAGGATTTCGAGAACTTGCTCGCCCGTGCCGAAAACAGCGAGAACCGCCCGGATGTCGTCGTCACTGACCTCACCATGCCCGGCGGCGAAGGGGCAGCGATGCTCGCGCAACTGAGGGCGCTGGAGCGTCGATACGGTCTTTCGCCGCTGCCCGTGATCGTGCTGACCGCCGACAGCCGCGATGCCATTCGACGCCAGGCCCTGCTTTCCGGCGCCGATGCCGTCATCGTCAAGCCGGTCGATCCCGATCGTTTGATCGCAGAGGTGCAAGGCCTGTCGAAGCAGGCTTTGGGACGCGCTTAGAGCAATTCCAGGAAAAGTCCGCAGCGGTTTTCCGTCCGGAATTGCAAAAAACAAAGAGATAGAGCGGTTCTAAGCTGAACCGCTCTAGATTGAAAACATACCTCCGAATCGTGATTCGGTCCCATCCGCCTGCGCGATGACGAACGTGTCGAAAAGCCGCTTCGCAGCTTTTAAGAGTACCCCCTGGGATACAAGGGCTTCATCCAAATTCGGTGATTGGAACAGGCACGCTTCTTGCTTTTCGCAACGCACCATGTCACTTTCCTGTCGCACGAATTTGCTTTATGGCGGCTATATCAACCCGTAGAGGGGGAGTCGCCATGTCCATCGAAATTTTGAATCGCGAAGCTCAGGGCGAAATGGTTCAGTCTTCAAAGGCAACGGTTGAGCCGGTTGCCAGCGATGTGCTCGGACGCATCGGAAATCTAGAAACGCGCCTTGCTCGCACGGCGCGGGAAATTGATGCTGCCCAGGCGGTGCGCTATCGCGTCTTCGTTGAGGAGATGAATGCGCAACTGCCGGCCGATGCAATGCGTCGCCAGCGCGATATCGATAGCTGGGATTCGATCTGCGACCATCTGCTGGTTCTCGACCGCTCGCTGGAAGGTGATTCGGAAGACCAGATCGTCGGCACCTATCGTCTGCTGCGCCAGGACGTGGCGATGGCGAATGGCGGTTTCTATTCCTCTTCGGAATTCGACATCGACACCCTGCTCGCCCGTCATCCTGAAAAGCGCTTCATGGAACTCGGTCGTTCCTGCGTGCTGCCGGAATACCGCACCAAGCGCACGGTCGAACTGCTGTGGCAGGGCAATTGGGCCTATTCCCTGAAACACGGCATGAACGCCATGTTCGGCTGCGCTTCTTTCCCCGGCATTCGTCCGGAGCAACATGCGCTGGCTCTGTCCTTCCTCTACCACAACGTCATTGCCAAGGACGAATGGGCCGTTAGCGCGCTGCCGTCGCTTGCCCGCACCATGGACCTGATGCCCGTCGAGGCGGTCAATTCCAAGAAGGCGCTGATGTCGCTGCCGCCGCTGATCAAGGGTTACCTGCGCCTCGGCGCCATGGTCGGCTCCACCGCCGTCGTCGATCATGCCTTCAATACGACGGACGTCCTGATCGTCTTGCCGATCGCCAGCATTTCGGACCGCTACGTCAATTATTACGGTGCTGACGCCGGTCGGTTCGCGAGCTGATCGTCGCAAGCCGGACTGATTCGGCCTCGGCCATCCCCAAAGCAATTCCAGGAAAAGTGCGGAGCGTTTTTCCGTCCGGAATGCGCAAAAACAAAGGGATAGAGCGGTTTAGCGATTCCGTGAAACGCTAAACCGCTCTAGGGAATCGCAAAAATATCGATCTCATCCGTAATGCCGCGAAGCGAGACGTGGTGGGTTTGCGGTTTCAAACCATGTGTCGTCAGCAATTCCGTGGCGCGTGGATTGTCGAGTACGGAACCGGTGGCGAATATCTCGTGTGAGTTCGCGAGATGTTGCACGCGAGAAGCGATGTTGACGGTCTGCCCGAAATAGTCCTGGCGCTCGTTCAGGCTGACCGCGATGCACGGTCCCTCGTGGATGCCAATCTTGAGAAGAAGATCGTCGTTGCCGCGCTCCTTGTTGAGACTGACCATTGCTTCGCGCATCCGCATGGCGGCGACCAATGCCCGGTCCGGCGTTGGAAACGTCGCCATTACCGCATCGCCGATGGTTTTGACGACCGCACCCGCCTCTGCGCCGACGATCTCATGCAGGATGCTGAAATGGGTTCTCACCAGATCGAAAGCGGCAAGGTCGCCAACCCTTTCATATAGGGCCGTCGAACCGCGCAAATCGGTGAACAGGAAGGTGAGACTGGTGATCTTCAACCGCTGGTCCACGTCGATCGTGTCCGTGCGGTGGATGTCGCGGAAGGTTTGGTTCGAAAGCAGTCGCTTGGCGGTCAGGAATGGACGCCGTTGCCCCAGCAGGCCGTGCAGCACGTCGTTGGCCACGCAGATCGATGGCAATGTGCGGACTTCGGTGTGGTTCTCCATGAGAATACGCAGGGGGCCGGGTCGTAAGATCATGGGTTCGCTATGCCGGTGCATGCGATCGAACACGAGCGAGATGGTCTGCCGCTCCTTCGATGGTTCGCCTTTCACGTCCAGGAAGAGTGCCGCATGCGTCACCGGCTCGAAGATGATGACGTACTCCGCCGGCAACTGAAGCGATACGACAGCCTTTTCCCCGGCAGGCAATTCCAGCGCCTCCAGAATGAATTGGTCGACCGTCGCCTCGTACCCCTCTTCGGGAAGGTCGACGCCCGAGCCCCAATAAATCTGGCGAAAATATTCGAGGGCTGGCAATTCATGCGGATTGTGAGCCTCGATATGGCGCACGCGCGGACTGACGGTGAAGGTAACTTCGACCATCTCGTCGAGGGTCGGCTCATAGCCGGCAGCGCAAAGCGCGCAGCTATAGGTGTCGCTCTGAACGGTCTTCAGCGAGGTATTGGCATCCAGCACTCCACCGCAACCGGGGCACAGAACATTCCACGAGATTTCGAAGAGGCCGAGGCGAGATGCATGCAGGAAGGCGTTGATGGTCTGCTCTTCGTCGAAGCCGTGCTCGGCTGCAAAGGCAAGCGCGTTCACCCGGTTGAGCTTGCGATCGGACGCGTCAAGGACGAGCCGCTCGATGGCGTCGACGATATCCGGCCGCGCTGAATGGCGCAGCACTTCAAATAGCTGGGCTTCACTCATTGGCGCATCTTACACCAAATCGAAACCGCAGCCATTGGTCTTCTTGTCGCCTCGGTTTGTCACCGAGGTTACGGGACACCCCCTCACCCTACCCTCTCCCTGAGGGGAGAGGGTGAGATCGAGTTTGCTGGTAGTTCTCGCTCAAACACTGCATTGGATGAAGCGAAAGCTTGCCGTCCCCACTGAAACCACTCTCTCCCCCCCGGGGAGAGGGCAGGGTGAGGGGCTCCAGCAAAGTGTCCCCTCTTAACCGGCTCCATAGGCGGCAATTGCCGCCATGTTGACGATATCAGAATCCTTGGCCCCCATCGAGGTGATCTGCACCGGCTTGTCGAGGCCGACGAGCAGCGGGCCGATAACGGTGGAGCCGCCGAGTTCCTGCAGCATTTTCGTCGAAATCGAGGCCGAGTGGAAGGCGGGCATGACCAGCACGTTGGCTGGACCGGAGAGACGCGAGAAGGGATACTGGGTCTCGATGATCTTGCGGTTCAGCGCCACATCGGCGGCCATTTCGCCGTCGAATTCGAAATTGACATAGCGCTTGTCGAGAATGTTCACCGCCTCGCGCACGCGCTCGGATCGTTCGCCCGGGGGATGGCCGAAAGTGGAGTAGGCGAGCATGGCAACGCGTGGTTCATAGCCCATGCGCCGCGCGAAACCAGCCGCTTCCTCAGCGATATCGGCCAGTTCCTCCGACGTCGGCATGTCATGAACGGCGGTATCGGCGACGATGACGGTGCGCCCGCGGGCAAGCACCAGCGACGCACCGATAACTCGGTGCCCCGGCTTGGCGTCGATGCAGCGGCGCACGTCGCCGAGCGCGGTCGAATAGTTGCGCGTCACCCCCGTCACCATACCATCGGCATCGCCGAGCGCCACCATGCAGGCGGCGAAATGGTTGCGGTCGTTGTGGATCAGGCGGGTCACATCGCGGTGCAAATAGCCTTTGCGCTGCAGCCGGGCATAGAGATAGTCGATATAGGCCTCGACACGCTTGGAAATGCGGGCGTTGACGATCTCGAGGCCCGGCCGGCTGAGGTCGATCCCGGCGCGTTCGGCCGTGGCATGGAGCAGATCCTCGCGGCCAAGCAGGATGGCGGTGCCGAGTCCCTGGTTGGCGTAGGACAAGGCGGCGCGCATGACCTGCTCTTCCTCGGCTTCGGCAAAGACGATGCGCTTCGGATGCCGACGCACACGTTCGTAGAGTTGCGCCAGCGTAGAGGCGATCGGGTCGCGCCGGGCTGAGAGTTCGCGGGCATAGGCGGCCATGTCCGGGATCGGGCGGCGGGCGACGCCGCTTTCGATCGCCGCTTGCGCAACGGCAACCGGGATCGCCGAGATCAGGCGCGGATCGAAGGGCACGGGAATGATGTATTGCGCCCCGAAGCGCGGCCGCGCGCCCTGATAGGCGGCGACAACATCGTCCGGCACGTCTTCGCGTGCCAGGCTGGCAAGAGCCTTGACGGCAGCGATCTTCATTTCATCGTTGATCGTCGAAGCCCGCACATCGAGCGCGCCGCGGAAGATATAAGGGAAGCCGAGGACGTTGTTCACCTGGTTCGGATAGTCGGAGCGCCCGGTCGCCATGATGGCGTCGTCGCGGATGCGGGCGACTTCCTCCGGCGTGATTTCCGGATCGGGATTGGCCATGGCGAAGATGATAGGCCTGTCCGCCATGGAGCGGATCATCTCTTCGGAGAAGGCGCCCTTCTGCGAGAGGCCGAAAACCACGTCGGCGCCCTTCATCGCTTCGGCTAGCGTGCGCTTGTCGGTTTTGACGGCATGTGCCGACTTCCACTGGTTCATGCCTTCGCTGCGGCCCTGGTAGATCACGCCCTTGGTGTCGCAGAGCACGATGTTCTCAGGATTGAAACCCATTGCCTTGATCAGCTCGACGCAGGCGATCGCGGCAGCACCGGCGCCGTTGCAGACGAGCTTGGCGGTCTTGAGGTCGCGGCCGGTCAATTCCAGCGCATTGATCAGCCCGGCGGCGGCGATGATCGCGGTGCCGTGCTGGTCGTCGTGGAAGACGGGGATGTCCATCAGCTCGCGCAGGCGCTGCTCGATGATGAAACAGTCGGGCGCCTTGATGTCCTCGAGATTGATGCCGCCGAAAGAGGGGCCGAGATAACGGACGCAGTTGATGAATTCGTCGACATTTTCGGTGTCGATTTCGAGGTCGATCGAATCGACGTCGGCAAAGCGCTTGAAGAGAACGGACTTGCCTTCCATGACCGGCTTCGAGGCCAGTGCACCGAGATTGCCAAGGCCGAGAATGGCCGTGCCGTTGGAGATGACCGCCACCATGTTGCCGCGCGACGTATAGTCGTAAGCCGTCTGCGGATCGGCGGCGATCGCCTTCACAGGAACGGCGACGCCGGGCGAATAGGCGAGCGAAAGATCGCGCTGTGTTGCCATCGGCTTGGTCGGATTGATTTCGAGCTTGCCGGGGCGGCCATGCTTGTGGAAGTCGAGCGCTTCCTGATCGGTAATCCCCGTTCCCGAACGCGACGTGCTGTTGGTGTCAGGCATTGTTCCTCCAAACCTCCTGTGGGCGACCGGTCCCTCTTGCCCGATAGCTGTTGTCTTCTATAGCGGCGCGCGGGTAGGGTGGCACCTCATTTTTTGGGAAAAACTGCACCTCCGTGAACGAACGAATAATTGCCAGCATCGACGCTTTCTCGGCTACCGAGCTTGCCTCGGAGGAAAGCCGCGCTTCGGCCACGCCGATGATGGAGCAATATATCGAGATCAAGGCGAACAATCCCGGTTCGCTGCTGTTCTATCGCATGGGCGATTTCTACGAGCTGTTCTTCGAGGATGCCGTCGATGCGTCGCGCGCTCTCGGCATTACGCTCACCAAGCGCGGCCAGCATATGGGCCAGGATATTCCGATGTGCGGCGTGCCGGTGCATGCCGCCGACGACTATCTGCAGAAGCTGATTTCGCTGGGTTTCCGCGTCGCGGTCTGCGAACAGGTGGAAGACCCGGCGGAGGCGAAGAAGCGCGGCGGCAAGTCGGTTGTTCGGCGCGATGTCGTCCGCCTGGTGACGCCGGGCACCATCACAGAAGAAAAGCTGCTCTCGCCCTCGGAATCCAACTATCTGATGGCGCTCGCCCGCATTCGCGGCGGCTCTGAGCCGCAACTGGCGCTTGCCTGGATCGATATTTCGACCGGCGTTTTCCGTCTGGCCGAGACGGAGCCTTCGCGGCTGCTCGCCGATATCCTGCGCATCGATCCGCGCGAGCTGATTCTCCCAGATACGATATTCCACGATCCCGAGCTGAAGCCGGTCTTCGACGTGCTCGGCCGTACGGCGGTGCCGCAGCCGGCCGTGCTTTTCGACAGTGCCAGCGCCGAAGGGCGTATCACGCGGTACTTCGAAGTCTCGACACTCGATGGTTTCGGTTCGTTCACGCGCGCCGAGCTTGCCGCCGCGGCCGCGGCCATTGCCTATGTGGAGAAGACGCAGATCGCCGAGCGGCCGCCGCTTGGCCTGCCGGAGCGCGAAAGCGGCGCCTCGACATTGTTCATCGATCCCGCCACCCGCGCCAATCTCGAACTGGTGCGCACGCTTTCCGGCGATCGCAACGGCTCGCTCTTGCGAGCGATCGACAGGACAGTGACCGGCGGCGGTGCGCGTCTGCTGGCCGAGCGGTTGATGTCGCCGTTGACCGCTCCGGGGCGTATCAACGAACGGCTGGATTCGATCGGCTTCCTTGCCGAAGAGCCCTCGCTTTGCAGCGATCTCAGGACGGCGCTGAAACACGTACCGGATATGCCGCGCGCCCTGTCTCGCCTAGCGCTCGACCGCGGTGGCCCGCGCGATCTCTGGGCGATCCGCCAAGGCCTCGGTTCCGCCGCCGGTGTTGCCGATCTGCTTGGGGCCGCCTTGCTTCCCGCCGAACTGGGAGCGGCCCTTGCCGGGCTCCGCGCATTGCCCGCCGATCTCGAAGCGCTGCTCGCCGGCATGCTCGCCGACGAATTGCCGCTGTTGAAGCGCGACGGCGGGTTCCTGCGGGAAAGGGCGAATGCCGAGCTGGACGAAGTCCGCGCGCTGCGCGACCAGTCGCGCCGGGTCATTGCCGGGTTGCAACTGCAATATGCCGAGGAAACCGGCATCAAATCGCTGAAGATCAAGCACAACAACGTGCTCGGCTACTTCATCGAGGTCACGGCCGGCAATGCCGGGCCGATGACGGAGACTGCCGAAGCCAAGGCGCGTTTCATCCACCGCCAGACCATGGCGAATGCCATGCGCTTCACCACGACAGAGCTTGCCGATCTCGAAAGCCGCATCGCCAATGCCGCCGACAAGGCGCTCGCGATCGAGTTGGCGGCCTTCGACCGCATGGTCGCAGCCGTCGTCGCCGAGGCGGAGGCGATCAAGGCCGGCGCCCGTGCGCTATCGGTGATCGACGTCGCGGCCGGGCTGGCATTGCTTGCCGAGGAACAGGCCTATTGCCGGCCGCTGGTCGATGACTCCAGGATGTTTGCGATTGGTGGCGGCCGCCATCCCGTCGTCGAGCAGGCATTGCGCCGGCAGGCGGGTGGCCCCTTCGTCGCCAACAATTGCGACCTGTCGCCGACGGCGGACGGCAAGGACGGCGCGATCTGGCTGCTGACCGGCCCGAACATGGGCGGTAAATCGACCTTCCTGCGCCAGAACGCGCTGATTGCCGTGCTTGCACAGATGGGGTCGTTTGTGCCCGCTGCCTCTGCCCATATCGGCATTGTCGACCGGCTGTTCTCGCGCGTCGGCGCTTCGGACGATCTGGCGCGCGGCCGCTCCACCTTCATGGTCGAGATGGTCGAGACGGCGGCGATCCTCAACCAGGCGACGGACCGGTCGTTGGTCATCCTCGATGAAATCGGCCGTGGTACTGCGACTTTCGACGGTCTCTCCATCGCCTGGGCGGCGGTCGAGCACCTGCATGAGGCCAACAGGTGCCGGGGTCTCTTCGCCACCCATTTCCATGAGCTGACGGTGTTGTCGGAAAAGCTTGGCCGGCTCTCGAATGCGACGATGCGTGTCAAGGAGTGGGATGGTGACGTGATCTTCCTGCACGAGGTCGGACCGGGCGCGGCCGATCGCTCCTACGGCATCCAGGTGGCGCGGCTCGCCGGCCTGCCGGCTTCGGTGGTGGCGCGCGCCCGCGACGTTCTGACGCGCCTGGAAGATGCCGACCGCAAAAACCCTGCGAGCCAACTGATCGACGACCTGCCGCTCTTCCAGGTCGCGGTTCGCCGCGAGGAAGTGGCTGGCCGGCGCGGGCCGTCCAAGGTAGAGGAGGCGCTGAAGGCGCTCGATCTTGACGATTTGACGCCGCGTGCGGCTCTCGACGCACTTTACGAACTGAAGAAGACCCTGAACAAGGCCGGCTGATAACAGGCGATTTCCAAGGATAATCCGATGCATATCGAACATCTTCTCGCCGAGGTCCGCATTCTCGCCGAACGTTTTTCTCCGATCGCCGCTCGCGGCAAGATCTGTGGCGAGGGTGACGCGCCGGACTGCGAATCCGATCGCGGACTTCTGAATATAGCCCTGTCCTGCAGCCGGATTTCCGACATCAGCTCGAGGATCGCCAAGGCCGGCTATTGGGAGTGCGAGCGGGAAATGTTGATGCAGATCGGCGCCCAATCGCGAAATATATTATATAGCATCAACGAACTCAGACGGTCGCTTGAGCTGCCGCAGCCCTAAAACTGCCGATTTCTGCATCGACAGCCGTCGCCCTTCGTCAACGTTGACCGATAGAACTCCCGGAGCCGCTCACCCGGGAAATTTGGTCTAGGCTGAATTATGCGGATTCGGGCGTAGAATGCCTGTGTCAATCGCCGGGCAAAGAGGCTATAGCGCATGCAGACGAAAAGACAGGCGCGCCGGCAATGGGCCGCGGTCAATGAACAGGATCCCGGTCGGCCGAGCATGGTAAAGCATGAGATCGATTTTTCCGTCATTCTCGACGTTTCTGCGCTGAGGGCGGAATGCGAGACCCTCGCCAAGCGTCATGAGGACAAGAAGGATGAGCGCTCCGCCCTTCTCGCCTTGTTGAAGAAGGCGAGCCAGGAGGGCCGCGAAAAGGCGCGCCGTCTGCTTTCGGAAGACGGCAGCGGGCTCGAATGCGCGTACCGCATTTCCTGGCTGCAGGACCAGATCATCACCGTTCTCTATGACTTCACGGTCCACCACGTCCATCCGAAGCAGAAGGGCAACTTCGCGATCACCGCTGTCGGCGGCTATGGCCGAGACACATTGGCGCCCGGCTCGGACATCGACCTTCTGTTCCTCTTCCAGCCGAAGCCGGAGGACGAGACGCACAAGGCGGTCGAATTCATTCTCTATATGCTCTGGGACATGGGCTTCAAGGTCGGCCACGCCACCCGCACCGTCGAAGAATGCATGCGCCAGGCAAAGTCCGACATGACGGTGCGCACCGCCATCCTCGAAACGCGCTATATCTGCGGCAGCGAACCCTTGGCGGGTGAACTGGAAACGCGTTTCGACAAGGAAATCGTCACCAACACGGGCCCGGAATTCATCGCCGCCAAGCTTGCCGAGCGCGACGAACGTCATCGCAAAGCCGGCGATACCCGCTATCTGGTCGAGCCGAACGTCAAGGAAGGCAAGGGCGGTCTGCGTGACCTGCATACGCTCTTCTGGATCTCGAAATATTATTATCACGTCCGTGATCCCGCCGATCTGGTGAAGCTCGGCGTGCTCTCGAAGCAGGAATACCGTCTTTTCCAGAAGTCCGAGGATTTCCTCTGGGCGGTGCGCTGCCACATGCACTTCCTGACCGGCAAGGCGGAGGAGCGGCTCTCCTTCGACATCCAGCGCGAGATTGCCGAGGCGCTTGGCTATCACGCCCGTCCCGGTCTTTCCGCCGTCGAGCGCTTCATGAAGCACTACTTCCTCGTTGCCAAGGATGTCGGCGATCTCACCCGTATCCTCTGCGCAGCGCTTGAGGACCAGCAGGCCAAGGCGACGCCGGGCCTGACCGGCGTCCTCAGCCGCTTCACCCACCGTTCACGCAAGATTCCTGGGACGCTCGAATTCGTCGAGGATCGCGGCCGCATCGCGCTTGCCAATCCCGATGTTTTCAAGCGCGATCCGGTAAGCCTGATCCGGCTGTTCTTCGTTGCCGATATCAATGGGCTGGAGTTTCATCCCGACGCGTTGAAGCGCGTCACCCGTTCGCTGGGGCTGATCGACAACGACCTGCGCGAAAACGAGGAGGCGAACCGTCTTTTCCTGGCGATCCTTACCTCGAAGCGCGATCCGGCGCTGATCCTGCGTCGTATGAACGAGGCCGGCGTGCTCGGCCGGTTCATTCCGGAATTCGGCAAGATCGTCTCGATGATGCAGTTCAACATGTATCATCACTACACGGTCGATGAGCACCTGATCCGCGCCGTCGACGTGCTTTCAGAGATCGACAAGGGCAAGGCGGAAGATACCCATCCGCTGACCAACAAGCTGATGCCGAATATCGAGGACCGCGACGCGCTTTATGTCGCCGTTCTGCTGCACGACATCGCCAAGGGCCGCGAGGAAGATCACTCCGAGGCCGGCGCCAAGGTGGCGCGCAAGCTTTGCCCGCGTTTCGGCCTGACGCCGAAGCAGACGGAGCTGGTCGTCTGGTTGATTGCGGAGCATCTGACCATGTCGATGGTCGCCCAGACTCGCGACCTGACCGACCGCAAGACCATCATCGATTTTGCCGACCGGGTGCAGTCGCTCGACCGGCTGAAGATGCTGCTGATCCTGACGGTATGCGACATTCGCGCCGTTGGCCCCGGTGTATGGAACGGCTGGAAGGGCCAGCTTCTGCGCACGCTTTACTACGAGACCGAACTACTGCTCGCCGGCGGTTTCTCGGAAGTGTCGCGCAAGGAGCGGGCTGAAGAGGCCGCCAAAGCGCTCGAAAAGGCGCTGGGAGACTGGAGCCAGAAAGACCGCAAGGCCTATGTCAAGCTGCACTACCAGCCCTATCTCCTCTCGGTGCCGTTAGAAGATCAGATCCGCCATACGCAATTCATTCGCCAGACCGACAAATCCGGCCAGGTGCTCGCGACCATGGTGCGCACCGACAGTTTCCACGCCATCACCGAAATCACCGTGCTCTCGCCGGACCATCCGCGCCTCCTGACGGTTATCGCCGGCGCCTGTGCTGCCGCGGGCGCCAATATTGCCGATGCGCAGATTTTCACGACGTCCGACGGTCGTGCGCTCGACACGATCCATGTCAGCCGCGAATTCCCCGACGATGCGGACGAGCTGCGGCGTGCCGGCACCATCGGCAAGATGATCGAGGACGTGCTTGCCGGCCGCAAGCGCCTGCCGGAAGTCATCGCCACCCGCACCAAGAATCGCCGCAAAAACAAGGCTTTCGTCATCCCGCCATCGGTGACGATCTCCAACAGCCTGTCGAACAAGTTCACCGTCATTGAAGTGGAATGCCTCGACCGCCCCGGCCTCCTGTCGGAAATCACTGCGGTCCTTTCGGACCTGTCGCTCGACATCCAGTCGGCGCGCATCACCACCTTCGGCGAAAAAGTCATCGATAGCTTCTACGTGACCGATCTCGTCGGACAGAAAATCTCCAACGAAAACAAACGAGCCAATATCACCGCGCGTCTGAAGGCCGTGATGGCCGGCGAGGAGGATGAGGTGCGTGAGCGCATGCCGTCCGGCATCATCGCGCCCGCCGCCACGCGTTCCTCCGCCGTTGAAAAGCTCGATACTGAAACTGAAAAGAAAGCCGGTTCAGCCGCATGAGCCTCGTCAAGAAATTCATCACCGTCGGCGGCGCGACGCTCGGCAGCCGCGTCTTCGGGTTCGCACGCGAAACGCTGATGGCCGCCGCCCTCGGCACGGGGCCAATGGCCGACGTGTTCTATGCTGCCTTCCGCTTTCCGAATCTCTTCCGCCGCCTCTTCGCCGAGGGCGCCTTCAACGCCGCCTTCGTGCCGCTCTTCGCCAAGGAGATCGAGGCGAACGGCATCGAGGGTGCCAAGCGCTTTTCCGAAGAAGTCTTCGGCGTTCTCTTCTCGGTCCTGCTGCTGATCACCATCGTCATGGAACTGGGCATGCCGCTCCTGGTGCGTTGGGTCATCGCGCCTGGTTTCGCCGACGATGCCGAGAAATTCGACCTGACGGTCCGGCTGGCCGCCGTGATGTTCCCCTATCTCATGTCGATGTCGCTGACGGCGATGATGAGCGGCATGCTGAATTCGCTGCATCATTTCTTCGCCGCCGCCGTGGCTCCGATCTTCCTCAACCTGGTGATGATCAGCGCGCTGTTCTACGCGATCTATTTCGGCGCCGATCCGCTGGCCACCGCCTGGTACCTGTCCTGGTCGGTGCTGGTGGCAGGCGTGCTGCAACTGGCCGTCGTCTATATCGGCGTGCGCCATGCCGGCATCAATATCGGCCTGCGCTTTCCGCGCTTCACGCCCAATGTCAAGCGGCTCCTGCTTCTCGCCATCCCTGCGGCCATCACCGGCGGCGTCACCCAGATCAATCTGGTAATCGGCCAGGCGATCGCCTCGGGCAAGGAAGGCGCGATCGCCGCCCTGCAATATGCAGACCGCATCTACCAGCTACCGCTCGGCGTCGTCGGCGTCGCGGTCGGAATCGTGCTTCTGCCGGAACTGGCCCGTTCGCTGAAGTCAGGCCATATCAAGGAAGCCGCCAATATCCAGAACCGCTCGATCGAATTCGTGCTGTTCCTGACCCTGCCGGCCGCTGTCGCCCTCTGGCTTCTCTCCGACGATATCATCCGCGTGCTTTACGAGCGTGGCGCCTTTAACGCGAACAATACAACGCTGGTCGGCTCCATCCTCGCCATCTTCGGCCTGGGCCTGCCGGCTTTCGTGCTGATCAAGGCGCTGCAACCCGGCTTTTATGCCCGCGAAGATACCAAATCGCCGATGCGCTACACGGCGGTCGCCGTCTTCGTCAATTCGGCGCTGTCCATCCTACTTTTCCCGGTGCTGGCTGAACGCGGCATTGCGCTCGCCGAGGCGGTTGCCGGATGGCTGAACGCTGTGCAGCTCTTCGTCGTGCTCTATCGCCGCGGACATCTCGCCTGGGAATGGTCGCTGGCACGCCGTACCGTCATGCTGCTCGTCTCCTCCGCCGTCATGGGCGGCGTCATCATATATTTGTCGCATCGCTGGGAGCCGCTTTTGGGGTCCGGCTCGACGCTGCTCATCAAGACCGGCGTCCTGGGCTTGCTCATATTGATTGCGATGGTGGTGTATTTCGTTGTCGCCTTCCTGATCGGCGGCGTGGATTTGGGCATGATCCGCCGCAACATCAACCGCAAGCCGCCAGCTCCTGCGCCGGACGCAAAAGCGGTGAATGGGGAGTAAGCAAGTTCCTTCGCCCCGCAATGCGGGGAGAAGGTGGCTTGGAGCGATCGAACGAAGTGAGATTGCGAGAAGTCGGATGAGGGGCCTTCACCGATGCCCCCGCAAAGTTAAAAGTATGCAGGCGCCGCCATTTTAACGGCTGGCCAAGATAGTCTGCCAGCGCCGAACTTTTGTGCATGGCCCCTCACCCTAACCCTCTCCCCGCAAGCGGGGCGAGGGGACGATTTTGGCAAATGCGGAGTTCTCCCATGCCCCAATCCCTCTTCCTGATCACCCTCGTCGTCGACAATTACGATCGCGCCAAGGCCTTCTATTGCGATTGCCTCGGCTTCGATTGCCTGCAGGACGAGGTGCAGCCGGAGGGCAAGCGCTGGGTCGTCATCAGGCCGAAGGGCGGCGAGGGGGCAGCGTTGTTGCTCGCGCAAGCAGCCGACGACAAGCAGTGTGCAGCGATCGGCAACCAGACCGGCGGCCGTGTCGGCTTCTTCCTCAAGACCGACGATTTCGCCCGTGACCATGCGGCGATGATTGCCAAGGGCGTACGGTTTCTGGAGCAGCCCCGCCATGAGGTCTATGGCACGGTGGCGGTCTTCGCCGATCCCTATGGCAACACCTGGGACCTGATCCAGCATTCTTCCTGAGACTCCGCCAGATATCCTCTTGATCCCCGCCTGCCCGCCGTGCATAAGCCGCTCGAAACCAAGGGTCGAGCGCGAGCTCGCCCAGGCCCTCCACCAGCCTTTTGAGGACGACATGACCGAATTCAAGCCGCTCGTATTCTCCGGCGTCCAGCCGACCGGCAATCTCCATCTCGGCAACTATCTCGGCGCGATCCGCAAGTTCGTGGCACTGCAGGCCAACAACGACTGCATCTACTGCGTCGTCGACATGCATGCGCTGACGGCTCAGCTCGTGCATGAGGACATGCCGGGCCAGATCCGTTCGATCACGGCCGCCTTCCTCGCCGCCGGCATCGACCCGCAAAAGCATATCGTCTTCAACCAGTCTGCCGTGCCGCAACATGCCGAGCTTGCCTGGATCTTCAACTGCGTTGCCCGCATCGGCTGGATGAACCGTATGACGCAGTTCAAGGACAAGGCCGGCAAGGACCGCGAGCAGGCCTCTCTTGGCCTCTACGCCTATCCGAGCCTGATGGCCGCCGACATTCTCGTCTACCGCGCCACGCATGTGCCTGTCGGCGACGACCAGAAGCAGCACCTCGAACTGACGCGCGACATCGCCATGAAGTTCAATCTGGACTACATGGAACATATCCGCCGCTCGGGCTACGGCATCGACATCACCGTCGGTGACGAGCCGGTGCATGCCTATTTCCCGATGGTCGAGCCGTTGATCGATGGCCCGGCGCCGCGCGTCATGTCGCTGCGCGACGGCACCAAGAAGATGTCGAAATCAGATGCTTCCGATCTGTCGCGCATCAATCTGCTCGACGACGAAGAGAACATCTCGAAGAAGATCCGCAAGGCCAAGACCGATCCGGACGGCTTGCCGAGCGAAATAGCAGGTCTTGCAGGCCGGCCGGAAGCCGACAATCTTGTCGGCATCTATGCGGCCCTTGCCGACAGGTCGAAGGCCGACATTCTCTCGGAATTCGGCGGCCAGCAATTCTCGGTCTTCAAGCCGGCGCTGGTCGATCTCGCCGTGCATGTGCTCTCGCCGATCACCGGCGAAATGCGTCGCCTGATGGCCGACCCCGGCCATATCGACGCTATCCTGCGCGATGGCAGCAACCGTGCGAGAGCCCGCGCCGAAGTGACGATGAAGCAAGTCCGCGACATTATCGGCTTTATCTACTAAGGCTTTTGGTCTCTTATCGCTTGGCGCGCTGTCGATGCGGCGCGCCAACAGCAGCGAACGGATGGCCGACCTTGACGATTTTGCGGATTGCTTCCTTTTCGGAAAACGGAGCTGGCGGCAATCCCGCCGGCGTTTTGATTGCCGATGTCATACCCGATGCCGCCGAGATGCAGAGCATCGCAGCCGAGGTTGGATTCTCCGAGACCGCTTTGCCAGCCCGGAAGGGCAGGGCTGGAGAGTGCGCTATTTCTCTCCGGAATCGGAAGTTCCATTCTGCGGTCACGCGACGATCGCGCTTGGAGCGGCGCTTGCGTTGCGGGAAGGCGACGGGATTTTTGCGCTGACGCTCAATCAGGCTGATATCACCGTCGAAGGGCATCGGAATGGCGACGTCCTCTCGGCGGCCCTGCAGTCGCCGCCGACGAGAAGCAAAGCGCCGCCCCCGGAAGTGTTGTCGGAGGTGCTGGCATTGTTCGGATATTCGACCGACGATCTGGACCCGGCCATTCCGCCAGCGCTTATTCACGGTGGCGCCGATCATTTCATGCTGGCCCTGAAATCCCGCAAGACGCTTGCCGCCATGGCATACGATCTCGATGCGGGCCGCTCCTTGATGGTCCGCGAAGGCTGGGTCACGATCCTGCTCGCCTACGCTGAAACGCCGCGACTGTTCCAGACCCGCAATGCCTTCGCCTCGGGCGGGGTCTATGAAGACCCGGCGACCGGCGCTTCGACCGCAGCCTTCGCCGGATATCTCCGCGATATCGCCTGGCCGCATGGCGGCGCCATCGACATCATCCAGGGTGAGGATATGGGTATGCGTTCCCGCCTGCATGCCGATATCCCGGCCGCAGTTGGCAGCTCCATCCGAGTGTCGGGCGAAGCGAGGCTGATGGACCTGTAGGTCGGCTGAGCGGCAATAGTCACCGGGTTCAAAACGGGGCTTGCCATGGCACGGATTTCGATGTCAGACTTGGTCTATGGTATCAAAACGTCTCTCACGGCTCGAAGGTCATCGCCGCAAGTTCATGGCGGTCATTGACGGCACTCCCGAATGCCAGCGTGCCGTCCACTATGCCGGCCGGCGCGCCAAGAATTCCAACGGCGGCCTTGTGCTCCTGTTTGTGATCCCCGAAGGCGATTTCCAGCAATGGCTGGGTGTCGAGGAGATCATGCGGGCCGAAGCGCGTGAGGAGGCCGAGGCGGCAACGGCCAAGGCGGCGCAGATCGTACGCGAGAATATCGGCATCGATCCCGAGGTCGTAATTCGTGAAGGATCGGCCGCCGAGCAGATCAATGCGGTGATCGAGGAAGACCGGGATATCGCGCTGCTTGTTCTTGCTGCCGGTTCGGCCAAGGAAGGGCCGGGACCGCTGGTGTCTTCGATCGCCGGCCGTGCCGCGGCCTTCCCGATCCCCGTGACGGTGCTGCCGGATACGCTGACGAACGAGGAAATCGACGCGCTAAGCTGAGTTCCATTGGGCTAATTCTTGAGAATCAGTCTCTTGAATAGCGCGGCCAAAAAGCCTATTTTCTTTTGAAATATTCTAAAGTCGGACACTACTGAAGTGGCATGGGCCTTTGGTCCGCCGCATGGAGATCAAGATGTTCATTCAGACCGAAGCGACGCCGAACCCGGCAACCCTTAAGTTCCTGCCGGGCAAGGTGGTGATGGAAAGCGGCACGGCCGAATTCCGCAGCGCCGAGGAAGCGGAAGTTTCGCCGCTTGCTGCCCGCCTCTTCGATATCCCCGGCGTCAGCGGTGTCTATTTCGGCTACGACTTCATCTCCGTCTCCAAGGAAAACCAGGAATGGCAGCACCTGAAGCCCGCCATTCTCGGCTCGATCATGGAGCATTTCATGTCCGGCAAGCCGGTCATGGGTGCATCCTCGGTTCTCTCCGAAGCGCAGGACGCCGGCGGCGAATTCTACGATGAAGGCGACGAAGCGATCGTGCTCACCATCAAGGAATTGCTGGAGACCCGCGTTCGTCCGGCCGTCGCCCAGGATGGCGGCGACATCACCTTCCGTGGCTTCCGCGACGGCAAGGTCTACCTCAACATGAAGGGATCCTGCTCCGGCTGCCCGTCGTCTACGGCGACATTGAAGCATGGCGTGCAGAACCTGCTGCGTCATTTCGTGCCGGAAGTGCAGGAAGTCGAAGCCGTCCAGGCATGATCCCAGAAAGTGCGCGGCGGCTTTTGGACAACGGCATGCAAAGACACGGATTGAAGTGCGGTGACGGTTCGAAGATAGGTCACCGTGCTTTGCGTACTGCTCTTTCGGAAAAATTGTGATGATCGTACTGGCGCTTGACACGGCAGGTGTGGATTGCGCTGCCGCTGTGTATGATAGCGGTAGTGATTCTGTGATGGGGGAGGTCACGGAAACGATCGGGCGAGGGCATGCCGAACATTTGATGGATGTTGTCGACCGGGCGCTGGCTAAAGCCGATATAGCGCTCGCGGCCGTGGAGCGTGTGGTCGTGACCGTCGGTCCCGGCTCATTCACCGGGATCCGTATCGGCGTTGCAGCGGCCCGCGGTTTCGCGCTTTCCCTAAACATTCCCGCTGTCGGCGTCACGACCCTCGAGGTCATGGCCGCTGCCGCACGGGAAACGAATCCGGGTAAATCGGTTCTGGCTGCCATCGACGCCAAGCGGGAGGAGATCTATCTCCAGTCCTTCGATGCCGATGGCCATCCGCTGGATGAGGCGCGCGCCGTGACAACTGATGAAGCGCGTACGATCGCTGATGCTTTCGATGGCGTCGTCACCGGCTCGGCGGTTGCCCGGCTAAGCGACGCTCCGCCGGCGGCACGGCCTGATGCCTTTCCGATTGCCACCGTCGCCCGGCTGGGCGCTGTCAAACCTGTCAGCGAAAAGCCGAAGCCGCTTTATCTTCGCGGACCCGACGCCAGACCGCAGGCAGGGTACGCAGTCGCCAGGGTATGACCATGCTGGAATCCTATCTCACCCTGAAAGCCGAATACGAGATCGTTCCGATGCAGTTGCAGGATTGCGCCGAGGTGGCGGCACTGCATGGCGAACGTTTTTCGCGGGTTTGGGACGATAGCGAATTTCAAAGCCTCCTGTCGCAGGACACGACCTTTGGCTTTGTTGCCCGTCAGACCAACGCCATCCTGAAAAAGCCGCTTCCCGGCTTCGTCCTGGCGCGCCATGCGGCGGGCGAGGCGGAAATCCTGACGGTTGCCGTCAATGCCAAGCTGGGCCGCACCGGCCTCGGCTGGCGGCTGATGCAGGCGGCATTGCGCGAGGCGCGTAACCGCGGCGGCGAAACCATGTTCCTGGAAGTCGATGGCGTCAATCAGCCGGCTCTCGGTCTCTATCGCAAGCTCGGTTTCGAAACGGTCGGCGAACGCAAGGCCTATTATGTCGACGAAAGCGGCGCGAAATCGACGGCGCTTGTCATGCGCCGTGTTCTTCGCTAGTCCGTTGTCATAGACGAATAGACCGAAGACCGTATTCAATGAACGATCCCGTAAAATCCCTTGAGGAGCTTTGCGCCGAGCGCGGCATGCGCATGACGGAGCAACGGCGGGTCATTGCGCGCATCATCGAGAGTTCGGAGGATCATCCCGATGTCGAAGAGCTGCACCGCCGCTCCGTCAAGGTGGATGCCAAGATCTCGATTTCGACGGTCTACCGCACCGTAAAGCTGTTCGAGGATGCCGGCATCATCGAGCGTCATGACTTCCGTGACGGGCGTTCGCGTTACGAGACCGTGCCGGAAGAGCATCACGATCACCTGATCGACCTGAAGAGCGGTGAAGTGATCGAATTCCACTCGCCGGAGATCGAGGCGCTGCAGGAGCGTATCGCTCGCGAACACGGTTTCAAGCTCGTCGACCATCGGCTGGAGCTTTACGGTATTCCGCTGAATAAGGACGAACGCTGAAGTGGCGGCGATCGTACGGGAGCGGATGATTTGATAACTTGGCTGCGCATCGGCTGTGCCGTCTTCGTCATATGCGTTGTCAGCCTTGTTCTGCTACCGCTGCAGATCCTCTGCCTGCGCTTCGACTGGAAGCTCAGGCGCTATCTGCCGCGCTCCTGGCATCGCATTATTTGCTACTGGCTCGGTATCCGCATCCATGTCGTCGGGGAGCTTGAGCGTCGCCGGCCGCTGATGCTGGCCTCGAACCACGCTTCCTGGCTCGATATTCTGGTGCTTTCCGCCGTTGCCGATGTCGCCTTTATCGCAAAATCGGAAGTGCGGGACTGGCCGGTCTTCGGCCTCTTCGCCCAATGGCAGAAGAGCGTGTTCATCGAGCGTGAGCAGAAGCGCAAGACCGGCGATCAGGTGAGCGAGATCGCCGAGCGGATGGCTAATGGCGAGATCATGGTGTTGTTTCCGGAAGGCACGACATCGGATGGCAATCGCCTACTCGACGTCAAATCCTCGTTGTTCGGCGCGGCTGCTGCGGCTTTGCCAAAGACGCCGGATGCCGTCGTTCACGTCCAGCCGGTCGCGGTTGCCTACACCCGTGTCCACGGCGTCGCCATGGGCCGCTATTATCGTCCCCTTGCGGCTTGGCCGGGTGACATCGAGCTGATGCCGCACCTGAAGGGCATCTTTGCCTGCGGGGCCATCGATGTCGACGTCTGCTTTGGCGAGGCGGTGGATTATCGCGCCGACACCAACCGCAAGGAGGTGAGCGCCACGGTGGCGCGGCGCATCCGCTCGATGCTGGCGGGCCGGCTGCTTGGCCGCGAGATCGCCTGATATTCCGGCGATTTTAACTTTTTCATTTTCTCCAGAAGCAAAAGCCACTACATAGCGGCCATGACCAAGGACAGTGCACTTCTCGATGCCCCGCAGCCCAATGCTTTGGAGCTTGGCCTGCGCGATGGCTCCAACAGCCGTAAGGTCTTCATCAAGACCTACGGCTGCCAGATGAATGTCTACGACTCGACGCGGATGAGCGATGCGCTCGCCCGTGATGGCTACGAGCCGACCGAAGACATGGAAGAAGCCGATCTCGTCCTACTGAACACCTGTCATATCCGCGAGAAGGCTGCCGAGAAGGTCTATTCCGCGCTCGGACGTCTGCGTGAGATGAAGAAGCGCAAAGCAGCCGACGGCCGCGACATGATGATCGGCGTCACCGGTTGCGTTGCCCAGGCCGAGGGTGAGGAAATTCTCCGCCGCGCGCCAGCCGTCGACGTCGTCATCGGCCCGCAGACCTATCATCGCCTGCCGGAGGCGCTACGGCGCGCCAAGGAAGGCCAGCGCGTCGTCGATACGGAATATGCGATCGAGGACAAGTTCGAGCATCTGCCGATTGCCGAGAAGACGAAGATCCGTGCCCGCGGTGTCACGGCCTTCCTGACCGTGCAGGAAGGCTGCGATAAGTTCTGCACTTTCTGCGTCGTGCCTTATACGCGCGGCTCCGAAGTCTCCCGTCCGGTCGCCCAGATCGTCGAAGAGGCTGAAAAACTTGTGGATGGCGGTGTGCGTGAAATCACGCTGCTCGGCCAAAACGTCAATGCCTGGCACGGAACCGGACCTTCGGGCGAAGCCTGGAGCCTCGGCGACCTGCTTTACCGGCTGGCGGAAATTCCGGGCCTTGCCCGGCTGCGCTATACCACCAGCCACCCGCGCGACATGGACGACCGGCTGATAGCGGCCCATCGCGATCTGCGTACGCTGATGCCCTATCTGCATCTGCCGGTTCAGTCCGGTTCCGACCGCATCCTCAAAGCGATGAATCGGCGGCATACGGCGGCGGAATATCTCGCTTTGATCGAAAAAATCCGTGCAGCGCGGTCGGATATCGCCCTTTCGGGTGATTTCATTGTCGGTTTCCCGGGGGAGACAGAGCAGGATTTTGCGGATACACTTCGTCTTGTGGAGGAGGTGAACTATGCGCAAGCCTTCTCGTTTAAATATTCGACGCGCCCTGGAACGCCGGGTGCGGAATTGAAGGGCCAAGTGCCGGAAGAGATCAAGGCGGAACGGCTGGAACGATTGCAGGCGCTGCTTTTGAAGCAGCAGCATGATTTTGCTGATGCCTGCGTCGGCAAGGTGGTCGATATTCTGCTGGAAAAGCCGGGCCGCATGCCGGGTCAGTTGATCGGCCGATCTCCTTGGCTGCAATCTGTGAATGTTGATGCAAAAGCATCGCAAATCGGTGACATTATCAATGTACGAATCACCGGAACCAGCACGAACAGCCTTTTTGCTGAGTTGCTTTAGGTTCCGGACAGGCAAAGGAGCCGGACCGCTTGAACGGACAGGAATTGGTTTCTTCTTCATCGCGCCAGCCACGCACCGCGAGCGACGCCAATCACTTCATCCTGACGTTCGAGAACAATCGGTTCGCCAGCGAGCTTTTCGGACAGTTCGATCAGAATTTGAAGCTGCTGGAGGAGCGCCTTGGTATCGACGCGCGCGCCCGCGGCAACTCCGTCATCATCACGGGCGATGTGCTGGCCACCAACCAGGCACGCCGCACACTCGATTATCTTTATGACAAGCTGCAGAAAGGTGGGAATGTGGAGCGCTCCGACGTGGAAGGAGCAATCCGCATGGCGGTTGCCGCCGACGACCAACTGACGCTGCCGACGATGGAGAAAAAAGCCAAGCTGACGATGGCGCAGATTTCGACGCGCAAGAAGACGATCATCGCGCGTACGCCCACTCAGGACGCCTATATCAGGGCGATGGACCGTTCCGAAATGGTTTTCGGCGTCGGCCCGGCCGGTACGGGCAAGACCTATCTCGCCGTCGCCCATGCCGCTCAGCTTCTGGAGCGCGGCGCAGTCGAAAAGATCATCCTGTCGCGCCCGGCCGTCGAAGCCGGCGAGCGTCTGGGCTTCCTGCCCGGCGATATGAAGGAGAAGGTCGACCCCTATCTCCGCCCGCTCTATGACGCGCTCTACGATATGATGCCGGGCGACAAGGTTGAACGCGCCATCACCGCCGGCGTCATCGAAATCGCGCCGCTCGCCTTTATGCGCGGTCGCACGCTTGCCAACGCCGCCGTCATCCTCGACGAAGCGCAGAACACCACCTCGATGCAGATGAAGATGTTCCTGACGCGTCTCGGCGAGAATTCGCGCATGATCATCACGGGCGACCCCAGCCAGATCGACCTGCCGCGCGGTGTCAAGTCAGGCCTGGTGGAAGCCTTGCAGCTCCTCCACGGCGTGGAAGGGATATCCATCATCCGCTTCAAGGATACGGACGTCGTCCGCCATCCGCTGGTGGCGCGCATCGTCAGGGCTTACGACTCGACCTACGCCTCGCCCGTCGAGGGCGGTGAGGTCGATCCGCAGATCTGATGGCCGATCTCGATATACAGATTAGCGTCGAGGAGGGCGATTGGCCTTCCGAGGATGAGTTGCAGGCTCTGGCCGAGCGCGTGTTGGGCGCGGCTGCGGCCTATCTCGAGAAAAACGAGAAGCAGCCCTTCCCGAAAATGGCGACGGAATTGTCGCTGGTTTTCACCGACGATGCCTCGATCCGCGAGATCAATGCGGAATGGCGTGAGCAGGACAAGGCGACCAACGTCCTGTCCTTCCCCGCTTTTCCGCTGGCGCCCGGCGGTAAACCCGGCCCGATGCTCGGCGATATCATCGTCGCCAAAGAGACGGTGGAGCGGGAAGCTGTCGAGCTGGAAAAGAGTTTTAACGACCATCTGACCCATTTGATGGTGCATGGTTTCTTGCATCTCTTCGGCTACGACCATATGAATAATAGCGAAGCCGAAAGAATGGAGGGGCTGGAGACTCGCATTTTGGCGGGTCTTGGCCTATCTGATCCCTATGCGGGGCAGGACCCCATTTGACTTGAACCCTGTCTGATCAGGAACAATGAGCGACTTTACGACAAGACCGGCCTCCGAGGCCAAAGACGGAGCTGAAACCGCCTCCTCCGATGAGGTAGGCAGTAGTAGCGGCAAACGATCACACTCATCCTTCTGGGCCCGCGCTGCGCGCATTCTGCGCCCAGCTCAAGGATCGGCGCGTCTGCGCGAGGATCTCGCCGATGCCCTGATGACCAATGCCACCGATGACGACGCTTTCTCGCCGGACGAGCGGGCGATGCTGCACAACATCCTCCGTTTCCGCGAGGTGCGGGTCGAGGACGTCATGGTGCCGCGCGCCGATATCGAGGCGGTCGACCAGAACATCACCATCGGCGAGCTGATGATCCTGTTCGAGGAGAGCGGCCGCTCGCGCATGCCGGTCTATGCCGAAACGCTCGATGATCCGCGCGGCATGGTGCATATCCGCGATCTCCTGTCCTATGTCGCCAAGCAGGCGCGCAACAAGCGCCGCGGCGGCAACGGCAAAGCGGCAGCCGCTGCGGCGTCTGCATCGGCTACAGGCCCGGCCGAGAAGCCAACGCGCTCCGCCAAGCCGAATTTCGACCTTTCGCGCGTCGATCTTCAGAAGACGCTGGCTGAAGCCGGCATCATCCGCAAGATCCTGTTCGTGCCGCCCTCCATGCTGGCGTCTGATCTTCTCCGCCGCATGCAGGTCAACCGCACGCAGATGGCGCTCGTCATCGACGAATATGGCGGCACCGACGGCCTCGCCTCGCATGAAGACATCGTCGAAATGGTCGTGGGCGACATCGACGACGAACACGACGACGAGGAAGTCATGTTCAAGCGCATCTCCGAGGACGTCTTCGTCGCCGATGCCCGCGTCGAACTGGAGGAGATCGCCGAAGCGATCGGCCCGGATTTCGACATCAGCGAGCAGGTGGACGAGGTGGATACGCTCGGAGGCCTGATCTTCTCCGCACTCGGCCGTATTCCGGTTCGCGGCGAGGTGGTCCAGGCGCTACCGGGCTTCGAATTCCACATTCTCGATGCCGATCCGCGTCGCATCAAGCGGCTGCGCATCACCCGCAAGCGTCATGCCCTGCGCCGCCGTCCGGCTAAGGCGGAGGGCGAAGGCGGCGTGCTTGAGCGCGATCTGCCGTCGCCGGATACGCTTCCGGACGAATCTCAGGCCGAGCAAAAGACTGCCAGCCAATAAATGGTGCTTCAGCAGGACAAATCGCTGCTTTTTTGAAAGACTGCCGCCAATTGATTCGCAGTTTGGACGGAGCGCGCGCATGGAACGACTTTCGGGCAGGGTAATCCTCGTCTGGGGTTTCAAGCGCGCACTTCTTGCCATCCTTGCCGGGGCCATCGGCGTTCTCGCTTTGCCGCCCTTCGGCTTCTTCGCGGCGATGTTCGTTTCTTTCACGCTGCTTGTCTGGCTGCTGGATGGCGCTGCCGCCGGCCCCGATAGCGGCTTCCTCGGTCGTCTCTGGCCGGCCTTTGCCATCGGCTGGCTGTTCGGCTTCGGCTATTTCGTCGCCGGTCTCTGGTGGCTCGGCCACGCGCTGCTGATCGACGCCGATGAATTCGCCTGGGCACTACCGCTGGCAATCCTCGGCCTGCCGGCGTTTCTGGCGATTTTCTACGGCGTGGCGGCGGCTCTGGCCCGGCTGCTCTGGTCCGACGGCATGGGGCGCATTGCCGCGCTTGCCTTCGCTTTCGGGCTGCTCGAATGGCTGCGCAGCTTCCTTTTCACCGGCTTTCCCTGGAATGCCATCGGCTATGGCGCCATGCCCACACCGCTGATGATGCAGTCGGCGCATGTGCTCGGCGTGCTCGGCGTCACCACGCTTGCTGTTTTTGTCTTTGCCGCTCCGGCACTGCTCGGAACGCGCCAGGGGCGGGTGCCGGGGATCGGGCTTGCCGTGCTCATCGCCGCCGCGCATTTCGGTTACGGCTATTATGCGCTCAGTCTGCCGGCACCGCCGGCCGGCGGCAAGGCGGCCCCGGTGGTGCGCATCGTCCAGCCTGCGATCGATCAGGAAGCCAAGATGAACACGGATGCCGATCGCGCCGCCATCTTCGACAAGCATCTCTCGCTCTCGGTCCAGCCGCCCGTTAATGGCGGCAAGCGGCCCGACATCATCGTCTGGCCGGAGACCTCTGTGCCCTTCATCCTGACGGATAATCAGGACGCGCTGACCCGCATTGCCGATCAGCTCGATGACGACCAGATCCTGATCACCGGCGCCGTTCGCGTCGAGGACATGGGTCCCGGTCTCGAGCCGCGCTACTACAACTCCATCTACGTGATCGACGGTCGCGGTCAGATCATCGGCGCTTCCGACAAGACCCATCTCGTGCCTTTCGGCGAGTATGTGCCCTTCGAAAACATTCTCGGCTATCTCGGCATTCAGAACGTCATCGAGCTGCCGGGCGGCTTTTCGGCCGCCGCCAGCCGGCATTTGCTGACGCTGCCAAGCGGCGTCAAACTCTACCCGCTGATCTGCTACGAGATCATTTTTCCAAACGAAATGACGCCGGAAATCCGGCAGGCCGACGCGATTCTGAACGTTACGAACGATGCCTGGTTCGGCGATACGCCAGGCCCCTATCAGCATTTCCTGCAGGCGCGGGTGAGGGCCGTCGAACAGGGTTTGCCGCTGATTCGCAGCGCCAATACAGGGGTTTCGGCCTATGTCGACGCTCACGGACGTTTGATTTCCGGAATCGACTTTAATGAGCAAGGATTTGTCGATGCCACTTTGAGTAGCGCAACCGTCTCAGCAATCGATGATAGAATGCGAAATATGTACTTCTGGTTGGCGATCGGGGGAGTCGGTATGATCGCTGTGATTTCACGCATGGGTTTTATTCCAAGGGCGAATTGACCAAAAAACCCTAAAATTGCATAGTGGTTGTTGTCTGCCTTTTGAACGTAAACTAGAAGCCGGGTGGGGCGTCGGCTGCAACGTAGCGTTATAGGGGTGGTTAAGGGCACCGGTTGGCAGGACCTGGATTCAACCTATGTTAGGGCAATATGATGATTGAGAACAAAAAAAAGCCGAACCCCATCGACATTCATGTCGGGAGCCGCATCCGCCTTCGCCGCACTATGCTGGGCATGAGCCAGGAAAAGCTGGGCGAGAGTCTCGGTATCACCTTTCAGCAGATTCAGAAGTACGAGAAGGGCACCAACCGCGTTGGCGCCAGCCGTCTCCAGAATATTTCCAGCATTCTTAACGTTCCGGTTTCCTTTTTCTTCGAGGACGCGCCGGGTGAGCACGCGGCAAGCGCCGGCGGCATGGCCGAGGCCTCCAGCTCCAATTACGTGGTCGATTTCCTCTCTTCCTCCGAAGGGCTGCAGCTCAACCGCGCCTTCGTGAAGATCTCCGACGGCAAGGTCCGTCGCAAGGTGGTCGAACTCGTCAAGGCGCTCGCCGCCGAGGCAGACGCCGAATAAGCTTTCGAAGCACCACTGTAGAGCGGCAAAGTCGTAAGGCGGTCATTTTGGCCGCCTTTTCCATGTTTATGGCAAAATTTTATCACTTTCGCCGGGATATAAAGATATATTTATGTCCTTCTGTGGCTTGTTTTTCGTGCCCGACACGAATATCAAAAGCGGAGATTTGTTCTTTGAGGGGAATCCCATATGCGCGCGAATTATCTGTTCACCAGCGAGTCTGTTGCCGAAGGTCACCCGGATAAAGTCTGTGACCGCATCTCCGACGAAATCGTCGATCTGGTTTACCGCGAAGCGGCAAAGACTGGCGTCAACCCCTGGGGCGTGCGCATTGCCTGCGAGACCCTTGCCACCACCAACCGCGTCGTCATCGCTGGCGAAGTTCGTCTGCCGCCGAGCCTGATGAAGAAGGACAAGGACGGCAACGACGTCATCAATCCCTCGAAGTTCAAGGCCGCTGCCCGCCGCGCCATCAAGGATATCGGCTACGAGCAGGACGGCTTCCATTGGAAGAAGGCGCGCATTGACGTTCTCCTGCACTCGCAGTCCGCCGACATCGCCCAGGGCGTTGACAGCGCGGCCGACCAGCAGGGTGACGAGGGTGCCGGCGACCAGGGCATCATGTTCGGCTACGCCTGCAAGGAAACGCCCGACCTCATGCCGGCGCCGATCTACTATTCGCACAAGATCCTGCAGTTGCTCGCTTCTGCCCGCAAGAAGGGCGAAGGCGAAGTCGCAAAGCTCGGCCCGGACGCCAAGAGCCAGGTCACGGTCCGCTATGTTGACGGCAAGCCGTCCGAAGTGACCTCGATCGTTCTTTCCACCCAGCATCTCGACGATAGCTGGGACTCGAAGAAGGTTCGCTCCGTTGTTGAGCCCTACATCATCGAAGCGCTCGGCGACCTGAAGATCGCCTCCGATTGCAAGTGGTACATCAACCCCACCGGCAAGTTCGTCATCGGCGGCCCGGACGGCGACGCTGGCCTCACCGGCCGCAAGATCATCGTCGACACCTACGGCGGCGCAGCCCCGCACGGCGGCGGCGCATTCTCCGGCAAGGACACGACCAAGGTCGACCGTTCCGCAGCCTACGCAGCTCGCTATCTCGCCAAGAACGTCGTTGCGGCGGGTCTGTCCGATCGCTGCACGATCCAGCTTTCTTACGCCATCGGCGTTGCCCAGCCGCTGTCGATCTATGTCGACCTACACGGCACGGGCAAGGGCGTCACCGAGGATCAGGTTGAAGCGGCTATCCGCAAGAACATGGACCTGTCGCCGACCGGCATCCGTCGTCACCTTGACCTCAACAAGCCGATCTACGCCAAGACCTCGGCTTACGGTCATTTCGGCCGCAAGGCAGGCCGCGACGGTTCGTTCTCCTGGGAGCGCACCGACCTCGTCAAGGCGCTGAAGGAAGCCGTGAAGACCCGGGAAGCTGCATGACCGATACCGAGCGCCGGTCGCGGGCGACGGAAGCATTCTTCGGCCGGCGCAAGGGAAAAGCCTTGCGCGGCCAGCAGGCCGAAAGGCTGGAAGCACTGCTGCCGCAATATCTCGTCGATCTCTCCGCACCGGCACCGCAGCCGCTGAATGATCTGTTCCAGGTGCCGACCGAACGTCTGCGCCTGGAAATCGGCTTCGGCGGCGGCGAGCACCTGATCCACCGGGCGCTGGAATATCAGTCAACTGGCTTCATCGGCGTCGAGCCCTTCGTCAATTCCATGCAGAAGCTGCTTGCCCGCGTCGACGAGACCGGCGCGCGCAATATCCGCGTCTATAATGACGACGCAACCCAACTGCTGGACTGGCTGCCAGATACCTGCCTCGACCAGATCGATCTGCTCTATCCCGATCCCTGGCCGAAGAAAAAACATTGGAAGCGCCGCTTCGTTTCTCAGGTCAATCTCGATCGCTTCCATCGTGTCCTGAAACCCGGCGCCTTCTTCTGCTTTGCCTCCGATATCGACACCTATGTCAATTGGACGCTGCAGCACTGCCATGCCCATGGCGGCTTTGAATGGATGGCAGAAAATGCCAGCGACTGGCTGACGCCCTATGAGGGCTGGCCGAGCACACGCTATGAAGCCAAGGCTCGGCGTGAGGGCCGATCTTCGGCCTATCTGACGTTCCGCCGCGTTTGACCCGATATCGCTGGATCATCCGGCGTTGCAATTGAATTCCACTGCCATAGGCTGCCGGAATGAGCGACTATCAGTTTCGAATCTCCCTGCGTATCTGGCATCCGGAATTTGATCCGGCGTCCATCGCCGCGGCCGTCGGATTGAGGCCGGTAGCAGCCTATCAAGCCGGCGAGCCTATGCGCGGCAGCGACGGACAGCTTCTGAACATGGTATCGGAAGCCAATTACTGTACCTTCGAACTCGCCGCCGGCCAGAGCACCCCGTTGGCGGAAGCGCTTTCCGGTATCCTCACCAAGCTGGAAAGTCGCGCGGACGGCTTGGCAGCCCTCAAGGAGAGCGGCGGTGAATTGGAGCTTTTCATCGGCTGGTTTATCGATCGCAATGGCGGGGATACATTTCCACCCGAGCTTCTGGGGCAAGCATCAAGGCTGGGGATCGCGCTGGCTTTCGATGTCTACGGAGCTTAGGAGCGCCGTGAGGCGCTTATGCCGAAAACGACAGCCTAACCGCTGTCGTCCGCTTAATCGCTGCGTTTAAGGGCCTTAATGCAGGCTGACAGTCTTCAACTCGTCTTCAGCCGCCTTGTAAAAGGTGCTGGAGCGGTTATCCGTCAACAGGATCGGGGTGCCGTCGGCACCGAAGAGCGCCCACAGATCGACGCTTGGATCGATGTCCGGCGCCTCGGGGAAGCAACGGGAAACTTCGTCCGAATGTATCTTTCTGACATAAGCAACTTCACCGGCACCGATATCGGCCAGTTCGGATTGAGTCAGGCAGGCAGTGGCTTCTCTCAAAAGCATGTTCGCACCTCCAGCATGAGAGACCAACGGCAATCAGCCGTTGTCTTACTGTGAGACCGAAATGTTAATTTTCTTTACCATCCGGTCCGGTTCCGGCCGAATGAGATCAACGGAAAGGAGGCCATTCTTCAAGACGGCGCCAAGCACCTGCATGCCGTCAGCCAAAACGAAGACGCGCTGGAACTGACGCGCCGCAATGCCGCGATAGAGATAATCACGCTCCTCTTGCTCCACCTGCCGTCCGCGGATCAAAAGCTGGTTTTCTTCCGTGGTGATATCGAGCTCATCTTCCGAGAAGCCGGCAACCGCAAGCGTGATGCGCAGGCGCTCAGGCTCGCCCGAGAGGCGGTCAGCCCGCATGCGTTCGATATTGTAAGGAGGATAACCATCGCTGGCCTTGGAAATCCGCTCCAGCGTCTTTTCCATGGTGTCAAAGCCCAGAAGCAGAGGGCTGGCAAAGGGAGTCGTCCGGCTCATTGTCTCAAGTCCTTGGTAGCAAGCGACCTTTCCGGACCTGATCTTTCAGCACCCGGTTATGTCTAATATGGGAGCAGGGGCAGGGGAGTGCAAGGAGGCGTCGCCTTCGCATTTGCGAGATTGATTATGGTGCAGGAATGCCGATGATAGCGCCGGCGTGCGGCTGCTTGACAAAGCACAAAGGGCCTCGCATCAAGGTTTGCCGAACTGCACCGGAGGAAAGCGACAGATATGACCGAGCCCAGAAAAATTATCATCGATACCGATCCCGGCCAGGACGATGCTGCCGCGATTTTCCTCGCCTTCGGAAGCCGCGAGGAGATCGACGTGCTCGGCATCACCACGGTCGCCGGCAATGTGCCGCTGCGTCTGACGAGCCGCAATGCCCGTATCGTCTGTGAGCTCTGCGACCGCCGCGATGTGAAGGTTTTTGCCGGTGCCGATGCGCCGCTCAAGCGCAAGCTGGTCACCGCTGAACATGTTCACGGCAAAACCGGCCTCGACGGCCCCAACGTGCCGGAACCGACCATGGAGCTTCAGCCCGGCCATGCCGTCGATTTCATCGTGGAGACCCTGAGAAACGGGCCGGCGGGCGCGGTCACGCTCTGCACGCTCGGTCCGCTCACCAATATCGCGCTCGCCTTCCAGAAGGCGCCAGACATCATCGCCCGCGTCCGTGAGCTGGTAATGATGGGCGGCGGCTTCTTTGAGGGCGGTAACATCACGCCGGCTGCCGAATTCAACATCTATGTCGATCCCGAGGCCGCCGATGTTGTCTTCCGTTCGGGTGTACCGATCGTGATGATGCCGCTCGACGTGACGCACCAGCTTCTGACCCGCAAGGATCGCGTGGCGCGGATCGCCGCCGTAGGCTCCGCCCCGGCCAAGGCCATGGTCGAGATGCTGGAATTCTTCGAACGTTTCGATATCGAAAAATACGGCTCTGATGGCGGTCCGCTGCACGACCCGACCGTCATCGCCTATCTTCTGAAGCCGGAGCTTTTCAAAGGCCGCGATTGCAATGTCGAGATCGAGGTGACGTCGGAACTGACCGTCGGCATGACCGTTGTCGACTGGTGGCATGTCACCGACCGCAAGCACAACGCCAAGGTCATGCGCCATGTTGATTCAGACGGTTTCTTCGCGCTGCTGACTGAGCGTTTTACACGCATCTGATTTGGCTGCAGCATGAAAATGAAAAGGCCGCCGGATCGCTCCGGCGGCCTTTCCTGTTTATCATTAGTCGGCTCAGAATTCTTCCCATTCACTCTGCGCCAGCGCATTCGCGCCCTGGGTCTGCGGCTGCACTTTGCGAGCCGGAGCAGCAGAAGGGGCGGCGCGGCGGGCAGGGCTAGGCGCGCGCATCTGCTGGGCGGTAGCCCGCAGTGCGGTAGCATTATCCTGACCACTGCGTGACGTGCGGAAGCGGGCGACCAGCGATTTCAACGTTTGAGCCTCGTCGTTCAGCGTCACGCTGGCGGCGGTGGTTTCTTCCACCATTGCGGCATTCTGCTGCGTCACCTGATCCATCTGGTTCATGGCCGAGTTGATTTCCTTCAGCCCGATCGCCTGTTCGCTGGCGGAAGCCGAGATCTGGCGGATGAGGCCGTTGATCTCCATCACCTGCTCGGCGATCTTGTGCAGCGCACTGCCCGTGCGGCCGACGAGATCGACGCCTTCCTTGACCTGGCCGGCCGAGGTGTTGATCAGGGTCTTGATCTCTTTGGCGGCATTGGCCGACCGTTGCGCCAGTTCACGCACTTCCTGCGCCACGACGGCAAAGCCCTTGCCGGCTTCTCCGGCGCGGGCCGCTTCGACACCGGCATTCAGAGCGAGAAGGTTGGTCTGGAAAGCGATCTCGTCGATCACGCCGATGATGCGTGAAACTTCCTGCGAGGACTGCTCGATGCCATGCATGGAAGCGATCGCCTTCTGCACGATCTCGCCGGAGCGTCCGGCATCATCGGATGCCGCGTTGACGCTGCTGGCAGCCGTGCGGGCATTTTCGGCGCTGGAATTGACCTGAGCCGTGAGCTCGTTGAGCGCAGCGGCGGTTTCTTCCAGGCTTGCCGCCTGCTGCTCGGTACGGCGGGCAAGGTCCGAGGCGCTGTTGCTGATCTCGCCCGTGCCGCCGCCGATATTGCCGACGCTGAGGTTCACGGTATGCACCGTCTCTTCCAGGCTGGCGAGCGCGGCATTGAAGTCCTGTTTCAACTGAGCGTACTCGCCGGGGAATTCCTCCGCGATGCGGTGGCTGAGATTGCCCTTGGAGAGTTCGGCCAGGCTCTGGCCGAGAATGGTGACGACGCGCCTCTGCAGCGCCACGGTTTCGCCCCGCTCCGCTTCTGAACGGTAACGTTCGCCTTCGGCGGCACGACGCTGGTCGTTGGCTTCAGCCTCCAGCCGCTTGGTATCGGCAAGGGCGAAGCGGAAGCCTTCGAGCGCCTTGGCGACCGAGCCGATCTCGTCGGCGCGGTCCTGCCCCTCCACGGGTTCGGCATAGTTGCCGGCACTGAGGCTATTGACGGTGGCGACCAATCCGCCAAGTGGCTTCTGCACGAAGGTGCGTACGGCGGCGTAAAGCGCCAGCATGACGGCAGCGAGCACGAGGATGCCGCCGATGATCATCATATAGGTTTGCTCGCGCACCGGTCCGGCAATCGCACTGTGAGGCACGTCAATGAGCACGACCCAGGTGGCATTGAGGCCGGGCACTGCGAAGGGATAGACCACGCGGTCGAAGCCTTCCGTGTCGCCATCGGCAAGGTTCTTCACGAGACCCGCCTTCGATGAGGTCAATGCCGCCTTGATGGCGTCGGCGCCCTCGCCGCTATAGTCCTTCATCAGCAGGTCCTTGTTCGGCGCCACCAGCCACTTATTGTCTTGGGACACCAGGAGGACGCGGCCGGAGCCGAAGGGATGCAGGTTCTGCAGCTTGATGGAGAGCGAAGCGAGCGAGATGTCGACGCCGGAGACGCCGATCACCTTGCCGCCGGACATGACGGGATAGGCGATCGAGCTCATGGTTGTCGGAACTTCGGTGCCTTCGGCCAGGTATGGCGGCGTGATCGCGCCCTTGCCGCTATCGGCGGCGAGCTTCCACCAGGCGGCGGTGTAGTCGTTGTCGAAGGTGGAGAACTGGATGCCGCCATCCTTGGTCTTCGACCAATAGGGTGTGAACACGCCCTTGTCGTTGACGCCTTCGTCCTTGTTGTTGGCAAGTTCAGTCGTCTTGCCGTCGAACGTGCCAAGTTTTTCGCAGAACCAGCTACCGAAGGCGAAGGCGTTCTGCTCGACATTGGCCTTGAGGATATTGATGATGCCCTTGCGATCGAACGTATGGCCCTCGTGGCCGCGCCCGATAATGGCCGCCATGGAACGGGCGGCGCTGGCAAGCTCGCCGACATTGGCGGCAATTTCATTGGAGATGGATTTGGCCTCGCTATTGGCCTGATCCATGGTCAGCATTTGCACGCGATCGCGGTTCTGCGAAATCAGCAGGAAGTTTGAGACGAACAGAACCAGCGCAATCGCTACCCCAGTGACCAAGATGAGCTTGGCCGCAAGCGATTTCATACGAAAGATGGACATCATTTCCTCGAGAGAACGATGCGTCGGATGCACATTATCCGGATGCAAGGTCAGCACAGGATGACCCCATCATGGGGCCCGCCGTGAAAGCGCCTGCCGCTGCGAGACAGCCATGCGCGGCAGGCGTGAGGAGAATGATCGTGAAGCGCAAAAATTTAATTAAATTTTGCGGCTAGGAATGGCAGGTCTTAAAGATGCGCAGCGACATTGCTCGCAATTGGGATGGCCGGCTGCGCGCCTGGCTTCAGGCAAGCCAGCGAACCGGCAACGGCCGCACGGCGCAGCGCCGCGTGAAAATCGAGACCTTGGTCGAGGCTGGCGGCCAGGTAACCGCAGAAGGTGTCGCCGGCGCCGACGGTATCGACCGGTTCGATGACGAGGCCCTTGGCGCGCGACAATTCACCATTGCGGATGGCGATGACTCCGTCGGGGCCCAGCGTGACGATCAGCGTCTGCCCTGTTTCGGCGTGCAGGCGGGCAAGCGCCGCCTCGCGGTCGCTGGCCGACATATTTTCCTGGCCCGCCAGTCGCTCGAATTCCGTCTCGTTGGCGATGACGATGTCGGCAAGGCGCCCGAGCCGCGCGGCATCGGGAATGAGGGGGGCGAGATTGAGAACGGTGCGGACGCCCTTGGCCTTTGCCGCAGCGAGTGCCGCCTCGACGGCTGCGACGGGGATTTCGAACTGCAGCATGAGCGTATCGCCCGGGCTTAGCGCATTGACGGCTTTGGTCGCATGCTCGGCCGTCATCGTGCCGTTGGCGCCGGGCACGACCGCGATCATGTTTTCGCCGTCGCCGCCGACTAGGATCAGCGCGGTGCCGGTCGGCTCGGAAACGTGGCTGACGGTAGAGAGATCGGCGCCGGCGGCGTCGAGCAGGGCAAGTGCCGGCGCGGCGAAACCATCATTGCCGACAGCGCCGGTCAAACGCACCGTCGAGCCGGCGCGCCGCGCTGCCAATGCCTGATTGGCGCCCTTACCGCCGGCGGCGGTGGAAAAACCGTTACCGGCCACCGTCTCGCCCGGCTTAGGCAGACGGTCGGTAGTGGCGATGAGGTCCATATTGATGGAACCGAAAATGGTAATCATGAGATGTCCCGCCCTGCTAGAGCAATTCCAGGAAAAGTGCGCAGCGGTTTTCCGTCCGGAATTGCAAAAAACAAAAAAGATAGAGCGGCTCTCAGATTCCGTGAAAAGCTGAACCGCTCTTGTTGATCTCGCGTGATCCCATCCAAAACCGTTTCATACGTTTGGGGATCATGCATTGATTTGGCGCGACACTGCCCGAAGCGATCAGTCCTCGTCAACCACCCTGAGCTTGAGTTGGCCGGTGCGGTTGTCGATTGGTTTCGGCCGGTCCTCGGTGGGCGCCTTCGCCGGCTCGCCAGCGGCCTCGAATTCCAGCGCTTCTATCCTCTCGCCGCGGCGTGCCAGCTTGTCGGCGGAGGTGACGATCATGTCGACGTCTTTCTGCGCCATGGCGAAATGCCCCTGCAGCTTGCGCACCCGCTCGTCGAGGCGGGAGAGATCGTTCATGAGCTGGGCCACTTCGCCCTGGATCACATGCGCCTGCTCGCGCATGCGCTGGTCCTTCAATACTGCCTGGATGACCTGGATCGACAGCATCAGCAGGGACGGCGAGACGATGACGATGCGCGAGCGCTGCGCCTTCTGCACGATCGCTTCGAAATTCTCGTGGATTTCGGCAAAGATTGATTCGGAGGGAACGAAGAGGAAGGCCGTATCCTGCGTCTCCCCCTGAATGAGATATTTCTCCGCGATATCGCGAATATGCACTTCGAGGTCCCGGCGGAATTGCTGCGCGGCAAGCCTGCCCTGGTCGGGATTTGCCGCCGCGGCGTTGCGGATGGCGTTCCAGGCTTCCAGCGGAAATTTGGCGTCGATGACCAGCGGCGGCGAGCCGTTCGGCATGCGCACGGTGCAGTCCGGCCGCGATCCGTTGGAAAGCGTTGGCTGGAAGGCATAGGCGCCCATCGGCAATCCGTCCGCGATGATCGTCTCCATGCGGGCCTGGCCGAAGGCGCCCCGCGTCTGCTTGTTGGAGAGGATTGCCTGCAGGCCGACGACATCCTTTGCCAGGGACTGAATATTGCTCTGGGCGGCGTCGATAACGGCAAGCCGCTCCTGCAGGCGGCGCAGGTTCTCATGTGTCGAGCGCGTCTGTTCGCCGATCGTCGCCGTCACCCGCTGCGACATGCCGTCGAGCCGTTGATTGATGGCATGGTTGAACTCCGCCTGCCGCGAACCGAAGACCTCGGCCATGGTGGCAAGCCGTCCCTGCATTTCCGCCTGTGCCCGGAGCAGCGCCGCCATGTTGTGCTCGGCATCCTCGGCCCGCAGCATATCCTCCTCCGACTGTCGCCCTCTGTTGTTGATGACAAGAACGATGACGGCGATCAGCAGCAGGATGACGAGGCCGGTCAGAACCGGCACTGCGGGGATCTCTTGGCCGAAGAGGATAAAGGACATGATATCGGATACTCGTGGAACTCGTGCCGGCACCATAACAAAACCGCAGGGAATATCCAGATCAAAACGTGAACAAAATTTTAGGGAGCTATAGTCGACCTGAAGTCGCAAGCGTTGAAAAAACACCCGTCAACAGCCATCTAAATAATTCCATCGCACAGCAAGATGCGTTATGGGAAACTTCATGACGATCAAGCCACTCATCATTTTGCCCGATCCGTTGCTCCGCCAGGCCTCTAAGCCCATCGAGCGCGTCGATACCGAAGTTCAACGCCTTGCCGACGATATGCTGGCAACCATGTATGATGCTCCAGGCATCGGCCTCGCTGCCATCCAGATCGGCGTTGCCCGCCGGATGTTGGTGATCGACGTGTCGCGCGAAGGCGAGGACAAGCAGCCGCTGGTCTTCATCAATCCCGAAATCGTCAGCTCTTCCGACGAGCGTTCGGTTTATGAGGAAGGCTGTCTCTCCATTCCGGATTACTACGCCGAAGTCGAGCGTCCGGCCCGCGTCACCGTCAAGCATCTCGACCGCGACGGCAAGGAACAAGTCGTGGAGGCCGACGGCCTGCTCGCTACCTGCCTGCAGCACGAGATCGACCATCTGAACGGCGTCCTGTTCATCGACTACATCTCGCGCCTAAAGCGCGACATGGTGATCAAGAAGTTCACCAAGGCTGCGAAGTCGAAGGCTCTTTGAGCAGCGGCTGTTGAAAGACAGGCTTGAAGCGCCTATGATATCATTGATATCAAATGGAGGCGCGGATGGGCGATCTTTTACTGCGTGGCCTGGACGACGCGTTGAAGAAGCAGTTGCAAGCGAATGCCAGCCTGCATGGCCGAAGCCTCTCCGAGGAGGCGATCGCTCTGCTGCGCCAGTCGCTTGGCCGTCAGCAGGATTTGAACAGTTCAGTAGGTCAGCGATTGCGAGCGGTTCTTGGTGCAGAGAAGCTGAGCGAGGAAGAAATCGAGGTAATCAATGCCTTTCGGCACGCGCCGGATCGCGAACCGCCGCGTTTCGAATAGTTTGTGCCGGGATAATCCCAGATGATTGTTCTGGACACAAATGTCGTATCCGAGCTGCAAGGGCGACTGTACAGCGATCGCATATTGTCTTGGCTTGATGGTTTTGCCGTCGAATCGGTTTTCTTAACCGCCATCACCATCGGAGAGATTCGCTTCGGGCTGGAGCTCCTTGCTGATGGAAAGCGCAAGGCGGCGTTGATCGCGGAGCTGGAAGCGATAGAAGCAGAGTTTTCCGGCCGTGTTCTGGGCTTTTCAAGCAATGCGGCCCATCAATATGGAATAATTTCTGCTCGACGCCACAAGATAGGTCGAAGAATGGAAACCAAGGACGCCATGATCGCCGCCATCTGCCTGGCCAATGGCGCGACATTGGCAACGCGGAACACAAAAGACTTCGAGGGGCTTGATCTGAAGCTCGTAAACCCATTTGAAGGCGGCTGATGCATGATCCCAAAAAGTGCGAAGCGGTTTTTGGACAGGATCAGGCCAAACTAGATATCTCTTAGCCGGACGGATCGCATGTCGCTCAGCATCATCTTTATGGGAACGCCCGAATTTTCCGTGCCGACATTGCGGTCGCTGGTCGATGCGGGGCATAGGATTCGCGCTGTTTATACGCAGCCGCCACGGCCGGGTGGCCGGCGAGGGCTCGACCTGCAGAAATCGCCGGTGCATCAGGCGGCGGAGTTGCTGGGCCTGCCGGTGTTCACGCCAGTCAATTTCAAGGACCCGGAAGAGCGTCAGCGTTTTCGCGAGTTCGATGCTCAGGTCGCCGTTGTTGTCGCCTATGGCTTGCTGCTGCCAGAGGAGATCCTCACGGGCACCCGGTTCGGCTGCTATAATGGCCATGCCTCGCTGTTGCCGCGTTGGCGGGGTGCCGCGCCCATTCAGCGGGCGATCATGGCCGGTGACAAGAAGACAGGCATGATGGTGATGAAGATGGACAAGGGCCTCGATACCGGCCCGGTTGCACTCACGCGAGAAGTCGAGATCGGCGATACGATGACGGCGGGCGAGTTGCATGACAAGCTGATGCTGGTCGGCGCCAAGGCGATCGTCGAGGCGATGAGCAAGCTTGAGCATGATGAGTTGCCGTTGACCGGACAGTCCGCCGAGGGCGTCGTCTACGCCGCCAAGATCGACAAGGGCGAGACCCGCATCGATTTCAGTAAGCCGGCTACGGATGTTCACAATCACATTCGCGGCCTCTCGCCCTTTCCCGGTGCCTGGTTCGAGGCTGAAATTGCCGGTCGGGCGGAGCGCATCAAGGTTCTTGGCTCCGAACTTGCTGATGGCAAAGGCGTGGCCGGCGAGGTGCTGAGCAGTGATCTCGTGATTGCCTGCGGTACCGGTGCCATCAGGCTGACGAAGCTGCAGAAGGCCGGCGGCAAGCCGTTGACGGCGGACGATTTCCTGCGCGGCACGCCGATTGCGCCGGGCACGATGTTGGCGGCGGGATTAGCCTGATGCCGCGCTACCGCATGACCGTCGAATATGACGGCATCCCCTATGTCGGTTGGCAGCGCCAGGACAATGGCCCATCCGTACAGGGCGCGATTGAAGGCGCCATTCTGTCTCTAACGGGCGAGAAGGTTTCGATCCGCGGCGCGGGACGCACCGATTCCGGCGTCCACGCCATGGGTCAGGTCATGCATGCCGACCTCTCCAAGGAATGGAAGACCTATACGCTCCGCAATGCGCTCAATGCGCATCTGAGGCTTGCCAAAGAGCGAGTCGCCATTCTCGATATCGCCGAGGTCGATGCGCATTTCGACGCACGCTTTTCGGCCATCCGCCGCCACTATCTTTATCGCATCATCACCCGCCGCGCGCCCTTGGCATTGGAAGCCGGACGTGCCTGGTGGGTGCCGAAGGATATGGATCATGAGGTCATGCACGCGGCGGCGCAGACGCTCGTCGGCCGGCACGATTTCACCACCTTCCGTTCGGTGCATTGCCAGGCCAATAGCCCGGTGCGCACGCTCGACCGGCTGGATGTGACCCGCAATGGCGAGCTCATCGAAATCCGCGCGACGGCGCAGAGTTTCCTGCACAATCAAATCCGTTCCTTCGCCGGCACGCTGAAGCTTGCAGGTGAGGGAAAGTGGACTGTGGACGACGTGCGCGCTGCGCTGGACGCGCGAGACCGCAAGGCATGCGGCCCCGTTGCTCCACCGGATGGGCTCTATTTCATGCAGGTGGATTATCGCGACGGCGTTGGACCTGTTGACGCCGATGATGAACAGGACGATTCCTAGCCTCGTTGGACGGCTCGGGATGCCTGTCAGCGACGACACGATCCTTCGACAACATTTCTGCGTCGATTCCACCCTCTCCTCAGCCCCGAGAGCGGCAACCTGCCCATCGGGCGGCGGCCGCCTCCGTCAATCGACACACTCAGTGTCTGAGCTGCGCCACCGAAATTGAACACAAGCGCGCCATTGCCACGAATTGCGTCCACACCAAATGTGGCCGCACATCGCGGTCTGGTCAAACGCCATGCCAATATGGGAGGGACTCGACTTGAGTAGCAGACTGTGGGGGGAGCAGGTTATCGCGGCACTGAGATCCTCAGGTGCAACAGAGCGTCACCTGTTCATGTCCTCAACCACCCAGCGGAAAAATAAAATAATCAAAGCTGCAAACAATAGTAATTGCATCATTTTTGGCAGATCAAGCATATCATAGCTCTCTAATTTATCGCTGCATCATGCAGACGAGCTACAATAAACTGGAATGCGTTAATGACCATCTACTGTAGAAATACATTAGGATTGCGGTTAACATATGGTTTATATTTCGCACATTCATCATAATTGAAAATGTCGCGATATAACACATCAATATTTTACCGCGACGAGACGTAAATGGCGTCCTTCGCCCAGCGCATCCAGCCGTCTGTCTCGGTTCGCCGGTTCAGAAGACCTTACGAAAAAAGATGCGCGCCCGCCCTTTCGGATAGTCTTCCAAAGTCCCGAACCGCTCATAACCGTTCTTTTCGTAAAAGCCCGGAGCTTGGAAGCTGAACGTGTCCAGCCAGATGCCGACGCAGGTCTTTTGTCGCGCGATCTGTTCTGCCTGCGCGAGAAGCTTCGTTCCGAAATCTTCGCCACGGAGGTTCTCGGGAACGAAAAGCAACTCTACGAAAAGCCAGTCGTAGTAGAGTTTAGCCCACAGGCCACCTACGGCGCTGCCTGCTTCGTTTTTGAGCATAATTGCGATCTGCTCATATCCGTCATCGCCGGTTTGGGCATTGTTGAAGGCGAGCAACGGATTGACTATCGCCTGGTGATCTTCCTCCGACGGATTGTCGAGAATTGCGATGGTAGCCTTTGGCATGCTTCATAATTCCCTTTGGAAAAGACTCTCGCCCAAATACTACAATCGCTTCTGCTATCTGCGGAAGCTAAATTCCGATAGGAAATCTTCTTCTGAACCGCAAGGCACATGACGGAGCACTTTGTCAGAGGTGCCTAATCGCTCAACCCGGCGGATAGACGCCAAGGAAGCGCTGCAGGAAATCCGTCAGCAGCATGGTCGGGATCAGCAGTATCAGCGTCAGCGCGCCGACGAAAAGCGGATGCGTGCCGCAGATCATCCGGAGAATACGCGCCAGTGAGAAGATGATCGCCATCATCAATGCCAGCCATAGGATGGCCGCCAGGCCGCTGGAGCCGGGCACGAAGGCGAGCAGCGCAATCAGCAGGGAATTCAGATAGGATGTCGGCAAGCCGAGCCAGTTGACCACTACGACGATGGCCTCGAATTTGTCGCCGAAACGAAAGATCATCAGCAATACGCCGGCGAGTATCAACGGCGCCAGCCAGCTTGCTGCCTCGACCAGCGTCAGGCGAAAGAAGAAGGCCATGCCGGTCGAGGTTTCCGGCGGCATGGCGGTGAGATAGGCCTGTTGCCACCAGAGCCACGAAATGCCGATGGCCGGCAGGCTCCAGAGGATCGCCCAGAACGACCGCAACATGCCGCGATCTGATATATCGAGATATTGGAAGCCGCGCGCGTCCATGCGGATCAGCAGCCACAGGCCTGCCAGATAGTATTGGACTTCCCTAAAGGTCGGCATTCGCAAACCAGCGTTGAAGGAAGGTCTCGTAGATCTCGGTCAGGGTTTCGAGATCCGATAGCGCCACCCGCTCATCGACCATGTGCATGGTCTGGCCGACAAGACCGAACTCCACGACAGGGCAATAATCCTTGATGTAGCGGGCATCCGAGGTACCGCCGGTGGTCGAAAGCGCCGGCCTTAGACCGGTGATGTTTTCGACGGCGGAAGAAAGCGAGGCGATCAGCGCATTGTTGCGCGTCAGGAAGACTTGGCTCGGACGCTCCGACCAGGTGATGTCGTATTTCGTCGGCGAACGTCCGGGCCGAAGCGTCTCATCTACGGCCGCAGCGTCCAGGCGGGCAAGGATTTCGGCCTTCAGCGTGTCGGCCGTCCAGGTGTCGTTGAAGCGGATGTTGAAGGCGGCCTTCGCCTTGGCGGGGATGACATTGGTGGCGGCATTGCCGACGTCGATCGTCGTCACTTCGAGGTTCGACGGCTGGAAATTATCCGTGCCGGCGTCGAAAGGCGGGTGGAGCAGTGCTTCCGTCAGCTTGATGATGCTGCGCACGGGGTTGTCGGCGAGGTGCGGATAGGCGGCATGGCCCTGGACGCCGTGGACGGTGATGAAGCCGGAGATCGAGCCGCGACGGCCAATCTTGATCATATCGCCGAGCTGGTCGGGATTGGTCGGCTCGCCGACGAGCGACGCATCCCATGTCTCGCCGCGCTCGGCCGCCCATTGCAGCAGCTTGATCGTGCCGTTGATGGACGGGCCTTCCTCGTCGCCGGTGATCAGGAAGGAGACCGAGCCGGCAGGCTTGCCATGCTTCTCGATATGACGCGCCACAGCGGCCACGAAGCAGGCAATGCCGCCCTTCATATCGACAGCACCGCGGCCGAAAAGCTCGCCATCGGCGATTTCGGCGGCAAAGGGCGGATGGCTCCAGGAAGCGGCATCGCCGACCGGCACGACATCCGTGTGCCCGGCAAACATCAGATGCGGACCATCGGTGCCGAGGCGGGCATAAAGGTTTTCGATATCGGGCGTTCCCGGCTCGCTCGCCGTCATGCGTTCGACCTGGAAGCCGAGTGGCAGCAGCATATCGGTCAGAGCGGTCAGCGCACCACCTTCGGCAGGCGTGACGGAGGCACAGCGAATGAGAGTTTGCAGGTTTGTGACGGGATCGGTAACGGTCATTGGAGGCAACTTATCCGGCGAGAAATGGCAAAGCGATGGCAAAGGATCGGCGATAGGCCGAAAATCTTTGCCGCGATTCCAGCAATCGCACAGGCATGCTCACCCGACAAGCATGAGGGAAGCGCGATATGACAACCGCGCTTCCAAAAAAATTGTAAATCAGTCGCGCAGCAACTCGTTGATGCCGGTCTTCGAGCGGGTCTTTTCATCGACGCGCTTGACGATCACGGCGCAGTAGAGGCTGGGAGCCGGCTGGCCGTTCGCCATGGTGTTGCCGCTCGGCAGCGAACCGGCAACGACGACCGAGTAGGGCGGTACTTCGCCATAGGTGATCTCGCCGGTAGCGCGATCGACGATCTTCGTGGACTTGCCGATGAAGACGCCCATGCCGAGCACCGAGCCTTCGCGAACGATGCAGCCTTCGACGACTTCCGAGCGCGCGCCGATGAAGCAATTGTCTTCGATGATCGTCGGGCCGGCCTGCATCGGCTCCAGCACGCCGCCGATGCCGACGCCGCCCGAAAGATGCACATGCTTGCCGATCTGTGCGCAGGAGCCGACGGTCGCCCAGGTGTCGACCATGGTGCCTTCGCCGACATAGGCGCCGAGATTGACGAAGGAGGGCATCAGGATGGCGTTCGGGGCGATGTAGGCCGAGCGGCGGACGACGGCGTTCGGCACGGCGCGGAAGCCAGCTTCACGGAAGCGGTTCTCGCCCCAGCCTTCGAACTTCGAGGGCACCTTGTCCCACCAGGTCGAGCCGCCCGAACCGCCTTCGACGATCTGCATATCGTTCAGGCGGAAGGACAGCAGCACGGCTTTCTTGAGCCACTGGTTGACCGTCCAATTGCCGTCCGAACCACGCTCAGCCACGCGGACTTTGCCGCTGTCGAGAAGATTCAGCGCCGTCTCGACGGCGTCGCGAACTTCGCCGCGCGTCGACGTGTTCACATTGTCGCGATTGTCGAAGGCAGCCTCGATGGACTTCTCGAGGGAGGCGAGATCGTTAGCGCTCATGGGAATTCCTTAAAACGTCAGTGCCTATCGTAATTTCCGGAAATGGTCCGGAAGCGGTCGATTGGTCCTATAGCATGGACATTGAGAATGGAATGTCTTTTCCGCGCCGATTGAGCTTGGATTCGAGGCGTTGTAGGGCATATGCAAGAGCTTGGCCATTCCTCTCCGCGGGTGAGTGGCCCGTCATGATCGATTTGAAAGGCATGAGTATATGAGCAAGGCGAAGAACGGCAGGCTGAGGCGCAAGGATGGGGTATGGGACCCTTTGAAGTCGAGCTCGACCGACAAGAAACGCGCCGAATCCGTACCGAAGACGCCGCAATCCATGTCGCCGTCCTACCGGCTCGCCTATGCCGACGAGGATTTCCTCTGCCGCGAGGAACTGCGGCCGATCCGGCTGCAGCTCGAACTTTTGAAGACCGAGATGTCTCTCACCGAACGCGGCATCAAATCGACGGTGGTCATGTTCGGCGGCGCGCGTATTCCCGCGCCCGGCACTAGCGCCTGGGCGGCCCGCAACGAGGTGCAGCGGGCCAATCTCGAAGCGGCATCGGTTTATTACGAGGAAGCCCGTAAATTCGCGAGGCTTTGCGCGCGCTATTCCGCCGGTTTCGATTTCCATGAATATGTGGTGGTCACCGGCGGCGGCCCCGGCGTCATGGAGGCCGGCAATCGCGGTGCTTCGGAAGAGGGGGCGCCCTCCATCGGCCTCAACATCGTGCTGCCGCACGAACAGGCGCCGAACGTCTACGTGACGCCGGAACTCAGCTTCAATTTCCATTATTTCGCGATCCGCAAGATGCATTTCATGGTGCGCGCCAAGGCGATTGCGGTGTTTCCGGGTGGTTTTGGCACGCTGGACGAGCTGTTCGAATGCTTGACCCTCATACAGACCGGCCGCATGGAACGCCTGCCGCTGATCCTTTTCGGCGAAAAATTCTGGCGTGATATCATCAACTTCGATGCGCTCGCCGAATTCGGCACCATCGCGCCCGACGACGTCAAGCTGATCAGCTTCGTCGACACCGCCGATGACGCCTGGAAGATCGTCGCGGATTTCTACGAGCACGACAACGGACATTAAAATTGAAAGGCCCGCCGTCGCATCTGCGAGGCGGGCCTCTTTGTCCTAAGAAATTATACCCAATCGAATAGTCAGAGCAGCGGACGGTTCGGCATGTCGTCCAGCGAGATCACGCCGTCATGGTTGCGGTCCATGCGGTCGAAGAGCTTGTTGCCGGCGTCTTCGGCCTCCTGCTTGCTGATCTGACCGTTTTCATCCGTATCGATACGCTGGAACAACAGGGTGGTGCGCATCATAGCGGCTTCGTGCATGAAGTGGCCGCGCGGGTGGTGACCGTGATGTTTGCCGCCATCCTGATTGTCGCCGTTTTGGGCTTGATCGCCTTGGGTCTGATCGCCCTTGCCCTGGTCACCCTTGCCTTGATCAGCTTGAGCTTGAGCTTGATCGTCGCCGTCCTTGGCGTGCTCGGCCTTCCACTGCTTGACGCGTTCCTGGCGATAGGCGCGCAGTTCACCGGGGGTGATCTCGCCGTCCTTGTTCGTGTCGATCTCATCGAAGATCTTGTCGACACCGGCCTTGAGCTCGTCCTTGGAAATCTTCATGTCGCCATTGGTGTCGAATTGCTTCAGCATGCGCACATAGGCGACTTCCGGTGAAAAGCCCGGGTGATGCCAGCGACCGCCGTGGCCGCGCATGTCGTCATTGCCCTGCGGAGCGGCAAAACTTGCCTGGACGGCGGCGCCGACCAGAAGCGTTGCGGAAAGTCCTGCCAGAAGAATTTTTTTCCCGTTCATCGTTTTTCCTTTCGTGCTGAAGAATGGTCAAACGATACGGCTGAGGGCAAAAAACGGCCAATTAAACATCGGTAAGGCGGATGAAACTTTCGTAACCCGATCCTAAAAAACCGTTAAACGAGTGTTTTGAGAAAAGCGGTGAGATCGTCGGTCACATAGTCGATATGATCGTCCTCGCCGCTCGTCTTCTCCCACCATTCGACCACGGTGCCCTCAAGATTCTGCGGTACGAGCAGCACTGTCTTCATGCCGAGCGCTTTCGGCACGGTAAGATTGCGCGGCAGGTCCTCGAACATCGCGGCCCGCGTGGTATCCACCCGGTTGAGGCTCATGAACTTGTCATAGGTGCTGCCGGCCGGTTTCGGCACGTAATCGGCGGCGACGATGTCGAAAATATCATCGAAGTTGTCGAGGATGCCGAGCGCGCCGGCGGTCGCCTGCGCATGCTTGACGCTGCCATTGGTGAAGATGAATTTGCGCCCCGGCAGCGCCTTGATGGCGGCGGCGAGTTCCGGCTGGGGCATCAGAGCCGAGTAATCGATCGCATGCGCCTTCTCCAGGAAATCATTGGGGTCGATGCGATGATGGATCATCAGCCCCTGCAACGTCGTGCCGTGGTCGCGATAATATTGCTTCTGCAGCTTTCGCGCCTCGTCCCGTTCCATTTGCAGGAGCGCCGAAACATATGACGTCATGTTCTTGTCGATCTGCGCGAAGAGATCGACATGATGAGGATAGAGCGTGTTGTCGAGATCGAATACCCAGTCGCGGATATCCGAGAAATCGGCGGGTTCAGGCAGCGTTCTCGTTTGGGTCATGGCGGCCTTATGGCACGCACTATTGCTTGAGGAAAAGGAAAATATGCGGCGTATATGAGAAATGCTGCAGACATTGCCGGCTATTCCAATGCAGGCTATGGTTTTACCGATTGATTTCTAAGGTTTTGCACTATTTGCCGGAGGGGAGAGGAGTTTGTGCCTCTTCGGTTACGAAGGACACGATGCGCCCGGTGGGGCTTTTGAGGAGGGGACAAGATGAGTCAGGTAGAAAAGGCAGCGGAGTTTGCCCGGCTGCATCGGAAGGGCGATCCGCTGATCCTCTTCAATATCTGGGATGCCGGCTCGGCCAAGGTGGTCACCGAAGCAGGAGCCAAGGCGCTGGCCACCGGGAGCTGGTCGGTCGCTGCCGCCAATGGGTTCGGCGATGGCGAGGCGATACCGCTATCGTTGCTGGCGGTCATCGCCCGCCTGATTTCAGTGACGAGCCCCCTGCCGCTCTCCGTCGATTTCGAAGGCGGCTATGCCATAGAGCCGGACGCTGTCGCCGCCAATGTCGAAAAGATTATGGATCATGGCGCAGTCGGCATCAATTTCGAGGATCAGGTGGTCGGCGGCCGCGGCGTTCATCCGATAGAGATGCAGGTGGCCCGTATCCGCGCCATCCGGGAGATGGCCGATCGGCGGGAAATGCCGCTATTCATCAATGCCCGCACCGATCTTTTCCTACAGGAAAGCGATACCGCCCATCATCAGATTCTGCTGGATGAAGCCTACCGGCGCGCCGATGCTTTTGCGGAGGCCGGCGCCAGCGGCTTTTTCACGCCGGGGCTTGTGGACGCCGATCTGATCGAAGCCGTCTGTGATCGCTCTCCTCTGCCGGTCAACATCATGGTGCGTCCGACAACACCCGACAACATTGCGATGGGCAGGCTCGGCGTCAGCCGCATCAGCTACGGCCCCGCTCCCTACCGGACAGTGATGGGAATGCTGAAGAGCGAGGCCGAGGCGCTCTATCAGCAGACTTGATCGTCATGCCCCGACGCGGTTGACCGTTTTCGGTTGAACGCGCAATTGCCGACAAAGCGAGAACAGCGCCCTTTCCAGACTTGGAGAGGGCGCGTTTTTCTTAAGGGACGATCAGCGTGCCGGCCCCGTGTTCGGTAAAGATTTCGAGCAGCACGGAATGGGCGGTCTTGCCGTTGAGGATGACGACGCCCTGGACACCCGCCTTGATGGCGTCGATGCAGGTCTCGACCTTCGGGATCATGCCGCCGGAAATCGTGCCGTCGGCGATCAGCGCATGTGCCTGGGCGACGGAGAGTTCCTTGATCAACTGTCCCTGCTTGTCGAGCACGCCCGGAACGTCGGTCAGGAAGAGCAGGCGGGTGGCGCTGAGCGCGCCGGCAATGGCGCCGGCGAAGGTGTCGGCGTTGATGTTATAGGTTGCGCCATCACGGCCAGGGGCGACCGGAGCGATGACCGGGATCATCTCGGACTTGGCAAGCAGGTCGAGCAGCGTGCGATCGACTTCGACCACCTCGCCGACGAAGCCGAGATCGAGCACGCGCTCGATGTTGGAATCCGGGTCCTTGATGGTCTTATGCGCCTTCTCGGCGAAGACCATGTTGCCGTCCTTGCCGCAGAGGCCGATCGCCCATTCGCCGGTCTGGTTGATCAGCGCGACGATTTCCTTGTTGATCGAGCCGGCCAGCACCATTTCGACGATCTCGACGGTCTTGGCGTCAGTCACGCGCAGGCCGCCTTCGAATTTCGATTCGATGCCCATCTTCGTCAGCATGGAGCCGATCTGCGGGCCGCCGCCGTGGACGACGATCGGGTTGACGCCCGACTGTTTCAGAAGTGCGATATCGGCCGCAAAAGCTTTGCCAAGCTCGGCATTGCCCATGGCATGGCCACCGTATTTCACCACGATGGTCTTGTTTTCATAGCGCTGCATGTAGGGCAGGGCCTGCGCCAGCAGGCTGGCTTGGAGTTCGCTTTGGGATTCGGACATGGGGCACCCCGTACAATTGTTCGCGGCCTTTTATCTCAAGTTTTTGACAGAGGGAATAATGATGACAGGATTAGTTTTTCCTGCGTCATATCGCGCGTCCCGCGCAGTCTCATCCTTTGAATGAGCTTGTTGCCCTTTGAGTGAGCTTGTCGCCGGATAGTTTTCGCTTAAGTTAATATGAAGAAGCCGCGATCGGGGGGATCGGATGGCGAGCGAGGAGATAGAGGCGCTCATCGGCCGGGTCGCGATGCGCGACCAGAAAGCTTTTGCCGTGCTCTACAAAAGGACCAGTCCGAAACTCTATGCCGTCTGCCTGCGTATCCTCGGCAACAGGACGGATGCCGAGGAAGTTTTGCAGGAAATCTACGTGAAAATCTGGCAGCGGGCCGAGCGTTTTATCGCCTCGGAAGGGCCGGCAATGCCGTGGCTGACCACGATTGCGCGCAATCAATCGATCGATGCTATCCGTGCCCGAAAACCTGTCGCAGATGAAATTGATACCGCCTATGATCTTGCCGATACCGAACCTGGCCCCGAAGAGCAGGCAATGGTGAAGGGAGAGGGAAGGCGCATTGACAGGTGCATGGAAGAGTTGGAAGCTGATCGAGCCAAGGCTGTTCGCAGCGCCTATGTGGACGGCCTGAGCTACCAGGAACTAGCTGAGCAATATGCGGTGCCTTTGAATACAATGCGTACCTGGCTGCGCCGAAGCCTGATTAGACTGAGAGAGTGCATGGACCGATGAGTACGCCCGATCAAAGCAAGGGAGGCCGCTCCCGCGATGAAGTCCTGGCCGGAGAATATGTGCTTGGCGTGCTGTCATTGGAGGACCGACAAAAGGTAGAGCGACGCATGCGCAGCGATCGGCAGTTTGCCGCTATCGTCAGTCGCTGGGAGCAGAATCTTTCGGGCTTCAACGACGATTACGATATGGTCGCGCCGGCGGCCTCAGTGTTCCCCAAGATCGAGAGGCGCATTTTCGGAGATGCCGCTTTCGGTGCTCATCTCTGGAATTCGCTGCTTCTTTGGCGGTCAGTCGCCTTCGGTTCGTTGTTTATCGCAGCCGGCGTCCTGGTTTTCACCGTCACCAACAGCGTCTCGAAACCGACACCGGGTAGGCAGCTCACCGCTTCCCTTGCCGGACAGAGCAGCGCTATCAACTTGCTGGCTGATTATGACGTCACAAGCGGGCGGCTGAAGGTGACACCGGTCGCCGCCGGTCAACCCCAGGAAAAATCGCTGGAACTCTGGCTGATCCGTGGCAGCGAGCCGGCCGAGGCGCTCGGCGTCTTGCCGCAGACCGGCGAGGGTGAGATCGTTCTGCCGCAGGAGATTCACGGCAAACTGACGGAAGGCGCCATCATCGCCGTCAGCGTCGAACCTTTCGGCGGTTCGCCGACGGGCAAGCCCACGGGTGACGTAATCGCTTCCGGCACCATCCATCTGCCCTGAAGACATCTTTTTCCGAAAAAAGAACTGCGGCTGAAACTCTTCTTTCGGCGCCTCCGTATCTTGCTCTGACCCCGCCTGATCGGGGCAAGAGAGGAAGAGGACAAGCCATGATCAAGACCGCAATCCGCATCGCCGCTGTGGCCGTAACGCTTTCAGCCGCGACCGGCCTCGTCTATGCGAAGAACCCGACCGTCGGCGGCGCGCCGATGTTCGCCAATAAGAATATCATTGAAAATGCCGTCAACTCGAAGGACCACACGACGCTGGTCGCCGCCGTCAAGGCTGCCGGCCTTGTCGACACACTGGAAGGCAAAGGCCCCTTCACCGTCTTCGCGCCCACCAACGAAGCCTTCAAGAAGCTGCCGCCCGGCACGGTCGAGACGCTGCTGAAGCCGGAAAACAAGGCGATGTTGACGAAGGTGCTGACCTGTCATGTCGTTGCTGGCGATGACATGGCGGCCGCCATCAAGAAGATGTCGATGGGCAATGGCGGCGAGTACGACCTGAAGACGGTCGGCGGCTGCACGATCAAGGCCACCGAGATGGGCGGCAAGCTGACGCTGACCGACGAAGCCGGCGGCACCGCCCACATCACCATCGCCGACGTCAAGCAGTCGAACGGCGTGATCCATGTGGTCGACAAGGTGTTATTGCCGAAAATGTAACGACCATCGGCAAAGCTGCCGCCGCCTTCGAGCGTCGAGGGCGGCGGCTTTTTTTGTCAGACGGCAATGCCGACGGTGAGTCCGATTGCCTGACGTAGTTCCTGCAGGCCCTCGCTCTTTTCCGAGGAGGTGGCGAGGATGCCGGGATAGGCGGCGGGGCGTTTGCGGATCTTTTCAGCCGTATCGGCCATCAGCTTCGGCAGGCCCGCGGGCTTGATCTTGTCGGTTTTGGTCAACACGATCTGGTAGGAAACGGCGGCCTTGTCGAGCAGCGACAGAACTTCTTCGTCGTTTTTCTTGATGCCGTGACGGCTGTCGATCAGCACATAGACGCGCTTTAGCGTCGCCCGGCCCCGCAGATAGTCGAAAACCAGCTTCGTCCAGGCATCCACCTGATCCTTCGGCGCTTCGGCATAGCCGTAGCCAGGCATATCCACCAAGGCCATCGGCGGCAGGTCGGTGCCTTCGCCGGAAAAGCCGTCGGGGACGAAATAGTTGAGTTCCTGTGTGCGGCCCGGCGTGTTCGAGGTGCGCGCCAAACCTTTATGGCCGACCAGCGCATTGATCAGCGACGACTTGCCGACATTCGAGCGTCCGGCAAACGCCACTTCCAATGGCCCCTCCGGCGGCAGGAACTTCATGGACGGCACGCCGCGGATGAAGATCCAGGGGCGCCCGAAAAGCGGCTTGTCGTCTTTTGTCGTCTGTTCTGCCATGCGCTCGCGGTCTTCCGGTTCACTTGGCTGACTGGCTTCGAGGTTTTACCCGCGAAAGTCAAGTTTTGATCGCCAGCTCATCGTTGGTGTTGGCGGCCCATGGTGGTCGTCACGACGGAATCAGCGATCTTTTTGCAACGTCGATGACGGTTTGGGTCAGCAGCGCAAGCCGGTCTGCGGCGAGACGGCTAATCTGCCAGTAGAGGGTGACATCAAGCGGCGTTTCCGGCACCAGTTCGACCAGCCGGCCGGCCCGAATATGGTCCTGGATGAGGTGAACCGGGTTCATACCCCAGCCCATCCCTCGCAGGCTGGCTTCCACGAAACCTTGTGTGGAGGGCAGCCAGTGTGTTGGCACGTTGCGGTCAACTCCTCCGAACACACGCTGGAGCCAATCGATCTGAAGGCGATCCTTCTGGCTGAAGATCAATGAAGGCGCGATGGCTATGGCCTCCGGCGTCACGCCGCCCGGAAAATACCGCCGAATAAAGTCGGGGCTTGCCGTGGCATGGTAGCGCATAGCGCCCAGGGAATATCGGCGGCATCCGGAAATCGGTTGTTCCATGCTGGTGACGGCAGCAATGACCCTTCCGCGCTGAAGCCATTCCGCCGTGTAATCCTGATCGTCTACCGAGACATTGAGAAGATAGTCGGAGGTTTTGGCGAACTGCGCCGCTGCTTCCAGAAACCAGGTTCCAAGGCTATCGGCGTTCGTCGCGACCTGAAGCGTGACCCGCTGCTGAAGTTTTCCACGCTCGCTGAGAGAGGGGAGATGTTCGAGCAATTCGCTTTCCAGAATGCCGACGTTTTCCATGTGCCGGCAAAGCCAGTCGCCCTGTTCCGTGGCGATGCAGGGCGTCCCTCTGATGACAAGTGCGGTGCCGACCCGTTCTTCGAGTTGCTTGATCCGCTGAGAAACAGCCGATGGCGTGACGTTCAATACCGCCGCCGCTTTTTCGAAGCTGCCAGATTGAACAACGGCGAAGAGAACGCGAAGAGCCGGGTAGTCGATCATGGATAAGCTGTACTTAATCAGAGTTAGTAGGTTTAAGTACCCTAAATCAGCGCCCCGGTCTATGGAGCCGAGAGGTTTTCAGGCGGGCGATTTGGGCATGGACTTTTCGACATATTTTACCGGAATGACGATGGGGCTCAGTCTCATTGTCGCCATTGGCGCGCAAAACGCGTTCATTCTTCGCCAAGGTCTGCGCCACGAATACGTCTTTGCGGTCTGCCTTGCTTGCGCTCTGTCGGACGCTGTTCTCATCGTGATTGGTGTTACGAGCTTAAAGCAGGTCATCGCAGTGCTGCCATGGCTCGATCCCGCCATGCGTTATGGCGGGACGGCATTTCTCGTCTGGTATGGGGCGAAAAGCCTGTTATCCGCGATACGATCCACCGGCGCTCTCTCGGTGGCGAACAGCAGTTCGGCGAGCTTCGGCAAGACCATGGCCATGTGCCTCGCCCTGACCTGGCTCAATCCTCACGTCTACCTCGACACCGTCGTGCTTCTCGGAACGATCGCGACACGCTTTCCAGGACATCAGGCGGAGTTTGCCGCAGGGGCCATGACGGGGTCGTTCCTGTTTTTCTTTTCACTGGGATACGGCGCGACCCGACTTAAGCCTATCTTTTCGCGGCCGGCGTCCTGGCGCATTCTCGAGGCAATCGTCGCTTGCGTCATGTGGCTGATCGCTTTCAAACTTCTCGGCGGAATGTGAAGTTCGCCGGGATCGAGGAACGCCATGCCATACGACCTGCATTGGAAGGCGCGGCGGGCATGAAGCTCCTACTTTCGCGAGTTCAGAAGGGAACAGGGTATGACGCTTTTTCACGGTCTTTCGGCTTTTCCGATCACGCCAACCGATGAGCCCGGCGTCGTCGATACCGCTGCACTGGCTCGGCTTTTGATGCGTATCGCCGCAGCGAAGGCTGACTCGATCGGCTTGCTCGGGAGCACGGGCGGATATATGTTTCTGTCTCGCGATCAGCGACGCCGCGCCGTCGATGCCGCGATGTCGGCCGTCGGAGGAACGATACCGGTCATCGTTGGGGTCGGTGCGCTGCGTACGGATGAGGCTCAAGCCTTAGCACGCGATGCCGTGCAGGCAGGAGCGGACGCCCTTCTCCTTGCGCCAGTTTCATACACGCCGCTGACAGATGATGAGGTCTACGAACACTTCGCGGCTGTGGCCGACGCCGGTCAGCTTCCCTTGTGCATCTACAACAATCCCGGCACCACGAAATTCACGTTCAGCAACAAGCTGATCGCCAGGCTGGCAAAGGTTGCGAACATCCAGGCCGTAAAGATGCCGCTACCATCGGACGCAGATTTCCGGTCAGAGCTTGAGAGCCTGAGATCGGAGACCCAATCCGGCTTCGCGATAGGTTATAGCGGCGATTGGGGCGCCGCCGACGCTCTGCTGGCAGGAGCGGACGCGTGGTACAGCGTCGTTGCCGGGCTTTTGCCGGCCGAGGCGCTCGCTCTGACGAGAGCGGCACAAAGTGGTGATGTGGAGAAGGCACGAACCATCAACAAGGCATTCGAGCCGCTGTGGTCGCTGTTCAAGGAATTCGGCAGCTTCCGTGTCATGTTCGCGATCGCAGAAGCCCTCGATCTCGGCAGGTTCGAGCCGCCTCGGCCCGTTCTTGGGCTCCCCGCGTCCGCGCGGCAGCGCGTTACGGAGGCATTGAAGACGTTGGGTTCGGTCTCGGGCCTGTAGGTCAGCACCATATCCGCATATAAAAGAAAAGCCCCGCCGAAGCGGGGCTTGTATCATCATTTCGATGGCGCCGGTTTTCGTTTGAAGAGGCCCTTCAGATTGTCGAAGAGTTCCACCTTCACGCCGTGGCGCTTCATGATGATCGACTGCTGGATGACCGACAGCGTGTTGTTCCACGCCCAGTAGATCACGAGGCCCGCCGGGAAGCTGGAGAGCATGAACATGAACACCAGCGGCATCCAGGTGAAGATCATCGCCTGTGTCGGGTCCGGCGGCGTCGGGTTCATGCGCATCTGCAGGAACATGGTCACGCCCATGATCAGCGGCCAGACACCCAGATGCAGGATGGTCGGTGCGGCAAACGGCAGCAGGCCGAACAGGTTGACGATCGACGTCGGATCGGGAGCAGAAAGGTCCTGAATCCAGCCGAAGAACGGTGCATGGCGCATCTCGATGGTGATGTAGATCACCTTGTAGAGCGAGAAGAAGATCGGGATCTGCAGCAGCACCGGCCAGCAGCCCGCGATCGGGTTGATCTTCTCTTCCTTGTAGAGCTGCATCGTCGCCTGCTGCAGGCCCATGCGATCGTCGCCGAACTTGGCCTTCAGCTCTTCCATCTTCGGCTGCATGCGCTTCATGTTCGCCATGGAGGCATATTGCTTGCTGGCGAGCGGGAAGAACAACGCCTTGACGACGATGGTCGTGCAGAGGATGGCGACGCCGAAATTGCCGAAGAAGTGGAAGAAGAAATCCATCAACTTGAACATCGGCTTGGTGATGAAATAGAACCAGCCCCAGTCGATCAGGCGGTCGAAACGCGGGATCGAATAGCTCGTCTCGTAGCGGTCGATGACCGGAACTTCCTTGGCACCGGCGAAGACCAGGCTCTTCAGCTCCTGCGTCTGGCCGGGGGCGATGGTGACCGGATCCTGCTTATAGTCGGCCTGATAGCGTGGCTGGCCATCGGTAAAGTGCGAGAAGTGGGCATCGTAGGCGGTCGACTGCGGCGGCACAATCGTCGCGGCCCAGTACTTGTCCGTGATGCCGAGCCAGCCGCCGGTCGCCTTCGCCGGATTGACGGCTTCCTTTTCGGCAGCGGTATATTTGGTCTCGATCAGGCCATCATCGCCGATGACGCCGATAAAGCCTTCATGCAACACATAGGCCGTGGGCGTGGTCGGCTTGTTGTAGCGGGTCACGCGGCCATAGGTCGAGAGTGTCACCGGCGCCTGACCGGCGTTGGCGATCTTGTCGGTGATCGTGAACATGTAGCGTTCGTCGACCGAAATGGTGCGGGTAAAGGTGACGCCCTTGTCGTTGGTATAGGAGAGCGTTACCGGCGTCTTCTCGGTCAGCTTGTCGCCGCTGGCCAGCGTCCAGACCGTCGAGGGGCCGGGAACGGTGCCGGCTACATCGCTGCCGATAAAGCCGAGTTCGGTGAAATAGCCGTCCTTGGTGTCGGCCGGGCTGAACAGCGTGATGATCGGGCTGCTCTTGTCTACCGTCTCATGATAGGCCTTGAGCTGCAGATCGTCGAAACGGGCACCTTCCAGATTGATGGAACCGGCAAGCGCGGGCGTGTCGATGATGACGCGCGAGGACGACGTCTTGGCAACCGATTGATTGCGGTCGAGGGTCGTCGGTGCGGTCTGGCCGTTCGCCGGAGCCGAGCCGTTCACGGTGGTGCCTGCGGCCGGGGCCTGCGTCTGCGTCGTCTGAGCCTGCTGCGTCTGCTGCTGCAGCTTGGCGGCCTGTTCGGCCTGGCGCTGCGCTTCGAGGCGCGGGTTCATGTAGAAAAACTGCCAGCCGAGAACGATCAGCACAGACAGGGCAATTGCAATGAAGTAATTGCGGTTATTTTCCATCATACTTTCCTGGAGCGGTCCGTTTCCGGCCGCCGGTGTTTCGGCCTGGTTTCGATGCGGCTGACGAGCTCGCCCGTCAATTTCTCGAAAGATGCGGTCAGCACATCGCGCCGCGCGACAACCACATAGTCGTGTCCGGGCTGCATTGCAAATCCCGCATGAAGTCGCACAGCTTCTTTCAGCCTGCGCCGCATGCGGTTTCGTTCGACCGCGTTGCCATGTTTTTTGGTGACGGTAAATCCAACGCGGGGTTCGGCGTCGGAGAGCTTGCGGTCCAGCACTTCGATGAGGAAGAGGCTTCCCCGGCGTTTTTCGCCTTCGCGGACTGCAAGAAACTGCGGCCGGCTTTTCAGCCGCCCGACAGTCTTTGTTGGTCGTTCATTCGTCAATTCGCCCGCCATCTTTATCGGGCATTCCGGCCCTTAGGCCGAAAGACGCTTGCGACCGCGGTTACGGCGAGCGGAGAGAACCGCGCGGCCGCCCTTGGTAGCCATGCGCGCACGGAAACCGTGACGACGCTTGCGGACAAGCTTGGATGGTTGATAGGTACGCTTCATTTATTTAAACACCGCGGAGTGCGGCCCTTCTTGAGCTTTGCTTTAAAAGCAAGGAGCGTTGTTGATTATGGCGAACGGGCTTGGCCGGCAAATGCAGGCTCCATGACCGGACGTGCGCGGGCTTATACGGATCAAGGCCCCGGAAGTCAATTATACCGGCGCAGATTCCTGGAACCTGGCTTCTTGCGCACCTTACGTGTCCCGGTGATACAACCGCAGGCAGGTATTTTAACTACTAAGCTTCACTTTTTATAATATTAGATGCGGCGATTGCCGCGAATTCGTCAGTTAATTGAAAGTGTTTTGAAAATTTATATTCGAAATGCCCGCAAGATAACTTTAATAATTTTAGTCGATATCTAGCGATATGTCGGGAAAACCCTGGCTTTTTGGGGTCTTCCGCTTCGAGGGGGCATATCGTTGAAGATTCGTGGTAAAATCAATCTGCTCGTAGCCGTAATGGCCGGTGCCGCACTGTTGATCGGCGCAACCGCTCTTTACGCGGTCGATCAATATGACGGGCAGCTTCAGGCCTACGAGCTTGCGTCGAGCCGTGCCTATATGGGCGAGCGTCTGAACCGCTATGTCACCGCGGTCGTGATGGAATCGCGCGGCATCTATGCCTCCGATACCGCCAAGGATGCCAAGAACTTCGCCGATGGATTGATGAAGGACCTGGACGAGATCGACAAGGTGATTGCTGCCTGGTCGCCACTGGTTCCCGAAGAGCAGAAAACCGAATTCTCCAAACTGCAGGATCGTGCCCGGGAATTCCGTACGTTTCGAACAGAGACCGCTCGGCTCGGTGTGAACGACAGTCCGGAGGCCGCCAACAAGCAGGGCAACAACGACGCCAATCGCGCCAACCGTAAGGCATTCCAGGCCGAGATCGATGCGGTCGTTCAGGCTGACAAAGCAGCACTCGACGTTGTCGATGACGAGGTCACGGATTTCCGCCAAACGGTCATGTGGGCCGTGCTCGGCATGATGGTGGCGGCGATTGGCGCCGGTGCCGGCCTTGGCATGTATATCGGCACCATGCATCTGAGCCGACCGATCCGCAAGGTGACGGAGACCATCAAGCAAGTGGCTGACGGCAATTTCGATATCGAAGTTCCCTTTGCCGGCCGCGCCGACGAAATCGGCGACATGGCTGCCGCCGTCGATGTCTTCAAGCAGAACGGCAATGCTGTGCGCCGCATGAATGCCGAGGAAACGGCCATGCGTGCCAAGAGCGACGACCTGCAATCCAGCATGTCGCTTGTCGTTTCCGCCGCTGCCGCCGGCGATTTCAGCCGCCGCATCGAAAAGGATTACGGCGACGTCAACCTCAATCGCTTTGCCGGCAATATCAACGAGCTTCTGACGAGCGTCGACACTGGTGTCGGCGAGGTCCGTCGCGTCCTTGCAAGCCTTGCGGAAGGCGATCTGACCCAGACCATGCGGGGCGAGTTCCACGGCGCCTTCGCCGAACTGCAGCAGAACGTCAACAGCACCTTTGCGACCCTCCAGAGCACCATGCGCGAAGTGCGCGAGACGACCGGCTCCATCAATACCAACACCAACGAACTGCGCGCTGCCAGCGACGATCTGGCGAAGCGTACGGAACAGCAGGCCGCCGCCCTGGAAGAGACCTCGGCTGCGCTCGACCAGATCACCGCCGTCGTGCAAAGCTCGACCGAGCGGGCGCAGGAGGCGAGCGTCATGGTGACGGAAGCCAAGGAGAACGCCGCTCATTCCGGCAAGGTGGTTCGCAATGCCGTCGATGCCATGGGCCGCATCGAACAGGCATCCGGCGAGATCAGCCAGATCATCGGCGTCATCGACGAGATCGCCTTCCAGACCAATCTGCTGGCGTTGAATGCCGGCGTCGAGGCCGCCCGTGCCGGGGAGGCCGGCAAGGGCTTCGCCGTCGTCGCCCAGGAAGTTCGCGAACTGGCCCAGCGCTCCGCCACGGCCGCCAAGGACATCAAGGCGCTGATCAGCAAGTCCGGTGATGAGGTGCAGGTCGGCGTCAAGCTGGTGCAGGCAACCGGCGAAGCGCTGGCGGCGATCGAGGGGCGGGTGCTGAAGATCAACGATCATATCCATTCGATCGCAACGGCCGCCCGCGAACAGTCGACTGGCCTCACCGAGGTGAACAAGGCGGTCAACCAGATGGACGAGGTGACGCAGCGCAACGCCGCCATGGTCGAGGAAACCTCTGCCGCCACCCATCGCCTCTCGGGCGAGGCCGATGGTCTCGTTCGGCTCGTCGCTCGCTTCAAGGTCGACATCAGCGCCGCCTCGGCGCCCGTATCGGCCCGCGCCGAAACGCATCGCCCCGTCGCATCGCCGGCACGCCGCATGATGGGCAAGGTCGCCAGTGCCTTCACGGGTGGCGGCGCGGCAGCTCCCGCAGCGCAGGGCTGGGAAGAATTCTGATCCTACCTGGGCTCAGACGGAAAGGCGCGCTGGTGCGCCTTTCCCGCCTTTGACATGCGCTAACGGCCGCACTGTTACAGAGGCGATTGGAAAAACTGTCACAATCTCCTATTATCTGCTTCGATATGTCGTCATCAGATCGCTTTGAAACAAAGCGGGACAGCCGAAATGGATAGTGAGCAAGACAGGAACGTCGGCGAAGGCGGCAAGGCCGAGGCTCGGACTCACTCGCGTTTCTATCGCCCAACAGGCATTTTCGGCGGTCTTTCCGGCAAGCTGCTGATGCTCACAGTCGTTTTCATCCTGCTTGCCGAAGTGCTGATCTTCGTCCCTTCCGTCGCCAATATGCGTTTGCGCTGGCTGGAAGACCGGCTGAACACGGCCGCCGCCGCCGCCATCGTCATCGATGGCCTGCAGCCGGTCGAACTGCCCCGCGCGCTGCAGAAGGAAACGCTGATGGCGACGGGCACGCGCGCCATCGTGCTGCGCAAGGACGGGACCTCGCGGCTGTTGGCGACCGCCGAGATGCCGTCTTCCGTCGACGAGCAATATGATTTGAGCGACGTCTCGCTGCCGACAGCGATCCGCGATGCGCTGGACACGCTGCTGTTCGGCGGCAATCGCGTCATCCGCGTCTTCGGCCCGGTCGGCGGCGACGATAGCACCGGCATCGAAGTGGTGTTGAAGGATACAAGGCTGCGCAACGCCATGCTTGCCTATTCCGGCAGCGTCCTTTTCGTTTCGATCCTGATTTCGCTGTTCACCGCGACCCTGATCTTCTTCGCTATCAATCGCATGATGATCCGCCCGATCCGCCGGCTGACCGACAGCATGCAGACCTTTTCGCAGGATCCGGAAGACCCCAGCCGCGTGCTGGTGTCGGATGGGGGACGCGACGAACTGGCCGTGGCCGGCCGCCACCTTGCTTCCATGCAGTCGCAGTTGCAGAAGACGCTGAAGCAGCAGAAAAACCTCGCTGCCCTCGGTCTCGCCGTGTCCAAGATCAACCACGACATGCGCAACATCCTGTCGGCCGCGCAACTGATGTCCGACCGCCTGGTCGACGTCGACGATCCGATGGTCAAGCGCTTTGCACCGAAGTTGCTGCGCACCATCGACCGCGCCGTTGGCTATACGACCGAGGTTCTGTCCTTCGGCCAGACCTCCGAATCGGCCCCGCGGCGCCGCCGCGTGCACCTGCTCGAACTCATCGACGAGGTGCGCGATATCCTGGCGATCGATCCCGATAGCGGCATCGAATTCGTCGTGCAGATGAGCCCGGATCTGGAGGTCGACGCCGACAGCGAGCAACTGTTCCGCATCATCCACAATCTCTGCCGCAATGCCCACCAGGCCTTGGTCGCCTTCGCCGAGACCGCGCCCGACAGCATTCGCCGCATCACCGTGTCGGCGCGCCGCATCGGCAGTGTCGTCAGCATCACTGTCGACGATACCGGCCCGGGCATGCCGCAAAAGGCGCGGGAAAATCTTTTTACCGCCTTCCGCGGCTCCGCGCGCTCCGGCGGCACCGGCTTGGGCCTGGCGATCGCCCGCGAACTGGTGCTTGCCCATGGCGGCACCATCGCGCTTGTGGAAAAACCGGCCGCCGGCACCCAATTTCGCATCGAAATCCCCGACCGCCCGGTCTCGCTCGACGACTACCGCAGTCGCTCCTTCCACGAAAACTGAGTGTTTTCAGCCGCTTCGTCAGATCGTTTGCGAAAATCGCGATCTTTTTCACAAATCCACTTGCATTCCCCGAAAGGACCCTTTAGAGAACCGCCCACGCCAACGGTTTCTTCCGTTTCGGCCACGCACCCGTAGCTCAGCTGGATAGAGCACCAGACTACGAATCTGGGGGTCAGGAGTTCGAATCTCTTCGGGTGCGCCATTTTTCATAACTCCAAAACAATGATGGTCACAACGAGCCTACCCTGGTTCGCCGAACCAACGCGCGGCAACCTGAATAGCTTCCTCAAGAATAGGGGTGGTGTCGGCAACCCAAGCGACGAAGCCATCGGGGCGTACCAATACAGCGCTCAAGCCCAGCCGATCCTTGACGTCACTTGCGACATAAGCGATCCGCCCGCTCCAGCGGCGCGCAAGCCCATGAAGCGGTGCGCGAGCGTCAAAGTCTAAAAGTAAGCCCCTTCCGGTCCTGAGAAGATCGCCGATCTTCGTACCGTCGACCAATTCGAAGTCGGGAACGCTGCGGCCCACGAGCGGTTGGCTGTTGCCAAGATCATAGCGGAGGGAAACGCCCCACGCACGTTCGGCGAAATAGGTCGCGCCATCGCGCGTCTCAATCAGATCGCGGAGGATGGCTTCGAGCGCGCGTGAGCTCCGGCTTGGCCGCATGATCGCGACCTGCGCGCGCGACCAGTCGAGTATCTGCGCTCCGACCGGATGCCGCTCGCTCGTATAGGTATCTAGCAGATCGACCGGCGCATCGCCGCGAAGGGTGGCGGCCAGCTTCCAGCCGAGATTCATTGCATCACCGAGCCCGAGATTGAGGCCCTGGCCGCCCAGCGGGGAGTGTACGTGTGCGGCGTCCCCGGCAAGCAGCACTCGCCCGTTGCGATAAGACACCGCTTGGTACGCGCGATCCGTCCAAGTCGTGGCCAGCCGGAGAGCCGTCAACGCAACGTCTGTGCCAGAGACGCTGCGTAACACCGCTTGTGTATGGTCGAGGGTGATCGGCTGGTTCCGGTGGAACGCGCCGCCGTCGAAGTCGACCATCGCGATCGTCCCGGGCCGCGCATAGGTGTACATGCCCGTCGAGGTGTAGCTGCGGCCCACGCGGAGGATGTCCGGATCGGCCATCTCGACTTCGATCGAATAGCCGGTGAATTCGGGATCAGTGCCGACGAAATCGAAGCCGCCGGCCTTGCGCACTGCGCTGCGCCCGCCATCGCAACCAACGAGCCAGCGACAGCGAAAAGCCTCGCCGCCGGCACGGATGGTCACCTCGTCATCCGACTGGTCGAACGTCTCGACGCCGAGGCCGCGCCTGATCTCGGCCCCCGTGGCGGTTGCGCTAGCGCTCAGGACGGCTTCGAGGGTCTCCATGTCGACCGCCATGTTGACGCCGGCCGGACTTGGCAGGCGATAGGGCCACTTGGAGCTATCGATTTTGTCGTGGAAGAATTGGATACCGGCGAAATGGCCGGCCGGGTGGCGCGGCTGCTGCAGCCAGTGCGCGGCGGCCACGGTGCTGCCCGAGGCATCGTTTGCACGCTGCGCCGCGACGATGTCGTCCAGCAATCCGCGACGGTAAAGGGCTTCGAGAGTGGGCGCGGAAAGGCCGCGCATTCCGAACGGAAGTTGCTTCAAGGGTGAGCGCGGGTCTTCGGCTTGCTCCAGCACCAGCACCGAGAGATCGGCAAGGCGCAGCTCGCAGGCGAGGAACAGGCCGACGGGACCGGCTCCAGCAATCACAACGTCATAAAGAGCTAAGGGGCGGTTGGGCATGAACGGGCTCCTGTGTCGATGATGTTCGACCGGAGCGTTCCTCAGGTTTGAGAACCACACGGACGAACAGTTGGGCGCTGGCGCAGCGCCCGATGTTCGTCGTGGGGGTCTCATGCGCGAGGCCAAAGACCAGAGCTTTCGTTACCAAAAGGACTTGGGCTTACCAAACCAAGTCTGCCTTTTCCGACGTCGGGTAAATAGCGGTGTGGCGATTGATCCGCAAGGGTTCTTCGTTACCGCAGGCAGACGACCGATCACATAAACCCCGGATTTCGCGGCAGATACTGCGTCCAGTCACCATACTCCGGCGATGCCATCAACAGCATGGGAAAGGTGATTCGCATACCTTGCTTGACCGCAAGGCTCAGGACGCTGTCGCATGTGCCCGGCAGAAACGCCGATACGTTCTCAGCAGAGCGATCTGCCGCCAGTTTCAGCGCAGTCGTAAAGGCATCGTGGAGAAAGTCAGGCCGCGTGACGGCGAGGGGGCCGATGTGCCCACTTGATGCGAGATAGCTGTAGCCGACGCAATCGCTGCCGGCGCAGAGCAGCACTCCCGTTGTCGTCGGGTCATCGAGCAGGTAGCGATGATGCTTCTCGCGCGAGGCGCCTATGGCGCGGGAGTCGATCTCGGCGAGCTTTTTCATGGTTGCGGCGCTGCCGTCGATCGCGATGGCGCGCAGTGGCGGCGCCGGCAGTTCCTGCATCACCCGCTCGCGCGCGGCATTGAAAAGGTAAATCGGCATCTTGGGAAAGAGGCCGTGCCGCATGTACAGGCCCTGCGAGACGCGATTGAAGGTGAAGGTAATAAGTGCCTTGTGAACTGCTCCCGATTTCCGGGCATGCTCTACGGTTCGTCCCAATAGTTCATTTCCGATGCCCTGGCCTTGTCGGGCGGGATCGACGAACAACTGCGCGAGAAACCAAACATTCCCGCAAACCCAACTCCAGGCAAAGCCGAGAAGCTCTCCGCCGTCCTCGGCGACCCACAGGCCATCCGGGTCGTCATTGAGCGAAAAGAGTTGAAAGCTGGGAGGGCTTGCTGTGGCCATCGGGCCGAAGCCATGGCGAACGGTAAGATCGTTGATGGCGGCAACCACCAGAGCATCGGACGCGGCCAAATCGTCTGCTCGAGCAGGTCTGTAAACAAGCGACATTGAATAGCTCCGGCAAAGGCTTCCGAAACAGCGCGCGATCCGCAACGCCAACTATACCAGTTTTCAGAATGGTCTCAGACACCCCCAGCCCGTGAGAGCACCTCTCAATGCCACGGGAGAGCGGAGATATCGTCCATGATACTATCGCGCCTGCTCAGCCACGCGCGCATGAAGTCAGTGGCGGCAACTTTGTTGCGCTTATTTCAGGCGGTTGCCGCCAAGACAGCCGCAGGGCCGGGTTCGACCTATTTACCCCTTGCCGCCATTTTTCTTGCATTGGCTGCGGAACTTGGAGCGTTCCTTGCCATGAAGCCCCTTTGCGTCGGCCTGTGCTGAGCATGCCTTCGAAATTTCCGATTGCGCGGGCGTTGCCGCCTTTTGCTTGGCGGTGGTGCTCGGCGTTTTCGTGGTGGTCATCGGCGTAGTTGTCGTTGCCGGTGCCGTCGTTGTTTGCCCCATGGCACTGGTGCCGATGAGAGCGACAACCGCTGTAGCTGCGAATATTGCGACAAGTCTCATGGTCAATCCTCCGCTGGCCGACTCCTATGACACGCATGACGCGTGGTCAGCAACGAAAGGCTGAACCGATATATTAGCAAAAGCAATGCGCCCCTTTGACCCATGGCCCGCTGCGAACAGGACTATTTCGCGATGTCGAAGGGGCCGGGCAGTAGCCCGGCCCTCCACCTTTATTTCAGAACGGTCCGTAACGGCGCGGTCATCTTCTTGAAGCCGGAGCGCAGCATGTCGTGCTTGGTCTTCGGGTTCTTGTCGGCAAACATTCCGATGATCGAGGTCTTCAGTTTGTCGCGCCATGCGGATTTTCCAGGGGCCGTCGGCTTCAGGCCGCAGCGCCGCAGCAGATAGTTCATCTGGTAGACGGACGCCTGCTGATCGCAATCGCGCACGCAGAAATGAATGCCGAGAGCGATCGAATAGATATCGCCGTTCTTGAAAGCATGCGGCGCTTTCGACGGGTGGTGGACGCCGGTTCCCTGGTTCAAGGCATAGACCGTCGCCTTGCTTTGTTTTTCGACGGTGTATTTGGCGGCGTTGAGATCGCCGATGTAATATTTTTCGATTTCTTTATCGGGCAGGACGGAACGATCGTTTGCGTCCCATATGTTGGCGGTTCTGTTGCCGTGGATCTGGAACAGAAATGTTGCTTCATGGTCGATGTGATAGGGCGTTACGGCGTCGGGCGAGGCCAGGAATATGTAGGCATCCTCCCAGGTGACTTCGTCCCGCGAGCAACCGGTGTCGGCGAGGATTTCGGTCATGAGCTGATCAAGCAATGCGCGATATTCGGGATCGCGCTGAACGCTGTAGAGCAGCACCCACGATCCTGACACAGCCAGGTTCGAGATCGCTTCGTTGACGCTCTCCACCTTGTCGTTCAGCGGCACGGCCCAGCCGGCGTCCACTGGCGCCCCACCCGCCTGCCAGCGCACGCTTCTCGTGCTCGTGTCCGTAAGCAGTGATTTCGCAAGTTCGGCAAGGCGCGGAAGCGAGAACAACTGATGTCCGACCAAGTTGTGGCTGAATTGGAATGATCTTTTATTGAAGTCATTTCTAAAAGCATTCGGTCCCACCGCGATACTTTGCGTATCCAGGGAAGCTGGTTTGGTCACGGTGGCTGTAAGCATGATCGGAATCCCCCAGTTGATAGAGACGTTGGAAACGTCACGAAACTGTGATTGCCGTTCACATTTTTGTCATCTAGTCCAATGGTGGAGGGACATCCTACGATCGGATCAACCTACCCCAAAAAGGGGTGCACCCATGCGCTCACACAATCAATTCGATTTTGCTAAAGAAGATCAGGAAGATGGCCGGGCAAGGGTGCGGTTCCGCCGGCGTGGCGAGAGAGATCGTGCTGCTCTCTACCGATGCCGCTGCCATCTGATGGCGTGCTGGATCACGCTAACGGGAAGAGGACAAGCCCGCTCCGAGCTTGTCCTGGAGAAGCTTAGGCGCTCGTCTTCTCTGAAGCCGACACAGCCGAACTCTCTGCATTGGTGTCGGAAGAGGCCGACGGCCAGGTGATGTAGTAATACTGCGATCCGACCTGGCCGAAATAGGCCTCATTGCCGGTGACCTTGTCGATGAAGCTGCCGTCGGAATTCTTGACAAAGGTTCCATCGGAACCGCGTTCGAGATGAGCCTTCAGGAAGTCATTCCAATCGCTGGTGGGGATCGTGTCGCCGGTCTTGCTGGTCGTACCCTGCTCGCTGTCGGCACTGGCATCCCATGCCGTGATCGAAACGCCCTTGGTGGGGTCGGAGACCGTCAGCGTACCGTTGTCGAGCGCGTCGAGCATGGCTTGAGCCTGGCCGCCCTTCCCCTCGCTTTTGACTGCATCCTGCAGGTTCTGTTTCAGAAGACTCATGAACGAGCTGCTGGTCATGTCCGGATCGGATTGTGATGTCGCGGAGCTGTCGGTTTGATTTGCCGACAGGCCGTTCAGCATGCTCGTGAGCGATGCCTGTGATTGCGAGGGCAGGCTGGAGACGTCGTTGCTGCTGCTACTGCTGCTGCTATCGTCCAGCAGGGGATCGCTGCTCGAATCCTGCGAAGCGTCCGGTGTTTGCAGCAACTGCAGCGCCATTTGCGATGAGAGCAATCGGGTCGTGGTCAATGCGGAGACCATAGGTCATTCCTTCCCAATATGGCAGCCATCATGCCGGAAGCCGCCTTTGACGGTCGATCAACGCGCGCCCGCTCGGGCGGCGCATCGGAGATGCCGTCTACTGTAGGGAAATGGACTTACCCGGGGCTTGTGCGATGTTTCAGCGCGGCGGCTGCGCACCTTCGCCGTGATGCATCTTCAGCGGCAATTCCGGCAGGAACAGCAGCGCGATCAGAGCCAACGCGACGATGACGGTTCCGGTGGCGAAGGTCATGGCGATGGCATGGCGGTAAAGCGCTATTGCCGCGGCATGGTCTTCCGGCGACGCGGCGGCGAGCTGTTTGAGGCCGCCTTCCGTCAGCGACGATAGGTCGAGACTGCCGGACGAGCCTGTCGCCTGCCGCACGCGATAGGCCAGGATGGCACCGGAGCCGGTGACGCCGATCAGGCCGCCGAGCGAACGGAAGAAGGCAAGCGTTGCCGTGCCGACGCCGCGATGCGCAAGGGGCAGGGCATTCTGCACCGCGACCGTCATGGTCGGCATCACCAGCCCGAGCCCCAGTCCGAGCGCGAAGATCGGCGGCTCGATGATGGCGAACCCCTTGCTGGTCGCAATAGCCCAGGCGAGCGTGGCGAAGGCCGCCGTCGCAAGGCCGAGGCCGCAAAGCTGGGCTGGCTTGTAACGGCCGGAACGCTGCAGCAGCACGCGGCCGTTGAGCATGGAGGAGATGACGAAGCCGATCATCAGCGGCCCCGTCAGGAAACCGGAATGCGAAGGGGTAACGCCCATCACCATCTGGAAGAACAAGGGGAAGAACAAGGTCGCGCCGAGCATGCCCATGAAGGTCAGAGCGAGCACGAGGCAGGCGATGATGAACAGTCGGTTGCGGAAGAGATCGGGCGGCAGCACCGGTTCCGGCTCACGCCTGATGTGGAAGACGAAGAAAATTCCGAGGACAAGGGCCGCGGCGGCAAGACCGAGAATTTGCGGCGAGTTCCAGGCCCATTCGTTGCCGCCAAGCGCGAGCGCCAGCAGGAAGCTGGTGGTGCAACCGGTCAGCAGCACGGCGCCGAGATAATCGATACGGCGGCTGCGTACCTGATGCCGCCGCTTCAAGGCGCGGCCGATCATGACGAGTGCCACCGCGCCGATCGGCAGGTTGACGTAGAAGATCCAATGCCAGGAGAGCAGATCGGTGATGACGCCGCCGAGGATCGGGCCGATAACGCTGCAGACGGCGAAGACGGCGGCTATCGAGCCTTGATTGCGACCGCGCCTGGCCGGTGGCACGAGATCGCCGATGATGATCTGCGCCAAAGGCAGCAGTCCGCCAGCGCCCAGGCCCTGAATGGCGCGGAAGATGATGAGCTGCAGCAGCGTTTGCGCCATGCCGCTCAAGACGGAGCCGAGAAGGAAAATCAGGATTGCCGTGTAGATCATCGGCTTACGGCCATACTGGTCGCTGAGCTTGCCATAGAGTGGCATGGTGCTGGTCGAGGCCAGAACATAGGCGCTGACCACCCAGGACAAATGAGTAACCCCGCCGAGATCGCTGACGATGCGCGGCAGGGCGGTCGCGACGATGCTCTGGTCGATGGCGCCGAGGCCAAGCACGATCATCAGGCCAAGGATGACGGCGCGAATTTCGCGGCGGTCGGGCGCGTCGTCTTCGGTCGCCGCCGGCTGCGGAGCGGCCTGTCGAACTTGTGAGGTCATTGTCCGATGTCTCCGAGCGGGCCGATGGCGGCGCGGATGGCGGCGCGCGCCTCAGGCGATAATTTGGCGAGTTCGAAGGCGAGCCAGTCGGTTCGCCTCTGCTTTATGCCTTGAATCAGAGCCCGCCCCTTGTCGGTGGCGATCAGACCACTGCGTCGCCGGTCTTCTGGGTCGGGAGCGGAGCGGGTGACGAGGCCTTCACGTTCCATTGCCTTGATGTGCCCCGATATGGTCGGGCCACGCAGGTTCTCCAGCCGCGCCAGCTCCGCAACCCCAATGCCCGGCTGCTGGAGAATGGCGACGAGAAGAAGCGCCTGCAGCGGCGAGATGCCGGGCTCATCGTTTTCACGTCGCAACTGTCGATAAAGGCGATGCAGGGCGGGGCGCAATGCTTCGGCAAGCGCCATGGCCTCTTCAAGTTCCTGAAGATCTCCGGTGTCGTGCATGGCGATCCATAAAGATAGATAGGCTTCCTATCTATCTGCATAGCCCACGCTTCCGACTTGCACAAGCGGCGAATCCCTGCGGCAAGGCCTCGGGCCGTGATTTTAGCGTGCAAACCCTCTCTCTGCCTGGGCGGGGAGGGCGCGGTCACGCCATAACGGGCAGCGGCATTCTCAGGCCGGTCAGTTGCTCCGACACCTCCCAAAGCCGGCGCCAGACGGCTTTGTTCTGTGCATACGGCACGATCTTGGCGCGGACGGGCGGTCCCTTCAATTCATAGAAGCCATTCGGACCGTACATGACGCCTCCTTCTGCTTCCGAAGACGTAGCGGCGAGAAGCGTCGGCAAGGCGCCCGCCGTTGCCGACTGCGCCATGACTGGTGCTATCAATGTGCTGAACCGTTCAAGAAAGCCCGGCCTGTTGCGGCCCATGCGCGGACCAGCGCTTTGCAGGCCGGTAACGGCGTAGCCGGGATGGGCGGCCATGCTCATCAAGTTCCAGCCTTCAGCGCGGGCGATCCGGTCGAGTTCAAGGCCGAACATCAAGGTCGCCAGCTTCGATTGGCAATAGGCGCCCCAGGAGCTGTAGCTTTTCTTCGATTGCAGATCGTCGAAATTGATCTTGCCGCTGCGATGCGCCAGGCTGCTGACGGTAACGACGCGTGGGTTCGCGGCGGCCAAGACTTTCGGCAGCAGCCGCATGTTCAAGGCAAAATGGCCGATATAATTCGCCCCCATCTGCATCTCGAAGCCATCCTCGGTTTCATGTCTGTCCGGAATGGCCATGACGCCGGCATTGTTGATGAGAAGGTCGATCCGCGGCACGGAAGCGGTGATGCGCTTGGCGGTGCGGGCAACGGAATCGAGGCTGGCGAGATCGAGCGGCTCGAAGGCGACGTCGGCGCCGGGCGTCTTGGCGCGAATCTTAGCGAGTACCTCAGCGCCCTTGCGTTCGTTGCGCGAGGCTATGATGACCTTGGCGCCGGCACCCGCCAGGGCTTGGGCGGTTTCATAGCCGATGCCGCTGGTGGCGCCGGTGACGACGGCGATGCGGCCGGTCTGCGGGGGAATGTCTTTCACGGTCCAATTCGGCATGACGATCTCCTGGGAAGATTTGCAAATTTGTATTCGATTAATTATTGCGCTAAACGCAAAAATACAACTGTTTAAAAAATGCATTGCCTAGAGATCGCAATTATGATTTGCGTATCGGCAACATTGGCCGCGCAATTGCCTGTGGTGCCTTCGAATTGCCACGCTGCTCGGACCTTGATCGCGTCGTATTCGATATTTCTGCTAAAGATTGGATTCCTGGGATGACGACAAAGACGACATGCGCCGAATTCGTGCAGTTCTTCCGCTCCTGGGTCAGCAATCCCATGCGTGTCTCAGCGATTGCGCCGTCCGGTGAGCGATTGGCCCGTCTGATGACGCAGGAGATCGAGGCGCTCGACGGCCCGATCCTCGAACTTGGCCCCGGCACCGGCGTTTTCACCCGCGCGCTGATGGGGCGCGGCGTTCCGGAGAGCGACTTGACGCTGATCGAATTCGGCGAAGAGTTTGCCGCTCGATTGCGTGGCCGCTTTCCCGAGGCGCGCGTGGTGCAGATGGATGCGGCGCAGCTTACCCAATGCGGCCTGTTTGCCGATGCGCCCTTCGGCGCCGTCGTCAGCGGCCTGCCTTTGCTCTCCATGTCTCCCGATAAGATCGCCGCGATCGTCGGCGGCGCCTTTGCGACGATGAGGTCCGGCGGCTCTTTCTACCAGTTCACTTACGGCCCGCGCTGCCCGGTGTCGCGTTCGATCCTCGATCGTCTCGGCCTGAAAGCGGAGCGCATCGGCGGCACGGTGCGCAACATTCCGCCGGCCGGCGTCTACCGAATCTCGCGCAGAAAACCGCTGGAGATCTCGATCGATCGCTCCAGATATCACAGCAGGGAAGAGGGTGCCGGGATCGCAGCCTACACTGCCGAAGCCGATATGGGGCGGCCGGAAGCGGGTGCATAGCAGGGGCAGTTCATGGCGGATGCGAAAGAGATCGACGGCGAGGTGAAGGAAGGCCGGCGCGAACGCAAGCGCCGCCAGACGCGCGAGCGCATCGAGGCGGCGGCGCTGTCGCTCTTTCTCGCACGCGGCTTCGACGGCACGACGATCGAGGACATTACCGAGGCCGCCGATGTCTCCAAACGCAGCTTCTTTGATTATTTTCCAAGCAAGGAAGAGGTGGTCTTCGCCTGGCAGGACAGCTTTTCCGACGAACTCGCCGATGCCGTTGCCGCGCAGCCGAAGGATGCGTCGGTCGTCGAGGTCATTGAGGGTGCTCTAAGGTCGGCGCTGCTCGCCGCCTCCTCGGACCCGCAGCGTCTCGCCATCGCCGTCCTGATCCGCGACACGCCGGCGCTTTGCGCCCGCGACCAGTTGAAATATGCCAAGCTCGAAGAGAAACTGACGGACGCACTCTTCGCCCGCTCCGGCGGAGACGAAGAGGAGCATTTCCAATTGCGCCTGCTATCGGCGATCGTCGTCAGCACGCTGCGTATCGGTGGCAAGCGCTGGAACGAAGGCCCGCAGGAAATGTCGCTGCAGGATTTCACCCACCGCGTCTTCGAAGAGCTCTGGACCGCGCTCGCCGATCTCGGAACGCTGTTGCGGCAACGCAATCCGAAGAGCTGATTTCAGGTCAAGGCGCCTGCCGTTTGCGGTGGTTCGACCTGCCGTCGATGGCGCAGGAAATCGATCAACGCCCGAAGCTTTGCCGGCACGCGACGGCGGTCAGCATAGTACAGCGTCAGGCCGGCCAGCGCCGGGCTCCAGTCGGACAGGATGCGCACTAGCCGCCCGTCGTCGAGAAACCGGTCGATATAGCCGTTGATCATGTAGGCAATGCCGATGCCGTCCAATGCTGCCTGCGTCAGCGCCGCGGAATCGTTGAGGATCAGCCGGCCGTTGACGGCAAGTTCGGTCTTCTCGCCGTTCTTCTCGAATTCCCAGCGCTCGACCTGCCCGCTGGAGGAATGACGAAAGCCGATGCAATTGTGGTTGAGCAGATCGTGCGGATGTTTCGGCATGCCGTACCGGCCGAGATAGCTGGGCGCGGCAATGATATGAGCTGATATCGGCGGCCCGATCTTCACCGCCACCATGTCGCGCTGCACCAGATCGCCAAAGCGGATGCCGGCATCGAAGCCCTGGCCGACAATATCGACCAAGGAGCCCTCGATGCGCACCTCCAGCTCGATTTCCGGATAGGCGTCGAGGAAATCGCGCAGGATCGGTTGAAGCGCGATCATATAGCCGGCGCGCGCCACGTTGATGCGTAGCAGTCCGGCGGGCCTGTCGACCGACTCGCCAAGCTCCTGGGCGGCCGCCGTTAGATCATGCACGGCGGGTACGACACGTTCGAGATAGCGTAGCCCGGCCTCGGTCAAGCTGACGCTGCGCGTGGTGCGGTTGAAGAGCGCGAGCCGCATCCGGCCTTCCAGTTTGCTGATCGACTGGCTGACGGCCGAGGGCGACACGCCGAGCCGCACGGCCGCGGCCGAAAAGCTCTTTTCCTCCGCGACGATGACGAAGGTCACCAGTCCGTCCAACACGTCCTGACGCATCAGCGCTCTCCGAACGACTTTGATTTTGTCCGAGATTAATCAGTTTTTCTAAAAAGGTCATCTTCGATTGATGAGATTATCGAAAATGTCGCCTCGGCCTATCTTGCCTTCATCCAACAAGGAGACATCGCTATGTCTGCGATAAAATCCGATACCAAGGTACTTTTCATCACCGGCGTTTCCACGGGCTTCGGCCGGGCACTCGCCGAGGCCGCCCTTGCTGCCGGTCATAAGGTCGTCGGCACGCTGCGCAAGGAAGCCGGCCGCGCCGCATTCGAAGCGCTGAAGCCAGGCTTCGCCTTCGCCAAGCTGCTCGACGTCACCGACACAGCCGCCATCGCGCCTGTTATCGCCGAGGTCGAGAACGAGATCGGCGCGATCGACGTTCTCGTCAACAATGCCGGCTATGGGCATGAAGGATTGGTCGAGGAATCGACGATCGAAGAGCTGCGCCGCCAGTTCGAGGTCAATGTCTTCGGCCCCGTCGCCGTGATCCAGGCGGTGCTGCCCTATATGCGCAAGCGCCGAGCCGGCCACATTCTCAACATCACCTCGATGGGCGGTATCATCACTCTGCCGGGCATTTCCTTCTATCACGGCAGCAAATTCGCGCTGGAGGGGATTTCCGAAAGCCTCGGGAAAGAGGTCAAGAGCTTCGGCATCCATGTGACCGCTATCGAGCCGGGCGGCTTCCGCACCGATTGGGCCGGCCGCTCGATGGTGCGGGCCGAGCGCTCGATCCCCGATTATGACGAGGTCTTCGAACCGTTGCGCCAGCGCCGCCTCGAACGCAGCGGCAAACAGCCCGGCGATCCGAAGAAGGCGGCACAAGTTATGTTGCAGCTCATTGCCTCGGAAAACCCACCGACCCATCTACTCTTAGGTCGCGACGCCATCAGTCTCGTTCGCGAAAAGCTCGGCTTGCTCAAGACCGAGTTCGACGCCTGGGAACAGGTCTCGGCTTCCACGGATTTCGAATAACGTCAACCAGACTATAGGGACGAAAACCATGTCAGATCTAAACGCAGCCAAGTCCGGTCAATTCAAGATCGGCGGCGACCTCACCGTCAATCGCCTCGGTTTCGGTGCCATGCGCATCACCGGTTCCGGCATCTGGGGCGAGCCTGTGGATCACGCCGAATCCGTCCGCACCCTCAAGCGCCTGCCGGAGCTTGGTATCAATTTCATCGACACGGCCGATTCCTATGGCCCCGATGTTTCCGAACGTCTGATCAAGGAGGCGCTGCACCCCTATGGCGACAAACTTGTCGTCGCCACCAAGGGAGGTCTGACCCGCACCGGTCCCGACCAGTGGATTCCTCTGGGCCGCCCGGAGTATCTGATCCAGCAGGCGCATAAGAGCCTGCGCAATCTCGGTGTCGAGCAGATAGATCTCTGGCAGCTTCACCGCATTGATCCCAAAGTGCCTGCCGCCGAACAGTTCGGTGCCGTCAAATCGCTGCTCGATGCCAAGATGATCCGCCACGCAGGCCTCAGCGAAGTATCGGTCGCCGACATCGAAGCCGCCTCGAAGCATTTCAAGGTGGCGACGGTCCAGAACCGCTATAACCTTGTCGACCGTACCAGCGAGGACGTTCTCGATTATTGCGCCAAGCACAATATCGGCTTCATCCCTTGGTATCCGCTTGCTGCCGGCGACCTCGCCAAGGAGGGCTCGCTGCTCGACATCATCGCCAAGAAACATGGCGCCGCTCCGAGCCAGATCGCGCTTGCCTGGGTCCTGAAACGCAGCCCCGTCATGCTGCCGATCCCCGGCACCGGCAAAGTCAAGCATCTCGAAGAGAACACGGCGGCAGTGAACATCACGCTGTCCGATGACGAGTTCTCGGCGCTGGATGCCGAGGGCAAGAAGGCGTTTGCGGCTGCTTAATGGTCGTCTTGAGTGAATATGAGGGCGGTCGCTGGCGAAGCGGCCGCTCTTTTACGTCTGCGGCCTGTCCTTATTTGCGAATCGGTAGCGGATGGCAGCGGTCTCCTGCGCTATTTCATCGGCGATGATGCTTCTCGGGCTCGTTAGGCGCACGGGCAAAAATGACGGATCACGACTATGTAAATCTCATTCATTCGTCATTTGCGACTGTAAAATAGGCGATGGAAATGCTCCAATTGCCAGTGATATGCGGTATTTCAAGTAAATGCGATAAAAGCCTTGCGCTCAGTGCATTGCTGCATTGCGAAAGCCAGTCTGTTAATGCCTGCCCGGCGGTTATATCTAATCCCTCGAAGGCAGCGCACTCCTCCTCCCAGCGCTCCTTCATAGATTGGCAACACTCCTCCTCCTCCCAGTTGCCAATCCGGATCAAGAGCCCGATGCATCCTCCTCCCGCGTCGGGCTCTTTTTATTTCCCCCTGTTCTCTAAGATTCCTGTCGGTCTTGATTGTGGTCGTTTCTTCCAACCCACCGTTGCGCCTTTGCCTCGCTCCCATGAATTAGCACCACATCACGTTGCGAAGACAGCGAACGTCGCTTGCACGGTGACCCTCCATGGGTATGTTGGCGGCGACATTGGAATTGCGATGAAGAGGGTTGGCGCGATGCAGCGCATGGAAGATGCTGGCCGATGCGGGAAGGCCTTCTTCCGGGCTATCGCCGTTACTGCTGCTCTGTCGCTCACCGCCTGCGGCGGCCGTCCGATCGGCGTCATGCAGCCGGTCGTCGACAGTGTCCCGGGCACCTCCAAGGTCGATCTGCTGGTCGCCACCACTCGCCTGCCGGACAAGGACCCGGCGATCCTGTTTTCCGGAGAGCGCGGCCCCGGTTTGAAGGTAGATGCTGTCAGCGTCTCGATCCCGCCGGAGGCCAATCGCAAGGCTGGTCAGGTGCAGTGGCCGAGCCGGCTGCCCGGCGATCCCATGAAGAATTTCGTCACCACCTCCGTCCAGTCGATGACGGGTGTAGCCGACAATCAGGCGTGGCTGCGTACGCATCTGCCGAAGAACAAGCGCGTGCTGATTTTCGTGCACGGCTTCAACAATCGCTATGAGGATTCGGTCTATCGCTTTGCGCAGATCGTCCATGATTCCCATGCCGATGTCGCGCCGGTCGTTTTCACCTGGCCGTCGCGCGCCAGCATTTTCGACTATGCCTACGACAAGGAAAGCGCCAACTATTCCCGCGATGCGCTGGAAGAGCTGCTGCGCCGCGCTTCCTCCAATCCTTCCGTCGGCGATATCACCGTCATGGCTCACTCCATGGGCACCTGGCTCGCCGTCGAGGCCTTGAGGCAGATGGCGATCCGCGATGGCCGTGTCGCGCCGAAGATCAAGAACGTCATTCTTGCGTCTCCCGATCTTGACGTCGATGTCTTCGGCCAGCAATTTGCAGCGCTCGGCAAGGACAAGCCGCATTTCACCCTGTTCGTCTCACGCGACGACCGGGCGCTATCGCTGTCGCGCCGCATCTCCGGCAATGTCGACCGCCTCGGCCAGATCGACCCGGGCGCCGAGCCCTACCGCAGCGCGCTCGAAAAACAGGGCATCACCGTGCTCGATCTCACCAAGCTCAAGACCGGCGATCGGCTGAACCACGGCAAATTCGCCGAGAGCCCTGAGGTGGTCAAGCTGATCGGCGACCGGCTGATCGAGGGGCAGACCATCACCGATTCCGATGTCGGCATCGGCGAAGCGGTCGGTGCCGTCGCCATCGGCGCCGCGCAGACGGTCGGCAGCGCTGCCAGTGTCGCCGTCAGTGCGCCGATCGCCATCTTCGATCCGCGCACCCGCCAGAATTACGGCGAGCAGGTCCGCCGCCTTGGCGCATCCGCTAGCAATACCGTCGGCTCCGTCGGTGACAGCGTCGAGACGACCGGCAGCAGCGTCGGCACGGCGATCGGTCAATAGCTATTCTCGCTCCACCGCGACGAAGGATTTGCGCTTGGCATTCCGCTCTCTCGCAAAAACCGCATAGCCACATCTCCTGATCTGATATATCACAGAATCGCATCAAATCGGGCGCGCGCTCTGCGGATGGATTTCAGGAATGGACGAAAATAAGCGGACGGTCATCGTTGTCGGCGCCGGTATTGTCGGTGCGGCGATTGCCTTCGAATTGCAGCGGCGTGGACGGCAGGTGACGTTTGTGGACAAGGATGAGCCGGGCAAGGGCGCTTCCTTCGGCAATATGGCGAGCATTGCGCTCGATTTTGCCGCCAGTTCCGGCCCGTCCACCTGGCGCAAGATTCCCGGCTGGCTGCTGGACCCGGAAGGTCCGGTTTGGCTCAGGCCTTCCTATGCGCCGAAAATGCTGCCCTGGTTCCTGCGCTTCGTCGCCGCCGGTCGACCCTCCCGGTTGAAAGAGATCGAAGATGCCGGCATGGGCCTGTCCCGTCGCGCACTCGGTGACTTCAGAACGATGCTCGACACCATCGGCGCTCCGGATCTGATGACGGAAGAGGGCTGCCTGGCCATCTACGAGACCGAGTCGGAGTTTACCGGCGATCGCGGCCACATCGAGCTGATGCGGCGCTATGGTTTCGAGCACAAGGTTCTTTCCGGCGCGGAAATCCGCGATTACGAGCCGGCGCTCTCGCCGAAAATTGCCAAGGCCGTGCTGATGCCGGACAACAAGTCGATCCGCGACCCCTATCAGCTCGTGCTCAAGCTGGTGGATGCGGCAAAGGCTCTCGGCGCCACCTTCACCTCCGGCGCGATCCGAACCGTGGAGCGTCAGGCAAATGGCGCCATGGCGGTGCTTCTCGAAGACGAAAGGCGGCTGGAGGTCAATGATGTCGTGCTCGCCGCCGGCGTCCCGACGCGCTTCATCGCCTCTGCACTCGGCGAGCCGATCCCGCTCGAGACTGAGCGCGGCTATCACACGCAGATCATGAAGCCCGGCATTGCCATGCGCTATTCGATCATCTGGCCGCATCGTGCCTTCATGGTCACCCCGACGGCCGGCGGCATTCGCGTCGGCGGCAATGTCGAATTGGCGGGTCTCGATGCGCCTCCGGATTTTCGTCGTCCGCGCATCCTCGTCCGTCACGCTCAGCGGGCACTGCCAGGCCTGCAGGTGGAGGACGCCAAGGACTGGATGGGCCACCGCCCGGCGCTGCCCGACACGCTCCCGATCATCTCGCCCTCTTCACGCATTCCGGGCGTCTGGTACGCCACTGGCCATGGCCATCTGGGACTGACCTTTTCGGCGACGACAGCAAGGTTGATGGCCGATATGATGACCGGCGTCACGCCCGAGGTCGATATGACCCCGTTCCGCATCAATCGCTACTAGGAGGAATACATGTCCGAAACCGAAAAGCCCGTTGCACTGATCACCGGCGGCGGCCGCGGCATGGGCGAGGCGATCGCTCGCGAACTCTCGGCCAGCGGCTATCGCCTGGCATTGATGTCGCCTTCGGAAAGCTGCGAAAAGCTGGCCGCTGAACTCGGCGGTGTTGCCTCGCGCGGTGTCGCGGAAAAAGCCGAGGATATCCAGGCGATCTTCGACCTGACGATGAAGAGTTACGGCCGCATCGACGCCGTGGTCAATCATACCGGCCACCCACCGAAGGGCGATCTGCTGGATATTTCTGACGAGAGCTGGACGCTCGGCTCCGACATGATGATCCTGTCGCTGGTGCGCATGGCAAGGCTGGTGACGCCGGTCATGCTGAAGCAGGGCAAGGGCGCTTTCGTCAATATCACCACTTTTGCCGCCTACGAGCCGTCGCTGGTCTTCCCGGTTTCCTGCACCTACCGCGCTGCTGCCGGCGCCTTCACCAAGCTCTATTCGGACCGGTATGCGGCCAACAATATCCGCATGAACTGCATCCTGCCCGGCTATATCGACAGTTTGAATCACAAGCCGGAAACCGCCGACAAGGTGCCGATGAAGCGTATCGGCCTGATGAGCGAGATCGCCAAGACCGCGGCCTTCCTGCTCTCCGATGGCGCCGGCTACATCACCGGCCAGAATATTCGCGTTGATGGCGGTATCACCCGTCACGTCTGATTGGAGTTGTCGACATGAGATGGAAGCGCACGATTCAGTTGCTGGACGTTCATTGCGAAGGTGAAATCGGCAAGGTCGCGATCGGCGGCGTGCCGAAGATTCCTGGCAATACCATCGCCGAGCAACTGCAATGGCTGAACACAGATCCGAAGGGGCAGGAGCTGCGCCGCTTCCTAGTGCTGGAGCCGCGCGGCGCGCCGATCGGTTCCGTCAACCTGCTGCTGCCGGCCAAGCATCCCGATGCCGATGCCGGCTTCGTCGTCCTGCAGCCGGATCAGGCGCATGCGAGCTCCGGCTCCAATTCCATCTGCATGACGACGGCGCTGCTCGAATCCGGGATCGTCGAGATGAAGGAGCCGGAAACAGTGGTGACGCTCGACACCGCCGCCGGCCTAGTGCGGGCGACCGCCACCTGCCGCGACGGTCGCTGCGAGAAGGTGCGGCTCACCATGGTTCCGTCCTTCGTGCACGAGTTGGATGTGCAGATCGACACGCCGCATTGGGGCAGGATCAAGCTCGATCTCTGTTATGGCGGCATCTTCTATGCGCTCGTCGATGTCAGCCAGATCAATCTGACGATCGAGAAGGGCAATGCCGCAGCGCTCGTCCAGGCCGGCATGATCCTGAAGGATTTGATCAACCGTACGATCCCGGTCGTGCATCCGGAAATTCCGGCCATCTCCGGCGTCGCCTACGTGATGTTCCGGGATATCGACCCCGATGGCGCCATCCGCACCTGCACGACCATGTGGCCGGGCAGGGCCGACCGCTCGCCCTGCGGCACCGGCAATTCCGCCAACCTCGCCACGCTGCATGCCAGAGGCAAGGCCAAGGTCGGCGATGTCTTCAAATCCCGCTCGATCATCGGCTCGGAATTCGAGGTCGGCCTGCAGGCCGTGACAGAAGTTGCCGGCAAGCCCGCCATCATCCCCACCATCACCGGCCGCGGCTTCACCTTCGGCCTGAGCCAGGTGGCGCTGGATCCCTTCGATCCCATGGCGGAAGGTTTCGCCATGACGGACGTCTGGGGACCTTCGGCGGGGGATATTTGAGGGGTAAGTGGAGAGGCCGTTTCGATAGGTCGCATGGAGAGTTTAGCCCCTCACCCTAGCCCTCTCCCCGTTTTTGACGGGGAGAGGGGACGACCTCTCGCTCTCGTCCAGGTGATTGGCTGGTAAGAAGGCCGTGGGTGCGCCCATCCCCTTGGCCCCGCCTGCGGGGAGAAGATGGCCGAAGGCCGGATGAGGGGCTTTCTTGGCATGCGCCCTCGTTATCCCTTCGGATAAATCACACCCTTACGCAGAATGATATTTCCATAAAGCCGCGGCTCGCTTGTCTGCACCAGCGCATGCGCCTGCTTCACCCGCTCGTAGAATTCCGCCGGCAGCAGCGGCACGACCTTGATGTCGGGGACATGTCGTGCGCAAACGTCAACCATTTCCGCATGCACGGGATCGAGGGCATCGCGGTCCTGCTTGACCGTCGCGCGGAAAATCGCCTGCGGCACGAAATCGTCGATCGGCAATACGCTCAGCACCGCATCGAGCACCCGGACGACGCCATGGCCATCGAGACGGATGAGGCGGCGGGCATGTTCGAGACCCGGATAATTGCCGTCGACGAGGGCGATTTCATCGCCGTGTCCCATGGCGCGCAGCGTCGCCAAGAGGTCGGGGCTCAACAGCGGGTCAATGCCCTTCAGCATGGTCTATCTCCTTGAAAAGTATGTTCTGGTCTATGAGGTAGCGCGCGAAGATCGGCAGGCTGGCGCCGCCGATGGCACGTGCCTGCGGACCGACCGCGCCTTCGATGATCTCGGGCAGGACGACGCCCTGCAGGTCGAGATCCGAAGCCGCTTTGATGGTGGCGCGCACGACGCGTTCGCGCACCCAGTCGGGGAAGCCTCCATCGATGATGGCGGCGCTGAAATCGATGATGGAGGCGGCGGCGACGATCGCCTGCGCCAGTGCCTTTGCCGTATCCTGGATCCAGGTTTCCAACGGCTCGCCGAAATCGATCCAGTTATCGGCGGAATACCAGAGCGGCCGAGGATCGAAGCCGGCCTGCCGCAAGTAATTTTCCAGAACATAGATCGAAGCGATGTCGAGCAACTGCCGGGTTTCGCCGTTGCGTCCGCGTACGGGCAACGGGCCAAGCGCGCCTGCCGTTCCGGTTCGCCCCACGAAGATCGAGGAGTTCAAAACGATGCCGCCGCCGAGGAAGGAGCCGATGAAGAGATAGACGAAATCCGGATAGCGCGGACCGACGCCGAAGACGAGTTCGGCCCCGCAGGCGCTGGTGGCATCGTTCTGCAGATAGACGAGATAGGGCACACGAGCGGCGATCTCCGCCTGCAGGTCGAAACCGCGCCAGGCCTCCATCGCTCCATCGGGCGCACCGACTTCTTCCGCCCAGTTCCAGAGTTCGAAAGGGGCGGCGATGCCGACCCCGGCAAGCCGGCGGCGTTCTTCACTGCTGAGGCGTGCTTCGAGTTCCTGAATGCCTGATGTGACGAAGGACATGATGTCCTGCGGCAGCGGGTAGGGATAGATTTGGTGGAGTTGCATCCGAATGTGCCCGACGAAATCCATCAGCACGAGATCGGCGCTTCGCCGGCCGATCTTGACTCCGAAGGAGAGCACCGCATCCGGATTGAGCCGCATCGGAATGGAAGGCTGCCCCACGCGTCCGCGCACGGGCTCGCCGCGCGACAGCAGCCCCTCTTTCTCCAGGGCACGCATGATGACGGAGACCGTCTGTGCCGACAGTCCGCTGCGCCTCGCAATTTCCGCCTTCGACAGCGCGCCGTGACGGCGCACAAGCGACAGCACCAGCCGTTCATTATGCGCGCGGACGCGCACCTGATTCGCACCCCCGCTGGGGTCGAGAATCATGGGTGATGATGGCGTATCTGCCGGGTCTTGTAAGGGAGACATTGGCCCGCTCCTTCCATCATGGCCATGCCGTATTATTCAGCAACATGCCACATCCGATTAATAATTCAATCCGATTTATTTATTGACAGAAGGAAATCTTTAGGATCAGATACGGGCGTTGGAGGACGTGAGCATGGCCTTGGAGGCGGCCGATCTGGAAGAAATCCAAGCAGACATGACACGTCTTAGATCCGGTCTCACTGCGAGCCGAGACCGCCGGAAGGTTCCGGTCTATTCAAATTTTGGGAGGATTGAATGAAGAAATCTGTTGTTTCCGCAGCACTCGCCGCTCTGGCGATCGGTGTCGTCTTTGCCGCGCCGGCCAATGCTGCCAACGTTTCCGCCTGCCTGATCACCAAAACGGACACGAACCCCTTCTTCGTCAAGATGAAGGAAGGTGCTACCGCTAAGGCCAAGGAACTCGGCGTGACGCTGAAGTCCTATGCCGGCAAGATCGACGGCGACAGCGAAAGCCAGGTGGCTGCGGTCGAAAGCTGCATCGCCGAAGGCGCCAAGGGTATTCTGATCGCCGCTTCCGACACCAAGGGCATCGTTCCGACGATCAAGAAGGCGCGTGATGCAGGCCTCCTGGTCATTGCGCTCGACACCCCGCTGGATCCGGCTAACGCTGCCGACGCGACTTTCGCCACCGACAATCTTCTCGCCGGCAAGCTGATCGGTGAATGGGCCAACAAGACCCTCGGCGACAAGGCCAAGAGCGCCAAGATCGGCTTCCTCGACCTGACGCCGTCGCAGCCGACCGTCGACGTCCTGCGTGACCAGGGCTTCATGATCGGCTTCGGCATCGACCCGAAGGATCCGAACAAGATCGGCGACGAGACCGATCCGCGCATCGTCGGTCATGACGTCACCAACGGCAACGAAGAAGGCGGCCGCAAGGCCATGGAAAACCTTCTCCAGAAGGACTCCAGCATCAACGTCATCCACACGATCAACGAACCGGCCGCTATCGGCGCCTATCAGGCCCTGAAGGCAGTCGGTCTGGAAAAGCAGGTCCTGATCGTATCGGTTGACGGCGGTTGCCCGGGCGTCAAGTCGGTCAAGGATGGCGTCATCGGCGCGACCTCGCAGCAGTATCCGCTGATGATGGCTGCTCTCGGCGTCGAAGCGATCAAGAAGTTCGCCGACACCGGTGAAAAGCCGAAGCCGACCGAAGGCAAGTCCTTCTTCGACACCGGCGTTTCGCTGGTGACGGACAAGCCGGTTTCTGGCTTGAAGTCGATCGATACCAAGGAAGGTACTGCGAAGTGCTGGGGCTAAGCCCAATCCTAGGTTTGGCGTGATCTTGTTCGAAGAGCCGTTTCACACGTCTTGTTGATGCGGTTCTTCGGCTTAGGATTATGCCGTCGCGATACCATGCCGGCCGGGTTTGAGCCCCGGCCGGTTTCAACCCCGGCGGTTTCCGCGTAGTTCGGCGCGGTTGCGGAGGAAAACAATGACCGGAGCACAGGAATTCGAGCGTGTTCTCGATGGCAGCGACAAGAACGTCGCCTCGTTTGAGCACCAGGATGTCACTCTTCTCAAACGCACACAGCATTTCTTGCATTCGACTCCGGCCGCGGTGCCGTTGATCGTCTTGGTGGTGGCAATCATCATCTTCGGCATTGCCATCGGCGGTCGGTTCTTCTCCGCCTATACGCTGACCCTCGTTCTGCAGCAGATCGCCATTGTCGGCATTCTCGGCGCAGCGCAGACGCTGGTCATTCTGACCGCCGGCATCGATCTTTCGATCGGCGTGATCATGGTCATTTCCGCTGTCGTCATGGGCAATTGCGCCATAACCTACGGCATGCCGACGCCCATTGCCATTCTTGCCGGCATGCTTGTGGGCGGCGTCTGCGGATTGCTCAATGGTTTCCTCGTCGCCACCATGAAGCTGCCGCCGTTCATCGTGACGCTTGGCACCTGGAATATCGTCATGGCGACGAATTTCATCTATTCCGCCAACGAGACCATTCGCGACACCGATGTCGACGAACAGGCGCCGCTCTTGCATCTCTTCGCGATCAGCTTCCGGCTTGGCGGCGCGGTGCTGACGCTCGGCGTCATCGCCATGGTGCTGCTGGTGGTTGGCCTTTGGTACGTTCTCAATCACACGGCTTGGGGCCGGCATGTCTATGCTGTCGGCGATGATCCGGAAGCGGCAAAATTGTCGGGTATCCAGACCAAGAAGGTGCTGCTCGCCGTCTACGGCGTTTCGGGACTGATCGCGGCATTCGCCGCCTGGGTTTCGATCGGCCGCAACGGTTCGATCTCGCCATCCTCGGCCGTGACGGATTTCAATCTTCAGGCGATTACCGCGACCGTGATCGGCGGCATCTCGCTCTTCGGTGGCCGCGGTTCGATCCTCGGCACGCTGTTCGGCGCAATGATCGTCGGCGTAGTGTCCATGGGCCTCAACATGCTCGGAGCCGACCCGCAGTGGAAGGTTCTTTTGACTGGCGTGCTGATCATCGGCGCCGTCGCGATCGATCAATGGATCAGAAAGGTGTCGGCATGACCACGACTGGCGAACCTCTTCTCACAGCCCGCGGTCTCGTCAAGCGTTACGGACGCGTGACCGCCCTCGACAATGCCGATTTCGACCTCTATCCCGGCGAAATCCTTGCTGTCATCGGCGATAACGGCGCCGGCAAATCCTCGCTGATCAAGGCGATCTCCGGCGCGACCACGCCCGACGAAGGCGAGATCAAGCTGGAGGGGAAACCCGTCCACTTCCGATCGCCGATGGAAGCGCGCGAGGCCGGCATCGAGACCGTCTATCAGAACCTGGCATTGTCGCCGGCGCTCTCGATCGCCGACAATATGTTCCTTGGTCGCGAAATCCGGAAGCCCGGTATCCTCGGCTCCTTGTTCCGCATGCTCGATCGTCCGGCGATGGAAAAGCGCGCCCGCGACAAGCTCAGCGAACTTGGCCTGATGACGATCCAGAACATCAACCAGGCGGTGGAAACGCTCTCGGGCGGCCAGCGCCAGGGCGTGGCGGTGGCGCGTGCTGCCGCCTTCGGTTCCAAGGTCGTCATCATGGATGAGCCGACAGCCGCCCTTGGTGTCAAGGAAAGCCGCAAGGTGCTGGAGCTTATTCTGGACGTCCGCGCCCGCGGCTTGCCGATCGTGTTGATCTCGCACAATATGCCGCATGTCTTCGAGGTGGCAGATCGCATCCATATCCATCGCCTCGGGCGTCGTCTGACCGTGATCAACCCGAAGGAATATTCGATGTCGGATGCCGTTGCCTTCATGACCGGCGCCAAGGCGCCGCCGGCGGAAACCGTCGCCGCATGAGCTCCGTGCTCGAGGGAATCGCCGACGAGATTATCGGGCGCGCCAACGGCGTAAAACGGTTTCTCGTCGCGATTGCCGGCCCGCCCGGCGCCGGCAAATCGACGCTGGCGGACAATGTGGCCAAGGCGCTCATAGCCAAGGGCGAGAGCGCCGAGGTCCTTCCGATGGACGGCTTCCACATGGATAACGCCGTGCTGATCGAAAAGGGTCTGCTGAAGCGCAAGGGCGTTCCCGAAAGCTTCGACGTCCGCGCCTTTCTCGATATCGTCAAGGCTGTGCGCGCAGCCGATCAGGAAGTACTGGTGCCGGTCTTCGACCGTTCGCGCGAGATCGCCATCGCGTCGGCTCGCATCGTCTCTCCCGATCACCGCTTCATTGTCATCGAGGGGAACTACCTGCTCTTCAATCAGGGCAAGTGGGCGGAGCTGGAAGGCATGTTCGACTATTCGATCATGCTGGCGCCGCCGATGGAGGTCTTGGAGGAGCGGCTCTGGGAGCGTTGGCGGGGCTATAACCTCGACGAAGAGGCGGCGGGTGCCAAGGTCTACGGCAACGACCTGCCGAACGGCCGGCTGATCCTCGAGAACCGCCGTCCCGCTGATTTCACCATCGATATCGTACAGGGCTGAGCCCACACTGTCATTTACACGTCGCCATCGATTGTTTTGCGGTGGCGTATGGTGCTATTCGAAGCGCGATAACCATTCAGAGGTTCGCGCTCATGCAAAAGTTCACCATCCGCCGCCCTGACGATTGGCATCTGCATCTGCGTGACGGCGCCGTGCTGGAAGGCGTGATCGGGGATACCTCCAGGCATTTCGCCCGCGCCATCATCATGCCGAACCTGGTGCCGCCGGTCGTCACTACCGCGGATGCGGCGGCCTATCGTGAGCGCATCCTGAAGGCATTGCCGGCAGGCGACCGCTTTCAGCCGCTGATGACGCTTTATCTCACCGAGCACACCGATCCCGACGATGTCGAGGAAGGCAAGAAAAGCGGCCTCATCACCGCCGTCAAACTCTATCCCGCCGGTGCGACGACCAATTCCCATGGCGGCGTGCGGAATATGGACAGGGCGATGCCGGTGCTGGAGCGCATGGCCAAGATCGGCCTGCCGCTCTGTGTGCATGGCGAAGTGACGTCGCCGGATGTGGACATTTTCGACCGCGAGGCCGTTTTCATCGAAACCGTACTCGATCCGCTGCGTCAGCGCCTGCCGGAACTGAAAGTCACCATGGAGCACGTGACGACATCGGACGGCATTGACTACATCAAGTCGGCAAAGGCCAATCTCGCCGGCTCGATCACCACGCATCACCTGATCATCAACCGCAACGCCATCCTCGTCGGCGGTATCAGGCCGCATTATTACTGCCTGCCGGTCGCCAAGCGCGAAAGCCACCGCCTGGCGCTGCGCGCTGCCGCCACGAGCGGCGACGCCAGGTTCTTCCTCGGCACCGATTCCGCCCCGCATGTCGATCCGCTGAAGGAATGCGCCTGCGGCTGCGCCGGCATCTACACATCGGTCAACACCATGAGCTGCCTGGCCCATGTGTTCGAACAGGAAGGTGCGCTCGATAAACTCGAGGCTTTCGCTTCACTGAACGGCCCCGCCTGGTATGGGCTGGCGGCGAACGAGGATCGCATTACGCTGATCCGCCGCGCGGAATCGGTGGCCTTTCCCGACAAGATCAAAACCGAAGCGGGCGCCATTACCGTGTTTGATCCGATGTTCCCCTTGCACTGGGATGTCGAGGCTTAAGAAAAATAATCCTGCGTGCCGATAAAAATATTTTTGTTTGGAGACTGCTTTCGTAATATCAAAGGCATATTTTATTGAAATACATGATCTTTATCGGATCCCGTAACCAATATGATACCCCTTGAGGGGTAGCGTTATGCCGATCCCCAACGGTGCGGAATGAAACCGTCGAAGGAAAAGCATGGAGCTCGACTATAATTCTCTTCTGCTTGCCCTTGGCGTTTCTGCGTCCTGTCTTGCGGTGACGCTGGGCGGAAGCTGGTTTTCCCGCCGGCCTGAGACATTCCTGCTGAGCTGTTCTGCGGGCCTTGTGCCGATCGTTGTCGGGATTTTCACCTATGGTGCCTATGTCGACAAGCCGCGACCGATACTCGCCATTCTCACCTTCGTGCTGTTTTTTATTGGCTTTTCGATCATCTGGGCGGCGGGATATCAGTTCCGCACGCGTCGGTTTTCCAAGACCCGCGCTTTGCTGGGAAGCTTGACCGGCATTGCCGCTTCCGTGCCGGCCATGCTCGCCGGTTATGATGGCCTCGCTTTCATGGGCGACAATATCGTTGTCGCGGTGCTTCTGCTGTTGACGGCGCGCGAATATTGGTTGAGCCGTCATGAGGCGCTGACGCCGCTCTATGGCATCGCAGCGCTTTACACGCTGACCGCCATTTCCTTTGCGCTGTGTGCGGGCGTCCTGATCTGGGACGGTAAGCTCGTGCTCGGCCATGCGCCGGACAATTGGGCCGAAGATGTCAGCCTTGCCATCTGCATTGCCGGCATGACTGGCATCGGCGCCCTGTCGCTGGCGCTGCATCAATGGCGTCAGGCGGCGCATCATCGTCAGCAGGCCATCACCGATCCGCTGACCGGTCTGCTCAACCGGCGGGCTCTGTTCGATCTCTATGGCCACCGCTCTTTCGGCCCGTCCATGGCCGTAATCGTCTTCGACATCGATCGCTTCAAGTCCGTCAACGATCAGTATGGCCATGCCACCGGCGACATAGTGCTTAAGCTTTTTGCCAAGGAATTGTCGGCCGGACTGCGGGCCTCCGACAAGGTCGCTCGTCTTGGTGGTGAGGAATTTGCACTGGTCCTCGACAATGCCTTGTCGGGCCGGGCAGAGCAGATCGCTGAGCGGGTCCGCGACGCTTTTGCTGCCCGTGAAATCATCGCCGACGGCAAATCGTTTGCTTGCACGGTCAGCGCCGGTGTCGCGCTCGGCACCGCCGAGGGTATCGGTTTCGACAGCGTCCTCAGCACCGCCGACAAGGCGCTTTATGCTGCCAAGCGCAATGGCCGCAACCGCGTCGAGGTTGCGGTCTATCTGCACGCCGTCTCGCCGGACGTTTCTCGTACGGCGTCCTGACGATCAATTAAAACAGAGCCCGGACGAAGGCGCATGAGGCGAGCAGCGACGCCACCGTACGCACATGGTTCCACTTCGTCCAATCGCTGAGATAGGTACTCCATAGCTGAGCTGCTTCCGCCGTGCGGCCATCGACCTTATCCAGGGCGTCATTCAAGGGGACGTTGAAGACCATGGTCGAAAGAAGGCTGGCGACGAGGTAGAGCGCCGCGCCGGCAATCATCAGGATGCTGGTGCCGCCCCGCCAATAGAGCATTGCCATCACGGCGATGAACACCGAGAGCGCAGCCGTCAACAGGAACAGTGCGATAAAGGGTGAACGCACAATCGTCGTATTGATCGATTGCATGGCGGCGACGCCCTGATCGACGGTAAGACGGGCGAAGGCCTGCATAATGAAGGTCGAGAAGGCAAAATAGACGCCGGCGAGAAGGCCGCTGCCGAGTGCGGCGGCGATGAGAGCGATGTTCGTGATCGGGTAGGTCATGATTGGACACTCCAGATGCCGCTTGTGGCGGTTCCACGGGCATAGTCGGAAAAATTCCTGGGCGGCCTGGCGAGTACCTGTCGGACGACACGGCCGCCGGTTTTTCCCAATCCGCCGATGGCGGCGATCGTCGAGATCTGCATATCGGGCCTCCCTCGTTTAAAATGTGATAAATTATCTCATTTGCGAAATGTGATAAACTCTCTTATATCGTCTGTCAAGAACGACGGGCGAGTGGTGGCATGACGCAGGAACCGATTGTGAAACGCAGGCGCAGCAAGGAAGAGGCGGGGACACCGCGCCGAATCCCCAGCCAGCAGCGCGGCCGCGAGCGTGTCGAGCGGATCTTATCGGTTGCGATGGAGCTGATCGAAAAGAACGGCAGCGACGCATTGCGTATGGGCGAGATCGTCGAAAAGGCCGGAGTCTCCTTCGGTTCGCTCTATCAATATTTTCCCGACAAGACCGCCATTATCCGTGTCCTGGCCGAACGCTTCAACGAACAGGGGCGGCAATGTGTGGAGATCGAACTGGCGCGCGTGCAAAGCACTGACGATCTTCAGGGCGCGCTTGGCAGCATCGTCGACGGTTACTACGCGATGTTCCGCGATGAGCCGGTCATGCGGGATATCTGGCATGCGACCCAGGCGGACAAGCTTCTGCAGGAGATCGATGCCGAGGATATGGAATGGCATTCTCAGGCTTTTCTGGCCGTCCTTCATCGTCTCTGGCCGACGCGTGATTCCGAGGAGCTGGCTCGGATTGCGCGACTGACCATGCAATTGGTCGCCGCCGCCGTGCGCTATGCGATTTCGCTCGAGAAGGAGGAGGGCGACAGGGCGATCGCCCTGTTTAAGGCAATGCTGCCCGCTGATATCGGTGCTGTTTCGGAGAAGCCGCCGCAATCGATGCAATAGCCTCTGGAAGAGGCGCGCAGAGGACCGATCCGTCTGGAAACCTCGGCCACTTGCTGCTATTGCCGCAGGAATGTCTTAAATAGCGAAGGAGGCCTGCATGACCACCCAGATGACATTTTCCGATCGCGCCGTCATGGCCGAACTGGTGGCGAAGATGCTTTGGGAGATCAAGGCGGTGCATTTCAGCGCCGAGAAGCCTTATAAGTTGGCTTCCGGCATGGCGAGCCCGGTCTATATCGATTGCCGTAAGCTGATTTCCTACCCGCGCATTCGTTCGACAGTGATGGATTTCGCCGCCAGCATCGTCATGCGCGACGCCGGTTTCGAGCAGTTCGATTGCGTTGCCGGCGGCGAGACGGCGGGCATTCCCTTCGCCGCCTTCCTCGCCGAGCGTCTTGATCTGCCGATGATCTATGTCCGCAAGCAGCCGAAGGGCCATGGCCGCAATGCACAGATCGAGGGCCATATGCCGGAAGGGGCCCGTGTATTGGTCATCGAGGATCTGACAACGGCGGGCGGCAGCATGTTTACGTTCATCGACGCCATCCGTGCTGCCGGCGGCATCGTCGACCACGGTATGGCGCTGTTTTACTACGGCATTTTCCCGGAAGCCGAGGAGCGCTTTGCCAACGCGAAGGTTCGGCTCCACCATATCGCCACCTGGCGTGATGCGCTTGCCGTCGCCAAGGCGCAAAAGCTGTTCGACGACAAAACGCTCGAGGAAGTGGAAGCTTTTCTCAACGCGCCGCTCGCCTGGTCTGGCCGGAATGGCGGCGTATCGGAACTGGCAACAAAGTGATGCTTTGCTTTTGCCGTAAATTTATCTAATCGATTTACGGACTACACTGACAGACATGCCATCGAGGAGGCCGGAATGATATTGTGCTGTGGCGAAGCTTTGATCGACATGCTGCCGCGAGATACGACGCTGGGTGAAAAGGCCTTTGCGCCCTATGCCGGCGGCGCGATCTTCAATACCGCGATTGCGCTTGGCCGTCTTGGCGTTCCGACCGGTTTCTTCACCGGCATTGCCGACGACATGATGGGCGATATCTTGCGCGAGACGCTCGCGGCCGCCAAGGTGGATTACAGCTATTGCGCTATCGCTCCGCGTCCGAGCACGATCGCTTTCGTCAAGCTCGTCAACGGCCAGGCGACCTATGCCTTCTACGACGAAGGTTCCGCCGGCCGCATGATCACCGAGGCCGATCTCCCCGCTTTGGGAGATGACTGCGAAGCCCTGCATTTCGGTGCCATCAGCCTGATCCCGAATCCCTGCGGTGCGACCTACGAAGCGCTGATGAAGCGCGAATATCAAAGCCGGGTGATCTCGCTCGATCCGAACATCCGCCCCGGCTTCATCAAGGACAAGCCGGCGCATATGGGCCGCATCAGCCGCATGGCCGCCATGTCCGACATCCTGAAGTTCTCCGATGAAGATCTTGAATGGTTCGGCATCGCCGGCAACCATGACGAACTTGCGGCTCACTGGCTGAACCAGGGCGCCAAGCTGGTCGTTGTCACCAAGGGCGCCGAGGGCGCGACGGGCTATACGAAGTCATTGAAGGTGACGGTGCCGAGCGAACGCGTGACCGTGGTTGATACCGTCGGCGCGGGCGACACGTTCGACGCCGGCATCCTGGCATCGCTGAAGATGAACAATCTGCTGACCAAGGCGCAGGTTGCATCTCTGGATGAGAAGGGGCTTCGCGACGCGCTGGCCTTGGGCGCCAAGGCCGCGGCCGTTACGGTGTCCCGCGCAGGTGCCAACCCGCCCTGGGCGCATGAGATTGGGCTGTAAGAGGTCCTATCCCGCCCCTGGCGGCGGGAAAGCAATTTCTTAGGATTAGGCGAGGGCTTGCCCCTTGTCTAATTCTTAGAAATTGCAAGGGCGGGGGTAGGCAGGGACGTGACCAATGTCCAGCGGATCAGTGCAAGAAGCGGACCTCCACCCTTGCAATTTCAATGGCTTAGAAATTGCGAGAAGCTTTTGAAGATGCAGAGCTTCCGGTATCGCAATTCCTAAACCAATGAAATTGCTTTCTCGCCCGCCAAGGGCGAGATAACCTCGCGTTTGCCGCACCTTCACGTAAAAGGGCCCGCCTGACGCAACAGACGGGGCCATTTTATTCTTGGTCGAAGAGACTTACTTCGCCCGGCTTGCGAGCGCAGCCACCAGGCCCTGCGTCGACGAATCGTGGCCGGCAGCGCTTTCCTTGCCTTCGATGACCGGCAGCAGGCCGGTTGCCAGTTCCTTGCCGAGCTCGACGCCCCACTGGTCGAAGGAGTTGATGCGGAAGAGCACGCCTTCGACGAAGACGCGATGTTCATAGAGCGCGATCAGGCGGCCGAGTGCGTAGGGGGTCAGCTTGTCGTAGACGAAGGTGATCGACGGGCGATTGCCGGTGAATACGCGGTGCGGCGCGATGAAATCGGCCTTTTTATCGTCCATGCCCTTGGCGGTGAGCTGGGCCTTGGCTTCGGCGAAGGTGCGGCCCTTCATCAGGGCTTCCGACTGTGCCACACAGTTTGCCACCAGCAACTGGTGCTGGTGGCGCAGATCCGGTTCGAAGGCATTGGCGGCGATCATGAATTCGGCCGGAATGATGCTCGTGCCCTGGTGGATCAACTGGTAAAAAGCGTGCTGGCCGTTGGTGCCGGGCTCGCCCCAGACGACCGGGCCGGAATTGCCCTCGACCGGCGTGCCGTCGATGGTGACGCCCTTGCCATTCGATTCCATATCGAGCTGCTGCAGATAGGCGGGGAAGCGCGACAGGCGCTGGTCATAGGGCAGGATGGCGCGGGTCGTGTAACCCAGCACGTTGCGATGATAGAAGCCGATGAGGCCCAGCAGCATCGGCAGGTTTTCCTTGAGCGGCGCCTTGCGGAAATGGTTGTCCATCGCATGCGCGCCGTCGAGGAATTTGCCGAAATTCTCCGGACCGACAGCAATCATCAGCGGCAGGCCGATGGCCGACCAGATCGAGTAGCGGCCGCCGACCCAATCCCAGAAGCCGAAGACGCGCTCGCTATCGATGCCGAAAGCGGCAACCTTGTCGAGCGCGGTCGAAACGGCGGCGAAGTGATGCTGAACAGCAGCTTCACCAAGAGCCTTGGCGATGAAGTTGCGCGCCGTCTGGGCGTTCGTCATCGTCTCGATGGTGGTGAAGGTCTTGGACGCGATGATGAACAGCGTCGTTTCCGGCGCAACGAGCTTCAGGATATCGGCGATATGGGCGCCGTCGATGTTGGAGACGAAATGCGCGCGCGGGCCATCATGGAAGGGGGCAAGCGCCAGCGTCGCCATGACCGGGCCGAGATCGGAGCCGCCAATGCCGATATTGATGACGTCGGTGATCGCCTTGCCGGTCGCGCCTTTCAGCGTGCCCGAGCGGATACCGTCGGCAAATTTGCCCATGGCCGCTAGCACGCCGTTGACGTCAAGCATTACGTCCTTGCCATCGACGAAGACCGGCGTATTGGAGCGATTGCGCAGCGCGGTGTGCAGAACGGCGCGATTTTCGGTGAAATTGATGGCAACGCCCGAAAACATCTCGTCGCGCTTGGCTGCAATACCGCCTTCGTTGGCGAGCTTTTCGAGAAGCGCGAAGACCTCGTCGTTCACCGCAGTCTTGGAATAGTCCATCAGCAGGTCGTCAAGCGCGGTGCTGAAGCGGGAGAAACGTTGGGAGTCGGCTGCAAAGGCCGCGCGGATATCCGTGGCTTTGGTGGCCGCTGCAGTGCTCTTCAGTTGTTCGACGAGGGCGTTCATGGGGGCTCCTTGCGGTTCACGCCGCAGGCCATCTGGCGAGGGCGGGGCACTCTGAGTTGGTCGCGGAAACTATTCGCTTTGTAAGGGGTAAATCAAGTTCGCGCACCGGTAAAAACGAAAAAAGCCGCCCGCGGAGAAGGGCGGGCGGCTTTCCGAATGGCATGGAATAGTGACATCCAATTATGTCAGTTACGCAATTCCTTGCGCAGGATTTTGCCGACATTCGATTTCGGCAATTCGCTGCGGAATTCGATGAAGCGTGGCCGCTTGTAGTTGGTGAGGTTTGCAACGCAATGCGCCTTGACATCGGCCTCGGTCAACGCCTGATCCTTTTTGACGATGAAAAGCTTGACAGCTTCGCCCGAATGTTCGTCCGGCACGCCGATGGCCGCGGCTTCGAGAATGCCCGGATGCATGGCGGCGACTTCCTCGATCTCGTTCGGATAGACGTTGAAGCCGGAGACCAGGATCATGTCCTTCTTGCGGTCGACGATCTTGGTGTAGCCGCGCTCGTCCATGAAACCCATGTCGCCGCTGCGGAAGAAGCCGTCCGCTGTCATCACGCGTGCGGTTTCGGCCGGTTGCTTCCAGTAGCCCGCCATGACCTGCGGCCCGCGGATGCAGATTTCGCCGACCTCGCCGAGAGGCAGCGATCTGCCGTTCTCGTCGCGAATGTCGAAATCGGTGCCCGTGATCGGCAGCCCGATCGTTCCGGAGAATTGCGAACTGTCGAAGCGGTTGGCGCTTGCAACCGGCGAGGTCTCGGAAAGGCCATAACCTTCGGTGATCCAGGCTCCCGTCATTTTTTGCCAGCGCTCGGCAACCGGCCGCTGCACCGCCATGCCGCCGGCGAGGACTGCGGTATGGGACAGATCGAGCTTGGCGAATTCGGGATTGTTCATCAGCGCGTTGAACAGCGTGTTCAGGCCGGGGAACATATCGAACTTGTATTTGCCCAGCTCCTTGATGAAGCCCGGTATGTCGCGTGGGTTGGCAATCAGGACGTTATGACCGCCGAGTGACATGCCCATCAACGAATTCACCGTCAGCGCGAAGATGTGATAGAGCGGCAATGCGCAGACGAAAGTTAGCTGTTCGGGGCGCGGCTTGTTGATATAGGCGGATTGCAGCCAGAGCAGCAATTGCTGCTGGTTGGCGAGCAGATTGGAATGGGTGAGGATCGCGCCCTTGGCAACGCCGGTGGTGCCGCCGGTATATTGCAGGAACGCAATATCTTTGCCCGTGAGTTCGGCTGGTCTCAACGGCAGGCGCGCGCCTTCGGAGACCACACCCTTGAAGCCGCGATGGCCGGGGATGGACCATGCCGGCACGAGCTTCTTCACCTTGCGGACGATGAAGTTGACGATGTGGCCCTTGATGCCAAGCATGTCGCCAAGTGCCGTGACCACGACATGGCGCACATCCGTATGCCCCAGAACCTGCTCCACCGTATGAGCGAAGTTTTCAAGAACGAAGATCGCCTTGGCGCCGCAATCGCGAAGCTGGTGCTCGAGTTCGCGCGGCGTGTAGAGCGGGTTGACGTTGACGACCACGAGGCCGGCGCGAAGTATGCCGTACACGGTCACGGGGTTTTGCAGCACGTTCGGCATCATGACGGCGACGCGATCGCCCTTCTGAAGGCCGAGGCTCTGCAGCCAGGCGGCGATTTTGCGCGTCTGCGTATCGAGGTCGCGATAGGTAATGGATTTGCCCATGCTGGTGAAGGCGAGCTTGTCGGCATAGCGCGCGCAGCTTTCTTCCAGCAGTTCGATGAGCGATGCGTGCTCCAACGGCGGCAATTCGGCCGGTACGATATCCGGATAGGAAGCAAGCCATATTTTGTTGACCTGCGGTCTATCCGAAGGAGCAGAGACTGAATTCATGCGCACTTCCTCCCTTACGCATCATCACGCCTCGCCCTTGGCGAGCCGCGGCTTTGTAGCGTGGCACTGCTTCGCTGAAAAGTCTCCCGCTTTTCACAGTGCTGCCGCTTTTGCCCTCACCTAAAGACGTAGAGCAACAACGAAAAGCTATACTAACTTTGACGTAAACGTCAATAATCCCTGCGCGTTAACCATTTTTTAATAACTTTGAAAAAAGTACTGGAACTTTTGCCAAGACAGCGCGTTAATATGGCCGTGGGCGAGAACCCACCGGAGCATCGTGCTGCCCCCGTAAACGCTTAAGGCGGATCGGACGCTCCAAAAGTTTATGTGAAGCGTATCCAAGAGGAGGTGCGCACATGCATAAAGAGAGTGCCGATACGATGAGCCGCGATCTTTACATCAAGGACATGTCGATGCTGGTGGCCTGCGATCGGGTCGAGGGGTCGAAGGTCTTTGGATCCGACGGCAAACAAATCGGTCATATAGAGCGCCTGATGATGGAAAAAAGCGATGGACGTATCGCTTTCATCATCCTGAGCTTCGGCGGCTTTTTCGGCATCGGCCAGGACCACTACCGGCTGCCGTGGGAGAAGCTGCGCTATGACGCCCGCATTGACGGCTACCGCATCAATATGACCAAGAACGACGTCGAAAAGGCGTGTCGTTTCGCCAGCAAGGACGATACCCTCGTCCATAAGGACCGTGGCCATAAGAGCCATGACTATTTCGGTGTGCCTCCCTACTGGATGTAGGCATGCAAATAGTCGAAGCCAGACCGGCCCCGTTTGCGCGGGGCTTTGGTTTGCGTAGCTTTTATTGAAACCGCCCGTTCCTTTGCATCACCTCGATCTTGTAACCATCGGGATCGGTGACGAAGAAGAAGAGCGCGAAAAGTTTTCCATCGCGATTGAGTTCAACGATCTTGCCGGGGTTCAGGCCGAGTTCCGTGAAGCGCGTATGTTCGTCCCGCAGTTCGTCGACCGAAACGGCGAGGTGGCCATAGCCTTCTCCGAGCGCATAGGGCTGGACGCGGCCCTGGTTGACGGTCAATTCCAATTCGAAACCGGTCTCGGCACTGCTGAGATAGATCAGCGTAAAGGTCGGGAATGCGACGCGGTCGGCAACCGTGAGCCCGAAAGCCTTGCCGTAGAAATCGACCGAGCGCGCTTCATCGAGTACCCGGATCATCGAATGGATCATTTTCGCCATAGGTAGCCTCCTGCCGCTGTTTTCCCCAAGAACATACCTTTTATGCAAGCTGTGCTCGACGTCGGCATGACTTCTACTAGCCAAATGTCGTGTGCGGGCAAACACCGCGCAGAATGGGCCTCTCAATTCGAATTTGCTACCTCTCATGGCAGGGGCTCGCTGCTGAGCCTTGGCAACCGGAAGGGGAGCGATCATGGACGTATACGAGGCGGTTACGAGCCGACGGGCGGTGCGCGGATTTACCGACCGACATATCCCGAAAGATGTGCTGAAGCGCGTGGTGGCGGCCGCAGCCTGGTCGCCATCCGGATCAAACCTCCAGCCGTGGAACTCCTACCTAGTGACCGGTGCGCCGCTGGCAGAGCTTAAAAAGCGCGCCGGCGAACGTGTGGCCGCACATGATGCCTGGGACGAGCGGGAATACGAGATGTACCCGCCCGAACTGAAATCACCCTATCGCGAGCGCCGATCCGCCTTCGGCCATGAGCGCTATAGCGCACTCGGTATCGCCGAGGGCGATTGGGAGGCGAGGCAGAGGACCGCCTCCGCAAATTGGGATTGTTTTGGCGCGCCTGCGGCCTTGTTCTGTTACATCGACCGCAAGCTGGGCGCACCCCAATGGGCCGATGTCGGCATGTATCTGCAGACCGTCATGCTGCTGCTGCGCGGCGAAGGGTTGCATAGCTGCACCCAAATGGCGTGGTCGGTATATCGCAAGACTGTCGCGGAAGTCCTGTCACCGCCCGAAGGGCTCACCCTCTTCTGTGGCATGTCGATCGGGTATGAGGACGTCACGGTTCCTTACGTCCGTACGGGCCGGGCACCGATCAACGAGACCATCACTTTCGTCGACGGTTGATTGCGATCTCGCTCCGGCAGCTATGTCAGTGCGATTGCAAGCCGATTTTGCGAGTGACCGCGGTTTCAATCAGTTCCATGCCGTCGTAGATCAGCACCGCCATCAGGCCGACGATCAGGCCGCCCTGCAGAATGAAAGCGGTATTGTCGTTGATCAGGCCGGCGATGATGACTTCGCCGAGCCCCTTCGCCGCAACGGTCGAGCCGATGGTTGCGGTGCCAATATTGATGACGGTGGCGATCTTCAGCCCTTCGATGATCAGCGGCAGTGCAAGCGGCAGCTCGGCCCGAAACAGCCGCTGCCAACCATTCATGCCCATGCCGTCGGCGGCGTCCAGTACGGAGGCGGGCACCTGCTGCAGGCCGGCGACGGTATTCTCGAAGATCGGTAGCAGGGCGTAAAGAAAAAGCGCGATCAGCGTCGGCACCGCGCCGAAACCGGTGGTGGAGATGGCGAGCGCCAGCACCGCGACCGGAGGAAAGGTCTGGCCGGCATTGGCGATCGCCCGCGACAGCGGCAGGAAATCGGCGCCGCTCTTGCGGGTGACGAAGATGCCGCCGAGCACGGCAAGAATGCCGCTGGCGGCGATCGAGATGAGGATCAGCTCCATATGGCTGATCGCGAGACCGACCAGGCTGTTTTGCGTATAGATCGGCGATGCACCGAATTTGGTGAGCGGCGCCAGGATCGGCATCAGCCATTCCGGCCGGAACAGCAGCACCAGCAGCAACGCCAGTGCCAGGAACCGGAAGATGTTGGCGGTCAGAAACTTCATGCTTTGCGGCCCAGCTCGATCAAATGCTGCATGGAGATCGAGCCGACCGGCACCTTGCTGTCGTCTTCCACGGCAGCCTCGTCAGCACCCTGCCAGATCATCTCGGCCAGGGCATCGCGCAGATTGAGCGTCTGCGGCAGGCTGTAGCCGAGGCCCGGTCGCGGCGGCTGCATGCTTTCCTTCAGCGGCAGCAGCGACATCAGCTTTAGCGCCCGGTCGGAGGTGCCGGTCAGTTGCTGCACGAAGGGATCGGCCGGCTCGGTCAGGATCTTCCCCGGTTCCGAACATTGCAGCAGCTTGCCTTCGCTCATCACGGCGATCTGGTCGCCGAGATGGAAAGCTTCGTCCATGTCGTGGGTGACGAGCATGATGGTGGTGCCGAACTGCTTCTGGATTGCCAGAAGATCGTCCTGCGCCTTGCCGCGGATGACCGGGTCGAGCGCGCCGAAGGGTTCGTCCATCAGCAGCAGTTCCGGTTCCGCCGCAAGCGCACGGGCGACACCGACGCGCTGTTGCTGGCCGCCGGAAAGCTGGCTCGGATATTTCGCCGCAAAGGTGCCGGGATCGAGATGGAAGAGATTGAGCAATTCCTCGACGCGCCGGTCGATGCGGGCTCTGTCCCAGCCGAGCAATTGCGGCACGGTAGCGATGTTCTGTGCCACGGTACGGTGCGGAAACAGGCCGTGGCCCTGAATGGCATAGCCGATGCGGCGGCGAAGTTCGGTCGCCGGCACGCTCATGACATCCTTACCGTCGACCGAAATCTGGCCGGATGAGATCGGTACCAGCCGGTTGATCATGCGCATCAGCGTCGACTTGCCGGAGCCAGAGGTGCCGACAACGACGGTGATCGTGCCCTTTTCCATGCTCATGCTGACATTATCGACCACGGTGGCGTTGCCGTAGCGCTTGGTCACGCCCTTCAGCTCGATCATGGTGGTCATGCGTGTTGTCCCCGGATGCTGTCGATGACCGCATCGAGGATGACGGCCGATGAGAATGCGAGAAGGACCGTCGGCACGGCGCCGAGCAGCACCAGGTCATTGGCTGTCTGGCCGATGCCCTGGAAGATGAAGAGACCGAAACCGCCGCCACCGATGAGCGCGGCGACTGTAACGAGGCCGATCGCCTGCACCAGCACGATGCGGATGCCGGTCAGGATAACCGGAAAGGCGAGCGGCAGGTCGATGCCGGTCAGGATCTGCCGACGGGTCAGCCCCATGCCGGCGGCGGCATCGCGCACGGACGGGTCGACGCCGGCAAGCCCGACGACAGTGTTGGCGACGATCGGCAGCAACGAATAGATCACCAGCGCCACCAGCGCCGGCGCAGTGCCGATGCCTTGAATGCCGAGCGCGGCTGCGAAAGGAACGTGTGTCGCGATATAGCCGAGCGGCAGCATCAAAATGCCGAACAGGGCCAGGCTCGGAATGGTCTGCACCAAGCTCAGGCCGCGCAGCACGACAGCGCGAAGCCTCGGCTGCCAGTAGCAGAAGATACCGAGCGGCAAGGCAAGCAGGATGGCGATGGCGACCGAGCCGAGCGACAGGAACACATGGCCAAGCGCCTCATTCCAGAACTTGTCCGCATTGTTGGCGTATTCCTTCATGATCGACAGATTGTCGAGCAGGCCGGATCTGAGAATGATGCCGAGGATCGCCGCATAGAGCGCGAGCGCGGCGACGCGAAGCCATGGCGTGAGCTGCAGCTTGACCAGCGCATCCGAGATCACCAGGCCGATGACGGCGAGCAATATCCAGAAGGAGCCGCCCGGCGTAATGCGGGCGACGGTGCTGCTGGCAGGCGTGGCCGCGGTGGAAACAAAACCGAGCGTGACGATCAGAAGGGCAATTGCGAGCGTGGCGATGCCGAGGCGGACGAGCTGGTTGCGCAGAAAGAGAGCGGCGAGGGCGGTGACGATGAGAAGGGCTAGAAGCGCTAAGGCGACGGGCTGGGCGAGGAGCTGCGTCAACAATTGCGGCTTGCCGGCTGCGATGCGGTTTGCCTTGACGATGATGAACGGCATCGACGCCGCCGCGAGGCAGCCACCGGCCACCAGCACCACCCCGAGACGGTCCACCCTGCGCACCGCAAGCCCATCTTCCATCAAGCAAGCTCCGTCAGCGCATGATGCCAAAACCTGCGAAGCGGTTCTTGGATAAGATCATGCCTCATCAAATATCCCTGCGGCCCCACTCTATCAAAGCGAAGCCGCAGGGGTGATAGGTAAAGTCTTACTTCAGGAAGCCGTTTTCCTTGAGGTAGGATTCGGCAACCGACTTGGCCGGTTCGCCGTCCACCTGGATGCGGCCGTTCAGCTTGCGGAGCACGTCGGCAGTCAGGCCCTTGAAGATCGGGGCCAGAACTTCCTCAATCTTCGGATTGGCCTTCAGTACGGCTTCGCGGATGATCGGCGTCGGCGCATAGACCGGCTGCACGCTCTTGTCGTCTTCGAGAACCGTCAGTTCGGCCGCTTCGATGGCGCCATCCGTGCCGTAGACCATGGCGGTGTTGACGCCGTTGGTCTTGTCGGCAGCAGCCTTGATCGTTGCTGCGGTGTCGCCGCCGGAGAGCACGACTTCCTGGTCGGGCTTGATCTGGAAGCTGTAGGTCGTCTGGAAGGCCGGCAGAGCCGCCGGCGAGTTGACGAACTCGGAAGACGCCGCAAGCTTGATCGGTCCGCCGCCGGCAACCCACTTGCCGAAATCGGACATGGTCTTGAGCTTGGCCGGACCGGCGACGTCGTTGCGAACGGCTATCGCCCAAGTGTTGTTTGCCGGCGACGGCGTCAGCCAAACGATCTTGTTGGCGTCGTAATCCAGCTTCTTCGCCAGATCATAACCCTGCTGCAGGTTCTTCCAGGCAGGATCGTCTGATTTGTTGAAGAAGAAGCCGGCATTGCCGGTATATTCGGCGTAGACGTCGATTTCGCCGGCCGTGATCGCCTTGCGCAAGACAGGCGTCGTGCCGAGTGCGATGCGGTCCTTGGCCGTGATGCCGTTGGCGTTGAGCGCGGCCAAGATGATATTGCCGAGCAGCGTGCCTTCCGTATCGATCTTCGAGGAGACCACGACGTCGGCAGCGCTGGCACCACTGGCGACGAAAGCCGTTAGCGCGGCGGCGAGTGCGAACTTCTTGAACATGATGTTTCCCTTTGTACCCCGTTGAACCGTTTGTCTGGCGTATCCGTTCGGTTCAAATCCGGTCCCCGGACACGCCACATATGGATGCGGGCCGAAGAACCCGCATGCGAAGTCCTGTCTGCGTCTGGGAAATAGCGCTCGCCGCCGAAAAATCGATGACACGCCAGTCCGCCACCTGCAGTCGCCGCGCGATTATGACGAGGGTGCCCGGCATAAGCGCGAAAATAGATTTCTTTTTTCGGGGGCAAGTGCGTTTGTTTTTGTTCCCCTTACCCGTTTCGCCGCCGTTCCGATCTCTCAGCGATCAGGATCAGTTAGGCGGTCATCGAACGATAGTCCTGGCCTTTTGGGTTTGGGATATCTTTTTTTGAGAACACACCATATCGTGTCGACATCTTGGTTCGGCTGCATGCGGAGAGGGCATGTGGCAGGCTCTAAAAGGATGGCCGGCTTGTATCTCGGGGCATTGTTCATCGCCGATACGGTTTTCTCGATCGGCTCCGTCAGGGAGACTGCCCGCAGGCTGTCCTTTTCAGCCTCGACCGTGTCGAGCGCGCTGCGGCGGCTGGAAACGGAGCTGGCGATGAAGCTCGTCGAGCGAGCGTCGGGCGAGCTTGCCACCCTGCTTGCCAGCTCGATGGTGCAGAAGGGCCTGCAGCCGATCCTGTCCGCCATGCGGCAGCTCTCAGCGCTGACGAAGGAGCCCCCGGCAGTACAGGACTATCCCGAATGGGCGGCCCGCCTGCCGCTGAAAATCGCCACCATCGAACGTTTCCTGGAGGTCGCCGATCAGGGCAGCATCAATCGCGCCGCCCGCCGTCTGCGTCTCGGTCAGCCGCAGCTTTCGCTGCAGATCGCCAATCTGGAAGAATTATTCGGTTGCCGCCTGTTCGAACGGCAGGCGCAGGGTTCGGTGCTGACCGATATCGGCCGCGAGGTCTATGCCATCTTCGCCGGTATCGCCGAGGCCTGGGACGAGATGAAGGCGACGGCGGACGAGCGATTTCAGCGGGCGGCGCGTGCAGTGCGCATCGGGTCGATCATCCCGACCGGCTCGGAAAGCTGGGTTGCGCGCTCGCTCGCCAGCCTCGTGGCACGCTGGAACATCAGCGGCAACCGCAACACGCTGTCCCTGATGCTGATGACGGCCGACGATTTGCGCGAGGCGCTGAGGTCCGGTCGCATCGACGTTGCCATCGTCGATTCCGTCTTCGGCCTCGATGCTTTCGAGCATATGGAGCTGGTGGCAACCGACATGGTGGCGATCGCGCCGCCTGGCAGCACGGAACAGACGGTGACGGCACTGGTCGAAAACCATCCGCTTTGCGTGCCGAGCCCGCGCACCGGCATCGGCAATGCGGCTACGGCCTTCGGCTATGACAGCGGCGACCGCCGTCGGTTTCGCGGTCGCGACATCACTTCGGCCGACTCGCTTCCCGTCATCGTCGACCTCGTCGCCAATCATGGGTATGTTTCGTTTCTCGGCCGCGTCAGCGCCGCGCCCATCGCCGACAAGGTCCGGATCGTCGATCCGGATCAGACTTTACCGCTCTCCTATCACCTCGCCCACAATGGCCGCCGCGCTTCGGTCGATGCCTGCCGGCTGATCCAAGAGGCGGTGCGGGAGCTGGTGGGCGGAACGGAAACCGCCCCGGCTTATGGCAACAGGCCGCATTTCTCACAAAGCTCATAGCTTTCGGCCATTCGGAACCATGCCTTCCCCCTGCGCGTTTATCTTCATGCCCCCGCATGCGCGGGGATGATGGCATCCAAGTCGGCACAGGTGTCGCCGGCTTACGGGATGCGTTCAAGGAGAAGAGAAATGAGGATCATTGCAGCGGCGTTAGTAGCGCTGGGCATCCTCGCTTTGCCAGTGACCGTTGATGCTCACCGCTACTATCATCACCATCATCATTACGGCGGCCCCAGCGTGATGGTCTCGCCAGGCTTCTTCGGCCTCTATGTCGGCCCAAGCTATGGCTATCATCGCTACTACTACCGCGATTATTATCGCGACCGCTATTGGGGTGGTCCGTATTATGGGAACTACCGTTATTGGCATCGTCCCTATTGGCGCGATCGCTATTACGACCCGTGGTACTGAGTAGGCGGGCGGCCCGCGCTCGCGGGCTGGATAAGATGAACGGCGCCGAATGGCGCCGTGGAGATGATTGTTTGGCTGCCGCGAGGTGAGATCAGACCGGGTTCAGCACATGCACGGCATGCGCGGCCATCAGGTGCTTCACTTTCTCCCCATAGGCCGCCATATGCGGCGCGGCCGCATGTGCCTTGAGCGCCGCCATGCTTTCCCATTTTTCAACCACCACGAATGTATCGGGACCGAACGCCGGATTGGCGCCTTCGACATCGACAACGGCGGTATATTCGATGCAACCGTCCTCGGCATGCACGGCCGGAACATTCGCCTGGAAGACTTCGAGCACGGCGGCACGCTTGCCGGGCAGGGCGGTGAGGATGGCGAGAACGTGGATCATGACGTTTCCTTTGAATGGATAGGGTGATTGAGATGCAGGAAGGCGGATTGCGCACATTGCGTGCCCGGTTCTGACGCATATCACAAATAGACGATGACCAAATGCTTGACTTTACTTTGATGCAGTTGCATTTCTCTATCTAGGCGTGAATTTCAATGCGCCGATCTATTGTGGCGTGAGGGGGCTTGCGCCTGAAAATCATGGGGAAAAGATGGCACTTTCTACGCAAGAGCAAATATTGATCGAACAACGCGTGACCAATGAAGCAAAATCGGTCGGCGCAGCCTATTTGCTTTGGTTTTTTCTTGGCACGCTGGGCGCTCACCGGTTTTATCTTGGTAGAACCGGCAGCGCGGTGGCGCAGTTGATTCTATGTGTAGTGGGCTGGCTTACGACATTCCTGATTATCGGCTTTGCGCTCCTGACGGTGCTTGGCATCTGGTGGATCGTCGATGCCTTCCTCATTTCCGCGATGATTTCCGAACAAAAGGAAGAGATTCGGCAACGTCTGACCGATCAGGCGCTCCGGACGAATCAGCAGGCGGAGCAGGCAAAACGCACCGTGATTTCAGCGCATGGGCAAAACGCGTAATCACGTTGGAAGTGGTTCTGCCGGTGGCACAATCAAAAGTAATGACATGACAATCGGCAAACATTAGTGCTTCCCTATATTCCTGATGATGGGAGGAAGCCAATGTCAACCGAATGGCCAATGTTCATATTGCAGTCGATTGTGGTTTTTGGCTTGGTAGGCGCCCTGTTCATAAGGGCCTAGCTATCCCAACGGTCCACCGGCTGAACCGCGGTTTCAAGTTTCCATAACAAGCAGCCCGACCGAACCGGCGGTCGAGCTGCTGTACGATCCGATCAGGGGTCAAATCCAATCAGATAACAAATCAGTATGCTAAACTTATTATGAGTCAACTAGCAGTTTGGGTCTTTTTTGTTTGGAGAAAAAGGCGCTAACGCCGAAACCGGTCAGCGAAGCCTCTAGGCCGTAACCCCACGGTGGGGGCCGCCTTGCTGAGATGGGCTGAAGACTGCAAGTCCTAGTGCAAGCACTAGGGATAGTCATATGACCAAGCATCAGGTTGAGGTGATCACATCGGTCGAGCGGCGTCGGCGCTGGTCTCGAGAGGACAAAGAGCGGCTGGTCGCAGCGACATTTGAATCGGACGCCAGCGTATCGGAGATCGCGCGTTCCGCCGGAATCCATACCGGGCAATTGTTCCGTTGGCGCAAACAGCTCTGCCAAATCTCAGAGCCACCCACGCCGCAATTTGTTCCAGTTGACGTCGTCGCGGCCTTGCCCGCGCCTGATCCTGTGGAGACGGCAGTGCCGCCACGACCGCGCAAGAAGGCGAGCATGGTGACGATCGAGCTTGGCCGGGGCCGACGTCTTCGCGTGGAGAGTGATATTGATCCGGAAGCCTTGGGCCGAATCCTTGACGTTGTGGAGCGACGATGATCCCGGTTCCGAGTGGTGTAAAAGTGTGGCTGGCGACCGGCTATACGGATATGCGGAAAGGCTTCCCAGGTCTGGCATTGATGGTGCAGGAGACGCTGAAGCGGGATCCGCACAGCGGCCATTTGTTCTGCTTCCGAGGTCGCCAAGGTGGGCTGATCAAGGTCATTTGGCATGATGGCCAGGGCGCCTGCCTCTTCACCAAAAAGCTTGAGCGGGGACGGTTCTTATGGCCGTCGGCCGCCGATGGCACGGTGGTGATTACGCCCGCACAGCTCGGATATTTGCTCGAAGGTATCGACTGGCGCATGCCGCAAAAAACCTGGCGTCCGAGCTCGGCAGGATAGCGGAAATCGCTGGAAAGGCAGGAGCGAATATGATTCCATCTTGCCATGACCGAGCCGGCTGATCAGCTTCCCGACGACCTTGCCAGCGCCCACGCGATGATCCTCGCCGAGCGTGCGGCACGCCGTGACGCGGAAGCGGTTGCCGCCCGCGCCCAGGCGGTGAACTCCCATTCTGATGCGCTGATCGCCCGTCTCCGGCTAGAGATCGAGAAGCTGAAGCGCGACATCCACGGCAGCCGATCGGAGCGCAAGGCGCGACTGCTCGAACAGATGGAATTGCAGCTCGAGGAGCTGGAAGCCGACGCTAGTCAGGATGAACTGGCAGCCGAGATAGCAGCACGTTCATCTTCGGTCAGAGCCTTTGAGCGCAAGCGTCCATCAAAGAAGCCATTCCCCGAACACCTGCCGCGCGAGCGTGTCGTCATTACCCCGCCCACCAATTGCCCGTGCTGCGGCTCGGCCAAGCTGGCGAAGTTAGGAGAGGACATCACCGAGACGCTGGAAGTGATCCCGCGTCAATGGAAGGTGATCCAGACTGTGCGCGAGAAGTTCTCGTGCCGGGAATGCGAGAAGATCACCCAGCCGCCTGCACCCTTCCATGTGACGCCACGTGGCTTTGCCGGACCGAACCTCTTGGCAATGATCCTGTTCGAGAAGTTCGGTCAACACCAGCCGCTGAACCGACAGAGCGAACGTTATGCCCGCGAGGGCATCGACCTCAGCCTCTCGACGCTCGCCGATCAGGTCGGAGCCTGCGCCGCGTCGCTAAAACCGCTGCATGCGCTGATCGAGGCGCATGTCCTTGCCGCCGATCGGCTGCATGGTGATGACACCACCGTGCCGATCCAGGCGAAAGGCAAGACCGATACTGGCCGCATCTGGACCTACGTCAGAGATGACCGGCCATTCGGCGGAACATCGCCACCGGCGGCGCTTTATTATGCCTCGCGCGACCGGCGGCAGGAGCATCCTGAGCGTCATCTCAAGAGCTTCACCGGCATTCTGCAGGCTGACGCCTATGGCGGCTACAACCCGCTATTCAAGGCTGATCGCGATCCGGGTCCGCTGACTCAGGCGCTGTGTTGGGCACATTCGCGTCGCAAGTTCTTCGTGCTTGCCGACATCGCCACCAACGCCAAACGGGGAAAGAATGCTGCCGAGATCTCGCCGGTGGCGCTCGAAGCCGTGAAGCGCATAGACGTTCTGTTCGACATTGAGCGCGACATCAACGGACTATCTGCCGATGAACGATTAGCGCGACGCCAGCAAGACAGCCGTCCACTCATCGACGAACTTCAAGACTGGCTTAGCTGCGAGCGGGCAAAGCTGTCGCGCAGTTCACCGGTCACCGAGCCCATCGATTACATGCTGAAGCGCTGGGACGGCTTCATATCGTTCCTCCATGACGGTCGGATCTGCCTGACGAATAATGCCGCCGAACGGGCGCTGCGCAGCTTCGCTCTCGGCAGAAAATCCTGGTTGTTTGCTGGCTCCGATCGCGGCGCCGACCGCGCCGCCTTCATGGCGACGCTAATTATGTCCGCCAAGCTCAATGACATTGATCCGCAAGCGTGGCTTGCCGACGTGCTCGCCCGTATCGCTGATACACCGATCACTCGGCTCGAGGGGTTGTTGCCCTGGAATTGGATGTCATCGTCACCAAATGCCGCTGCTGCATAGGATCAACTGATGGGACACGAAACCGGCGGGGCTGAGTCTGAAAGTATCCTCGCTGTTGTTCGCGATATATTGCTTCGTGCTTGGGATCCGATCGGCATATCTGACATTCCCGAAGCCCAGGACGAATATGACGCCTATGCCGACGTCGTATGCGGCATGCTGGTCAATGCCAACGCAACGGCAGAAGACATCGCCAGCTACCTCTTCGAGATTGCGACAGAGCATATGGGCCTGTCATATCCCGAGTTGGCCAAGCGATGTGAGAGAGCCGCACGAAGAATCCTGGCACTTCGATAAAACCGGCATGCAGGATCAGGCTAACCGCGGTCTTCACCGTATGGGTACTCTAGGCCTCGCCGTCAAAACTGTGCGCACCTCACATCAAGATCGCACCTATTCAATCGTGCCCACGCCCTCGATATGTCGTTGGAACGCCAGCCGCTTCATGGCATTGCGCGAGAGTTTCCAGCCAGGCTGCCAGTCCATCCGGCACTTTGGCATTCCCCACTTCCATGGCTTCCACCCACGACAGATCGCATTGCAGGGCACTTGCCAAATTGATCGGCGTCCAACGGATATGCAAAAGGCATTCAGAAAAGCGTTCTGGGGTCATGAATATCCTCCGCGATAGCGTTCACGGTGTCAGAGGGTAGTGCGAAGTCAAGCGGCACAGGTAGCTTACTTTTGAAACTGTAGGCTTAATCGCAACACTGTCGCCATAGTTCAAAAGAACTTCCGTCCACATAACAATTTGATTCTATCGAAGAAAAATGGTGTGAGCACGACCTTTAATAAAAAAGCCGCAGCTTGGCACTATGACTAGTTGGTGCATGTCATCACGCCGTCTCTGGTATATCTTTTCTCTCTCGCACAATGGCTTTAGCCACCTAAGTCCCCCGCCGCTATTCCCTATCGTACATGCCTGCTCGCCCAAATTCGTCGTAGTCGCGGCTCATCACTATGGCAAAGCTCTTTCAGCCGTCGTCAGGAAGACTAATGTTGAAGCTGTCATATGCAACATGTAAGCCGTGATCTCGTCAGGGACTTCTGTGGGTGTCGACCCTTGCCCATGACCAGCAAGCTTATTCCTGCCTGTCGGTACACTACTTTCGAGGAGGCTTCTAAGAGAGGAAAGCTGTGTCTGCCAAAATGAAGGAACGAGCCCTTTGTCGAACATTACGGCGATAAGGTCTTTTGCCCCGCCTTTGGGATCGTAAGCCCACCTTCGTTTGTCACAAATAGCCTTCATGGTGCTCTCGAAAGCTTTTAGGCAGTCAACCAGCGCTTCCTTGTTGTTCCCATCCTTGTAGTGTTCGTATGCGTTGATGAACTCTTCGTGGGGTCCACGGTACTCCCTTGTGTTCAGGAGATTTAAAGCAGGTTTCACAGCCTCAGCATGAAGGAGTTGGGAATCGACCCGGATAATCTCACCGTCCACGAACTGGTAACCGACCCCATTTTCTTTGAAACGCTCGTTCAGCTCTTCAATGGCTCCGTCACAGATTTGACCACCACTTGATCCATGAATGTAATCCCGCTGACGTGCGACCAAATCAACAGCGCGAAAGCTTATTTCAACAACGTCGAGGCATTGCTCCACGTTCTCAACTCGCAGCAAAAAATCAAAAAGCTCCTTTCCATAAGAAACTCCGTATCTGTCATTTGTTGGTGGCAAATAAAACAAGCCATACTCTCTGCATAGCCCCTCAACTATTGTTTTGTATGTTTCGTTGACTTGAGGTTCTTGATATCTTTCTCCCGGATTTCCTAGTGCTTCACTTATTATATGGACGATCTGCACTCGAAGCTTAGGGGGGATTGAAGTGTAGGTGTAAACATCCGGGACCTCTCCCCTCAATTGGCTTTGTCGTTTTGAAAATAAGCCCCACACGGCCATTGCGAACCTCTACCCTGATTCCCGAGTTGTGTAGAGATTCAGTCAGATTCAACCAAAAGAGTCGAGAGCAACCCTCGTCTGGAAACAGCATAATTTCTCTGAGAAAATCTCGGGGTGCTATACACTAAGGCACTAGACCCCTGAACCCCTGAACCCCCCAGTACCCCGTCGAGGACATTCGTGGTGGGAGGGAATGCTTTTGAGCTTTGCTATTCTCTGTTGGAGGTTCTGCCCGTCATCACGCCATAAACTTTCGGGTCCACCCTCGAATCAGCGCCATCTCATTCTATTCTCATTACACAGATGCCGCTTTAGCTCAGTCGGTAGATGAGCGAGCTTGTCGAGCGTCGTCAGTGTTCGGAGATGCAATTGAAAATACTCAGGGAATTGCAAAGGTTTTTGGTGCCGCTTACGTGACTCGAACACGTGACCCCATCATTACGAATGATGTGCTCTACCGACTGAGCTAAAGCGGCATTCCGGGGGTTCGGTATGGCCCCGCGATTTGCATGGGGCTGATACAGTCAATGCGACGAGATTTCAAGCGTTCAAATCGCTGAATGGTAAAAAAGCGGGGGGCTTGTGAAAAAGTAGCCGCGCTTCAAGGGTCCCTAGAGCGCCAGTCGAGCCCGTGCCTGCCGGTATTCCGCCTCTAGCCGGTCGACAAGCGTAGCCACCGGTTCGATGGCTTTGACTGCGCCGATTCCCTGGCCGGAGCCCCAAATATCCTTCCAGGCCTTGGCGCCGGTCGTTGCCGTTTCGAAATCCATCTTCGAAGGATCGGCTTCGGGCAGCTTGTCCGGGTCCATGCCGGCGGCACGGATCGAGGGCTTCAGATAGTTGCCATGTACGCCGGTGAAAAAGTTGGAGTAGACGATATCGGCCGCCGCGCCGTCGACGATCGCCTGTTTGTAGGCTTCCGCCGCGCGCGCCTCTTCGGTGGCAATGAAGGGTGAGCCGATATAGGCCATATCCGCGCCCATCGCCTGGGCGGCCAGGATCGCGCCACCATTGGCAATTGCGCCGGCGAGCAGCAACGGCCCGTCGAACCATTCGCGGATTTCCTGAACCAGCGCGAAGGGCGAGAGCTGGCCGGCATGGCCGCCGGCGCCCGCCGCCACGGCAATCAGCCCGTCCGCTCCCTTGCGGATCGCCGAATTGGCATGACGGTTGTTGATGATGTCGTGCAGCACGATGCCGCCATAGGAATGCACGGCTGCATTGACCTCCGGCACGGCGCCGAGCGAGGAGATGACGATCGGCACCTTGTATTTGACGCAGAGCATCAGATCGTGTTCCAGCCGCTTGTTCGACGCATGGACGATTTGATTGACGGCAAAGGGAGCCGATGGACGGTCGGGATGCGCGGCGTCGTGGGCGGCGAGATCCTCCGTGATCATCGCCAGCCATTCGTCCAACTGGCTCTCCGGCCGGGCGTTCAATGCTGGAAACGAACCGACGACGCCGGCCTTGCATTGGGCCAGCGTCAATACCGGATGCGAGATGATGAAAAGGGGCGAGGCCACGACCGGCAGCCGCAGGCGCTCGGTCAGGACAGAGGGAAGGGCCATGAACATCATCCGTTTGACGTTTACGAAAACGTCAAACGGATAGCAGATGTCCGCCGGGAGGGGAAGATGGGGAAGAGGCAGGCAGCAGGCAATGGGCGGCGGAGGCATTCGGCAATAGGCAATAGTGATAACCTATCCGCGCTCACGCTTCCTACTGCCTCACCTGCCACCCCATTTGTGTCGTCTTTGCCATTTATCCCCGCCGGAGTGTTCGCGGGTTCTTTGGAGAGACTTGCACATTGCTGGTCAGGGCGTTACCGAATTCGGTTAGCGAATGGTAAAGAAATGGTCGTCTTGCCAGTAGAGTATGCGAGCGCATCGCGAGTGAGAGTAAAGGACCTGATGTGAGCGGATTAGAAACGGCTATCAGAAGCGCGTTGGAGCGATCCGATCGCGCCAATCCGGAAATCCGGGCTCGCATCTATCAATCGGCGCGACAGGCGCTTGAAGCCGGACTTCGCAAGCAGGACATTACCGACATCGGCATTATTTCGGCTCAGCGCCAACGCCTTGAAGCGACCATCCGGGCGATCGAGGGTGAAGAGCGTGCCCGCCCGCCGGAGATGCCCGTGACCCCTGAGGTGGAACCGCCTCATGTGCCTCCAGCGGCGCCGCAACAGCGGGCGCCCCAACCGACGCAGCAGCGTCAGGAGCCTGTGATGAGCGTTCGCGGCGAGACGCGCGATCGTCCCGCTGCCCCTCAAGCCTCTGTTCCTGTCGAGCCCGCTGCACCGGAAGGCGATTTGGGCGACATGCGCGCTGGCCCGGCCGATCATCTCGGCGCCGATAGCGATGAACATCAACTAGTTGCCGCGCCGACCGCAACGCGGTCGATGAATTTCAAGCCCGAGCGCGCCGCCGTTCGCCGCAAGCCGCGCAAGTTCTTCTCGCGCCTGCTGGTCTTCTGCATCCTGCTCGCCTTTCTTGGCGTCGGTGCCTGGTGGATCAAGACCTCGGGCGTGTTCATGACGGCGGCGCAGCGCGACACCAGCGTTCCCAATCCGCCGGCGCATGTCGATTCCCAGGATTTCAACGGCAGCAACAATGCCGATGATACATCTGATGACGAGGACAATAGCGGGCCGCCTGCTAATCCGGGGCTGGCGACGATCGACCCGCAGAACAACTTCTCGGCGGAGTGGATCGAAATTTTCAAGCCGACCGACTTGGCAAAGGTCGTAAGCGGCGCGCAGGCCAAGGCCGAGAGCGTCTCGGAGAACGAAGGTCCGGCCGTGCGCCTGACCTCTCAGGCCAGCGGTCCCGATGGCAACGCGTCGGTCGAAGTGCCGGCAAACGTGCTGCAGCAATTGGCCGGCAAATCGTCGACCATCGCGCTCACACTGCAGTCCACCTCGGATACGCCGACGCAGATCACTGTCGAGTGCGATTTCGGCTCCCTCGGCAGTTGCGGGCGTCATCGCTTCGACGTCACCCGTCAGAAGACCGATGCGCTGTTCCAGGTCCGTTATGATCGCTCGTTGGCGCCGACTGCGCCCGGCCATCTCATCATCAACAGCGATGTGGACGGCAAGGCGCGCGGCATCAATATCTACGCCATCCGCGTCCTGCCGGGACAATAAGGCTGGGTTGCATTCTGCCTATTTGATGACATGCAATCCCATGCCAAGGATCTTGTCGTCGATCTCGCCGATCGCCTTTTCGTCCCTGCCGTCATAGTCGAGCGTCAGCAGAATATGACGGATGAGGTTGAGGCGGGCGCGGCGCTTGTCGTTGGCGTGGATCACCGTCCATGGCGCGTAGTCCACATGCGTCTCCTTCAGCATGCGGTCGCGCTTCTCGCTATAGTCCTTCCATTTGCTCAGTGCAGCGATATCCATCGAGGAGAGCTTCCAGACGGCGCGCGGATCGTGGCGCCGATCGTGAAAGCGCTTGAGCTGCATTTCCCGGCCGATATCGAGGTAGAATTTGAAGAAGTAAATGCCGTCCTGGACGATGAGCTTTTCCATATGCGGGGTCTGCTTCAGGAATAGCTCGTATTGCTCGTGCGTGCAGAAGCCCATGACCGGCTCGACGCCGGCGCGGTTATACCAGGAACGATCGAACAGCACGAATTCGCCGGCTGTCGGGAACTGGGCGACATAGCGTTGGAAATACCATTGCCCAGCCTCGCGATCGGTCGGCTTTGTCAACGCTACGGCGCGCGCGAGGCGGGGGTTCATATGGGCCGACGTTGCGGCGATCGAACCGCCCTTGCCGGCGGCGTCGCGTCCCTCGAAGAGCGCCATTACCCGCTTGCCGGTCGCCTGCAGCCAGAACTGTACCTTGATGAGCTCGATCTGCAGCTTTTCCAGCTCTTCCAGATATTCTTCTTCCTTCAGCTTCTTCTTGTAAGGAAAGCCTGCGGAAGCAAGCGCCTCGTCTTCGATCCAGTCCGGCAGCACGGGGTCATCGACATCGAAAATGCGCGTCTTGCCATGAATATCCAATTCCACCGCCCGGCTTTTCACGTCCTCTGCCATGTCCGCTGCTCCTCCGAAATTTACGCCGTCTTAACCATATCTGCCGGTGCGGCAAAAAAGCCTCATGGGCAAGTTGGGTCATTTATCCAGTATTTTCAAGCCCTTTGCCGGCCTCATCCTTCGCCGGCTACATTTATTGCGGTAAGCCGCGGGCTTCTGTGGATAGAGCCGAAAACTTCTGTCATGAATCCCCGCTAAGACGCGGAGTCTTGGATTCCGCTATGAGAGGCGAAGGGACGGGTGCAATTGGAAGACGAATGGTCATTCCTTGGTAGGCTGGCTGCAAGGCTGCGGCAGGAGATCGCCATCCTCATTCTTGCGACGCTGATCGCCGTTATGGCGCTCGTCGAAGGTATCAATGCTGCCGTCATCTTGTGGATGTGGGTCGTCGTTGTCATCGTCGCGCTGATCCGCCGGCCGCTGACCGCGCAGATTGCGCCGCCGACGCTCGTCGAGCCAGCGCCCACCGATCCGGAAGCCTTGCTTCGCACGGTATTCTCCGGCCTCGCCGCGCTCGACATGCCGGTGCTGATCATCGACCGCGAGGCCTCCGTCCTGGTGCAGAATGCCGCCGCGGAGAAGGCATTCGGCGCCTTTCCGCTCAATGCTCACATCTCCGCCAAGCTGCGCTCCCCCGGCGTGCTCGACATGGTGCGCGAGACGATCACCACCAACACGCCGAACCAGATCGAGCATTCCGAGCGTCTGCCGTCCGAGCGCGTCTATATCGTCCGCATCGCGCCGGTCGAGCTGCCGGAGACCGACATCGAGCCCGGCACCTTCTTCGTGCTGTCTTTCCGCGATATCTCCGAGCTCCGGCATATCGACCGCATGCGCTCCGATTTCGTTGCCAATGCCAGCCATGAGCTGCGCACACCGCTCGCCTCGCTCCGTGGTTTCATCGAAACCATTCAGGGGCCGGCCAAGGCGGATCCAAAGGCGCAGCAGCGTTTCCTGGGCATCATGTTCGACCAGACGACGCGCATGAGCCGGCTGGTCGACGATCTCCTGTCGCTGTCGCGGCTGGAGCTGAAGTCGCATATCGCGCCGGATCAGAAAGTCGACCTCGTGCCGTTGCTCGGCCATGTCCGCGACGCGCTGCTGCCGCTTGCCGACGACCTCGACGTCACCATCAATCTGCATCTGCCTCCCGGCAAGGTGGAGGTGCTGGGCGATCGTGACGAATTGGTGCAGGTCTTCGAAAACCTCATCGAGAATGCCTGCAAATATGGTCAGGAAGGCAAGGTGGTCGAGGTTTCGCTCTTGAACGACTCGAGCCAGGCCGTCGAGGTCATCATCTCCGACAGGGGGCCGGGCATTCCGGCGGAACATGTGCCGCGCCTGACGGAGCGTTTCTATCGCGTCAATGTCGAGGACAGCCGCTCGAAAAAAGGCACCGGCCTCGGGCTTGCCATCGTCAAGCACATTCTCACCCGTCACCGCGCGCGACTGATCGTCAAATCGGAAGTCGGAAAGGGAACGGACTTCACGGTACGCTTCTGAACGCCTCTGTGAATCGCCTATTTTGGGCGCAACTTAATCCATAAATTTCAATTGGTTGAACTGTCATAATTGTTTCACTCGCCTGACATAAAAGGGCGGTGCTTTGACAGCTAAAAAAGAGATGCTGAACAGGCGGATGTCCCGTTCGCCGTCGCGCTCTTCAAAGCCTGTCAGGGAGGGTTCACCATGAACACGTTGAAACTGTCTGTCATAGCGTTGGTCGTATCCGCCGCTTTCGCTGGGGGCGCCACGGCCCGCGATCAGATTCAGATTTCCGGTTCCTCCACCGTGTTCCCTTATGCCAAGATTGTTGCCGAGACTTTCGGCGAAACCTTCACCGCGTTCAAAACGCCGGTCGTCGAATCCGGTGGCTCCGGTGCCGGCCTGAAGGAATTCTGCAAGGGCGTCGGCACCGATTCCATCGATATCGCCAATTCTTCGCGCGCCATCAAGGATAGCGAACTCAAGGCCTGCAAGGCTGCCGGCGTTGCCGATATCGAGCAGGTCAAGATCGGTTATGACGGCATCGTCTTCGCCTTCGACAAAAGCAATCCCGACATGAAATTCGTGCCCGCCGATCTCTACAAGGCGCTGGCCGCCGAAGTTGTGGTGAGCGGCAAGCTGGTTCCCAATCCCTATAAGAAATGGTCGGAGATCAATCCGGCCCTGCCGGGTTTTGAGATTGCAGCCTATATTCCGGGCGAGAAGCATGGCACGCGCGAGGTCTTCGAAGAGAAGGTGCTCGCTGCCGGCTGCAAGGAGTCCGGTGCGCTTGATGTCATCAAGGCAACCGTCTCCGATCCAGATCAGCAGACCAAGAAATGCATTGCGGTGCGCAAGGACGGCGTAGCGGTCGATATCGATGGCGATTATCCCGAGACGCTCGCCCGCATCGACGCCAACAAGCACGGCGTCGGCGTCTTCGGCCTCTACTTCTATCAGAACAATGCCGACAAGCTGAAGGTCGCGACCGTGAGCGGCATCGTGCCGTCGGGCGAGACCATCGCCAACGGCACCTATCCAGTGTCACGGCCGCTGTTCTTCTACGTCAAGAAGGCGCATCTCGGCGTCATTCCGGGCCTGAAGGAATATGTCGAGTTCTTCACGAGCGATCAAATGATCGGACCGGACAGCGCCCTGGCCGAATACGGCCTGGTGCCGGCGCCGGATTCCGAGCGCGACCAGATCCGCAAGGATTTCGCGGACGGTAAGATCATGTGATGGCGTAAGGACTGCCCGTCGGGGAATAGGAATGAGTTTGTCACTGTTGCTGTCGTGCCTGTCGATCATCGGCGCCCTTGCCTTCGTGCTGGGGCGGACGAGAGCGGCTGCACTGTCGGGCAACAGGTCCTCGGCCATGCATTCGCGGCTCGGCTATCACGGCGCCTATGCCGCCATCTGGGCGGTATTGCCGGCATTGGCGCTGATCTGCGCCTGGCTGGTGATCAGTCCGGAGGTGATCGATCGTTTCGTGGTCGGTTCCTTTCCGGAGGAGGTGAAATCCCTTCCGACGGCCGAACTCAAACTCAGCTACAGCATGGTACGCAGCCTGGCCCATGGCATGCGCCAGCTCGATGACCAGGAACTTGCCGCCGTCGCCAACGGCTCGGCCGATCTTCAATTGGCCCTGGCGCAAAAAGGCGTCCCGCTCGCCGCCCGGCCGACCGGCTATATGATCGACGCCGCCAATCAATATAACGGTATGCGGGGTGTGAGCCGTGTCGTCATGTCCGTCGCGGCCATCATTCTTTCGTTGCTCTGCGCCATCCACGGCTTGCGCGCCATCGCGCCGCGCTTTCGCGCCCGCAACCGGGTGGAGCAGGTCATTCTCGGCGGTCTGATCGTGGCCTCGTCCATCGCTGTGCTGACGACGGTCGGCATCGCTGCTTCGATGCTGTCGGAGGCCGCCCGCTTCTTCAACATGGTTCCTGCCGCCGAGTTCTTCTTCGGCACTGTCTGGGATCCGGGCTTTACCGGCGCCGGCGCGCGGACATCGGGTACCTTCGGCCTCATTCCGTTGCTGGCCGGCACGCTTTATATCGGCTTCGTCGCCATGCTGGTTGCGGTGCCCGTCGGGCTGTTTGCCGCGATCTACATGGCCGAATATGCCTCGGCCCGCGTGCGCTCCATCGCCAAACCGATGCTTGAGGTGCTCGCGGGCATTCCAACCATCGTCTATGGCTTTTTTGCCCTGGTGACCGTCGGGCCATTCCTGCGCGACATTTCCGCAGACATCAACGGCCTGCTGACGGGCAGTTACACGAGCTTCATCGAGGCGCAGAGTGTCCTGACTGCCGGCTTCGTCATGGGCGTCATGCTCATCCCCTACGTCTCCTCGCTGTCCGACGATATCATCATGGCCGTGCCGCGCTCGCTGCGCGATGGTTCGCTCGGCCTTGGCGCAACGCGGTCGGAGACGGTCAAGCGCGTCCTCCTGCCGGCCGCATTGCCGGGCATTGTCGGCGCGCTGTTGATGACGGCGTCGCGGGCGATCGGCGAGACCATGATCGTCGTATTGGCTGCCGGCGTTGCCGCCCGCATGCAGCTCGACCCCTTCGAGCCGATGACGACGGTCACCGTGAAGATCGTCAACCAGTTGACCGGTGACCTCGAATTCACCTCGCCGCAGACATTGGTTGCCTTCGCGCTTGGCATCACGCTCTTCGGCCTGACCTTGTGCCTGAACGTCTATGCGCTCTACATCGTGCGCCGGTATAGGGAGCAATACGAATGAGCGATGTCGTATCTTCCGCCCCGTCGCCTGTTCCGCGCGGGCTAACACCCGGCACGCCGCTGCGGCGCGATATCGGCATCAGGCGACGCTACGCCGCTGAACGGCGTTTCCGCGCCTATGGCCTTGCCGCCGTTACCTTTGGCCTGGTCTTCCTCATCATCCTGGTCTCCACAGTGGTACGCCACGGCTATACCGCCTTTGTGCAGACCTCGATCACCCTGCCAATCGAGTTCACCGAGAAGGTCATCGATCCCTCAGGCAGGCGCGGCAGCGATCCGAAGGTGCTGATCGCGGCCAACTATCCCGTTCTCATCCGTGACGCCCTGGTGAAGGCGCTGGACATCGATCCTTCCAATCGGGCGCTCGTGCGCGAGGCGACGGAAATGGTATCGGACGGCGCGCGGATTGCCTTGCGCGAGAGGGTCCTGGCCGATCCGTCTGTCATCGGGAGGACGGTAAAGGTCACTTTCCTCGCCGGCGCCAATATCGACTCCGCCAACAAGGGACAGATCGACCTGACGGCCGACGAAAAGGATCGCAAGGTCTCCGATCGGCAAATTGCCTGGATGAAGCAGCTCGCCGCCACGGGCGCCCTGCACGAAGCGTTCAATTCCGGCCTGTTCCTGTCGGGCAATTCCAGTCGCCCGGAGGCTGCGGGCCTCGGCGTCGCGCTGATCGGCTCGTTCTATCTCATGCTGACCGTGCTGGTCCTGGCGCTGCCGGTCGGCGTTGCTGCCTCGATCTATCTTGAGGAGTTCGCGCCGAAGAACCGGCTGACGGATCTGATCGAGGTCAATATCAACAATCTCGCTGCGGTCCCGTCGATCGTCTACGGCCTGCTCGGGCTCTCGGTCTTCATCAACTTCATGGGCCTGCCGCGTTCCGCCTCGCTGGTCGGCGGGCTGGTGCTGAGCCTGATGACGCTGCCGATGATCATTATCGCCACGCGGTCGGCGCTGCGTGCCGTGCCGCCGTCGATCCGCAGCGCTGCCCTCGGCCTAGGCGCTTCGCGCATGCAGGTGGTGTTCCACCATGTCCTGCCGCTCGCCATGCCCGGTATCTTGACGGGCACGATCCTCGGTCTGGCGCATGCGCTCGGCGAAACCGCGCCGTTGCTGCTGATCGGCATGGTCGCCTTCGTCGCCAATTATCCGGCGGGGCCGCTCGATCCTTCGACGGCCTTGCCGGTGCAAATCTACATGTGGGCGAGCGAAGCCGAGCGCGCTTTTGTAGAAAGAACCTCCGGGGCCATCATCGTCCTGCTCTTCTTCCTCGTTGCGATGAACATCGGCGCCATCCTGCTGCGCCGTCGCTTTGAGCGGCGCTGGTGACAGGAGGCGATGGAATGAACATGATGACGGAAGCCGCGAGCGAAAAAGCACTGGCCAGGAAGATGATGACGATCCCCTATAAGATGATCGGCCAGGCTGTCTCGGTCTATTACGGCGACAAGCGTGCGCTGTTCGATGTCGACCTGAACATCCGCGCCAACACGGTCACCGCGCTGATCGGTCCTTCCGGCTGCGGCAAGTCCACTTTCCTGCGTTGCCTCAATCGCATGAACGATACGATCGACACCTGCCGCGTCACCGGCAAGATCACGCTCGACGATCAGGATATATACGACAACAGCATCGACGTTGTTGAGCTGCGCGCCCGCGTCGGAATGGTGTTCCAGAAGCCCAATCCGTTCCCGAAGTCGATATACGAGAATGTCGCCTATGGCCCGCGTATCCATGGCCTGCATCGGTCCAAGACCGATCTCGACCATATCGTCGAAACCAGCCTTCAGAAGGCCGGGCTGTGGGGCGAGGTGAAGGACCGGCTTTTTGAGGCAGGGACCAGCCTCTCCGGCGGCCAGCAGCAGCGCCTTTGCATCGCCCGTGCCGTCGCTGTCAGTCCGGAGGTCATTCTCATGGACGAGCCGTGTTCGGCGCTCGATCCGATTGCCACCGCCAAAGTCGAGGAACTCATTCATGAGCTTCGGGAAAACTTCACGATCGTCATCGTGACGCATTCCATGCAGCAAGCAGCCCGCGTTTCGCAGCGTACCGCAATGTTTCATCTCGGCCATCTGGTCGAGGAGAACGATACCGATAAGATGTTCACCAATCCCGATGATTTCCGCACGCAGGATTACATCATGGGCCGTTTTGGCTGATGATGCTCCCCCGCGCGGTTCCCTTCGCACCTTTCACCTTGAGGATAGAAAAATGGTCTCTACACACATTCTCTCTGCTTATGACGAGGACCTGAAGTTCCTGACGCGCCGCATTTCCGAAATGGGCGGCCTGGCGGAGCAGATGGTCAGCGACAGCGTCCGCGCGCTGGTCAACGGCGATGCCGCTCTGGCGCAGAAGGTCATCTCCGACGACGCCATTCTCGACCACGCCGAGCGCGAAGTCGGCGACAAGGCGATCGTCACCATCGCCCGCCGCCAGCCGATGGCTGCCGACCTTCGTGAAATCATGGGCTCCATCCGCATCGCTTCCGATCTGGAACGCGTTGGCGATCTCGGCAAGAACACCGCAAAGCGCGTCATCGCCGTGCAGGGCACCGGCGTTCCGCGGCGTCTCGCCCGCGGCATCGAACACCTCTCCGAACTGGCGCTCGTCCAGCTCAAGGAAGTGCTCGACGTCTACTCGACCCGTTCGCCCGACAAGGCCGTGTCGATCCGCGAGCGCGATGAGGAAATCGACGCCATGTACACCTCGCTCTTCCGCGAGATGCTGACCTACATGATGGAAGATCCGCGCAACATCACCACCTGCACGCATCTTCTTTTCTGCGCCAAGAACATCGAGCGCATCGGCGACCATGCCACCAACATCGCCGAGACGATCTATTACATGGCGACCGGTGCCCAGCCCGAAGGCGAGCGCCCGAAGGACGATACCGCCAACACCGTCGGTGCAGTGACGGAATAAAGTAGACGCCAAGAGAAGGAGACCAGAGGCGCATGGTTCCGAGAGTAGCTGTTGTAGAAGACGAGGAAGCGCTAAGCGTTCTGCTGCGCTATAATCTCGAGGCGGAAGGCTTCGAGGTCGACACTATCCTGAGAGGCGACGAAGCCGAGCTGCGCCTCCAGGAGCGCATCCCCGATCTTCTGATCCTCGATTGGATGCTCCCCGGCGTGTCCGGCATCGAGCTCTGCCGTCGGCTGCGTATGCGGCCGGAGACGGAGCGCCTGCCGATCATCATGCTCACCGCTCGCGGCGAGGAAAGCGAGCGCGTGCGCGGCCTTTCCACCGGCGCGGACGACTATGTCGTCAAGCCGTTCTCGACGCCGGAGCTGATGGCCCGCGTCAAGGCAATGCTGCGCCGAGCCCGCCCGGAGGTTCTGTCCACGGTCCTGCGCTGTGGCGATATCGAACTGGACCGCGAGACCCATCGCGTCCACCGCAAGAGCCGTGAAGTGCGGTTGGGGCCGACGGAATTCCGCCTGCTGGAATTCCTGATGTCATCGCCCGGCCGTGTCTTCTCGCGCTCTCAGTTGCTCGACGGCGTGTGGGGGCACGATATCTATGTCGACGAACGCACCGTCGACGTGCATGTCGGCCGTCTGCGCAAAGCGCTGAATTTCTCCAATATGCAGGATGTCATCCGCACCGTTCGCGGCGCGGGTTATTCTATGGAGGCCTGATCGGGGAAACCCGGCGGGCCGTCCTCCAACATGGCGGCGGAAACAGAAAACGGGCCTTTCGGCCCGTTTTTCATATGGTTGATATGGCTCAGTGTGCCGCCCGGCGCCGCTCATGCACGGGCTGGTAAGCCAGCCGCTGGTGGTAGGTGCAGTAGGGCGAGGAGTCCGGGCTGTCGTTGCCGCAGAAGTGAAAATCATCCTTCAGCGGGTCGCCGACCGGCCACTTGCAGGTGCGTTCGGTGAGTTCCGTCAGGCCGAGGCGGCGCGAGATCGGAACGACCACATTGGTGGCCGGGCGATATTCGATCTCGTGGACCGTATCGATCTCGACCTCTTCCTTGAGCATCGTCGCACCCTGCTGGCGGGTAACCGTGCGGGTTGCAACGCGCGAGGCGTAATTCGGCGCCCGTGGGGCCGAGGTATTGCGCTTCGGCGCTCGAGCTGCGGTTGCTGCGCCACCGGCCTTCGCTCGGCCTGGCAGGCTCAAGCGATGCACTTTGCCGATGACGGCATTACGGCTGACACCACCGAGCTGTGCCGCGATCTGGCTGGCGCTCAAACCTTCGGACCACAGCTTTTTCAGCTTCTCGACGCGTTCGTCTGTCCAATTCATGCCCTGTCTCCGCTGTCGCGTTTCTGATGGCAGAATCCCTCACCATTGCCTCGCATTGGGTCGAGGCGTGAAACGCTTTAAAATTGTGGTGACTAGTTCCGCCGCATGCAGTCTAGTAATTGGTTTTTAACCTAGTGTGAGGCTGACTCCGTGACAAGAGTCGCGGGATTCTTGAGGAATCGATTTCGAGGTTTTCCCCAACTTGCTATACGTGAGTGGCATTTATGCAATATAACTTGTCGAAGAGATGGCCTCCCTCCGGAGGCGCTCTGCCGCACCTGCTAAATCGCCAGTTTTGTTGACATCGCAGTGCAAAACATCAATAGTGCTCAGGCCGCCGAAAGGCGGCATTTTTGATTTTCCGGGGCCCGTTTCACACGAAGGAAACGACAGGCCCTAAAGGTTGTGATCGAGGAGAATGCGCCATGGCTGAAACCGCGCCGCTTTATGACACCTACATGCGTGCTCCGCTGCGGTTCGAGCGAGGCGAGGGCGTGTGGCTGATCACGGAGACCGGCGAGCGCTACCTCGATTTTGCCGCCGGCGTTGCGGTGAATTCGCTTGGCCACGCTCATCCCCATCTGGTTGCAGAGTTGAAGTCGCAGGCTGACAAGGTCTGGCACCTGTCCAACCTCTATGAGGTGCCGGGCCAGGAGAAATTGTCGAAGCGGCTGACGGACGCCACCTTCGCCGACAAGGTGTTCTTCACCAATTCCGGAGCCGAGGCTCTGGAATGCGCCATCAAGACGGCGCGTCGCTACCAGTTCTTCAAGGGGCATCCCGACAGATACCATATCATCACCTTCGAAGGCGCCTTCCATGGCCGCACGATCGCGACGATCGCTGCCGGCGGCCAGGAGAAATACCTGGAAGGTTTCGGCCCGAAGGCCCCCGGCTTCGACCAGGTGCCTTTCGGCGATCTCGACGCCGTGCGTGCCGAGATTACCGGTGCTACGGCTGCGATCCTGATCGAGCCGGTGCAGGGCGAGGGCGGTATCCGCCCGGCGACCAACGAGTTCCTGCGCGGCCTGCGTCAGATCTGCGACGAGCATGGCCTGCTTCTGGTCCTCGACGAGGTTCAGAGTGGCGTCGGTCGCACCGGCAAGCTCTTCGCCCATGAATGGGCCGGCATCACGCCGGATATCATGGCTGTCGCCAAGGGCATCGGCGGTGGCTTTCCGCTCGGCGCCTGCCTTGCGACCGCGGAGGCGGCCTCGGGCATGAAGGCGGGCACGCATGGCTCGACCTATGGCGGCAATCCGCTCGCCATGGCGGTCGGCAACGCCGTGCTCGATGTCGTGCTGTCGGATGGCTTCCTGCAGCATGTGCGCGATGTGGCCTTGGTCTTCCGCCAGGGTCTGGCCTCGCTCAAGGATCGTTTTCCGGATATTATCGAGGATGTCCGCGGCGAGGGGCTGCTGCTCGGCATCAAGGCTGCCATTCCGCAGTCGGATCTACTGCAGGCGATCCGCGCCGAACATCTGCTGGGTGTGCCGGCCGGCGACAACGTCATCCGTCTGCTGCCGCCGCTGGTGGTCACGGCCGAGGAGGCGCGCGAAGGCCTTGTCCGTATCGAACGCGCTGCAGAATCTCTGCGCGCCGCCCGCGTCAAGAAGTCGGCTTGAGTTCAACGCCTGCTGATCGGGGCGTTTTTGCCCTCACAGCGGGCGTTATCATTTCTGGAGTACAGGTAGGGACATGGCTTCACCGAAACACTTTCTCGATCTCTCGGCCGTCGCGGCTGCCGATCTGCGCAGCATCATTGACGATGCCATCGTGCGAAAGCAGGCGCTGAAGGCAGGTGCGGCCGACAAGCCGCTGGCCGGCAAGATGCTGGCGATGATCTTCGAGAAGCCGTCCACCCGCACCCGCGTCTCCTTCGACGTCGGCATGCGCCAGCTCGGCGGCGAGACGCTGTTCCTGTCGGGTACGGAAATGCAGCTCGGCCGCGCCGAGACGATCGGCGATACGGCGAAGGTGCTGTCGCGCTATGTCGACGCGATCATGATCCGCACGACCGAACATTCGCGCCTGTTGGAACTCGCCCAGCACGCGACCGTGCCGGTCATCAACGCGCTGACCGACGACACGCATCCCTGTCAGATCATGGCCGACATCATGACCTTTGAGGAGCATCGTGGCCCGATCAAGGGTAAGACCATTGCCTGGACCGGCGACGGCAACAACGTGCTGCATTCGCTGGTCGAAGGAGCTGCCCGTTTCGGCTATCGCATGAACATGGCCGTACCCCTTGGTTCTGAGCCCAAGGATCACTATCTGAACTGGGCCCGCAACGAGGGCGCCGAAATCATGCTCTCGCATGATGCCGACCGTGCGGTCGCCGGCGCCGATTGTGTGGTAACCGATACCTGGGTTTCCATGAATCAGGAGCACCGGGCCCGCGGTCACAACGTCTTCCAGCCCTATCAGGTCAACGCGGCTTTGATGGCACAGGCCGGCAAGGACGCGTTGTTCATGCATTGCCTGCCCGCCCATCGCGGGGAGGAAGTGACGGACGAGGTGATCGACGGTCCGCAATCCGTTGTTTTCGATGAGGCGGAAAACCGCCTTCATGCGCAAAAATCGATTCTTGCTTGGTGCCTGGGCGCGATCTGAGGATATAGAACCGCGTTTGATGTCGCGGGCGCAGTAGGAGTAGAGCAATGGCGGAAAGTGCAGCCTCGCTGGGTCAGTTTGATTTTGCCGGCGACGATCATGTCGTTCCCTTCCAGGTAGAGGGTCTTGATGTCCGTGGCCGCGCTGTGCAGCTCGGGCCGCTGTTGGACGCAATTCTCGCTAGGCACAGCTATCCGGCTCCTGTCGCGCGGTTGCTAGCCGAGGCGGTGGTGCTGACCGTATTGCTCGGCACTTCGCTGAAGTTCGAGGGCAAGTTCACCGTACAGACGAAGAGCGACGGACCGGTCGACCTTCTGGTCGCCGATTTTTCGACGCCGGAGAACGTGCGCGCCTATGCCCGCTTCGATGACGAGGCGCTGGCGCAGGCAGTGGCCGCCGGCAAGACCGAGCCGGAACAGTTGCTCGGCAAGGGCGTCCTCGCCTTCACCATCGATCAGGGTCGCTTCAGTCAGCCCTATCAGGGGATCGTGGCGCTCGACGGTGCGTCGCTCGAAGAGATTGCCGGCACCTATTTCCGCCAGTCGGAACAGATTCCGACGCGCGTCCGCCTCGGCGCTGCCGAATTGTTCGATCGCGACGAGGCCGGCAAGCCGCGCCATCGCTGGCGGGCGGGCGGCCTTGTCGCGCAGTTCCTACCGGAAGCACCGGAGCGCATGCGCCAGCCGGATTTCCACGGCGGAGACGGCGACACGAGCCTGCGCGAACACGTCGAGGATGATGCCTGGGCGGAAGCCCGCACGCTGGTCGAGACCATCGACGCCGACGAATTGACCGATCCGCAGGTCGGCACCGAGCGTCTGTTGTACCGCCTCTTCCATGAGCGCGGCGTGCGCGTCTACGAGCCCAAGGCGGTCTTCGACCGCTGCACCTGTTCACGCGACAAGCTGAAGGGCGTGTTGCGCGGCTTCTCCGCCGAGGAGATCGAAGCGAGCCAGGACAATGGCGAGATCGCCGTCACCTGCGAATTCTGTTCGACGACCTATCGCTTCGAGGTGTCCGAGGTGACGGAAGTCTGAGCGATTTCAGGAAAAGGGCGGGATAGTTCTCCGTCCGGCATTGCGAAGAACAAAGAGATGAAACGGTGTTGCGGTTCCGCGAAAAGCTGAGCCGCTTCAATCGGCTCAGTTCAGCGTCCGCAGCAAGTTGGGCGTATCCAACGAAAAGGCTGGGATTTTGACGTGAAACAGCTTCCCGTCGTCCGTCTCCATCTGGTAGTGGCCGAACATCATGCCTGAGGGTGTGTCGAGCGGACAGCCAGAAGAATATTCATAGGTATCGCCGGGCCGCAGCCTCGGCTGCTCACCCACAACGCCGGGTCCGGTCACTTCGTCCACCATGCCGTTCTGATCGGTGATGTGCCAGTAGCGCGTCACCAGCCGCACGGAGACGGTCGAGTGGTTGGAAATCACGATGCGATAACCCCAGACGTAACGATCGTCATCCGGATCGGATTGCTCCTCCAGATAAAAGGGTTCGACAACAACTTCGATGTCGTGTGTTAGAGCGCGATACATGCCTGACACCTTGGTCACTACTCCGAAACGTCGCGCGCTCAAACGAACGCACAAAGGACGCTCCAGCATTTTAAGTCTAGGGCACCTTATCCGCTTTCTATGATCCCACGGAAAGCGGGATACTTAGGGGTATCCTATAAAGCGACCTGTTCCGTCAAGGAATGGATTGGTGAAAACGCCTTTAGCGGATTAAATCCTTCGGATTTTCAGATGTTATGACTAACTCTAAAGGTTAATCGTCCGCGATCGAAAGTATAGGCGCGCGGTCTGTTTTCAAGATGTGTAAGCCCGCCCGAACAATATTCAGGCGGGTTTGGGTAGAACGTCAGCCGGAGACCTGCGCCAGTGCGCGGGCGAAATCTTCGACCAGATCCTCGCTGTCCTCGATCCCTGCCGAAAAGCGCACGGTTCCCGGCGAGATGCCGAGTTCGGCACGGGCTTCGTCCGTGAGGTTCTTGTGCGTGGTGGTGGCGGGATGAGTGATCAGGCTCTTCGAGTCGCCGAGATTGTTGGAAATCTTGACGATCTCCAGCGCGTTCTGCAGCTTGAAAGCCGCTTCCTTGCCGCCCTTCAGCTCGAAGGCCACCAGCGTCGAGCCGCCGGTCATCTGCTTGGCGATGATGTCGGCCTGCGGATGGTCCTTGCGGCCGGGATAGATCACTTTGCCGACCTTGCTCTGCTCTGCGAGGAAGTCGGCGACCTTGGCTGCGTTCTGCGTCTGCTGCTTGACGCGCAGCGGCAGGGTTTCAATGCCCTTCAGCAGCGTCCAGGCCGTGAACGGCGACATGGCCGGGCCGGTGTGGCGGAAGTAGTCGTGCAGGTTCTCGTCGATCCACTGCTTGTCGGAGAGGATGACGCCGCCGAGCGAGCGGCCCTGGCCGTCGATATGCTTGGTGGCGGAATAGACGACGATGTGGGCGCCGAGTTCCAGCGGCTTCTGGAACAGCGGCGTCGCGAAAACGTTGTCGACCACGACCTTGGCGCCGATCTGGTTGGCGAGCTTGGCGACGGCGGCGATGTCGACCACTTCCAGCGTCGGGTTGGTCGGGCTCTCCAGGAAGAAGACCTTGGTATTCGGCTGGATCGCCTTTTCCCAGTTCTCGATGAAGCGGCCGTCCACCAGCGTGCATTGGATACCGTATTTCGGCGCCAGCGTCTCGACGACCCAGCGGCAGGAGCCGAAGAGGGCGCGGGCTGCGACGATATGATCACCGGCCTTCAACTGGCAGAGGATGGCGGCGGAAACGGCGGCCATGCCGGAAGCGGTGGCGCGGGCATCTTCGGCGCCTTCCAGAGCGCACATGCGCTTTTCGAACATGTCGTTCGTCGGGCTGCCGTAGCGGGCGTAGATGAAGCCGTCGGTCTCACCCTTGAAACGGGCCTCGGCAGCTTCCGACGTGTCGTAGACGAAGCCTTGCGTCAGATAGATTGCTTCGGATGTCTCGCCGAATTGCGAACGGAGCGTTCCACCGTGAACGAGCTGGGTTGCGGGGCGCCAAGTCTTGCTCATGCCATCACCACTTTCAAAACAAAAAAACCGGTCGCGAAAGCAGACCGGTTTAACCCCGGTCCTTTTAGCCACTTGTTTAACGTGGCTGCAAGCCGACCGGCCAAATCACCACGGGATAAGTTGCAATACTGCCGTTGACCGCTTGCGTCAATTCCCCGAGTTTGGTTTTGTCTGCGGCAAATTACTGCCCGCGCGTCCGCCAGGATGTGCTGAGGCCGCAGTAACATTTGTACGGCGCATAACCGGCAAGTTTGTTCTCGACTTGCCCTGTCATACGCTGGGAAAGAGGCATGATGGCTCGCACTACTGGAATTTTGGCCGATCGCGCCATTGCAGCGCTCTTCGAAGCGGGACGGCTGACGAGCGAAAAAGAACTGGATGTCGATCAGATCCAGCCGGCGAGCCTGGATCTCAGGCTCAGTGCGCATGCTTTCCGTGTCCGCGCCAGCTTCATGCCCGGCCCGTCGCATCTTGTCGCCGACAAGCTCGACCGGCTGAAGCTGCACGTCGTCGATCTCTCGGAAGGCGCGGTGTTGGAAACCGGCTGCGTCTACATCGTCCCGCTAATGGAGCGGCTCGACCTGCCGGCCGATATGTCCGCTTCCGCCAATCCAAAAAGCTCGACTGGCCGCCTGGATATCTTCACCCGCGTCATCACCGACCGCGCGCAGGAGTTCGACAAGATCCCGGCCGGCTATTCCGGCCCGCTCTATCTCGAAATCAGTCCGCGCACCTTCCCGATCGTCGTGCGTCGCGGCTCGCGCCTGTCGCAAATCCGCTTCCGTGTCGGCCAGGCCATGCTCTCCGAGCCGGAACTGCTGGCGCTGCACGAGAGCGAGACGCTGGTCGCCAGCAAGAAGCCGAACGTCACCGGCGGCGGCATCGCGCTCTCGATCGATCTGGCGGGCGATAAGGAAGGCCTGATCGGCTATCGCGGCAAGCATCACACGGCTGTCGTCGACGTCGACAAGAAGGCCCAGCACGATATCTTCGATTTCTGGGAGCCGCTCTATAGCCGTGGCCGGACCGAACTGATCCTCGATCCGGACGAATTCTACATTCTCGTCTCGCGCGAAGCCGTTCATGTGCCGCCGCATTATGCCGCCGAAATGACGCCCTTCGATCCCTTGGTCGGCGAATTCCGCGTTCATTACGCGGGCTTTTTCGACCCCGGCTTCGGCCACGCACCCGCCGGCGGCCGCGGCAGCCGCGCCGTGCTGGAAGTGCGCAGCCACGAAGTCCCCTTCATCCTCGAAGACAGCCAGATCGTCGGCCGTCTGGTCTACGAGCACATGCTGGAACAACCCTCAAGCCTCTATGGCTCCGGCGTTGGTTCAAACTATCAGGCGCAGGGCCTGAAGCTTTCCAAGCACTTCCGGCTGTGATCCTCTATTTGGCGGCCTTGACACAGGCCGCCAACTGTTGGACATCTCTGGATGTCATGCGGGTGTAGCTCAATGGTAGAGCAGCAGCTTCCCAAGCTGAATACGAGGGTTCGATTCCCTTCACCCGCTCCAGCTATTTCAATTTACCTCAATAGACCAGCGGCCTTCCGCAGAGCCTCGTTTATACGGCTTTGCCAGCCTTCGCCGTCCGCCTTGAAAGCTTCGACAACATCACGGTCCAGGCGAATGCTGACGGCAAGCTTGGGATTTTCCGATTTGGGACGCCCGCCTAGATTCCTGCGGATTTCCTCGGTGAGTTCAGGGAATGCCTCCGTAAACGGCTTGGCCTTTCGTAACGTCTCTTCCGTGACTGGCGGGTTGTCGGAAACCTCATCCCAATCCTGCTTCGTATAACCTCGGCCTTCTTTGAAGGAACGCGGACGTTCAAATTTGACAACCATCAGAGCAGGCTCCTTTCTTTACTATTGGCGCGGCGCATGGAAATGACGGATATGCCTTCCGAACCAAGGGTGCCGAAGATCACTGAAATCGTGCCGTCTTGCATCTTGCCGATAGCCTGGGGGCGATTCTTCTTCGCGGGGATCACAATGGAATTCAGGAAGAATTCGAGAGATAGAGCGGCAAAGTCAAGGCCGTGCTTCTCCAAATTGGCTATTCGCTTCGGCTCGTCCCAAGTAATTTCATTAGATTTTGTATATACGAAAACTAAAAGTTTGCCAACAGTTTTCATATATACAAAAAGGCTGCAATGTCAAGAACGGCATCTTCGTCTGTAGCGTTTCAGCAAATCCCTCGCGGAAGGCTGCGATGGAACGGCCGCTGAGGTGAATACCCGTCCTTATTCAGGTTAATGCCAGACATTCGTGCCAGAAGGTCATCCCTTAACTGGAGCGGATGCCGATGCTCAATGTTGCGCTGTTTTACAGGTTGAGGGCGGTCTTCACGCGCGGCGTGTTGAAGATTTCCCGCCGCACCAAGGTGCCGCCCAGTGCGACGATTATCTGGAAGGATGGCAGCGTCAGCATCGGGCCAAAGGCCTTTCTCCGCAAGGGGATCGTCATCGATGCCCAACGCGGCAGCATCGAGATCGGCCGGAGCGTCTCCCTCAACGACTACGCCATTCTGCTCGGGCGCGGCGGCATCACGATCGGCAATGATGTGCGGATCGCCGCTCATGCCATGGTGGTTTCGTTCGACCACAATTTCGATGATCCAACACAGCCCATTCGCATGCAGGGCGTCACCAAGAAGCCGGTTGTCATCGAAGACGATGTCTGGATCGGCGCCGGGGCGAAAATCCTTGGCGGCTCCCATATATCCAAAGGATGCGTCATCGGCGCCAATGCCGTCGTCAAGGGAAAGACCGAACCCTATGGCATCTATGTCGGCGCTCCCGCGCGGCTGGTCAGGTGGCGGGGTGAAACGGGCGGCGTCAGCCACGCGAATGTCGAACGGCTTTCTTTCTCCAAAAGAAAAACGGATCAATAGGCCCCTTCAAAGAAACAGGCGGGATGCGATGAAGCGTCCCGCCTGTTTTCATGTGGAGTTATAGCGCCGAGCAGCGCTGACGGCCTCAGAATTCCGTCCAGTCCGCGTCCTTTGGGGGAGCCGAAACTGTCTGGCTGTTGCCGCCAAAGGCGCTCATCAGCTTCTGGCCGAGCGCGCGGGCGGGTGAGGGGGCCGGGCGTGCCTTCGTCCCTTCGACGGCACGAACCGGAGCAACAGCCGGTCGCGGTGCGGGGCGGGTGGAGATGCGCGGCGCGTGGCTCGACGGGGCCGCGGAAGCAACGTAACTACCTTCGGTTCCGGTCATGCGGAACTGGCCGAGCAGGGCCGTCAGCGAGGCGGCTTCCGTTGCCAGGCTCTGGCTGGAGGCTGTGCTCTCCTCGACCATGGCGGCGTTCTGCTGCGTGCCGTGGTCCATGGCGTTGACGGCGGTATTGATCTCCTGCAGGCCCGCCGATTGTTCGCGGGAGGCTTCGGCAATGGCATGCACATGCCGGTTGATCTCCTGCACTTCCGAGACGATGGCGTCGAGCGCCTTGCCGGTCTCGTCGACGAGATCGACGCCGGTCTGCACATGCGTGCTGGACGCGGTGATCAGCGATTTGATCTCCTTGGCGGCATTGGCCGAGCGCTGCGCCAGTTCGCGCACTTCCTGGGCGACGACCGCAAAGCCCTTGCCGGCTTCACCGGCGCGGGCTGCTTCGACACCGGCGTTCAAAGCGAGAAGGTTGGTCTGAAAAGCGATGTCGTCGATCACGCCGATGATGTTGCCGATCTCGGAGGAGGATTTCTCGATCTGCTGCATGGCGCTGACGGCGTTGCGGACGATCTCGCCGGACCGTTCGGCGCCGGCGCGGGTGTGGGCGACAAGCTGGCTTGCTTCTTCCGCCCGCTTGGCCGCGTCCTTGACCGTGGTGGTGATTTGTTCCAGGGCGGCCGCCGTTTCTTCGACGGCGGCGGCCTGTTGTTCAGTCCGCTTGGAAAGCTCTTCAGCGGAACCGCGGATCTCGTTGGCGCCGGCATTGATGGCGCGCGCATTGGCGCCGACCGCCTGCATCGCCTCGTTCAGCTTGATCAGCGAATTGTTGAAATCCTGCCGTAGCTGGTCGAGATGGGCGACGAACTGCGTGTTGATGTGGGTGACGAGATCGCCGTCGGCCAGACGCTTCAGGCCGTCGCCGAGCGCCTGCACTGCCTGCTGCAGATGCGCGTCTTCTGCCACCCGCTGCGCCTCACGTTCGGCGCGTTCGCTGTCGCTGAGGTTACGGTCGGCTTCGGCCTGCGCTTCCAGCCGGGCGCGTTCGATGGCGTTGTCGCGGAAAACGGAAACTGCCGAGGCCATTTGACCGATTTCGTCGCGGCGGTCGAGACCCTCGATCTCGCTCGTCGTGTCGCCGCTGGTAAGCGTCACCATGCGGCGATGCAGGCGCGCCAACGGTGTCGCAATTTCGGTCTGCGCGACATAGAGGCCAAGGCCGATGGCCAGAAACGTCAGAGTGCCGAAAATGGCGAGCGTGTAGTTGATTGTGGTGTTGACGTGGGCCGACACGTCATCGGCGCCCTTGTCCATCCGGTCGGTCAACTCGTTGTTGTCCGCCTGCATCTTGGCAACGAGCGCGGTCAACTTGTCGCTGACGGCGATCATGGTTGCGGTCGCGCCTTTGACGTCGCCGCTCTTGCGCTGGTCGATCATTTTGTTCGTCAGCGCTTCCAGTTCGTCTATGCCCGCGAGGATCACATCGATTTGAGCCTTTTGCGCAGGAACCTGGATTTCGGCTTGTTTCAACCGATCCTTGGCCTCCGCGAAACGGCTCTTGCCCGCTGCGACCGTCTTGAAGACGTCGCTGTCGGGATCGAAATTCAGCATCATGCTTGCCTGCAGCACGGAGGCGAGAACGGATGTGCTGGAGCGCGTGCCTTGCGTCGCCGCAACGGCCTCGTTGTCGAGGAAGGCGCTGTAGACCTCGTCCGCTTTGCGGAATTCGCTGACGATGTAGAGCAAGCCGGCGAAAGAGATGATCCCGAGAAAGAGGATCACGGCGAGCATCTTGGTTTTGATTTTCAGGTTCCTGAACATGACGATCCGCCCGAAGGATATCGCGCAGCACCAACGACAGCGCGCCATGATCCGCTTTCCCTGGAGAAAAGATGGACGTCGCGCTTGCTGCCTGATGCACGCAAGTGAAGCCGAATTTTATGAGATACCTTGGCCAGCAAGGTTCGGACGACCTGCGTCATGCGATCAGCTTCGGGAGCCGACGTCGTCGATGCCAAATAGAATCGATAGAGCTTAATCGACCGCTAACATCAGTATCTTTCAGGCCCGATTCTGCCGGCTATCCCCGCTTTTTCCGGCTATTGCATTCTCCCCTCGGCACGACTCTGTTACACCGGTTTCGAAATCGGAAACCGCGAACCGACCGGAGGGGATCATCGTCATGCGTGTTTGCCTTTCGTCGTTGGAATCCTTGGCCAGGCGCGTGGCATGCGTGGCGCTGCTTTCCGCGTCCTGCGCCATGCCTCTGGCCGCCCAGGAGGCGCCACCCTCCGGCCTACCGATCCTGTTCGACTCGCGAGAGCGGCTGCCGAAGCCAGACCTTTCTTCGCTGGTCAGGCTTCGCTTCCTGACCTCCGTCGACTTTCCGCCTTTCAATTTCGCCGATCAGAACGGCAAGCTCGCCGGCTTTCATGTCGATCTTGCGCGCGAGATTTGCGACGAGCTCGGCATATCGGACAAATGTCAGATCCAGGCGCTGCCATTCGATGAATTGCAGGGCGCGCTATCCGCCTCGCAAGGTGATGCGGTGATTGCCGGCGTCGCCGTGACGCCTGAGCTGCGCAAGAGCTTTGCCTTTTCGCGTCCCTTCCTGATGTTGCCTGCCCGCTTCGTCCGCAATCTCAAGGCGTCGATCGACGGCACGACGGCCGCCGCCCTTGCCGGTCATTCTGTGGGCGTGGTCAAGCGCACGGCGCATGAGTCGATGCTCGCCGCCTTTTTCCCCGACATCAAGCAGGTTCCCTTTGACGACAAGAACGCGCTGCTAACGGCGGTGAAGGACGGCAAGGTCGACGCTGCCTTTGCCGATGGGTTGCAACTGTCCTTCTGGGTATCGTCGTCATCGGCTGAAAAATGCTGCGCGCTGTTTGATGGCCCCTATCTCTCCCAGCAATTCCTGGGCGAGGGCATGACCATCATGTTGCGGCAGCAGGACGCCGATCTGACGGCCGCGATCAATCACGCGCTGGCAACATTGTCCCGCGACAGCCGGCTGCAGGAAATCTATCTGCGATATTTTCCCTACGGACTTTATTGATGAAGCGTCTCAGCCCTTGCGGTAGCGGGCAATAGCGCTGCGCTCGATGGCGGCACAGGTCAGCTTGTCGAGACCGAGACGGTCGCGCAGCAGGCTGAGCAGGCGCAGTTCCTCTGCCTTGACCGAGAAATCGGCAGAGGCCACCTCGACGGCAAGTGCATAGGCAGTGTCGTAGAGCCGCGCCGGCAGGGTGTCGCGCACGGTTTCCAGCACAATATCGAGCCCTTCGTTGCCAGCGAGAAGCTTGGCGCAATCGCGCGAAACGGAGATCAGTCGCTCGTCATCGAAGCCGTCGAAAACCGGCAGTGCGTGGATCAGCTCGCCAATCCGGCCCAATTCCTTGTCGTTCATGGTCCGATCGACGGCGGATGCGATCACCATGACGTAGATCAGGGCTTCATGGGCGGAAAGCGGCTTGTTCATGGCAGTGCAAAATCCTTCAATTTGGCAGCAGACTAGAAAGTCGCGCCTCTCATGACAAGAGCGCGTGTTGGAAGCATGACGTCAGATCGGATTGAGCGGATTTTCCTTGGCCGGCGGAGGAGCGAGCGTCGATTTTCCGCCCGCTCGCGGATCGTCGCCGTAGATACCGCGTTTCTGCTGCTTTGCCTGTTCCGCAAGGGCGACCAAGGGCGATCCAGCCTCAGGCTCGGCCCAGCCGAAACGCACCAGCCATTCGCTGAGATCGACGCGAACATAGCGGCAGGCGCCGGTCACCGTACCTTGCCAGGTCGGGTTCGGCAGGTCGCAGTCGATGGTGCGGCCGCGCAGATACATGCGGAAAGCGGTACGCGCCGCCGCCCCGCAGGGCCAGCTCTTGCCATTCGGCCCGGTGCACATCCGCTCGACATCGGTCGGAATGATGCCGGGGAGCTGCACGCTCTTGCCGGCAATGGTCAATATGCCGGCGCGGTCCGAAAATGGCCGCACCAGTTCCACCGGCTTTGCTTGCTCGATCGGCTTTTCGTCGCTGCCGGTCGACGCCTGCTGCGATGGCGGTTCAGCAGGCTCGGTCCTGAGGGCCTCGGCCGCCTGCTCCCTGTCCATCTGGTCGGCCGGCATCCGGCTCGCCGGCGTTTGGTACGCATCGGTTTGGTTCGACGGCGCCGGGTTTGTCGGCGTTGCCTGCGCCACTTGCGTCTCGCCCGGATTTACTGGTGTCGCCTGCGGCTGCGCCAACTCGGCGGACGCCTTGCTTTCGGGCAATATGGTCGGCTGCTGGACCGCTGCGGATTGGTCTTTGTTAATTTGATCCGAGCTGGTGGCGACAAGAGCTTTCGCCGTGCCTTCCAGCGTTGACGTCGGCGTTGCGGTGGGCGCCGGAGTGGGGGGCGATGCCGTTGCGTCTGAGCTTGTTGTAGCCGACTGATCGCCGTTGGCGGCTACAGTAGTCGTTGCGGCTGGCGTCGCTTGCGCGGCGACGGCAGCAGGTTGCACCGCGGTCTTGCCGTCCGGCTTCGTCGTATCGGCAGGCTGCTGGGCCGAGGTGGCTGTTGCCGGGGTGACTGCCTTTGCCGTTTCCGTTGGTGCGCTCACGACAGGTGCGCTTTCGGTTCCGGCTCTGTTCGACAAACTGAAACCATGCTCCTCGACCTGCACGGCAACCAGCGTCACCCACGAACCGAGGACCACACCTGCCAAACTTGCCAGCCAAACATCACGACGCATAACGAGAAAACTTTCCTATTGGCTGGCCCAGATGATGCGCGCAATCCACTCCACATCCGCAAGATCGAAGCTCCGATTCGGATGCTCGGGGTTGAGCGACAGCAGTTCTATCGACCGCGCGGTCTGTCGCAGCAGCACCTTGGCCATGACCTCGCCCTCGCGGGTCTTGACGACTACCCGATCATTGCGCCTGATTTGTGCCCCCGGTTCGACGATCAGCACATCGCCATCCCGGTAGAGCGGCAGCATGCTCTCGCCCTGCACTTCAAGCGCATAGACGCCGCCCTTTTGCCCGGGGGACACCGGAAACTCCACCATGTCCCACCCCTGGCCGACCGGAAAGCCGCCGTCATCGAAAAAGCCGCCAGCGCCGGCTTGGGCGAAGCCGAGCAAGGGGATGGAGCTTGTCGGCAAAGGAAAAGCGCGGTCGGCTGCGCTGCTTGTGCTTTCCACCGAGCGCATGCAGCCGAGAAACTGCTCCATGCTGGCTCCGGTCGCATCCAGCACCTTGGCGATCGATTCCGTCGAGGGCCAGCGCAAACGTCCGTCCTGGCTCAGCCGCTTCGACTTGTTGAACGATGTGGGGTCGAGGCCGGCGCGCCGGGCAAGACCGGATGCCGTCAGGGCATGCCGTTCGGCAAGCCTGTCGATCGCGCTCCATATCTGCTCATGTGACAACATTGCGGTTCAGCACACTCGGAAGCCGGAATGTTCGGCGTTTGACCCCTAAAGAAAGGTTAACCGAGGCTTTTTCACGAGTAAAGGGCGGCGTAGGAATAAGGTCCTTTGTCCCCTTGCTTTCGCTTTTTGATTCCAGTAGCTTCAGGTCTTCTGCGGCTGCGCCTGGGTGTCGGGCGCTTCCTTCTGGAATTCCTTCGCCATTCCCATGAAGCCACGCATGAATTTCTCCATGATCCCAAGGGTCCGATCGATGTCGGCGTCGCTCGGCAGGTTCGATCCGCTGCTTGAGGCGACCGTCTTTTCCAGCTTCGAGACGCGCTCGGAGAGGCGATCGAGTTCGTTTTCATAGGCCGCGCGCTCATCGGCGGCCATGCGGCAGACCAGATTGCCGTTCTGATCCTGGCAGATCGACATGGCACCGGTTTGCTTATCCAAACGGACGAAATGATCGCCGCTGCGCTCGAGCTGGAAGCGCGTGGGGTCCGGCTCCGCGGCGTAGCCGGGCGTGGCGAGAAGAAGAGCGGCAGGCAGGATGAGGGCCGCAAGGCCTGATACCATTTCCTTCGTCATGTCATCCTCCGAATTTTCTGCTTAATGTGCATCCATCTGCACTTTTCCCGGTGATCCCCGTGGACATCGGCAACGGTTTTCGTGCAAAGCCCTATCAAGGACACAAGTCATGTAAGGATGATGACTGCGATGCCAGTGGTTTACAAGATCGTGCCGGATACGCTCTGGCAGCAAGCCAGACAAACCGGTGTTTTTAATGGCGCGTCGATCGATCTGACCGACAATTTCATCCACCTTTCGACGGCAAAGCAGGCGAAGGAAACCGCCGCACGCTATTTTGTCGGCCAGGAGGACCTGCTGCTGGTGGCGATCGACGGCGACGCGCTCGGCGACAAGCTGGTGTTCGAGCCCTCGCGTGGCGGCGATCTTTTCCCGCATCTCTACGCGCCGCTGCAGCTTTCGGCCGTGCTCTGGGAAAAGCCGTTGCCGCTTGGCCCCGATGGCGCGCATGTCTTTCCGGAGATGCCGGAATGATCGGCGCCTTCCGCGATCTCGGCCGGCGTGGTCTCTTCATGTTCGATCCGGAAACGGCGCATGGAATGTCGATCGCGGCGCTGAGATCCGGTCTTGTTCCGGCCTGCCGGATCAGCAATGATCCCCGACTGCGTCAGACTGTGGCCGGATTGGATTTTGCCAATCCGCTCGGCATGGCCGCCGGCTATGACAAGAACGCCGAGGTGCCGGAGGCGCTGTTGAAGCTCGGCTTCGGCTTTACCGAAATCGGCACGGTGACGCCGAAGCCGCAATCCGGCAATCCGCGCCCGCGCATCTTCCGCCTGGTCGAGGACGAGGGCGTCATCAACCGCCTCGGCTTCAACAATGAAGGCCACGATGCGGCCTTCCGGCGTCTGCAGCCGATCCGCGGCAAGGGCATCATCGGCGTCAACATCGGCGCCAACAAGGATAGCGCCGACCGGATCGCCGATTACGTCGCCGGCATCCGCCGTTTCTATTCCGTGGCGCGCTATTTCACCGCCAACATCTCCTCGCCGAACACGCCGGGCCTGCGCGATCTGCAGGCGCGGGAAAGCCTTTCGGCGCTGTTGTCGGCAGTGCTTGCCGCACGCGACGAAGAGGCGGCAAAGGCAGGCAAAAAGATCCCGGTTTTTTTGAAGATAGCCCCCGATCTGACGGAAGAGGGCATGGATGACATCGCTGCCGAAGTTTTGGCTCATGCGCTGGACGGGTTGATCGTCTCCAACACCACGCTTTCGCGCGACGGGCTGAGAGATCAGGCCCAGGCGAAGGAAGCCGGTGGCCTCTCCGGCCAGCCGCTCTTCGAAAAATCCACAGTCGTCCTCGCAAAGATGCGTCGCCGCGTCGGTGCGGCCCTGCCGATTATCGGCGTTGGCGGTGTTTCATCGGCGGAGACGGCGCTGGAGAAGATCAAGGCCGGCGCCGATCTCGTGCAGCTTTATTCGTGCATGGTCTATGAAGGCCCGGGCCTGCCGGGCCGTATCGTGAGCGGCCTGTCGAAGCTGCTCGACCGCGAGCGTGTCGGCTCGATCCGCGAGTTGCGCGACAGCAGGCTCGATCATTGGGCCGACAGAAACGTCTGATAGGCCCGCTTCTTCAGCCCCATGACCAGGAAAATGCCGCGGAACAGCAGGAAGGCGTTCATGGCCAGCCACAGGCCGTGGTTGCCAAGGGTCGGCACGAAGACGGCAAGTGCCAATAGATAGCCGGCGAACGACATCAGCATGCGATTGCGCATGTCGCGCGACCATGTGGCGCCGATGAAGACGCCATCCATCAGAAATGCGAGCGCGCCGGTGAGCCCGGTGACAGCGGCCCAGGGCAAGTAAGTTTCGGCCGCAGTGCGCACCTCCTCCGAGGTCGTCAGCAGCCGGATCAGCGCCGGGCCGAGGGTGAAGAAGAACACGGTCGCGGCAAATGCCAGCCCAAAGGACCAAAGCCCGGTCAGCTTCAATCCGCGCTCGAAGGCCGGGCGATAGTTGGCGCCGATCGAGCGGCCGGTGATCTGCTCGGCGGCATTCGCCAGTCCGTCGAGGTAATAGCCGGAAAGCAGAAAGAAGTTCATCAGCACGGCGTTGGCGGCAAGTGTCACCGCGCCGAACGTATTGCCGATGCGCGTCATCAGCGTGAAGGCGCCGATCAGCACGAACGTGCGGATGAGGATATCGCGGTTGAGCGCGAAAAGCTGCGTGAGTTTGGCGCGGGAGAGGAGGTCCGCGCGGGTAGGTCTTGGTTCGCCGGCAAAGCCGCGCAGCACAATGGCAAGGCCGGTGAGAGCGCCTGTCGCTTCGCCGATCAAAGTACCCCAGGCGACACCTGCCACACCCCAGCCCAGCCAGAGGCCGAGCAGGACGGCGAGGATGATGTTGACGCCGTTGATCAAGGTTTGCAGCAGAAGCCCGATGCGGCCCTGGCCGCGCCCGAGCACGAAGCCGAGGATGGCGTAGTTGGCGAGCGCCGCTGGGCCGGATAGCATGCGGATCGAGAAATAGGTGCGTGTCGCGTCGGCAATGCCGCCTTCCGGTCCCATCAGCCTGATGCCGAGCCAGAGCAATATGGGCGACAACAGCAGAAGCAGCAGACCGCATCCGAGCGCCGACAGCAGCGCCCGCCAAAACACCGCCTGCTGCTCATGCCCGTCGCGGCGGCCATAGGCTTGCGCCGTCAGGCCAGTCGTCGACGAGCGCAGGAAGTTGAAGCTCGCGAAGAGGAGATCGAAGAGCACCGCACCGATCGCCAGCCCGGCGAGTGCGTCCGGCAGGCCGAGATGCCCGACGACGGCCGTATCAACGAGGCCGAGCAACGGTGTCGTCATGAAGCCGAGCGTCATCGGAATAGCGATCGACAGCACCAGCCGGTGCGTCACATCGAAAGGCAGAACCCTTCCGCTATGCTCTCGATGATCCATGTCCAATCAGCCCGTCTTCAATTCGAAGACAGCACCATGGACCAATAGGGCTTGTCACTGGAAGAGGGAGCATAGGCAAGGGCGACGCCGAGGCCGTTATATTTGCCGAGCATGTTGTGCAAATGCTTCGGCGAATTGATCCAGGCCGTCACCGCGGCGTTCACGTCGCGCTGGCCCTCGGCAATATTTTCGGCCGCCGGCAGCTTGACGCCGCTCGCCTTGACGCGCGTGCCGAAATTGTCGCCGATGCCGATCAGATGTTCCATCTTGCCGGCATCAGCCATGCGCTTGGCCTGGTAGATCGCGGCCGTGCTGGCAGCCGGATCGATCTTGAGCGGCGGCAGACCGTTTTTGGCGCGCAAGGAGTTGACGAGCGGCAGCGCGGAAGCGGTCTCGTCGTTGGCCGGCGTGTTGGAAACATGGGTGGGCGGCGTGGCGCAGCTTGCGACGATGGCAGCGAGCGCAAGGCCGGTGAGACGCAGCGCGTGGCGCCGTGTAGAAAGCGGAATGTTTGAGATCATATCAGCGGCGATAATTGAAAAGGCGGAGGATGATGAAGAGCGGAATGACGATGCTGGCGCCGAGCAGCACATAATCGCCGAACTCGCCGAGCGCGGCAAAGCCGCTGTGCCAGAGATCAAGGAGGAAGCGGCGGACACCATAGAGGAAGTCGAGCGGCCGCCAGCCGAAGAATTTCATCACGAAACCGACGATCAGCGACACGATAATAAGCTTCACGAGTGTACGGCCGGGCGAGTCGCCGAGGAACCTGTTCACCTGATCGGACATGCGGCTGTCTCCATAATGCCTGTCGAGCGGTTTTGAGATAAGGCTGTGGCCTGCGACTCGCAAGCGCTTTTGCCCGATACGTACTGAAACCGTACTTACTCGAAACAGGTGTCTGCCTGAAATAGGACTTGAGTTTTTTTGTGACCGCGTCCAAAGGCGGGTGCCAAACAGGACCGAAATCATGCTGCCGAGCCAGCTTTCCTCCGGCGACGTCATCGCCGACCGTCGCGCCGACTATGCGAAGATGCTCGCCGAAAACGGCGAGCCGGCCAGTGCTGCCGAATTGATGGAGCAGGCGCTGGAGTTGACGCCGGGCTGGGCCGCCGGCTGGTTTACGCTCGCGACCTATCGTGAAAAAGCCGGGAATACGGAAGGCGCCATCGAGGCGCTGAACAAGGTTCTGGCGCTTGATGCCGGCGATGTCTTCGGCGCCCGGCTGAAGCTTTCAGTTCTGGGAGCGGCCGATCTGCCCGATCAGCCGCCGAGCCGCTATGTCGAGCGTCTCTTCGACGACTATGCCGACCGCTTCGAGACGTCGCTGGTCGAAAAGCTCGGCTATAGCGTGCCGCAGAAGCTCGCGGCTCTGGTCGCCGATACGGCCGGCATGCCCGGGCATTTCCGTCTTGTCGTCGATCTCGGCTGCGGCACGGGCCTGTTCGGTCCGGAAATCCGCGGACGCGTCGATCGGCTGGAAGGGTTCGACCTGTCGAAAGGCATGCTCGCCAAGGCAGCGGAGAAGGGTGTCTATGATCACCTGGGACAAGCCGATCTGTCGCTGTCGCCGCTCCAGTCCGGCGTCTTCGACGGCGGGCTCGCGCCGGCACGGGCCGATCTGATCACGGCGGCCGACGTGCTGATGTATCTCGGCAATCTCCAGGGCGTCATGGCGATCGTCAGGGAACTGGCCGCATCCGGGGCTGTGTTTGCCTTTTCCGTCGAGGATGCGGAAGAAGAGGAGGGGTATCTCCTGCGCGATTCCCTGCGTTTCGCCCACTCGGAGGCCTATATCAGGACGATATTGGCCGCTCATGGCTTCGCTGTCCTCGCTCTTGCGCGCAGCATCATTCGCATGGATGCCGGAAGACCGGTGCACGGCATTTTGTTTGTTACATGGAAATCGGCCTGATCGACCCATTTTCGCGAATTCGCGATAGGCCCGCATCCCTCAACAAGGGAAAACATCGTGGGGAACCTGGGCGCCCTCGGCGGAGGTAGTCGCGCTCAATCACTTCGTCACGACCAACCATCGGGCGGATCGCTATATCGCGCTGCAGGGAGCGGCGACGACTATTGTTTGCGGGTCTCGTCGGACTCCGAGATGGCGGCCTCATGATACCAGCTATCGAAAGCAGCCGTCGCGATGGTCGGGCCGATATCGGGATTGAGGTTCACTTGATCGCGTTGGCCGGCAGGAATGGGCCGGGTCTTGATGGGAAACTTAAAAATCTTTGCCGTTTCGTGTTGAGGGCTGACTGCCATTGCAATGTCTCTCCCCTTTTTGTGCTCAAGCGGGAGCGCTTCAAGAGACAGCTTATATGTAGCAGAGTCGGAGCCCGTTTTTGAGGTATTTGCACAAATAAAATGCAAAAGGTTGAATTTATAGGCATTTTGAGATTTTGCGACGCCAGAATGTGGTTTTCGGGCGCCTAATTGTTGCGCTGCTTCGAATCTGCCGCACTGCGACAAGTTGGCAGCACCTTTCGGCCAAGTTCCTCACGATTTTGAGAGAATCCGAGCCAGGGCGATGGAAAATTGGCAAAAATTGACTCCGATTTGTGCATTTTTCTTCGAACGGCAGCGCATCTCGTTCAAATTGGCATGTCAAATGCATGTCACATGGCGGCCGTAGGTGGCGAAGATTTCCGGGCGGGCGCCTTCGAATTTTCTCTGCTTCGGGTAGTTAAACCCTTATGAGGTGCGTAATGACGAAGTTTAAGCTCGAGTATATCTGGCTCGACGGGTACACCCCGGTACCGAACCTGCGCGGTAAAACGCAGATCAAGGAATTTGCTGATTTTCCGAAGCTTGAAGAGCTTCCGCTTTGGGGCTTCGACGGTTCGTCGACGATGCAGGCCGAAGGCCGTAGCTCCGATTGCGTGCTGAAGCCTGTAGCGATCTATCCGGATCCGGCGCGTACGAACGGCGCCCTCGTCATGTGCGAAGTCATGATGCCGGACGGCGTAACGCCGCATCCGTCCAACAGCCGCGCCACCATCCTCGACGACGAAGACGCTTGGTTCGGCTTCGAGCAGGAATACTTCTTCTACAAGGACGGCCGTCCGCTCGGCTTCCCGGAATCCGGTTACCCGGCTCCGCAGGGCCCGTACTACACCGGCGTCGGCTATAAGAACGTCGGCGATGTCGCTCGCGAGATCGTTGAAGAGCATCTCGACCTTTGCCTCGAAGCAGGCATCAACCACGAAGGCATCAACGCCGAAGTGGCCAAGGGTCAGTGGGAATTCCAGATTTTCGGCAAGGGCTCCAAGCGCGCCGCCGACCAGATCTGGATGGCACGTTACCTGCTGCTGCGTCTGTGCGAAAAGTACGGCATCGACATCGAGTTCCATTGCAAGCCGCTCGGCGACACCGACTGGAACGGCTCGGGCATGCACTGCAACTTCTCGACCAAGTTCATGCGCGAAGTCGGCGGCAAGGCCTATTTCGAAGCGCTCATGGCTCAGTTCGACAAGAACCTGCACGACCATATTGCGGTCTACGGCCCGGACAACCACATGCGCCTGACCGGCAAGCATGAAACGGCTCCGTGGAACAAGTTCAGCTACGGTGTTGCCGACCGCGGTGCTTCCATCCGCGTTCCGCACTCGTTCATCAAGAACGACTACAAGGGCTACCTCGAAGATCGTCGTCCGAACTCTCAGGGTTGCCCCTATCAGATCGCTTCCCAGGTTCTGAAGACCATCTCGGAAGTTCCGACGGCTGGCTTCGCTTCGGCTGCTGCTTAATCATTATCGGTCTCGGCTTGCCGAGACCGAGAAAAATAAAAAAAGCGCGGGATTTCGGTCCCGCGCTTTTTTGTTTCCATTTCAGTGCCTATGCGGCCTTCGCATCCTTGTCGATCGGATGCTGCGCGCGGAAACCGACGGCCAGCCGATTCCAGACATTGATCACGCCGATTGCGACGGTGATCTTGACGATCTCTTCCTCGCTGAAATGCTGCTTGAGCGGTTCGAAATCCGCATCCGGTATGCCGGTCTGGGCAATCTTGGTGACGGAATCAACCCAGCGTAGCAGGGCGCGTTCGCGGTCGTCGTAAACGGGCGATTCCCACCAGACGCACATCAGGTTGATCCACTGCTCGCTGAGGCCGTCATGCCGGGCTTCCTTGACATGCATGTCGACGCAATAGGCGCAGCCGTTGATCTGCGACGCCCTGAGCTTGATCAGGTGGATGAAACGACGCTCCAGCCCGGAGGTCTGGACGAAGTTCTCCAGCGCGGTAACGGCCTTGTAGGAGTCCGGGGAAGCCTTGGCAAAGTTGAAACGAGGTTGCATGGTTTTCTCCTTGGGTTCTGGATCTATCGGGTGGTTCTGCGTTCATTGAGGGCAAGGAAGGCGCAGCCCCTTGCCGCGATGCTGCCGTCGTCGCCCGCCGCAAGATCGGCGAGGATATCGGCAATGGTGGTCTTGGCGAGCTCGGCGCGGTACACCCGCTCGGCTGCCAGCATCGCCGCGCTGATGCCGCACGGCTTTGCAAAGTATTTTCCAGGCAGCGGGTTTGGCCCGCGCTGGCGAATCTCGGCGCAGCGAAAGGCGGGCGCCGGTCCTTCGACAGCAAGCACGATATCGAGAAGGGTGATTTTGGCCGGTAGACGCGCCAGCCGGTAGCCACCCTTGGGGCCGGGTACGGTATCAAGAATGCCGGCGCCGGAAAGCGCCTGCAGATGCTTCAAGAGATAGCTCACCGACACCCCATGAAACTCGGCAATCGCCGCCGCCGAAAGCACTCCGCCCTCGGACAATCCGGCCAGCATCCCGACGCTGTGTATGGCCTGTTCAACGCCTTCGCCGAGTTTCATTGGTTCGTCCTTTTTATATCGTGGATATTTTTTATCCGTGATTATTGGAGGAGTCAATTGCTTTTTTAAGCGAGGCTGTATGTAACCCGGAGTTAGCGTATGCCGTGCGCCCGGTGCACTCTCTGCGAACACTGAAGCCACTGTTGGGAAGTGAACAATCCCCCCGCTTCCTATCCCTCGCATTTCGACTACATTTGCCCCCGTGGACCAGATCGATTCCGAGCGCCGCCTTGCTTTGCCTGCCCCTTTCATCCGCTGGTTTGAGGAAAAGGGTTGGCAGCCGCGTGCTCATCAGCTTGAGTTGCTTGCCCGTGCCGAGGCCGGCGAGAGCACGTTGCTGATCGCGCCGACCGGCGCCGGCAAGACCTTGGCCGGTTTCCTTCCCTCGCTCACCGATCTGACCCGGCGCGGCAAGATCCCGCCGGGTTCGGCCTTTACCGGCATCCACACGCTCTACATTTCGCCGCTGAAGGCGCTGGCCGTCGATATCGAGCGCAACCTGATGAAGCCGGTCACGGAGATGGGCCTGCCGGTCTCTGTCGAAAACCGCACCGGCGATACGCCCGCCGGCAAGCGGCAACGCCAGAAGCTCAATCCGCCGGACATTCTTCTGACCACGCCGGAACAGGTGGCCTTGTTGCTCGCCAATCACGAAGCCGAACGCTTCTTCAGGGATTTGAAATACATCGTCCTCGACGAGTTGCATTCGCTTGTGACGTCGAAGCGCGGTCATATGCTCTCGCTTGGCCTTGCGCGCCTGCGCAAGCTGGCGCCTCATCTGCAAACCATCGGCCTGTCGGCAACGGTTGCCGAGCCGATGGACCTGCAGAAATGGCTGGTGGCGCAGGAGGAGGGGATGGACCGGCATGCCGGCCTCGTGATGGTCGACGGCGGCGCCAAGCCTGATATCTCGATCCTCAGGACCGAGGAACACATCCCCTGGTCCGGCCACTCCGCCAAATACGCCATCCCCGATATCTACCGCGAGCTCAGAGAGCATCGGACGACCCTTCTCTTCGTCAACACCCGCTCGCAGGCGGAAATGCTGTTTCAGGAGCTGTGGTCGGCCAATGATGACAATCTGCCGATCGCGCTGCATCACGGCTCGCTCGATGTCGGACAGCGCCGCAGGGTCGAAGCCGTCATGGCCGCCAACAAGCTGCGCGCCGTGGTCGCCACCTCGACGCTCGATCTCGGCATAGACTGGGGCGATGTCGATCTGGTCATCCATGTCGGCGCCCCGAAAGGCGCATCGCGCCTTGCCCAACGTATCGGTCGCGCCAACCACCGCATGGACGAGCCATCCAAGGCGATCCTCGTGCCGGCCAATCGTTTCGAGGTCATGGAATGCCAGGCGGCACTCGACGCCAATTATGTCGGCGCGCAGGATACGCCGCCGGTCGGCGCCGGTGCACTCGACGTCCTTGCCCAACATATCCTCGGCATGGCCTGCGCCGAACCCTTCGACATGCTGGAACTCTATGACGAGATCCGCAGCGCTTCGCCCTATGCCGACCTGTCATGGGAGACATACGAACGCATCGTCGATTTCGTCGCCACCGGCGGCTATGCCCTGCGCACCTACGAGCGCTATGCCCGCATCCGCAAGACGCCCGAAGGCCGCTGGCGCGTCTCCAATCCGCAGGTCGCGCAGCAATATCGTCTGAACCTCGGCACCATTGTCGAGGAGGCGATGCTGAACATTCGGCTGGTGAAGCGCAATGCGCTGGGATCGCTCGGTCGCGGCGGCGCCCCCCTCGGCAAGGTCGAAGAGTATTTTCTCGAACAGCTTTCGCCCGGCGACACCTTCCTCTTCTCCGGCAAGGTGCTGCGCTTCGAGGGCATTCGCGAGAATGAATGCCTGGCCTCGCAGACCTTTTCCATGGACCCGAAAATTCCTTCCTATGCCGGCGGCAAGTTTCCGCTGTCCACCTACCTTGCCGATCAGGTGCGCATGATGATCGACGATCCCGATCGCCGGCATCGGTTGCCGGATCAGGTACGCGATTGGCTGGAGCTGCAGAAGGACAGGTCACTGCTGCCGAAGCGCGACGAGTTTTTGATCGAGACCTTTCCACGCGGCAGCCGCGCCTACATGGTGGCCTATCCCTTCGAAGGGCGGCTGGCGCACCAGACACTCGGCATGCTGTTGACCCGGCGGCTGGAGCGCGCCGGCGCAAAGCCGATGGGCTTCATCGCCACGGATTATTCGCTCGGCATTTGGGGGCTGGAGGACATGAGCCTGATGATCGCCAATGGCCGTCTCAGCCTTGCCGATCTCTTCGATGAGGACATGCTCGGTGACGATCTCGAAGCCTGGCTGGATGAATCCTTCCTGCTGAAGCGCACCTTCCGCAATTGCGCCGTCATTGCCGGTTTGATCGAGCGCCGTCACCCCGGCAAGGAAAAGACTGGCCGGCAGGTGACGGTCTCCGCCGATCTGATCTATGACGTCCTGCGCAGTCACGAGCCCGACCACATCCTGATGCAGGCGACCCGGCAGGACGCGGCCACGGGGCTTTTGGAGATTGGCCGCCTTGGGGATATGCTGAAGCGAATCAAAGGCCACATCACCCACCGGGCGCTGGATCATATCTCGCCGCTTGCCGTGCCGGTCATGCTGGAAATCGGCAAGGTGCCGGTGCCGGGCGAGGCGCATGATGTGGTATTGGCGGAAGCGGCTGACGATCTGATCCGCGAGGCCATGGAATAAAGCATGCCAAACAACGAAGGCAGACCGAGTTGATGAACCGCCTGGCGCTTGCGCGAGAGATGAACGGCCAAGTCAGGAACGGATTGACTCCCGCATCCGGCGTAGAGACCGCCGTTCACGGCGTCGCCGCAGTCTGTGATCCGCTTGGCGCGCTGTATCTGCCGGACGCCGGCATCCTTGTCGTTTCCGATCTGCATCTGGAAAAGGGAGCAGCCTTCGCACGGCGCGGCATGCTGCTGCCGCCTTACGATACGTTGGCGACGCTGACTGTGCTTGCCGCGGTCATCTCCCGCTACGATCCGAAGCTCGTCGTTTCACTCGGCGACAATTTCCATGACCGCGTGGGCTCCATGCATCTGCCGGAGGAGTTCCGCAGCCTGATCGTCAACATGGCACGCGGCCGCGAATGGATCTGGATCAACGGCAATCACGATCCGGATGGCACGGTCGATCTGCCCGGTCACTCTGTCGATGAGATGCATTATGGCGGATTGACCTTCCGCCACGAACCGAGGGGCGGCCAGCAGGCCGGCGAGATCGCCGGCCATCTGCATCCGTCCGCCACCGTCCGCCGCCGCGACAAATCCGTCCGCCGCCCGTGCTTCGCCGCCGATGGCGCCCGCCTGCTGATGCCCGCGTTCGGCATCATGACCGGCGGGCTCGACCTGCGCCACAAGGCCATGGCCGGCCTGTTCGATCGCGAAAGTCTCATTGCCCATGTGCTCGGTCGCGACCGCATCTATTCGGTACGCTTCGGCAATCTCTCGGCTTAACCCGCTTTTGCGGGCTCGTAGCGCAGGATCACCGCACCGGTCTTCAGGGGTGTGGTTCCGAGCAGCTTCATCGGAATCCGTTCCGCCGCAGGCTTGAAATGCGGGTTGCCGGCGCCGAGAACGACAGGAACAAGGCAGAGGCGGATTTCGTCCACCAATCCCGCTTTCAGCAGCGTATCCGTCACTTCGGCACTGCCGAAGACGAACATGGTCTTGCCCGGCTCTTCCTTCAGTTTCTTGACCTCGGCGACGATATCGCGAACGATGCGAGTGTTGTTCCACTCCGCCTTGTCCATTGTCCGCGAGGCGGCGATCTTGGCGATGCCATTCATATAGGCGGCGATTTCAGGTGTCTCCGGCGCCGTCGGCCAGTAGGCTGCCATGCCTTCATAGGTCTTGCGGCCGAAGATTAGCAGATCGCCCTCCTTGCCGAGCTCGGTCGCGTACTGCTCCAGCTCATCGCCCCAGGCGAGCATATGAAAATCGAGGTCCCAGGGTTTGGTTCCCTCGAAATAACCGTCAAGCGTCATAAGATTCCAGACAACAAGCTTTCTCATCGTTTTCCTCCTTCGCGATAACCGTATCATAATCAAAACTGGTTGCTAAAAGCAAGCAGTTGAAAATTAGCGTGACTGGTGGCAAAGTGCAAGCAGTTTTTGGAGATATTTATGGACGCGCTCAATCGCTCCGGCTGCCCGATCAATCTCACCCTGGAAATCCTGGGTGACCGCTGGAGTCTGATCATCATCAGGGACATCATGTTCGGCAATCGCCGGCATTTTCGCGAGCTTCTGCAGAACTCGGAGGAGGGGATTGCCTCCAACATCCTCGCTGACCGGCTGAAGCGGCTGGTCGAGCGCGGGCTTTTGACCCGCGACGGCGACCCGAGCCATAAACAGAAGGCCGTCTACAGCCTCACCGAAATGGCGATCGACCTCGTGCCGCTCTTTGCCCATATGGGTGCATGGGGCCGCAAGCATCTGCCGGTTTCGGAGGAGCTGTCGATCCGGGCGGAACTGCTGGAAGATGGCGGGCCGAAGCTCTGGGAGGATTTTATGGATGAGCTGAGGGCGAAGCATCTGGGCAAGGTATTACCGCCGGGAACGCCGTCGGTGCTCGGCCGGCTGACGGAAGCCTATCTGGAGGTAGTCGAGCGCAAGAAGAGCGCTTGATCATCGACTCCGAATTCGTGGAGGGGGTATCAGCGGTGCGGCATATGCCAAGTTTCGTTTCAGCTTGCGAAATAGAACCTAGCTCTTCCGGAACACGAAGCTCGCCGTCCATCCCGTAATGACCGCCAGCAACACCGAAAACGCGCCATAGAAAATGGGGCGTTCATGGGCAGCATCGGTGATCGTCTGCTCGATGCCGGTCTTGATGACGCGCAGTGGCAGGGATTTTTCGGTCAGGAATTTGCCGCTCTTGAAGAGAAAGGCGCGCACGGTATGCACGCCGTTCGGCACGTCTGCGGGCAGCCTCAGTGTTGCCCTGAACAGACTGGAACTGACGAAGCGCACGCCGGCCGGATCGCTTTCGTAAAGGCCGCCGCTCTGCTGCAGCCGCCGGAAAGCCCGGCGAAATTCCGCCACATCCGCGCCATTGCCGACGAAACCGACGGGGGTTAGCTGAATATGATCCATGCCGATGCCGCGGTCGTTCAGCTCCAGCGGCGCGGTGATGTAGTCGACGGCGCGCGTGCTCGACAGCGAATAGGCCTGCGGCACATGCTCGAACGTCATCGACCGGGTATTGACCCAGATGCCGAAGACACGTTCCTTCTTGCGCACGGTGGCATTTTCGCGCGGTCCCTCCAGCACGACGACGATATCGTATTGGCCGATCGCCAACAGCAGTTGGTCGGTGTTGGAAAGCGCGCCAAAGATCGTCAGGTCGGCGCCGGTGAAATCGGAGGTGATGGCGATTTCGCTGGTCGAGGTGCCGATCTCCATTGTCTCGCGCGCTGTCGTGGAGGTCGTCGGCTGGTCGAGCAGCACCTGTGCCTGTGCGCTCAATGGCGCAAGCAGGAGACCGGCTGCGAGGATTGGCCCGAAACGTTTCATCGGCCCGCCCCTTCGAGCACGACGGAATAGATATCGGCCGGTGTGACCACCAGTGCGATCGCCAGACGCAGGCCAACGGCAAGGACGAGCAGGCCGAGGAGGGCGCGCAATTGTTCGCCGCGCAGCTTCTGGCCGACACGCACGCCGTATTGCGCGCCGACGACGCCCGCCACCATCAACAGGAAGGCCAGCACGATATCGACGGAATAGTTGGTCGCGGCCTGCACGACGGTCGTATAGGCGGTGACGAAGATGATCTGGAACAGCGAGGTGCCGACCACGACATTGGTCGGGATGCGCAGCAGGTAGATCATCGCCGGCACCATGATGAAGCCGCCGCCAACGCCCATAACCGATGTCAGGATACCGATGCCGAAACCAAGGCCGATCACTGGAATGACGCTCAGGTAGATCTTCGATTTCTTGAAACGCATCTTCAGCGGCAGGCGGTGCACCCAACTGTGGTGACCCGGCTTGCGGGGCATGGCGGGTTCGTTGCGGGCGGCACGACGCATTGCATTCAGGCTCTCCCAGAGCATCAATCCGCCGATCGTGCCGAGAAAGATGACGTAGAGCAGGGAGATGAAGAGATCGAGCTGGCCGATGCGTCTCAGCAGCGAGAATATCCAGATACCGACGGTAGCGCCGGTAAGACCGCCGATCAGCAGCACCGTGCCGAGCTTCATGTCCAGCGAGCCGCGGCGGAAATGCGTGATGGCTCCCGAAATCGACGAGGCGACGACCTGGTTGGCACCGGTGGCGACGGCGACGACGGGCGGGATGTTATAGAAGATCAGGAGTGGCGTGATCAGAAAGCCGCCGCCAACGCCGAACATGCCGGAGAGAAACCCAACGGCTGCGCCCATGCCGAGAATAATGAAGATATTCACCGACAGTTCTGCGATCGGCAGATAGATCGTCACGGTCTGATCCCAGTTGCAGCTATCCGAGCGTAAGCGACCGGATGCCTATGAACAATTTCCCCTTTAAACAGACGATTCTAATCTGAAATGATTGCCAGAGCCTTAGGAAAAATCATGGCGTCTTTCAGCGATCGAATTCGTCATTCCACTCTAACGTGGCATTTTCCGCGATTGTGTGACGAATTTCGCCGTAAGGCAAAGCCGGCGCGAAACCGCGGGTTACCGCTGGCATTCGCTCAAATATGACGACGGTCTGATCAAGCCGATCGGCGCCCGCCAAAGGAACGGGCCTTCGCCGATGCTGCTCTTACGCGCAGCGACGGCGGTATGCCCGAGGGCTTCATCGATCGGAAATGAAGCCTTCGATCTATTTGTTGCGGGCCAGAAGTTCCTTGACGACCTGATCGCTCACCCTGCCGTCCCGCGGCAGGCCGACCGATTTCTGGAAGCTCTTCAGCGCGGCGACGGTCTTCCCGCCCATATTGCCGTCCGGCGGACCGGCGTCGAAGCCGTTGTTGTTAAGGATCGCCTGGATGTTGCGGATCGCCTTCTTCATGTCGATCGAGGCGGTGTTGACGCCTTTGCCGGTCGTCCATTCCTCAGGGATGGTCGTGCCGTTTGCCTTGGCGTCCAGCGGCTGCGCCTTCCAGAGGTCGACCTTGGCGCGGGCGCTTTCGAGTTCGTCCTGCTTCATGGCGTTCGCCACTTCGTCGCGCTTCTGCGAGGCGTCCTTGTCGCCACCCTTTGCGGCGATCGCGAACCATTTGTAGGATTCCTGCAGGTCCTGCTTCACGCCGTTGCCGCGTGCATAGAGGATGGCAAGGTTGAACTGGCTGTCGGACACGCCGAGATTGGCCGCCTTGATGAACCAGTTCGCCGCCGTCGGATAGTCCTGCGGACCGGCTGCACCGGAAGCGTAGAGGACGGCGAGGTTGTGCATGGCGCTGGCATTGCCCTGATTGGCGGCCTGCTCGTAATAGCCTTTGGCCTTGACGAGATCGCGCTCGAGACCGTTGCCCTTCTCGTACATGCTGGCGAGCCGGTATTGCGCCGGCGCAAAACCCTTGTCGGCGGAAAGCTGATACCAGCTCGCTGCCTGCTTGAGATCGGCCGTAACGCCGCGGCCATCCGTGTAGCGCACGCCGATTTCGAACAGAGCGACGGGGTCGCCGGACTTGGCGGCGGCAACGAGCGTTGGCGGCTGGATGCCATCAGGCACGGCGATCGCAGCGGCCGGCGCGGATGCCTGAGCCGCGTCAGGCGCCGGGGTCGTCGTGGCATTGGCGGGCACGAAGGCAGCAGTTTGCTGAGCAGGCGTGGCGCTCCCGGCCGGCGTCAGGGTTTCGCTGGTCGGTTTGCCGTCGAGGGGGGCTGCCGCTGTCAGATGATCGTTCGTCGGCACCGCGGCCGGATTTGCCGGCGCAGCGGAGGATTGTGCAGCGTCTCCAGCATCGGCGGCCGGAGCCTGTGTCGGTACCTGGGTGGCAGGCGCATTCGCTGCCGCCTGAGCGTTCGAGGCCGGCATTTGAGCGGCATTGGCGGAGGCTCCGTTTGTCGCGGTATTTTCGGCAGCCGAGGTCAGCACCGAAACTTCGGCCGGCGGTGCCTTCTGGCCGCGCGTCAGCGTGTTGACGAGCGGGAAGGCCATGATGGCAAGCAGGGCTGCGCCGATAGCAAGCAGAATGGGACGGCGGAAGCGCGAGAATGCACCGCGTTTCTTCTCGCCGTTCTTAGAGGCAGGAGCCGAGCGCTGTGTCTGATCCACTTCCATTGCGGCCGCCTGCGCGGCACGGCGAGCAGCGGCGATATAATCGGCGCGTTCGTTTTCGGTCGGCTGTTTGATGGTGCCGCTGCGCGCGGCATTCTGGCTGGCGCGCACGCGTTCCAGGATCTTCTTGATATCCGGCGCCCCCGAGCCCGGCTCGAGCAGCTCATTCGCGTCCTCGGCCGGCATCATGTCGACGGGGTCGATCGACGGCGCCTGTTCGATGACAGGCCGGTCGGGCAGGAAGATCGGCTCAGCCTTCTCAGGCATGAAGAAACGTCTGCCGAGGCTGGCGAGCAGGCTGGGTTTCGCCCCATCCTTCTTCGCAGCCGCTTTGATCTCCGCCTTGGTAACGGCTTCCACAGCTTGCGCGACTGCGGCTTCCGGCGATGCCGCGGATTCGGCAGACGCGACGGTGCGGATGACCGGCCCGGCCTTTTGTGGGGCTGCCAAAGGCGGTTTCACCGCTGCCGTGTCAGCCGGAGCAAAAACCTCGCTCTCGAATTTTGCGGCAGGCATGGCAGGCGCCGGCTGGCGATGTTCCATATGGTCCAGCCGGTCTGCGATCTGCAGCAGCGTGTCGTGCAGCGCTTCGAAAGTGCGATGGGTGCGCTCGTCGCTGCTGCGGCTGAGGTCTTCGAGATGGCGAAGGTCTTCTGCAAGCGCCGTCATCGCCGACATGTCGACGGCCGGCACGCCATGGCCGAGCATGCCTTCGCGGGAATAGGCTTCGACGACCGCTTCCGCCGCGTGGCGGGCGGCTTCGATGATATACTCGTCATTGGTCGCCATATAATCTTCGATCGCACTCATGCGGCGGTCGAAATCGGCGGGAACATCGGCGACGGTCCGCTGCTCGTTCATCAGCAGCGTCGAGAGATGGGCAATCTGCTCTTCGAGATTGCGCAGCGACTGCGTATCGGTCGGCGGTGCCGCGGTGCTCGCTTCCAGCCGCATGGCGATATCGGAAAGACGGCCTTCCAGCCGGCGGACAGCACCATCGTCGAGGTTTGCGGCCGGGTGCGGTGGATGGAAATCCATTTCATCGATGCGCCGGGCCAGATAATCCAGCCGTTCGGCCAGCGCATGGTCGACCGAGCCGTGTTCCAGCGCATCGATCTTGCGGGAGATGTCGGCGAGGTGGTTGACCAGTTCCGGCTGCGGTGCTGCCTTCTGTGAGCGCTCCATCAGATAGGAGAGCTGATCCAGGCGCTCTTCCAGTCGGGCGGCCGCCTTGGCATTGCCGAGTTCGTCGATGCGCATCGCCAGCGCTTCGAGACGTCCGGAAAGATCGTCCGCCGGCTGGCGCCGCGCCGCTTCACGGCTCATCATGTCGAGCTGGTCGGCAAGGTCACTGATGCGGCCTTCAAGCCGCTGCATCGCCTGATCCTGTGGCTGTATCATGCCGCCGAAGCTTTCCACAGCGGTGGCGATCGAGAGCAGCTTGTTTTCCAGCGCGTGCACGGCGGGGCTGTCGCTCATGCTGCCAAGATGCTGCTTGATATCATCCAGGCGATAAGCGAGCGATACCAGCTCGTCCTGTAGACCATTCGTGTCGATCGCTTGCACCTGACGTTCGACGTGGTGCAACGAATCCTCGCGGGCGAGCCCGTCCATCAGCGAGCGCAGTTCTTCGAACTCCGCCTTCAGGCCGGCCGTTTCCGGCTGGCCGGGATGGCCAGCGAGCTGGCTGATGCTGTCGGCAAGCCGCGCCATGTCCTCGCGCACATCGGCGGCGAAATGCTTGTCCTCGGCATTGTCGCGGATGTCGCGGATTTCGGCGCGCAATGCGCTGACTTCGCGGGCAATGCTATCCGCGATATCCCGTTTCAGGTCTTGCCGCAGGTTGACCAGCGCCTGAGCGATATCGATGGAGCTTTCCGGGGCAGAGCGCAGCGCCGAAGGCAGAGGCGGCCGCGACGCCGGATTTTCGCTAAAGCGCCCGCCAAGCGGTTGCCGCTCCGCAATTGGTGCTTCCTCACGGCGGGTGTGCAGGCGCTCGCGGCTCGCCTCGAGCGCGCGCTGGCGCTGGCGGATTTCGGCAAGCGGATCGGGCCGTAAATCGGCTTCCGCACGTTCAGTGCGGAGGGGACGTTCATAAGGGCGCGCGTAGGCGTCGCGCTCGGTGCGTGGCGTGCGGTCGGAAAGAGGAGCGCGCTCCGGCATCGGTGTCCGCTCGGGCGCCGCGGCATAACCGTTTGCCACACGCTGGCGCGTGTCCCGGGCGCCAGCCGTGCCCATCAGGCCTTCGATGCGCGCTTCCAGCCCCTCGATGGTGCGGCTCAACGCATCCAGCGACGTCCAGTCGCCCGTGCCGGTAGGATTTGATCGCGATCCGCTCATCTTCTTGCTCGCTTCGACATATGGACCACTCAAAGGCCATCTTCGCTTGTGGAACGCTGCTTCGCGGGTTCACGCGCAGACCGCATCCCACCGTTCGGAAAGAAATAGTTTATTAGGCTTTCCTCAGGCTGAACCGCGAAACGGCGCTCCATCAAGCTAAAGATGAAAGAAACGCGAAGCATCGCTGCTCATCCCGCACAATTCACGAAACGTAGTAAACAACCCGTTAAGTTTTGGCGAAATCTTAACCTTTTATTTCGGCCTTGTTGTTGAATATGCTCATGTTCTTATGGATTTGACGGGTGCTGCCGCTGGTGAGATGGGCGCATTGAACATCAATCATTCCTTCTGTCCCGCGCTGGTTGAAGGGTCGAGATGCGTAGCCTTAAAATTGAACTCCATTATCCTTTTCTCAACTGAGTTGTGGAATCATAGATTGATTTGAATATTCTTGGGAGCCGAGTGCGTGCCGCCATCCATCGCCCGTGAACCGGATCAGGCGCATCACATCCCGGCCCTCGATGGATGGCGCGGGCTGGCGGTTATCGTGGTTTTGATGGGCCATTTCGGGGCCGACCGATATCTGCCAAACTTCAGCTCCTTCGGCGTCGATCTGTTCTTTGTGTTGTCGGGGCGATTGATGGCGGACATTCTGTTCGTCAAGCAGATGCCGATACCGATGTTCTTCGCCAAACGGTTTGCGCGCGTCTATCCCGCATTGTTTGTGTTCATATTGATTACCAGTCTCGCATTTCACGGTACGTTCGGAGAATATGACCTGAAAGTCGCCGCTTCGGCGCTGACATTCACCCTGAACTACGCCATGGCCTATGGGCACCCGTTTTCCCTGTTGGATCATATCTGGTCCCTATGCGTCGAAGAGCATAGTTATATCCTGCTTGCCTTGATCGCCTTCGCCACGCGCTCGCGAAGCAAACCCATCACCTGGGGCATCATTTTCGCGGCGGGATTGATGGCGCTGATCAATGGCGTAATTCGAGTCCACATGTCGGAGGGAGACCCCGGTGTGGTGATGTGGCGCACCGATGTCGCCATGGCTGGGATCTTCATCTCCGCAGCCCTCTTCATTGTTCTCCGACCAAGCCTGCATCGGGATCATTGGACATGGATTGCACCATGCGCCCTGGTGAGCGCGATCTTGGCGCGGATGTTTGGCGTAGATGCTATAGTCTTTTTTGGCGTCAAAACGATCCTGCTGGCAATGGCTGTGATCGGGATCGAATATTCCGCCCCATGGTTCCGCAGGAATTTCGAAGGCAATATGCTCCGCTTTGTCGGGCAGTGCTCCTTCTCGATCTATCTATGGCAGGAACCCTTTTTTAGGCTTGCCGGTTCGGGGATTCTGCCCTCCGCTTTGTCGCTCATACTGGGTATCGCCTGTGGTGTGGCAAGCTACGACCTCATCGAACGCCCTCTGCGTGCCACGCTTAACGCCATGTTCAGCCGCCGGCCCGTCGAGCAAACTCTCGCCTGACTTCGGGTTTACAGAAGCTCCGCATGACCGATCGGACGGATGTCGAGAGATCGATGATCCTATTTTTCGATAAGCGGGCAGCCATAGGGTAAGCACATCTCCGTCGCCTGCGGCATCATTTCCATTGCCGGCTTCGCCATCCTGCCTAAAAATTCGTTTTGCCTCACGAATTTGACGTTTACGCAAACGTCAATATTTTGTAAGGCTAGGTGAAAGGCCGGAATGCGAGTCCGGTGGCAATTGGAGGAATTCGAAAGATGCCAGTCTACAAGGCCCCGGTGAACGACACGCTTTTCGTCCTGAACGATGTGCTCGGACTGGAGCGTTACAACAATCTGCCGGGTTTTGCCGAAGCCAGTCCCGATATGATCGAGGCGATCGTCGGCGAGGCGGCCAAGTTGTCGGAAGAAGTGCTTTTTCCGCTGAATTACTCTGGCGATCAGGAAGGCTGCGTGCGCCATGACGACGGCACGGTCTCGACGCCGAAGGGCTTCAAGGAGGCCTACCGTGCCTACTACGAGGGCGGCTGGCTGGGCCTGGCGGTGCCGGAGGAGTTCGGAGGGCAGGGATTGCCCTATACGCTGCATTGCGCTGTCGGCGAATATACCTCTGCGGCCAATATGTCGCTGATGATGTATCCGGGCCTGACGCAGGGCGCGATCGCCGCCATTCTCGTGCATGGTTCGGAGGAGCAGAAGCGGACCTATTTGCCGAAGATGGTCGAGGGCACCTGGTCCGGCACCATGAACCTCACCGAGCCGCATTGCGGCACCGATCTCGGCCTGCTGCGCACCAAGGCGGTTCCGCAAGGCGACGGCAGCTACAAAATCTCTGGCCAGAAGATCTTCATCTCTGCCGGCGAACACGACATGACGGACAATATCGTGCATCTGGTGCTCGCCCGCATCGAGGGCGCACCGGAAGGTACGAAGGGCATTTCGCTGTTCATCGTGCCGAAATTCATGGTCGGGTCGGATGGTTTGCCAGGCGCGCGCAACGCGGTCTCCTGCGGCGCGATCGAGCACAAGATGGGCATTCACGGCAACGCCACCTGCGTCATGAACTATGACGAGGCCACCGGCTTCCTGATCGGCGCCGAGAACAAGGGCCTCAACGCCATGTTCGTGATGATGAACGAGGCGCGCCTCGGCGTCGGTCTGCAGGGGCTGTCGATCGCCGAAATCGCCTACCAGAATGCCGTCGCCTATGCCCGCGAGCGCATCCAGGGGCGCTCGCTCTCCGGCCCGAAGGCGCCGGACAAGAAAGCCGATCCGATCATCGTCCATCCCGATATTCGCCGCTCGCTGATGACCATCCGCGCCTTCAACGAAGCCGGCCGCGCCTTCCTGCTGTGGACGGCGCTGAAGTCCGATATTGCCCACCGCTCGCCGGACGAGAAGGAACGCCAGGCGGCAGATGATATCCTTGGCCTGGCGACGCCGATCCTGAAGGGCGTCATGACCGATAAGGGCTTTGAGCATGCAGTCATGGCGCAGCAGGTCTTCGGCGGCCACGGCTATATCGAAGAGCATGGTATGAGCCAGTATGTTCGCGATGCCCGCATCACCATGATCTACGAAGGCGCCAACGGCATCCAGGCGCTGGATCTGGTCGGGCGTAAATTGGCACTGAACGGCGGCCGCGCCGTCATGGCGCTGTTCAAGGAGATCGGCGATTTCTGTGAGGAAAACCGCAATGACGAGCAGATGGCCTTCTTCACCAAGCATCTGAAGAAGGGCTTGAACGACGTCCAGGCCGCGACCATGTGGTTCATGCAGAACGCCATGGCCAAGCCGGACAATGCCGGCGCCGGCTCCACGGATTACATGCACCTCTTCGGCCTCGTCGTTCTCGGCTACATGTGGGCGAAGATGGCGAAGGCGGCGCAAGCCGGTCTTACCGACGGCGACAGCGCCCGCGCGGATTATTTGAAGAACAAGCTTGTCACGGCGCGGTTCTACATGGAGCGCATCATGCCGGAAACGGCGCTGCGCAAGGCTCGCATCGAAACCGGCGCCGACACGATGATGGAACTGGCGGCGGAAGCTTTTTGACTTCTACCTTCTCCCCCGCTGGGGAGAGATAATGACGACGCGATCAACCGCCGGACAAAGAATTTGAAGGCGGCTTGCCGCCGCAGGGAGATGAGACATGACCAAGGTTTTCATTTACGACCATGTGCGCACGCCGCGCGGGCGCGGCAAGAAGGATGGGGCGCTGCATGAAGTGCCTTCCGTTCGCCTTGCCGCCAAGACATTGGAGGCAATCCGCGACCGCAACGGGCTCGATACGAAGACGGTCGATGACATCATCATGGGCTGCGTCGATCCGGTGATGGATGCCGGCGCCGTCATTCCCAAGGCAGCCGCATTCGAGGCGGGTTATTCGACCACGGCCCCCGGCATACAGATCTCGCGCTTCTGTGCCTCCGGCCTCGATGCCGTGAATTTCGGCGCAGCTAAGATCGCGCAGGGAGCCGACGATATCGTCATCGCTGGTGGCGTCGAAAGCATGTCGCGCGTCGGCCTCGGCATGTCCGGCGGCGCCTGGTTCATGGATCCCTCGGTGAACTTTCCGGCCTATTTCATGCCGCAGGGCGTATCCGCCGATCTCATCGCCACCAAATACGGTTTCTCCCGCGATGATGTCGACGCCTATGCTGTCGAAAGCCAGAAGCGGGCCGCCCATGCCTGGGAGAAGGGCTATTTCAAGAATTCCGTGATCCCGGTGAAGGATGTGAACGGCCTGACCATCCTCGACAGGGATGAGCATATGCGTCCCGGCACCGATATGCAGGCGCTGGCCTCGCTCAATCCATCCTTCCGGATGCCGGGTGAGATGGGCGGTTTCGAAGCGGTCGGCATTCAGGCGCATCCTGAAGTCGAGCGCATCAACTATGTGCATCACGCCGGCAATTCCTCCGGCATCGTCGATGGCGCGGCCGCTGTGCTGCTCGGCTCCAAGGCGGGCGGCGAGAGCATGGGGCTGAAGCCGCGGGGCCGGATCAAGGCTTTTGCCAATATCGGTTCCGACCCGGCGCTGATGCTGACCGGCCCGGTCGACGTCACCGAGAAGCTCTTGAAACGCACTGGCATGAAGCTCGCCGACATCGACCTCTTCGAGCTCAACGAGGCCTTCGCTGCCGTCGTGCTGCGCTACATGCAGGCTTTCGATATCGGCCACGACAAGATCAACGTCAACGGCGGTGCGATCGCCATGGGTCATCCGCTTGGCGCCACCGGCGCGATGATCCTCGGCACGGTGCTGGACGAGCTGGAGCGGCGCGATCTCAACACAGCGCTGGTGACACTCTGCATCGGCGCCGGCATGGGCACCGCCACGATCGTCGAACGCGTCTGAGGGGAGCGGAAACAATGGCTTATACGAATTTCACCATCGAGACCGATGCAGACGGCATCGCACTCGTCACCTGGGACATGCCCGGCAAATCGATGAACGTCTTTACCGGCGAGGTGTTGGAGGAACTGAACGCCATCATCGATGCGACCGTTGCCGACAAGGCGATCAAAGGCGTGGTCATTACTTCCGGAAAATCCTCTTTTTCCGGCGGAGCCGATCTGTCGATGATCAAATCGCTCTTCTCCGTCTATCAGGACGAGAAGGCGAAGGATCCGGCGACGGCGGCGCAAAAGCTGTTCGATCTCGTCGGCCGCATGACCGGCCTGTTCCGTAAGCTCGAGACTTGCGGCAAGCCCTGGGTTTCCGCGATCAACGGCACCTGCATGGGCGGTGCGCTGGAGATGTCGCTCGCCTGTCACGGCCGCGTTGCTTCCAATGCCAAGGGCGTCAAGATGGCGCTGCCCGAGGTCAAGGTCGGTATTTTCCCCGGAGCGGGCGGCACCCAGCGCGTGGCGCGGCTGACCGATGCGCAGTCGGCGCTGCAGATGATGACAACGGGTCAATCGCTGACGGCGGCGCGCGCCAAGGCCATGAACCTCGTGCATCAGGTGGTCGAGCCGGATCAGCTTATTCCGGCCGCCAAGCAGATGATCAAGGATGGGCTGAAGCCTGTCGCTCCCTGGGATGAAAAGGGTTTCAAGGTGCCCGGCGGCGGTATCTGGACGCCGGCTGCCGCGCAGCTTTGGCCGGCTGCCCCGGCCATCCTTCGTCGTGAGACGTCGGGCAACTATCCGGCCGCGCTCGCCATCCTCAAATGTGTCTACGAAGGCCTGCAGGTGCCTTTCGACACCGGCCTGAAGATCGAGCAGCGCTATTTCACGCAGGTGCTGCAGACGACCGAAGCCTTTTCGATGATCCGCTCGCTGTTCATCTCCATGCAGGAACTCGGCAAGGGCGCTCGCCGCCCTGCCGGGCAGCCGAAGACGGAGCTGAAGAAGGTGGGCGTCGTCGGTGCCGGCTTCATGGGCGCCTCGATCGCCTATGTCACCGCAGCCGCCGGTATCGCCGTCACCCTCATCGATCGCGATATGGAAGCGGCCGGTAAGGGCAAGACGGTCGCGGAAGGTCTGGTGAAGGAATCCATCGGTAAGGGACGGATTACGTCTGACGAGGGCGCGGCACTGCTTGCCTGCATCACGCCTTCGGCCGACTATGCCGATCTCAGCGATGCCGATCTCGTCATCGAGGCGGTCTTCGAGGATCGTGATGTGAAGAAGGCGGTCATCGAGGCCGTTGAAGCGGTGCTGCCTGCGGGCGCCGTCTTTGCCACCAACACCTCGACCCTGCCGATCACCGGTCTCGCGAAGAATTCCAAACGCCCGGCTGATTTCATCGGCATCCATTTCTTCTCTCCGGTCGAGAAGATGCTGCTGACCGAAGTCATTCTTGGTAAGGAGACGGGCGACCGCGCCCTTGCCGTCGCGCTCGACTACGTCGCCGCTATCAAGAAGACCCCGATCGTCGTCAACGACACCCGCGGCTTCTTCGTCAATCGCTGCGTGCTGCGCTACATGTCGGAAGCCTATGACATGCTGATCGAAGGCGTGCCGCCGGCAATGATTGAAAATGCCGCCAAGATGGCGGGCATGCCGGTCGGGCCGTTGGCGCTCAACGACGAAGTCGCCATCGACCTGTCGCTGAAGATCCTCAAGGCCGCCGTCGCCGATCTCGGCGACAAGGCTGTTGATGTCAGGCACATGCAGTTGGTCACGCGCCTGGTGGAAGGCGAAGGCCGCTTCGGCCGCAAGAATTCCAAGGGCTTTTACGATTATCCGCCGAAGCCCGGCAAGAAGTCGCTCTGGCCGGGCCTGAAGGACCTCTATCCGCAGAAGAAGGCCGAGGAGGTCGACGTCAACGTCCTGAAGCAGCGCTTCCTTGCCACCATCGCGCTGGAGGCCGCGCGGACTATGGAAGAGGGCATCGTCACCGATCCGCGCGAGGCCGATGTCGGCTCCATCCTCGGCTTCGGCTTCGCCCCCTACACCGGCGGCGCGCTCTCCTACATCGACGGAATGGGCGTCAAAGCCTTCGTGGAGCTCTGCGAAACGTTGGCTAAAGCTTACGGACGGCAGTTCAAGCCCACGGCGCTGCTGAAGGATATGGCGGCGAAGGGCGAGACGTTTTATGGGCGATTTGACCCGTATGGCGTGAAAACAGCGGCATAAGAGGGCGTTCTCTCGAAAGAGAACATGCTGGACAATTTCCGGAAAATAATAGGCCGCTCCTGTCGGGAGCGGCCTTTTCCATTCGTCCTCTGTTTAGTTCCATTGCACAGAGGAGAGAAGTAATGGCCGAAATTATTGGAAACCGCGAAGAGGCCGACGCCATCTTTGCCGTGCTTGTCGCTTGGGCGACGGCGATCGGCGAAAAGGACGCCGCCGGCGTCCTGTCGCATCTGACCGACGACATCGTGGAATTCACCCTGGCGCCGCCGCTGCAATATAAGGGCAAGGATCAACCTAGCCTGCAGGGCTGGTTCGACACTTGGCAGGGGCCGATCGAAGGCGATGTCGAAGACCAGAAGCTGACGATCGGCGGGGATATCGCTTTCTGGAGCGGCCTGACGCACATGCTGGGCACCAAGATTGATGGCACCAAGGTCGACCTCTGGTTCCGCGAGACGCTTGGCCTCAGAAAGGAAGCCGGTGTCTGGAAGATCGCCCATGATCACACATCGGTCCCCTTCGCCATGGACGGCAGCGGATTGGCGGAACTTGGGCTGAAGCCGTAATCCCAGGTTAGGCTGACGCCGTGACCTTCTCCCGTCCTGCCTTCAGCGCCAGCACGCCGCAGATGATCAGGGCCAGAATGGCGGCCGCATAAATATCCGTCGTTGCCGTGAACCCGACCGCCTTTGACAGGAACCCGGCCAGGATGGCAGGCAGGCTGAAGGCGAGGTAGCTTTGGATGTAGAAGGCCGAAAGTAGGCCGGCGCGCTCGTCCGGCTTGGCCAATGGCATGATGCTTCTAACTGTGCCGAGGAAGGTCGCCCCGAAGCCGGCGCCAGCGATCAGCGTTCCCAAGGCAAGGATCGACACCTGCGCCGCATGCACGCCGGCGATGACGGTCAATATGCCGAGCGTCATGCTGGGTATACCCAACGTCATGGCCGTGGCGGCAGATCTCTTGCGCAGCAGGAACACGGCCGCCGCACCGCTGATCGTCAAGGCTGCGACCACGGAGCCGCCGACTAGCGGCGCCGTGCTGCCGGTCGTCGCGCTGACCAGTGAGGGCACCAGCGACAGATAGAAGCCGCCGAGCGCCCAGACGGCGACGTTGATCGGCGTCAGCGCCAGCAGCGTCCGGCGCACCTGTTGTGGAACGGCGACTTCCGGTTTCAGCGATGCGAGCAGCCCGCTCCGCCGGCGTGTCGTCTCCGGCACCAGCCAGAGCAGCACCGCCTGCAGGGCCAGCAGAGCAAGCATAACGATATAGACGAGCAGGGTCGGCGTCGGGGCGAATTGGACCAGCAGGCTCGTGCCGAGGGCTCCGATCGCCATGCCGGTAAGCGGCGCAAGACTGTTGGTGATCGATCCCTTGATCGGATCGAGATCGACGAGGGCGGCGCCGATCGAGCTTGCTGCCGCACCCGTGGCGAAGCCTTGCACGATGCGTGCGGCAATCAGCCAATTTGGACCGTCGGCCATTAAAAACAGCGCCATCGCCACCATATTGAGGATGAGCGAGGCAAAGATAACCGGCCGTCGTCCCAGATGATCGGAAATCGAGCCGACGATCAGAAGCGAAATGAGGAGCGCGAAGGCATAGACGGCGAAGATCACCGTGATCAGCACCGGCGAGAAGGCGAAAACCTGCTGGTAAATTCGATAGAGCGGTGTCGGCGCAGAGGAGGCGGCAAAGAAGGTGGCGCTGGTGGCGGCGTGAAAGAGCGGTGCTAATCGCCGGCCAGCCGCCCGCGGCGAATTGGCGGTGGAATCCATCGTGGTCATCGATTATATCCTGGCTTAAAGCAAAAAAGTTGCGTTAAGCACATGTAGGGTGCCGCATGGCTAAAAGCAAATAATTTGCGTTAGCAACGTGTAGACGCTTCCTATGCGATAACAGCGACAAAGGGAAAGATTGGCATAAATCTATGGCTTCAAAAGAAAATCCGCGTCCCGGCGGGCGCAGTGCCAGGGTGCAGGCGGCGGTGCATCAGGCGGTGCGCGAGATGTTGGCCAGGATGGAGCGCGCAGACGTGACGATCCCGCTCATTGCGCAGCGCGCCAATGTGACGCCATCGACAATCTATCGCCGCTGGGGCGATTTGCAGGAGCTGCTGGCAGATGTTTCTGCCTCGCGGTTGCAGCCGGAAACGGAGCCGCTCAAAACCGGCAGCGCCTGGATGGACCTGCAGGCCTGGGCCGAGCAATATGCCGACGAAATGTCCTCCGGCGCCGGCCGGCAGATGATCCGCGATATCCTCGCGGTATCCGACACTGCGAATGCAGAGAAGTGCTCGGGCTATACGCAGCAGCAATTGCGCGTGATCGTCGCCCGGGCGGAAGAACAGGGTGAGGCGTTTCCGACACTCACCGAACTGATGGACTTCGTCATCTCGCCGATCATGTACCGTATTCTCTTCGATCAGGTGCCGAGCAACGACTATATTCATGGCCTGATCTCTCGGGTCATGCCGAAGGTTGCGGCAAGTCCTGAAATTGCGGAAATAACGGCTGATGTGTCCGGCGTCTGACGACTTCCTTGATGGAATTCGTTTCTCCCGCTGGTTGAGCCTGCACTGTCCGCAACTGGACAACAAGCAAGCCGGCATCGCCTGCGAAAAAAGCTGCGGTCAGTGATTCCCTTGGGATATGCAGCGTCGATGTCTCCGTCGCGCTATTTCGCTATTGAAGAACACCGGCAAAGATGATGCTAATGGTTGCCGATTAAATTCAATGGCAACGCAAAGGGGACCTTCGATGCTCAATGAATTCAAGGCATTCATCGCCCGTGGCAACGTCATGGATCTCGCAGTCGGCGTGATCATTGGTGGCGCCTTCGGCGGTATCGTCAAGTCGCTGGTGGACGATATCATCATGCCGATCGTCGGCGCGGTTTTTGGCGGCTTCGACTTTTCGAATTATTTCCTCCCGCTCTCAGCCAACGTCAATGCGCCATCGCTGGCTGCGGCCCGCGCGCAGGGCGCCGTTTTCGCCTACGGCAGTTTCATCACCGTCCTTATCAATTTCCTCATCCTCGCCTGGATCATCTTCCTGATGGTCAAGGGTGTGAACGCGCTGCAAAAGCAGGTCGCTCGTAAGGAAGAGAAGGCAGCCGAAGCTGCACCGCCGCCGGCCGATGTGCAGTTGCTCACCGAAATCCGTGATCTCTTGGCCAAGCGCCCCGCGGCCTAAGGCATTTTTCAGATTCCTGTCTCCAAGCCTCGGCCTATCAAAGGTCGGGGCTCATTCATCACGAAAATCGATTGGTCGCTCAGTCAAAGTCATGGGATTTGCCCGCCGAATTGCTCTAAGAAGGCGAAAACCGGAGACTTTGCATGTCGATATTGGATAGCCTCAGCCCGCGTGCTCTGACTGCGCCCGAAAGCGGGATCGTGGAAGTCGTGAACTATGCCCGTGGGCGCGATGGCCTGCTGCCGCTCTGGGTTGGCGAGGGCGATCTGCCGACGCCGGATTTCATCAACCGCGCCACCATGGCGTCGCTCAACGCCGGCGAAACCTTCTACACCTGGCAGCGCGGCATCCCGGAGCTACGCCAAGCGCTCTCCGACTACTATACGCGGCATTTCGGCGTGTCTCTGCCGATGGAGCATTTCTACGTCACCGGTTCCGGCATGCAGGCGATCCAGCTCTCGGTGCAGGCGATCACCTCGCCCGGCGATGAAATGATCTATCTGTCACCGGCCTGGCCGAATATTGCGGCTGCGCTCGAGATCGCCGGCGCCCGCTCGGTCGCGGTGCCGCTGCAGTTCGAAAACGGCAAATGGACGCTTGATCTTGAGCGTCTGAAGGCGGCGATCACGCCGAAAACCAAAGGTCTCTTCATCAATACGCCATCGAACCCGACCGGCTGGACGGCGACGCATCAGGACCTCAGGGATATTCTGGCGCTCGCCCGGGAGCACAGTCTCTGGATCATGGCCGACGAGATCTACGCGCTCTATTATTATGCCGGCGGCCGGGCGCCCTCCTTCCTCGATGTCAAGGAGGCGGATGACAAGATCCTGTTCGTCAACTCCTTCTCGAAGAACTGGTCGATGACCGGCTGGCGCGTCGGCTGGATCGTGGCGCCCCCCGAACTCGGCCAGGTGATCGAAAACCTCGTGCAATACTCGACCTCCGGCGTGGCGCAGTTCATGCAGAAGGGCGCCGTTGCCGCACTGAACGAAGGCGACGATTTTGTCCGCTCCAACATCGCCAAGGCCGCCCGTTCGCGTGATATCCTCTGCGACGCGCTGATCGCCACCAACCGCGTCCACACGCTGAAGCCGGATGGCGCGCTCTATTCCTTCCTGAAGATCGACGGCGTCACCGACAGCCGCAAGGCTGCTCTCGATATCGTCGACAAGACCGGCGTCGGCCTGGCGCCCGGAACGGCCTTCGGCAAGGGCGGCGAACTCTTCATGCGCGCCTGCTTCCTGCGTGATCCTGCACAGGTGGCGGATGCTGCGGAACGGCTGAGCCGCTATATCCTGAGCTTGTAGTATTTACCTTCGTCCCATTGGGGCGAAGGCATTTTCCGCCATTCGATAAAATTCGACCAATCCCCGAAAACCCTGCCTAACCATAGGAACAATCTTCCCTTCGCGGCAGCCCGCTCGGTCTCTTCTTTTAATCAAATCCGTAAGAAACCCGGCCTCATATGGTGCCTGTACGACTTTGCAGGGACGCGAAGAATGACAGTGTTGGTGACAGGCGGTGCCGGGTATATCGGCAGCCATATGGTCTGGAAATTGCTGGACGCCGGCGAGGATGTGGTCGTCATCGACCGTCTTTCCACCGGTTTTCGCTGGGCAGTCGCGCCGGCGGCACGCTTCTATTTCGGCGATGTCGCCGATGAAGTGCTGCTGGAGAAAATCTTCGCCGAAAATGATATCGACGCCGTCATTCATTTCGCCGGCTCCGCCGTCGTGCCGGCGTCGATCGAAGATCCGCTGGCCTATTACGACAACAACACCTGCAAAACCCGCATCCTGATGAGTGCGGCGATCAAGGCCGGTATTCGCCATTTCGTCTTCTCCTCCACCGCTGCCGTCTACGGCCCGCAGCCCTCCGGAGAGCCGGTGCGGGAAGACGCGCCGCTCAGGCCGGAAACACCCTACGGACAATCCAAGCTGATGTCGGAATGGATGCTGCGCGATGCCGCCGCCGCTTACGATTTTAGCTATGTGGCACTCCGCTATTTCAACGTCGCCGGTGCCGATCCGAAGGGCAGGGCCGGCCAATCGACCGACGGTGCCACACATCTTGTGAAGGTAGCCTGCGAAGCGGCCCTCGGCCGCCGCCGCCAGGTGGATATCTACGGCACCGACTATCCGACACATGACGGCACCGGCGTGCGTGACTACATCCATGTCTCCGATCTCGCCGAAGCGCATATGATGGCGCTGCAACACCTGAGAAGCGGCGGCGGGCCGCTGGTCGCCAATTGCGGTTATGGCATGGGCTATTCTGTGCTCGACGTTCTGAACATGGTCATGCGGGTCTATGGCCGCTCGTTCAGGATACATATGGCGCCGCGCCGACCGGGCGATGCCGCCAGCGTCGTCGCCGACACCACGCTCGCCCATCGCGAACTCGGCTGGGTACCGAAATACAATTGTATGGAGACCATCGTGCGCTCGTCGCTGGAGTGGGAAAACTACCTCGCCCACAGATCCGGTTTCGAAGCCAGCGGCTTGCTGAAGGTGTTCGCAGCACCAAGCATCTAAGGTCTCTTACGTTGGAAGCGCGTTCTATATTTTGATGCCTGGGTAGAAATGCAAAGTATTCAGCAATCCTTGGTAATATTTCCCAATAAAAATAACCGAAAATCAAGTTTTTTGTGGTTTTGTATGTGTGGGGGAAAGAAGCCATGAGGAACTTGCTTTCAGGCCTGGGCCTACAGAAAGAGAACCCGGCGTTTATGGTGGCGCAATATAAGGCGCTGTCGTCACAGATACCGGTCCTTTATATTCTTCTGATCATCAACGCCCTGGCCGTCGCGGCCACCCATATCCACACCGCACCGATGTGGCTGGCACTTTACGTGCCTGTCAGCCTGAGCATCCTCTGCATTTTCCGCATTATGTGGTGGCATATGCATAGCCAGGATCCCGTCAGCGCGGATCGAGCCTATAGCGTGATGCGCCGAACGGTCGTACTCGCCGGCGTACTGACCCTTGCTTTCGGCAGTTGGGCCGTCGCGCTCTATCAATATGGCAATGCCTATCAGCAGGGGCAGATTTCCTATTTCCTTGTGGTGACGGGCATCTCCTGCGTCTTCTGCCTGATGCATTTGCCGGCCGCTGCCCTGCTGACAACGGCGATCACCTTTTCCTTCATGGTCGTCACCTTCATGTTCTCCGGCAATTCCGTGTTCGTGGCGACGGCGACCAGCGTCATCTTTCTCTCCTTCCCCTTTGTCCGCGTCATCAATAGCTATTTCCGGAACTTTGCCGGGCTGGTGCGGCTGACGGAGGAACTTGGCGACAAGCAGGCGGAAGCCGAGCGGCTGAATCTCATCAACAGCCGCAACGCAATGCAGGATCAACTGACCGGTCTCGCCAATCGTCGCAGCTTCTTTCGCGAATTGCAGGATCTGTTGCAGCAACGGCCGGAAGAGCCGCCCATCGTCGGTCTTGTCGATCTCGATGGCTTCAAGCCGGTCAACGACGTCTTTGGCCATGCCGCCGGCGATCTCGTGTTGAAGGAGACGGCCGAACGTTTCGTGGCTTTGATGGACGGCAAGGGCACCATTGCGCGCCTCGGCGGAGACGAATTCGGCGTGATTTTTCCAAGCGATCTCGACCGCAACTGCGTCTCCGAGTTGGGGCAGGCTTTCTGCGCAGCGCTGCGCGAGCCCTACGATGTCCCGGGTGGTTCCATCCGCATTTCCGGCTCCTGCGGCATCGTCGTTCCGGAGGGCGGCGGCCATACGGCGGAGCAGCTATACGAAAAGGCAGACTTCGCCCTCTATCAGGTCAAGAGCCGCCGCAGCGGCAGTGTCGAGTTCTTCTCCCACGATCTCGAAGAAATCCTGCAGCAACGGCACCTGATCGAGCTGGAATTGCAGGGCGATAATTTCGCGAGGGAATTGTCGCTGGAATACCAGCCGATCATCGATCTCGATGATGGCCATGTCGTCGGCTTCGAGGCCCTGGCGCGGTGGAACAGCGCCCGCCTCGGACGCGTCAACCCCAATGCATTCATCCCCGCCGCCGAACGCACTGCAATGATCGGCAAGATGACTCGCATCCTCTTTGCCGAGGCGTTGCAGGCACTGTCTATCATGCCGCTGCCGCTGCGGATGTCCTTCAATCTCTCGGCCCGCGATATCTGCGACCATGAGACTTCGATGGCCCTGCTTGGCATGATTCATGGCGCCAAGATCGATCCGCGCCGTATCGAATTCGAGATCACCGAGACGGCATTGCTCTCGGACTTCGACACGGCTTACGAGGTCATCAGCCTTCTTCGCACCGCCGGCATTACCATCGCGCTTGACGACTTCGGCACCGGCTTTTCCAGCCTCAGCCACGTCCACCGGCTGGAATTCGACAAGATCAAGATCGACAAGAGCTTCGTCATGCAGTTCGATCGCGACGTCCGCTGCATGAATATCACCCGCTCGGTCGCTAATCTCTGCCGTAATCTCGGCATCGTCTCTGTCGCCGAAGGCGTCGAGAGCGCTGCGATCGGCGAGGCGTTGCATGCTTTCGGCGTGCGGCTGGCGCAGGGCTATCATTTTTCCAGGCCGCTGCGCTTGCACGACGCGATCGCTTTTGCCGAAGCGAGCGAGAGCGGCATTGCAGCGCGACGCGTGGCAAACGCCTAGAGGAAAAGCGTAGAGATTTTCCATCCGGAATGGCGTGAGATAGAGCGGCTCTGAACCGGCTTTAAGCCGGCGCATGCCCAAGAAAGGCCGGTGCGTTGCGATGCACGGCATCCACCAGAAAATCGATGACGGTGCGCACGCGCGGCGATTGCCTGAGGTCGCGGTGGCAGGTGATCCAATAATGGCGTTTCAGATCGACTTCATCGGGCAGCACCATCTGCAGGTCCGGATGCCGGCTCGCGATGAAGAATGGCAGGACGCAGAGCCCAAGCCCGTTCTTGGTCGCCGTCAACTGCGCAAAGATGCTGGAACTCTGGAATTGCGGTTTGATGCGCGGATGGATGTCGCCGAGATAATCGAGGCCGGGCGCAAAGATCATGTCTTCGATGTAGCCGATGAACGCATGCTCCGGCAGATCATCGCGGCTCTTCACCGGCGGGTGGCTGGCGAGGTAATCCTGTGATCCGTAGACCTGCAGATGGTAGTCGGTCAGTTTCTCGGTGAAATAAGGGCCAGCCTTTGGCGGATCGAGCACGATGACGATATCGGCCTCCTTGCGCGATAGCGACATGATCTGCTGGATCGTCACCAATTCCAGCGAAATGTTCGGATACCGCGCGCTGAACTCCGAAAGCATGGTGGTGAAGAAGAAATTCGAAAAACCTTCCGGCGCGCTGATCCGCACCACGCCGCGCTGTGCGGCTGAGCCGGCCGTTAGATCCGACCGCAGCCGCTCCGTTTCCTGCTCCATCCGCTCGGCCGTATCCACGAAGCGTTGACCCATGCCCGTCAGCATATAGCCGCGTGGATTGCGCTCGAAAAGCTTGACCTGTAGCGCAAATTCCAGCCGGTCGATGCGGCGCGAGACGGTGGCGTGGCTGGTGCGCAATTGCCGGGCGGCGGTCGAAAGCTGGCCGGTCCGGGCCACCGCCAGAAAAAACTGCAGATCGTCCCAGGTGAAATGCGGCGCGGTCTTCATCTCTTCCTTTCTGTTCAAAAATGAACAGATACTGTTTGGAATTAATTGTAAACTTCACTTGCGTCAACGCAGGATTTCAATGATCTTGACGGCCGGGAAAGTCGTTTTGAGGATAACGGCTGGCCAATTTTGAACAGATTCGTTTTTGCCAAAATCTCTGGGAGGAGAGGATATGCGAAAGAGTCTCATTGCATCCCTGGCACTTCTGCTTGCAACCGGTACTTCAGCGTTCGCCGCTGGCGCGTCCGACGGTGTGGTGAAGATCGGCATCCTGAATGACCAGTCGGGTGTCTATGCCGACTTCGGCGGCAAGTCCTCGGTGGAGGCGGCAAAGATGGCCGTCGAGGATTTCGGCGGCAAGGTGCTGGGCGTACCGATCGAGATCGTCGATGCCGACCATCAGAACAAGCCCGATATCGCCTCGAACATCGCTCGCCAATGGTATGACACCGACAAGGTTGATGCCATCATGGAGCTGACGACCTCGTCCGTCGCGCTGGCCGTGCAGGCGATCGCCAAGGAAAAGAAGAAGATCGATATCGTCACCGGCGCGGCGACGACCGATCTCACTGGCAAGCAATGCTCGCCCTATGGTTTCCATTGGGCCTATGACACGCATGCACTGGCCGTCGGCACCGGCGGCGCGCTCGTCAAGCAGGGTGGCGATACCTGGTTCTTCCTGACCGCCGACTACGCTTTCGGCTATTCGCTGGAACAGCAGACCAGCGATTTCGTCAAGGCGAGCGGCGGTAAGGTTCTAGGCTCCGTCCGCCATCCGCTGTCGACCAACGACTTCTCGTCCTTCCTGCTGCAGGCGCAATCGTCAGGCGCCAAGGTCATCGGCCTTGCCAATGCCGGTCTCGACACCTCGAACGCCATCAAGCAGGCGTCGGAATTCGGCATCACCCAGAGCGGCCAGCATCTGGCGGCGCTGCTCTTCACGCTCGCCGAAGTTCATGGTCTCGGCCTGCAGGCGGCCCAAGGTCTGACCTTGACCGAAGGCTATTATTGGAACCGCGACGATGAAAGCCGCAAGTTCGGCAAGCGCTTCTTCGATCGCACCGGCAAGATGCCGAACATGATCCACACCGGCACCTATTCCGCCGTGCTGCAATATCTGAAGGCCGTGCAGAAGGCCGGCACCGACGATACCGAAGCGGTCGCCAAGGAGCTGCACGAAATGCCGGTCGACGACGTCTTCGGCCGCGGCGGCACGGTCGGGCCTAACGGCCGTATGATCCACGACATGTACCTTCTTCAGGTCAAGAAGCCTGAGGAGAGCAAGGGGGCGTGGGATTACTACAACGTGCTGGCAACGATTCCCGGCAAGGAAGCCTACATCGATCCAGCCAAGAGCGGCTGCGATCTCGTCAAGCAGTAAGTTTGCGATCAGCCGATGGCGATCTCTGCGACAGAGAAACAGGAAGAGCCACGGGTGGTTTTATCCGCCCGCGGCCTCCGACGCGATTTTGGCGGCTTCACGGCCGTCAAGAATGTCGATCTCGATGTGCGCCATGCCCGCGTGCATGCCCTGATCGGCCCGAACGGCGCCGGCAAAACGACGGTGTTCAATCTCCTGACCAAGTTCCTGCAGCCGACGCATGGCACGATCACGTTGCTCGGCACCGACATTACCAGGACGAAGCCGGACAAGGTGGCGCGCATGGGGCTGGTGCGCTCGTTCCAGATTTCGGCCGTCTTTCCGCATCTTTCCGTGCTCGACAATGTCCGTGTCGCCCTGCAGCGGCCGAACAATCTGGCACATCAATTCTGGCGGCCGATCTCGGCGCTGGCGAGCCTTGACGATCGCGCCGAGCAATTGCTGGCAGCGGTCGGTCTGACGAAGGAGCGCGACGCCATCGCGGCCGATCTCTCCTATGGCCGCAAGCGCGTGCTGGAGATTGCGACGACCTTGGCGCTTGATCCCAAGGTGCTGCTGCTCGACGAGCCGATGGCCGGCATGGGGCTGGAGGACGTCAACACCGTCTCCGCCATCATCCGCGACGTCGCGCGCGACCGGGCGGTGCTGATGGTGGAACACAATCTCTCCGTCGTCGCCGATATCTGCCATCACGTCACGGTGCTCCAGCGTGGCGAAATCCTTGCCGAAGGCGATTACGCCACGGTCAGCCAGGACCCGCGCGTCCGCGAGGCCTATATGGGCACGGAGGAGGCTTGAGCATGGCGGCACTGCTTGAAGTCCAGGGTCTCAATGCCTGGTATGGCGAAAGCCACATATTGCATGGCGTCGACATGAACGTCGGCGAGGGCGAAACTATCACCATTCTCGGCCGCAATGGCGTCGGCAAGACGACGACGCTGCGCACCATCATCGGCATCGTTCGGGCGCGCAAGGGCAGGATCGCCTTTGCCGGCGCCGACATGATGCAGGTGCCGCTGCACAAGACGGCGCACCGCGGCATCGGTTTCGTGCCCGAGGAGCGCGGCATCTTCTCGACGCTCAACGTTCATGAAAACCTGATGCTGCCGCCGGTCGTCGCGCAGGGCGGGATGACGGTCGACGAGATTTTCGAACTGTTTCCCAATCTGTACGAGCGCCGCAACAGCCCCGGTACGAAACTCTCCGGCGGCGAGCAGCAAATGCTCGCCATGGCCCGCATTCTGCGCACCGGCGTGCGGATGCTGCTGCTCGACGAACCGACCGAGGGACTGGCACCCGTCATCGTCCAGCGTATCGGCGAGGTGTTGAAGAAGCTGAAGGAGCGCGGCATGACCATTCTGCTGGTCGAGCAGAACTTCCGCTTCGCCAGCCGCATTGCCGACCGCTTCTATCTGATGGATCATGGCCAGATGGTCTCGGAATTTCCAGTCGGCGAATTGCCGGAGCGGATGGGCATGCTGCACAAGGTTCTGGGGGTTTGACGCCATGACCATGATATTTGGCATCCCGCTGCAGGCGCTTCTCGGACAATTGCTGATCGGGCTGATCAACGGTTCCTTCTATGCGCTCTTGAGCCTCGGGCTCGCGATCATCTTCGGCATGCTGCGGGTGATCAATTTTGCCCACGGTGCGCTCTACATGCTCGGCGCCTTTACCGCCTATCTGCTGCTTGCCTATGCCGGCATCGGCTATTGGCCGTCATTGGTGCTGGCGCCGCTGATTGTTGGCCTGTTCGGCGCGGTCGTCGAGCGCCTGTGCCTGCGCCGGCTCTACAAGGTCGATCCGCTCTACGGTCTGCTCTTTACCTTCGGCATGGCGCTGACCATCGAAGGCACGTTCCGCTATCTCTATGGTTCTTCGGGTCAGCCTTACTCCGTGCCGACGGCGCTGGCGGGCGGGGTCAATCTCGGCTTCATGTTCCTGCCGATCTATCGCGGCTGGGTGATCGTCGTGTCGCTTATCGTCTGCATCGGCACATGGCTACTGATCGAGAAGACCAAGCTCGGCGCCTATCTGCGCGCCGCAACCGAAAATTCGGTGCTGGTGCAGGTCTTCGGCGTCAACGTGCCGGTGCTTCTGACGTTGACCTATGCCTTCGGCGTCGCGCTCGCCGCTCTTGCCGGCGTGCTGGCCGCGCCGATCTATCAGGTCTCGCCGCTGATGGGATCGAACATGATCATCATCGTCTTTGCGGTGGTGGTCGTCGGCGGCATGGGCTCGATCATGGGTGCCATCATCACCGGCTATGTGCTCGGTGTCGCGGAAGGCCTAACGAAGGTTTTCTATCCGGAAGCATCCAACATCGTCATCTTCGTGATCATGGCGATCGTGCTGCTCCTCAGGCCCGCGGGCCTCTTTGGCCGGGATGCGTGATATGGCTGATATGACCGATACGCTGAAATCCGAAAGCCGCCGCCCGTCGCCATCAGTCCAGAAGGCCTTTCTGGTCGTCGGCCTGGTCCTGCTGATATGGGCGCCGTTTTTCATCTACCCCATCTTCGTCATGAAGGTGCTCTGTTTCGCGCTGTTCGCCTGCGCCTTCAACCTGCTGCTCGGCTATACCGGCCTTCTCTCCTTCGGCCATGCCACCTTCTTCGGTGGAGCGGCCTATTTCACGGCGTATACCGTGAAGGAATGGGGCGTGCCGCCGGAACTCGGCATTCTGATCGGCGTTGCGGGCGCTGCGCTGCTTGGCCTGATCATGGGCTTCGTCGCCATCCGCCGGCAGGGCATCTATTTCGCCATGATCACGCTGGCGCTCTCTTACATGTTCTATTTCTTCTGCCTGCAGGCGAAGTTCACCCAGGGCGAAGATGGCATTCAGTCGGTGCCGCGCGGCTATCTCTTCGGCGTCATCGATCTGAACAATTCGTTCAACATGTACTATTTCGTGCTGGCGGTATTCATCATCGGCGTGCTGATCATCTGGCGCTTCATCAATTCGCCCTTCGGCATGATCCTGAAATCGATCCGGGAAAATGAGCAGCGGGCGATTTCGCTCGGCTATTCCGTAGCGCATTACAAGCTCGGCGCCTTCGTCATGTCGGCCGCACTTGCCGGGCTTGCGGGTGCGGTCAAGGCGTTGGTTTTCCAGTTCGCGACCCTCACGGATGTCGCCTGGCAGATGTCGGGCGAGGTGATCCTGATGACCTTGCTCGGCGGCATCGGCACGTTGGTCGGCCCGCTTTTCGGCGCCGGCTTCGTGGCAACGCTGGAAAACTATCTCGCCACCTCGGAATTCCCGGTCACCGTCATCACCGGCATCGTCTTCATGGTCTGCGTCCTGCTCTTCCGCCGCGGTATTATCGGCGAGTTCTACGCTTCGCGGCTGGGGCGGAAGCTGGGATTTGAGTATCGGCGGTAAAGATTAGGCCCATGCGTTTTTGGTATGCACCCCCTCACCCCAGCCCTCTCCCCGAGGGGAGAGGGGGAATTGTTCCTGAAATTCACCGGATCGGTGGCCGGCGCAAATGCCGAAATGGTCCCCTCTCCCCTCGGGGAGAGGGTTAGGGTGAGGGGCATGCAGATGGATCGCTTCGACTACATCATCATCGGCGCCGGCAGTGCCGGCTGCGTGCTTGCCAACCGGCTGTCGGCGGATCGCAACAACAGGGTGCTGCTGCTGGAGGCGGGGGGCAGCGACAATTACCACTGGATCCACATCCCGGTCGGCTATCTCTATTGCATCAACAATCCCCGCACCGACTGGTGCTTCACAACAGCGCCGGAAGCCGGGCTGAACGGCCGCTCGTTGAACTATCCGCGCGGCAAGGTGCTCGGCGGCAGCTCGTCGATCAATGGCATGATCTATATGCGCGGCCAGGCACGCGATTATGATCTCTGGCGGCAGCTCGGCTGCGCTGGCTGGGGCTGGGACGATGTATTGCCCTATTTCGTGAAGTCCGAAGACTACTACAGAGGCAAGGACGAGATGCATGGCGCCGGCGGCGAATGGCGAGTCGAGAAGGCTCGCGTGCGCTGGGCCGTGCTCGACGCTTTCCAGGCGGCCGCGCGTGAAGCCGGTATTCCCGAGACAGCGGATTTCAATCGCGGCAATAATGAAGGTTCCGGCTATTTCGACGTCAACCAGCGCGCGGGCATTCGCTGGAACACCGCGAAGGCCTTCCTGCGGCCGGCGCTGAAACAGGGCAATCTCACCGTTCTCACCAAGGCCCAGGTCCGCCGCCTGCTGATCGAGGACGATGCCGTCATCGGTGTCGAGTTCCAGCATGACGGCGTGACCAAACGCGCTTTTGCGGACAAGGAGACGGTGCTTTCCGCCGGCGCGATCGGCTCGCCGCAGATCCTTGAACTATCCGGTCTCGGTCGCGGCGACGTATTGAGCCAGGCCGGCATCGAGGTGGTGCGGGAGGTCAAGGCGATCGGCGAGAACCTGCAGGATCACCTGCAACTGCGCATGGCCTACAAAGTGACCGGCGTGCCGACGCTGAACGAGAAGGCGACGAAGTTCTTCGGCAAGGCGGCGATCGGTCTGGAATATCTCGTGCGCCGCTCCGGACCGATGGCGATGGCGCCGAGCCAACTCGGCATCTTCACCCGCTCCGGCCCCGACAAGGAAACCCCGGACCTGCAATACCATGTGCAGCCGGTCTCGCTCGACAAGTTCGGCGATCCCGTCCATCCGTTTCCGGCGATTACCGCCAGCGTCTGCAACCTGAGGCCGGAGAGCCGCGGCTCTGTGCACATCCAGAGCCCCCAATTCACAGCCCAGCCAAAGATCAGCCCCAACTATCTCTCGGCATTGCGCGATCGCGAAATTGCCGTGCGCTCCATCCGGCTGACGCGGCGCATCGTGGAGCAGCCGTCATTCGCCAAGTTCAAGCCGGAAGAATTCAAGCCCGGCCCATCCTATCAGACTGACGCCGATCTAGAGCGCGCCGCCGGCGATATCGGCACGACGATCTTTCATCCGGTCGGCACCTGCCGCATGGGCGGCGATCCGCAAAGCGTGGTCGATCCGCGGCTGCGGTTTCGGGCGCTGGCAAGGCTTCGGATCGCCGATGCTTCCGTCATGCCGTCGATCACCTCGGGTAATACCAATTCGCCGACCATCATGATTGCCGAAAAAGCCGCGGAGATGATCCTTGCCGATAACCGCTGAGCGCCTATTGATGAGTGGAGGTAGGATGGGGAGTTTCGAATGGACAGCATAGACGAGGTCATCATCGAACGTCGGGGATCGGCGGGTCTCATCCGGCTCAACCGGCCGCAGGCGCTGAACAGCCTGACGTTGCCGATGATCCGGGCGATCGCATCGGCTCTTGATGATTTCGCCGCCGATCCTTCCATCGCCTGCGTCATCGTTAGGGGCGAGGGCGATCGCGCCTTCTGCGCCGGCGGCGATATCCGCCTGTTGCATGAGAGCGGCAAACGAGGCTCTGCAGACGCCGAGACCTTCTGGCGCGAGGAATTCCGCCTCAACCATGCCATTGCCCGCTATCCCAAACCCTATGTGGCGTTGATGGACGGCATCACGATGGGCGGCGGCGTCGGACTGTCCTCGCACGGCAGCCATCGCGTCGTCACCGAGCGCACCCGGCTCGCTATGCCGGAAACCGGCATCGGCTATTTTCCCGATGTCGGCGCTACCTGGCTTTTGCCGCGAGCGCCCGGAGAAGCTGGCACATGGATGGGCCTGACCGGCCTCGCCATCCATGCGGCCGATGCGATCCATGCGCGGCTGGCCGATCATTGTGTTGCGTCCTCCGATCTCTCCGCACTGATCGAGGCGATCGGGGCGCTACCCGGTTCTGCATCGCCGGACGATGTGCACGGGGTGATTGCCGGCATGGCGATTTCCGCCGGCGAAAGCCGCCTGGCCGCCAACCGCGACATGATCGATCGGGCGCTGGCCTATGATCTTGTCGAGGACATTCAGGAGGCGCTGGCGCGGGAGGCGGGCGATTTCGCTGCCGAGACCCTGCAGATCATCGGCACGCGCTCGCCGACCAGCCTGAAACTGACGTTGCGGCTGCTGCGCGCCGGGCGCAATAGCGCAAACCTCGCCGAATGCCTGGATCGTGAACTCGGCGCCTGCATGCGGATATTGTATAATCCCGACTTTTACGAAGGCGTTCGCGCAGCCGTCATCGACAAGGACCGCAATCCGAAATGGTCGCCGGCGAGCCTTGCCGAGGTCGAAGATGCCGCCATCGATCGCTTCTTCGTACCGCCGCAGCCGCCGCTTTTCGCGATGTAAAGAGAATGGGAGGAAAAGCATCATGACACGGATCGCATTCATCGGGCTCGGCAATATGGGCGGTCCCATGGCCGCCAATCTGGTCAAGGCCGGCCATGACGTCATCGGCTTCGATCTCTCCCATGATATGCTGAAGGCCGCGGAGGCGACGGGCGTCAAGGCCGCAAACGTGCTGACCGAGGCCTTGGCCAATGCGGAAGCGGTCATCACCATGTTGCCCAAGGGGCAACATGTGCTGACGGTCTGGACCGATATCCTGCGCTCCGTGCCGAAGGGTACTCTGCTGATTGACAGCTCGACCATCGATGTCGACAGCGCCCGCAAGGCCCATGCCATGGCTGGCGATGCCGGCTGCCTATCGCTCGACGCGCCGGTCTCCGGCGGCACCGGCGGAGCTGCGGCCGGAACGCTCACCTTCATGGCCGGTGGCTCAAAGGAAAGTTTCGCGGGCGCCAAGCCGCTGCTGGAAGTCATGGGCCGGAAGATCGTCCATTGCGGCGACGCTGGCGCCGGGCAGGCAGCGAAGATCTGCAACAACATGATCCTCGGCATTTCCATGATCGGCGTCTGCGAGGCCTTCGTGCTCGGTGAAAAGCTCGGCCTCTCGCATCAGGCTCTCTTTGATGTGGCTTCCACGTCGTCCGGCCAGTGCTGGTCGATCAACACCTATTGCCCGGTGCCAGGCCCCGTGCCGACTTCGCCGGCTAACAACGACTACAAGCCCGGCTTCTCGGCAGCCCTGATGCTGAAGGATCTGCGCCTGTCACAGGAGGCCGCTTTGTCGAGCGGCGCATCGACACCTCTGGGCGCGGAAGCGGCGCAGCTCTATGCGCTCTTCGAGAAGCTCGGCAATGGAGGCCGCGATTTTTCGGCCATTATCGAGATGTTTCGGGAGGCGGGCTGAGGATTGCTCGTGACGATCGAGCGAGTTGAAAGCCCGATGCCCCTCACCCCGGCCCTCTCCCCGCAGGCGGGGAGAGGGCCGGGGTGAGGGGGAGTTGTGCCCCAGGTAGTTTCGGCTCGGGGGAGGCTTAGTTCTTTGTGAGGTCGTCCCCTCTCCCCGCGAGCGGGGAGGGGGCTAGGGTGAGGGGCCTTGCCGGAACAGCGACCTCTACAAATAAGCCCCACTTACCGCCACATGCCGCGCATCCGCGCGCCGACATCGACGCGCACCTGCCGCGCCCTAATGGCGGCGGCGCTTTCGGCCCTTGCCTGCGGCCAGCCGCAAACCTCGAAAAACTGCAGCAATGTCGCCGGAATGAAGCGCGTGCGTGAGGCAAAGACGTGCTTGTCGCCTTGCGCATGCTGACCGTGCACGAAGAACCGTTGCGGAATGACAAGATCGAGATTGTCTTTCGCCCGTGTCATGGCGACATAGAGCAGCCGTCGTTCCTCCTCGATCTCGGAGGAAGAGCCGACCGCGAGATCCGCCGGAATGCAGCCGTCGACGGCATTGAGGACGAACACCTTCGTCCATTCCTGACCCTTGGCGGAATGGATGGTCGAGAGGATGAGATAGTCCTCATCGAGCAGCGGCACGCCCGCTTGATCGCTAGTAGCATCGGGTGGATCGAGCGTCAGTTCGGTGAGGAAGCGCTCTCGCGAGCCATAGCCGCCGGCGATCTGTTCGAGCTGGATCAAGTCCGCCTGGCGTGTCGCCGCATCCTCATGCGCCCGCTCCAGATGCGGCTCGTACCATTGCCGAACGAGACTGATTTCCGCAGGCCATCCCGCTTTTCCGGTCTTGAGCTCCTGCATGGTTGCTACGAAAGTCGTCCAGTCCTCGCCCGAGCGCGGCGGCGCCGGAAAATCGGCAAGGGCCGCCATTGGACTGGCCTGTTCGCCAATGTGGTCGAGTACGCGCTGGGCGGTCGAAGGGCCGACGCCCGGCAAAAGCTGCATCAGCCGGAAGCCGGCGACGCGATCGCGCGGGTTCTGTGCAAAGCGCAGGGCGGCGAGCATGTCCTTGACATGGGCGCTGTCGAGAAACTTCAGCCCGCCGAATTTGACGAAGGGGATATTGCGGCGGGTAAGCTCCACTTCCAACGGTCCACTGTGATGCGAAGCGCGGAAAAGCACGGCCTGCTGCTTCAGCTTCGCACCGCTCTCCCGATTTTCCAGTACCTGATCGGCGATGTAACGCGCCTGATCGCTTTCGTCGCGCACCGTTACCAGCCGCGGCCGCTCCGCGCTCTGGCGTTCGGTACGCAGGTTCTTGGTGAAACGCTCGGAAGCAAGATCGATCACCGCGTTGGCGGCGGCCAGGATCGGTTGTGTCGAGCGGTAGTTGCGGTCGAGCGTGACGATGTTGGCAGCCGGGGTAAAGGAGGTCGGGAAGTCGAGGATGTTGCGCACCGTGGCCGCGCGGAAGGAATAGATCGACTGCGCATCGTCGCCGACGACGGTCAGTCCCTGACCGTCAGGCTTCAGCGCCAGCAGGATCGACGACTGCAGCCGGTTGGTGTCCTGATATTCGTCGACCAATACATGGTCGAAGCGACCGCCGATATCTTCGGCGATCAGCGGTTCATGCAGCATATGCGCCCAATAGAGCAGCAGATCATCGTAATCGAGCACATTCTGCGCCTGCTTGGCCTCGACATAGGCCGCGAAGAGGTCGCGCAACTGCTTTTCCCAGGCGGCGCACCAGGGGAAGAAATCACGCAGCATCTCTTCGAGCGGCGCTTCCGAATTGACGGCGCGGGAATAGATCGAGAGGCAGGTCGCCTTGGTCGGAAAGCGGTTTTCCAGCTTGGAGAAGCCAAGCTCGTGGCGCACGAGGTTCATCAGGTCGGCGCTGTCTTCGCGGTCATGGATCGTGAAGGCCGGATCAAGGCCGATCTGTTCGGCATAATCGCGCAGGAGCCGCGCGCCGATGCCATGGAACGTGCCGGTCCAGGCAAGCGCGTCGGCCATGATGCCGGCATTGGCGCCAAGCACATCGCGACAGATGCGCTCGACGCGGCGGCCCATTTCGGCCGCCGCCCGGCGAGAAAAGGTCATCAGCAGGATGCGGCGAGGATCGGCGCCCTTGACGATGAGATGCGCGACGCGATGGGCCAGCGTATTGGTCTTGCCGGAGCCTGCACCGGCAATCACCAGCAGCGGGCCGGCGATATGGCTGCCTTCGACCGTCGTGCCGTGCTCCACCGCCAGCCGCTGCTCCGGGTTCAGCTTTTCCAGATAGGCAGCAGTCATGGGCTCTCCTGAAGGCTTCGGACGGCAGGCGCGCGACCACAGAATCGGTGACGAATCAAGTTCGCAATAATATCCGAATGTTCGATGAATGTTCCGAATTGACTGAAACTGTCAAGCTCGGCCGGATCTGCACAGAGATGTGACCCTCCCGTCATGAAATTGGTTCAGATTTAACCAACGTCGGCTCGAAAAAAGCCTTTGGGGTACTTATTTACCATTTTGACACATGATTTTGGGGTTTCGGCGCGCTGGGTGAGGGTTCCCGACCATGAACGAGACGATCGCCACCGGACTGCGCCAGCCTGAGGGGCCGGTAGCCCTGACGGACGGGCGTATCGCGCTTGTGGAGACCGGTGAGAGCCGCCGTTGCCTGACAATGGTTGTGGCCGGTGTCCGCCGCGAAATCTGCCGGCCCGGCGGCCGACCGACTGGGCTCGCGGTCGATGGCGATCAATGTTTCTGGGTGGCGGGCGGTCCGGAAAACTCCCTTGTTAAGGTCTCTCCAGAAGGCCGCACCCTGCAGGTGATCGAAGGCGGCAGCGATGGCCCGTTTCTTTATCCGAACGACCTCGCCTTCGGCCCGGACGGCCTGCTCTACATGACCGATTCCGGCGTCCGCATCTCCGATCTGCTCGACGGCGCTGACATCAATCCTGATTTCTTCCGGGCGCCTTATAACGGTCGTGTCTACCAGATCGATCCGGCGGAGGGACGGGTGCTGCGCGTGCTGGCGGCCGGCTTGCTCTATGCCAACGGCATTGCCTTCGGGCCGGATGGCTTGCTCTACTACAGCGAGACCTTGACCGGGAAAATCTATCGCCAGATCGTCGGCGGGCGGCAGGAATTGTTTGCACAGGTGATGCAGACGCCTGCCGTGAAGGCGTTGCGCGGGCCGGCCGGCATGGCCTTCGACCGCAATGGCACGCTCTATTGTGCGATCTACGGGCAAGGCGAGATCTGCCTGATCGATCCCACCGGGAAGATCGCCGGCCGTATACGCACCAATGGTACCCGGCCGGGCAATATCGCCTTCACCCTCGATGGCAAATATGCGCTCATCACAGAGCAGGAAAACGGTGTTTTGGAGAGAATAGCGGCACCGCGTCCAGGACTGCCGCTGCACATGCCGTCCATCTGATCCGGAGGCAGAATGGGCATGCCCGGAAACCGGGCATGCCCTTGTTCGTGTCCGTCTGTCGCTTATTCGGCGGCGGGGATTTGCTTGTTGTCCTTGCCGGACTTGTCGTCCGACTCGGCGTCGTTGGCGACCGCCTTGGCATGGCGGCGGCGCCAATCGCCGAGGAACAGCAAGATCGGAGCGGCGATGAAGACCGACGAGGCACCAGCGACGAGTATGCCGAACACCATCGGGATCGCGAAGCTGGAGACGGCGCTGCCGCCCCAGATTGCCATCGGCACCAGCGCCAGGAAGGCGGTGGCGTTGGTATAGAGGCTTCGCGCCAGGGTCTCGTTGATCGACTTGTCGATGATGTCGCGCAGCGGCATCGACTTGTAGAGCCGCATGTTTTCACGCATGCGGTCATAGACCACGACCTTATCGTTCACCGAGTAACCGACCAGCGTCAGGATAGCGGCGATGGCCGTCAGGTTGAAATCGAGGCCGGTGATCGCGAAGAAGCCGATCGCCTTGGTGACGTCGAGTACCAGAGTGACGATGGCGCCGACCGCGAACGGCCATTCGAAGCGAAACCAGATGTAGAACAGCATCGCCAAGCTGGCGATCACGACCGACAGGATGCCGGCCCAGGCAAGCTCGCCCGAAACCTTCGGACCGATGACATCCGTGCCTTCGATGGTCGCGGTTGGGTCGATCTTGATGATTTCTGCCTTGAGCTTGGTGACCGCGGCCGTCTGCGCCTCTTCGCCGCCGTCCTGGCGCTGGGCGCGGACAAGGAGGCTGTTGTTGTCGCCGAAGGACTGCAGTGCGATTTCGCCGAGGCCGAGCGTGTTCAGGCCCTCGCGGAACGTAGCCAAATCGGCCGCGTCCTTGGTCTTGACGGACATCTGGATGCCGCCGCGGAAATCGACGCCGTAGTTGAGGCCCGGATGGATGAACAGGACCACCGAGGCGATCGACAGGATCGCCGAGACGGTGACGCCAAAGAAGCGGGCCTTCATGAACTGGATGTGCTTGTCATAGGGGCTGAAGGGGATCAGCGGCCTGATGTTGAGCACCTTCAGCTTGCGGCGACGGGTGATGGCGATCATCACGACGCGCACGAAGGCGACGGAGGTGAACATCGAGATAATGAGGCCGAGACCCATAGTCACGGCAAAGCCGCGAACCGGGCCGGAGCCGAAGTAGAACAGGATGGCGGCGGCGATCAGGGCCGTCATGTTGCCGTCGATAATCGTCGAATAAGCCTTCTTGAAGCCGTTATCGATGGCGGCGAAGGCGCCGCGGCCCTTGCGGGTTTCTTCGCGGATGCGCTCGTTGATCAGAACGTTGGCATCAACCGCCAGGCCGATACCAAGGACGACGCCCGCGATGCCGGGCAGCGTAAGCGTGGCGCCGACAAGCGTCAGGGCCGAGAACGTCAGGATCGTGTGGATGAGCAGTGCAACATTCGCGAGAATCCCCCAGGCGCCGTAGAGCACGAAGATGAAGGCGGCAACCAAGGCGAAGCCGATCAGGCCGCTATAGATACCCTTCTGGATCGCGTCGCTGCCGAGGTCGGCGCCAACAGTGCGTTCTTCGATGACGGTGAGCTTGGCCGGCAGGGCGCCGGCGCGCAGCAGGGCTGCAAGCGTCGTCGCGCTGTCGGCGGTGAAGTTGCCCGAGATCTGGCCCGAACCGCCGGTGATCGGCTCGCGAATATTCGGCGCGCTCAGCACCTTGTTGTCGAGCACGATGGCGAAAGGCTTGCCAACGTTTTCGCGGGTGATTTCCGCGAAGCGGTTTGCGCCGGCACTGTCGAAGCGGAAGGTGACGAGCGGCTCGTGCGTGTTCGGATCGAAGCTGACGCGGGCGTCGGTCAGGCGGTCGCCGGCGAGCTCGATGCGATCGAGAACCGGAAAGCTGTTGCCCTGATCATCCTTGAGGATGGAAACGCCAGGACCGGGGTTCTTCGGATCGACGTTCTCGGCGAGCAGATGGAAGGACATCTTCGCGGTCGAGCCGAGCAGTTCGCGCAGGCGCGATGGGTCTTGTGCGCCCGGAAGCTGCACGAGAACGCGATTGGGACCGACGCGCTGGATGGTCGGTTCGGCGACGCCCACCTGGTCGACGCGTTTGCGGATGACTTCCAAGCTCTGCTGGACGGCGGAATCGACGTTGGCGGCGATGCCGGCCGGCGAGAAGGACATGGCAATCGCGCCGCCATTTGGCGTAATCGTCAGATCAGACTGGCCGGCGGAAAGGCCGGACGAGATCGTATTGGCGAGGGTCCGCAACTGCGTCACCGCATCGTTGCTCTGCGACGGATCGGTCAGCGTGACGACGATCTGGTCACCATTGCGGACGATCGAACGGGTCAGGATGTTCTTGTCGCGCAGGACACGGCGCGAGTCTTGCAGCAGCGATTGCAGCCGGCCATTGGTCAGGTCCTTCTCGTCGACTTCGAGGACGAGGTAGGAGCCGCCACGAAGGTCGAGGCCGAGGGAAACCTGGCTATGCGGCAGCCAGGACGGCATTTTGCTTAAGACCGACTGTGGCAGCACGTTCGGCAGGGCGATGAAAAGGCCAAGCACGATGATCACCGTATAGGTGAACACCAGCCATGGTGAGGTGCGCATGAGTATTATCCTTGAATACACTGATACCAGCAGAGCATGCCGCCGGCGGACGTAAGGTCATGTCGAAAATGCGCCGTCAGGCGCGCGAACCGGTCAGATGAAAGCGGTCGGTGGAGCGCGGGCGAGATAGGCGCGGAAAGCAAGCGATTCATGCCGCGCGAGTTCGCCGCGGGTGCGCGGCTGCCCCGGATTGGTCAGGAGCCCGAGCGACGGAACGGCTGTAAGCGCCGCCGGTCCGATATCGTGCCAGGTGGCTTTCGGCGTGACCGTACGGTCAGCGACGACAGTGCCACGCACCGGATCGCGCAGGGCGAGATAGAGCGGTTGGTTGTCCCTGCCGGAAGAGAAGGCCTCCGCATCGGCCCGCGCGGCAAGATTGATGCCGCCGCCGAGCGCCAGTCCGAGGTAGGCGAAGAAGGCGACGAACAGCGAGGCGATCACGCGCGCTCCGGCACGTCGCGTCATCCTGCTATCGTTCTCTTCGCTGTCGGCAGCGCCGAATTCGAACGGGTTCAACGGTTAAAAGGGCCTTCATTCCTTTGCCGGAGCGGGTTCCGACGGTTCGGTCATGATATCAGGACGCTGCGCGTCTTCATAGTGCGGCCTGTCATGATGCACTTGCGCCAGCCGGTCAACCATCCCCAGCGCAATTTCCCGCTCTCCCATGATCACCGTATCGGCGCCATATTGCTTGAGCACATCGACTTCGGCGTCGGAATGGGCGCGGGCGACGATCAGGATCGACGGGTTGATGGCGCGTGCCTGCTCGGCGGCGCGGCAGGCCTCGAAGGTATTCGGAATGGCAATGACCAGGCTGCTCGCGGCGGAAATATTGGCATATGCCAGAACTTCCGGGGAGGCGGCATTGCCGTAAATCGCCTCGATTCCCTGCCGCGCGAGGTCGCCGATCCGCTTGTCGGAATCTTCGATGACCACAAAGGGTGTGGCGGAAGATTTGAGCTTCTCTCCGACAATGCTGCCGACGCGGCCAAAGCCGATCAGCACCGCATGATCCGTCAGTGTAACGGCGTGCAGTTCCTCACCGACATCGTCGGGCGTTGACGGATGGGTAGGGGAAGGCGAGGCTTCGCCCGCCGTCGGTTGCTCTGCCTGGATGGCCGGTTCCGTGCCTTCCGGCATTTCGGCGTGCGGCTTAGTTTCTTGAATCTTCCGCAGCCAGTCGCAGGCAATGAAGACAAGCGGGTTGAGAATGATCGAGATGATCGCGCCGCCAAGGATCAGGTCGCGGCCTTCGGCCGGCAGCAGCCCGAGATCGGAGCCGAGCGCGGCGAGGATGAAGGAGAATTCGCCGATCTGCGCCAGACTGGCGGAGATGGTCAGCGCCGTGCTCATCGGCTTGCGGAAGGCGAGCACGATAAAAAAGGCGGCGACGGACTTGCCGATGATGATGATGAAAATAGTCGCCAGCAGCGGCAGCGGATTGTCGATCAGGATGTTGGGGTCGAACAACATGCCGACCGAGACGAAGAACAGCACGGCGAAGGCATCGCGCAGCGGCAGGCTTTCCTGTGCGGCCCGGTGGCTGAGCTCGCTTTCCGACAGGATCATGCCGGCGAAGAAGGCGCCGAGCGCCAAGGACACGCCGAAGAGTTTCGCAGCCCCGAACGCGACGCCAAGCGCAATGGCGAGGACACCGAGGCGGAAGAGTTCACGCGAGCCGGTATGAGCGATGAGGTGCAGGATCCAGGGAATGATCCGCCGGCCGAACACCAGCATGAGCCCGACGAAGGCCGCGACTTTCAGCAACGTCATGGCGATAATGCCGGTGATGCCGAGATCGAGGCCAAGCAATCGGTTGAGGCCGGCCGATAGCGGCTCCGTAGCGCCATGACCATCGGCGGAGATGCTGGCGGCGGCCGGAATGAGCACGAGGGCCAGCACCATGGCCAGATCCTCGACGATCAGCCATCCGACCGCGATCTTGCCGCGCTCGCTCTCGATCAGCCGCCGCTCCTGCAGGGCTTTCAGGAGAACGACCGTCGACGCGACGGAGAGCGCTAGGCCGAAGACGAGGCTACCGCCGAGCGGCCAGCCCATCAGCGCGCCGAGGCCCCAGCCGAGCAGCGTTGCGAAGCCGATCTGGACGATCGCGCCGGGAACGGCGATGCCACGGACTGACAGCAGATCCTTCAGCGAAAAATGCAGGCCGACCCCGAACATCAGCAGGATGACACCGATTTCGGCGAGTTCCGGCGCAAGGCTCTGGTCGGCGACGAAGCCCGGCGTATGCGGGCCTGCGAGCACGCCCGCAATGAGATAGCCGACAAGCGGCGGCAGTTTGAAGCGATTGGCGATGGCGCCGAAGATGAATGCCAGCACAAGGCCCATGACGATGGTCGAAATCAAAGGCGTATCGTGTGGCATCGCTGTCTCCTTCGATACTGGAAATCCCGTGTGGTTTATGACATATTTGGCTTAAGTTGACCAATATGGGCAGTTTTTCATCGTGAATCAAGGCGGCAACCCAACGATTCTCACTCCTGCGCTCTGCCGCGCGGCACGCGGGCTGCTCGACTGGACCCAGTTGGACATAGCCGAGAGAGCAGGCGTATCACGAAGCACGATCCGCGACTACGAAGGCGGGCGCCACGACATTCATCGGGCAACCGAGGCGCAACTGCGTCTGGCCTTCGAAGAGGGTGGAGTCGTCTTCGTGAAAATGCAGGAATTTGGTTGGGGCGTCTGCCTGCGCCCGACTTCCGACCGCGGCTAGAGCGGTTTAGTGTTTCACGGAATCGTTTCCCGCTCTATCCCTTTGTTTTTTGCATTCTGGACGGAAAACCGCCCTGCACTTTTCCTGGAATTGCTCTAAGGTTTCGGCGCCAGGCAGCTTGGCGAAAGATGGTAGGCGTAGAGCGTCCTGCCTTTCATGTTGCCGAAATCGGGCGACCAGCTCTTGATGAGCTCCGACCGGCCCGTGGTGCAATCGAACGGTTCGTCATCGACATAAAGCACATCATCAGTCGCGCTGGATGGCAGCGAAAAATTCTGCTCGTAATAGCTTTTCGGGAAGCCGCCAGAGTTACGGGCGTAGATATGATAGGGCTTGCCCTTCAGCGTATAGAAGAGATCGGCGAGTATACCGCGGTTATCGGCGACGATGGTCGAGGCATTCGCCTGGGCAGCGATATCGGCGATCTCCAGGCTGATGGCGCTGCGGCCGACATACCGCTTCATGACGAGATCGCCGTTCGGCAGCTTGATGTCATAGGCAAACACGGTCAGGATCGGCAGCAGGAAGGCGACGACCGAGCCGATGATCAGCGAGACGGCAAGCCCCTTCTTCGTCAGGCGGTAGAGCACCCAGACGGCGAGGATGGTGCCGGCGGCATAGGCGGTAACCGCCCAATTGGCATAGGCCTTTGCAAACAGCGCCTGCAGCGTGATCAATGCGATAACGGGGATGGACAGCCAGACGAGCAGCTTTTCCCGGTCGTCGCTTTGTCCGCTGATCATCCGCCAGGCGGCCCAGAGCATGCCATAGAACATGACGGGGCCGACGACACCGAATTGCGCGCCGAGGAATCCGAGCGCGCCGAGCAGATGCTTCGCCAAACCGCCACCGTTTCCTTCGCCGTTCCAGTGGGCAATGCTTTCGGTGTGACGCACCGTCGCCGCATCATGGGCGAAATTCCACCAGAGATTAGGGGAAACGACGATCGCGCCGGCGATGGCGGCGATGAGCACGTCGCGCCAGGCAATACGTGCCGAACGCAGCGTCAGCATCGCGATACCGACGCCGGGCAGCAGGAAAAGCACCGAATATTTCGTTAGGAAGGCGATCCCGAGGCTAACGCCGAGGATTAGCGCTTCGATGATCGAGGAGCGCTTGGTGAGGCCGAGAAAAGCCCAGATGGCAATGGTGACGAACAGGATTTGAATCGTATCCGTCGACATCAGCACGGCCGAAAGCGAGGCCGCCGGCAGGGTAACGAAGATGACGCCGACCCAGGGCTCGATCTCCCGCCCGGCATCCCCCTCGAACAGTCGCCGCGTCGTCCGCATCAGCATCAGGGCGGTGGCAAGATGGAAGAGAGGCGCGGACACGCGGATCCAGAAGGTCGAGTCCGACCCCGATATCGCATTGAAGAAGCGAATGACCCAGGCGATGATCGGCGGCTTGGAATAATAGCCGAAGTCGAGGTTCTGACCCCAGAACCAATATTGTGCCTCGTCGACGAAGAGATCCGTCCTGTTGAAGAACAGCATTACCACGCGCCAAAGCGTGACGCCGAAGATGATTGCAAGAGCAAGCGGCAGCGACAGTGTCTTGTGGCTCGTTTCGGAATAGGTGGTGTCGGACATCAACAGGTCGATCTCTGTGCCGGGTCGTCAGGCTTCATACGGAACTATCGAGCCCGACGCTAGCTCTGGCCGAGAGAGAACGATGGCAAAAGCGCGCCCGGATGCCGCGAAGAAAGCCTCTTTGTAAGAGGTTTCTGCCGCCTAATACCGAAGCCTGATGAGGTCGACTCACGCGATTCCATTTTTGGGCAAATCATGATTCAACATGGCGAAAGGAGATTTCGCCATGGGAACAGCAT